>JBGVHB010000033.1:0-177011 GCA_045121975.1 Roseburia sp.
GCCATCCTAAACCAAAACAAAAAACTACATAAACAACGTCATGGCGAATCCTACATTCGCTCTTTTGTCATGTCATTTTTTATTTCTAGTCCATTATACACTATTTCTGACGATTTGAGAAATTTCCTATAAAGTAAAAAAGAGAGAAAAATGTAAAAAATGACATTTTTCTCTCTTTTTATTCTGTCGCAAAAATTCAAATTTCCGCTTCCCATATTATACAATTAGCATACGTCTGCGTTAATAAATTGCAATTTTGATATATGGGAAGTGTTAAACTTAATGAGGGTTTTGAGATAGGCAAATTTTAAGGGATAAATCCGAAGACTTATCCCTTAAACTTAATGATTTTAAAATTAACTAAATGACATTACAGTTAGACTGTCCTTTCTTATTACTTATCTTATTTTCTTATGCCTTGCTTTTTCCTGTTTTTTCCCAGTATTTTTACACTCTCTGCGTCTTACATCATCTCTTAGCATACGATATAACGCTGCCGCAATCGGCACTCCAAGAAGCATTCCAAAAATACCCATCAAGCTTCCACCAACGGTAACCGCTGCGAGCACCCAGACTGCCGGAAGTCCAAGCGAACCTCCTACAACCTTTGGATAAATCAGATTTCCTTCTAACTGCTGTAAAACAACGATAAATACAATAAATAAAACTGCTTTAATCGGTGAAACCGTAAGTATCATAATAAAGCCAACAATTGCTCCGATATATGCTCCTGCAACCGGAATCAACGCGGTAAATCCAATAAGTGTTCCAATCATTGCTGCGTATGGGAAACGGAAAATCAACATTCCGAAGATACATAAGCCTCCCAAAATCACAGCTTCAATGCACTGTCCAACAATATATTTATGAAAACAATCATTCAAAACAGTTGTAACGTAATTGATTTTCTCAACTGCCTTTTGTGGCACATAGCTGTTCATCACACGCTTACACTGACCGACAAGCTGTTCTTTTCCAAGCAGGAAATAAATTGCAAAAATAAATGCAATAAACCAGTTTATTACCCTTGAAAAAACAGAAGATACAGCTGAAACCAGAGTCGTTACTGTACTGCCAAGTCCTGATGTAACAAACTGCACAAACTGGCTGATATAAGACTGCCAGTCAATTGCTGCTAATTCTTTATAAATATCCTTAGGCAGTAATTCCACAATTGTTTCATTTTTCAGTAAGGCTTCGATTGCCGGCGGAATGTCAGAAATCAACAACTGGATACAGGAAATGAGTTCTGGAATAACCAGATGAATCAAAAGTACAACAATTCCAACCAAAGATAAAATCGCTGCAATCAGACAGACCGCACGCTTACTCTTTTTCACAAACTCGGATTTGCTTTTTCTAAAATAGTATTTCTCATAAAAACTCATCAAAATATTTAAAATATACGCAATGACAAAACCTGTGATAATCGGCATTGCTGCACCAATTACTAACCCTAAGACATTCATTGCTGAGCCCCAGTAATAAATCGCAAGATACAGTAAAAATATCGTAGCTGCTACACGCAGACAACTCTTCCACTCCAAACGCATTTTTCTTCCTCCCTGACCGTTTCCGCGTAATTCCTTGAAGTATCTTCTGTACATATTTTCCACTTCTTTTTTCATCTTATCACTGCCCTATAGAAAAGTCATCTAAATATTTTCTAAACTTGAAATTTAGGGACGCAGCCTTTTTTTCGAAATTTGGGGACGTAGCCTTTTTTTCGAAATTTAGGCTACGTCCCTAAATTTCAAATTCTTCTAATTCTGTCTCCGTTTCCATCATACGCTCAAGCAGGCTTTCCTGCTGATGCTCTTCGGCATCAAGCTGCTCCTGCAATTCCATCAGTTTGGTATAATCAGAGGCAAGTGCCGGGTCCATTAATTGAAGTTGAAGCTCTGCTGCCTTTTGCTCACTTTCTGCTAACATAGCTTCGTATTTTTCTAACTGTCTTGTCAGTCGGGATTTGATTTTACCCGGATTGTAATAGGATTTTTTGTCAAATACATCGGTTAAGGTCGGCTCTTTTCCATCTCCGTTTTGTGTGCCAGCCGCAGATTGTCTTAAGCCTGCTGCCATCTGTTTTGTTCCATTTTTGACTTGTCCCATATTTGCAGGATTTCCTGCATTTTTTGTCGCATCATTTGCAGATAAACGATTTTTTTCCTGCAAATATTCTTCATATCCGCAATCATACTGTATTACCTTATCTTCACCAAAATCTAAAATTCCAGTTGCAATCTGGCTGATAAAATATCTGTCATGGGACACAAATAATACTGTTCCCGGAAATTCCTTTAACATCTGCTCTAAGGCTTCTTTTCCTGCCATATCCATATGGTTGGTCGGCTCGTCTAAAATCAATAAATTCGGCTTGGTCTGAAACATTTTACAAAGGGCAAGACGCACCTTTTCTCCACCGGAAAGTTGTCCCATTTTCTTTTCCACATCCTCCTGCGAAAAAAGAAAGCTGCCTAGTGCACTGCGGACATCCTCTCTCATAAGCTTTGGATACTGCTCCCAGAAATTCTGAAGCACTGTCTGATTCGGGTCATCATCATTTACAACTGCTGCCTGCTGGTCAAAATAGCCCCATTCCACATTTGTTCCAATGGTAAAGCTTCCGCCAAGGGAAGGAATTTTGCCGACGATTGTTTTTAACAGGGTTGATTTTCCTTTTCCGTTTTCTCCAAGGACTGCCATACGCTCGCCTTTTCTAAGCTGAAAAGATACTATACTTAATTCTGAATCATAGCCGATTTTTAAATTCCTTGCGGATAAAACATCGGTGTAACTTTCAATTCGTGGAGTAAACATGGCATGAAAAGTCTTTGAGTCAAAGCGTCTTGGCTTTTCGATTTTCACCATATGCTCGATTGCCATGCGTTTGGAACGGGTCGCAGCCACCTTTGTTGGCGTATTTTTCCATTTTTCAATCCAAGCAGTTAAACGTTCAATTTCCTTCTGCTGTTCCTCATAATCCTTTTCCTGCTTCGCAAAATTCTCTTCTTTTTGCTTCATAAATGCAGAATAATTTCCAACATAACGTTTGATTCTGTGATATTCAATCTCGTAGGTCACGTCAATGACATGGTCTAAAAACATGCGGTCATGGGATACGATAACAACTGCTTTATCATAGCTTTTTAAATAATCCTCTAACCACTCAATCGTTGGCAAATCCAAGTGGTTCGTTGGCTCATCCAAAAGCATAATATCCGGGCGGCTTAGCAAAAGCTTAATAAAAGCAACCTTCGTCTGCTGTCCACCGGAAAAGCTTCCAATCGGACATTTTAACTGCTCCATTGTAAAACCAAACTTCTGAAACATGATTTCCATATCCTGTTTCCAGGTATACCCCCGCATGGCTTCCATGCGGTTTTGAAGAGCTGCATACTCAGAAAGCAGTGCTTTGTTCTGCTCTTGTATATGAAGCAGTTCTTCGATTTCTTTCATTCTTGCTTCACAGGCAAACACAGGTGCAAAAGCTTTTTTGATTTCCTCTTCCACAAGCACACTGCCGTCCGTAAAGCTCACCTGACGGAGTAGACCAATATTCTGTTTTCCCGCCATTGTGATTCCACATTCCTCATCGCTGTCTAGGTTATTCATCTCAATATCCCCAGCAATCAGCTTTAACAATGTGGTTTTTCCACAGCCGTTTCTTCCAACAACTGCAATTTTTTCTTTATCATGAATTTCAAAATTTACATTTTCTAATATGGTGTCTGCTGCATACTGCACCAGCGCACCTTTTATTTGATATCTCATTTTTCCTCCTTGAAATCCAGAATTTGGAATTTGGGGACGTAGCTTTTTTTTCGAAATTCAGGGACGCAGCCTTTTTTCCGAAATTTAGGCTACGTCCCTAGATTTCGAAATTTAGGCTGCGTCCCCAAATTTCAATTAATTGCCGGCGCTTTCGTACACACGTGTTCCATAGGAGAACAATGCATATGCGATGCACCAGAATGCCACTGCGATGATGCACTCAATTCCGATGACAGCCGCAGATGCCCCGCCATTTAGGAAAAAGCTGGCTGGCAGATAGGCAACAAAGGCAAATGGAATCACCCATGTGATAATAAAGCGGATTGCCTTGTTATAAATTTCTGTTGGATATTTTGCAAAGTCAGCCATTTCATAAGCCACCTGTAAAAATGGTCCACTTATTTTCACCCAGAATGCAATGGATGCAAAAAACAGTTTAATTGATGTATAAATCAGTGCTCCCGCAAATACCGAAACAATAAACAACAGAATATGTAACGCATCCACAACAACAATGCCTTTTGAAATTGATGAAACCACAAGGATTGTTCCAACTAAAAGTTCTCCTAATGCATCCGGCTGTAATTTTTCTGCAATCACCTGAAAAAAGATGTTCATTGGTCGAAGCATATAACGGTCAAAATCTCCGTTAATTACAAGCCGCCACGCCACAAGCCAGATATTATCAGTTAATAAGTGGTCAATTCCCCTTGGAATCTGTGCAAATCCATAAATAAAAATCAACTGGTCTAATGTCCATCCCTGCAGGGACGGAATCTGCTCAAACACAAGATATAAAAACGCGATTCCCATTATCTGTGTCAGAAAAAATCCCATCAGTCCCATCAGAAAGTCAACTTTAGACTGCATAATTACCTTGAAAAACTGCGTTACTAACACGCGGTATAAACGCAGGTATCTTTTAATTGTATGCATAACTTTTCCTTTCCTCTTCTAAAATCAGCCGCCTAATACGACCAGACGCTTAGTTACTTTTTTCCAAATAAGACTTCCTAATACATATAATAAAACTACCCAGACTGCCTGGCGAAGCAGCACAAATGTAAGCTCTGCCTGTGTGTATTTTCCAAGATATATCATCACTGGTGTATAAATCATAGAGGAAAATGGCAGAAAATCAAACACTCTCTGTAATGCCTCCGGAAACATACTGATTGGAATTAACTGCCCTGTTAAAAAGCTAAGCAGCGCATCTTTTGACAGCATTAAGCCAAAAATATAAGTTGTAAAAAATGCAATCATTCCAAAGCAAAAATCAAAAAGAACAAAGATTAAAAAGCTCATAATGCAGCTAATCAGATAAATGCATACCGTCTGAATAGCCACAAGCTCCATACCCAAAACTTTTACTTTGTATATCTCTAAACCAATCCAGATAAATATGCTTGGTGCTAAAAAACGATAAATGGAATTCCCAAGTGCCTTTGAAATCAGGCTCAAACGATAGTCCATCGGTTTAATCAGATTCATTGCTATCGTTCCTTTTACAACATCATCACTTACCCAGTCAGAAATCGAAATTGTCACAATAGAGGAGGTCACATATACCATAAAAATATAAACGACCATTTCATTTTTTGTTAAGTTTCCAATCGCTGCATTTGGCGAACTTCCATAAATCGCCATCCACAGATAATAGCTGATAAATGAGCCGAACAGACTGACAAAAATAAACAAATAAAATGCCCCTTTGTATGCCATCTGACGTTTTAACTCATTTGCTGCAAAAGGAAGATAAATTTTTAATTTTTTTCCCATCTCTTCCTCCTCTAACCTGCCAAAGTGTCCACAAAACCGCGGTTATAAATCTCTTTTACAATTTCAGCAAGCTCTGTTTCTTTTATTTGAATATCCTTTACTTCTGTTACTTCCATAATTGCAGATAAAAGCTGAGGAACTTGTACCTTATGCTTATCAAAGGTCACAGAATAGTTGTTATTTTCCTCATCATATTCCACTTCATAATCTGTCTTTTCAAGTCCTAAAACTTTTCCTAAATCCAGCGTTTTTACCTTTTCCGGCTGGCGGATTTCCATAGAAACCTTACGCTTTGTACCATAGGTATCTTTTAATTCTGCTAATGAACCATCATAAATCTTTTTACCTTCATCAATAATAATGATTCTGCTGCACAGCTCCTCAATATCTCCGATGTCGTGCGTTGTTAAAATAACGGTTGTCTGATATTTCTCATTGATTTCTTTAATTGCCTCACGAATATTATCTTTTACCACTAAATCTAATCCAATCGTCGGCTCGTCAAGATAAAGCACCTTTGGATTATGCAGCAATGCCGCTCCTAAATCTGCACGCATACGCTGTCCTAACGAAAGTGTCCGCACCGGCTTATCGAAAAAGTCCTGCAATTCTAACACTCTGTTTAAAAATTCCATGCGCTCCTTATAATCTTCGTCAGACACATCATAAATTTCTTTTAAAATAGTAAAGGATTCACTTAACGGCAAATCCCACCAGAGCTGTGTTCTCTGACCGAAAACAACTCCGATATTTTTGGCATTTTCCTTGCGGTTTTGACATGGATTTACGCCATCTACCAAACACTCACCCTTTGTTGGTGATAAAATACCTGTCATCATCTTAATTGTCGTGGATTTTCCTGCGCCATTACTCCCTATGTATCCGACGATTTCTCCTTTTTCTATGGAAAAAGAAATGTCCTTTACTGCTTCTTTTGTCACTTTTTCCTTTGAAAAAAGTCCTTTGATTGCGCCCTTCAATCCTGGATATTTTTTCGGTGAAACAAATTCTTTTGATATGTTTTTTACTTGTATCATAACCTTCTCCTTTGCTTTTTTCTTATGATGTAATCTCTGCTCCAAACGGCATCAATGCAAGTTTAGCTTCTTTTCTTATTTTTTCTGGATTTTTCCATCCGTTTCTTCATGATTTGCCTGCGTTCCTTGGAAAACGCTTCTTCTCTTAACATCTCCTGATATGTTTTCCAACGTTTTTTCTCTAATGTGCCATTTTCTAATGCTGCGCAGACTGCACATCCCGGCTCATTTTTATGCCTGCAGTCCGAAAACTTACAGCCTCTAATCAGCTCCTCAATATCTTCAAAGGTGTTCTGCAATCCCTGCTCCACCTCACTTACAATCAGTTTTCGCATTCCCGGTGTATCTATAATTTTCCCACCGCCTGCTAAAACACTGCCATCCGGCAGTACCATCTGCTTCGGTAAAAATAAACATTGCTTATAGGTTGTTGTGTGTCTGCCCTGTGCGTCTGCTTCCCGGATACCGCCTGTCTGCATCCTATCATTTCCCATTAAAGTATTTACAAATGAGGACTTTCCAACACCGGAAGAACCAAGCAGCACACTTGTTTTTCCTTCTTTAAAATAGGTTTCCATTTCGGCAAATCCATCGCCGGTTACAGAGCTGACGCAAAAGTATTTTACATTTGGAGCGGCTTTTCTTACTTTTTCTAAATACTGCTCCTTATCCTCACAAATATCTGCTTTTGTAAGCACAATCACTGGCGTTCCGCCACTCTGCCATGCCACAGCTAGATAACGCTCTAACTTCGATACATGAAAATCCTGATTTAAGGACATGGTGATAAACACATAATCAAAATTTGCCGCCACTGCTAAATCCGGCTGTCCCTGTGTGGCATTTAACCGCAAAAATACGGACTTTCTCGGCAGCACCTCTGTAATCAGGCTGTCTCCCGCCGCCTGATAGGAAATTGCCACTTCATCTCCAACGGTTGGAAATTCCACCAACTCATCTGTATGATAAAAATTTGCTGTTTTTAATCTGCCAAAAATGGTTGTTTCTCCATAAAGTAATTCATAGCGTTCTCTATGTACTGCTGTTACGATTGCTTTTTCTGATAAATTCATTTCTTTTCTCCTTCATATGCAGGGTGCCCTGTCTCTTTCACATCATTTTGGTTATTGTTAATTTTTGACTGCATATGAAGAACAAAGAATGGAATTTTTTTTATTCATAGGAATTTGCAAAAATTTCTATGAATTAAAAAAACGTGGTATCAAAATATGATACCACGTTAAAAATTCGTATAAGAAAATAATAGAATCTAATATATTATTGATTCATCACCGAGGTATTCATATGCAATCTTAACTTGTTTGTTCTTTCGCTTTTATGCATTGTCATATACTTTGTCATATTTATTACCTCCTTCTTTCACAAATCGTATTTTTTCAAAACTTCTTTTTGATAATATTCCTAGTAACCATAATTTGTCAATACTATTTTCGAATTTTTTCGTTATTCTTTTATTATTCCTAAGTTTTCTGTTATAAACTGCTTATTTTACAACACCTTCCGCAACAAAATCAAAGTGCACCGGAGTTTCGTTTTTTCCTCCAAACAAATGATTCATACCAATTCCAATATGAAATGTGCCTACCGCATTTTCATCCAAATGGGAATCTCCTAAAATTTTGTCAACATTTGGGTTCATGCCAATTCCAAGCTCCGCAACAACGTTGCCGCCTTCTGGAAGTTCCTTTAAAAACGCATTAAATTCTTCACAGTCTGAGCCTGTCATCTGTCCCTGTTTCACTGTAACCGTAACATTTGAAAATACGCCTTTTCCCTCTACTGCAAGAGTTTCAAAAAATATTTTTCCATTACTATGTTCTTCTACTGGTGCGATATAAATTTCACCTGCCGGTAATGCCCCATCTCCCGCATCTACAATCCATTTTCTATCTGTTGTATCCAAGGATAAAATACAGTCTTTCCCTGTTACAATCGTCCTTGCTGTTCCCGCAAAACTCTCTATCTTAGACTGACAATCCTCTTTTAACTTTCTATAATCTACATCTAATGCTTTCAATGTTCTTGCCTTAAATACTTCAGGTTTCATATCTGCCAAAACAGCATTTGCATCTGTTGGCATCGTTATCTGAATTAACTTCTTTTTGTCAGAAAATGCCTGAAATAGCTTTCTTAAATATGCACCAAACAATGGTATTTTTTCTGCTGCCAATCCTTTTGGCGGCATCCCCGGTGCATGATTCATAATATCAACAACAATCTCCACTCCCGCAAACTGCTCAAACCATTTTTCCGGTACTTCACTTTGCATATTTTCAAAAAGATTCTGGTAATATTTTGAAGAATGAATCAAAGACATCGGCATTGCTCCAGTGGCAGACACCGCGTTTATAAAACGATATAAATCCTCTATTTCTTCCTCTTCTCCCCAGAAATTCAATAAAACAATCTGTCCTTTTTCTAGTTCCATTGCACTTACTAATTTATCGATTAATTTTTGTTCCATTTCTCCTCATTTCTAAGCCATAGTCATTTCTATCGCTATTTTTACTGTTTTCTCACATAAGTTGTGCCTTCACGCTTCATAATTCCTTCAGAAATCATATCCCTGCGGATGGTACAATAATCATCAAAAAATCCTTCAATTATTTCATTTACTTCTTTTTCATCATAGCCTTTATTCATTTCAAAGGATTTTGCAATTTCTTCTAAACAAATACGCTCTTTTTTCCGCTGGGAAGGAATTGCTTTTAACTTCCCATACTCAAAAAATGCATTGATAACTTTTGTGCGGTAGGCTTCCTCTCGTTGCCGCTGTTCCTTTGCTTCGTCAGATTCTTCCTTGATAATATCAATAATATTTGTCATAAAAACTTCCTGACGAATGGAATACATTGTATAATACTGCTCCTTATACGATGTAACCGCCTGCGCATCCTCTAACTTTTTCAAATGAAAAGAAATCGTTGCAGGTGTGAGTCCTAACCGCTCTGCAAGACGTTCCACATACATATCTTCCTGTATCAATGATTTTAAAATCTGTAATCTAGACTTATCTGCCAGACATTTAAATAATTTAATTGCATCTGCTTCTATCATGCTTTCACCACATCTTTCTGACTGTCTGTTTTGTTAATTTGGTTACTTTTTCAAATTAAGTGTAAAAAATTATTTTAAAAACATTTTAAAAATTCATTTTTTACTTCTTCTAAGGTCTGAAGCTTAATTTCTTCTATCACAATTTTTTCTACATCATTGTGCTCTTTTGCTTTTTCATAGGATATCTTCCAATTTTCCGGCAGCCTTGTCAATCGTTTCAAATAATCTTCCTTTAACGCTTCACCTGCATTCTGCTTTCGTGATACCTCAAATAAAGTTTTGCAGATACCATAGACATTGATTCTTATTTTCATAAGATTTGATTCATCTTTTCTATCTGTTGCTGCTAATTCTCTTTCTTCCTGCTGCAATTTTGCTGTTGTTTCGTCAATATAAGTAATAAACTGTTCCATATTTTCCTCCAATTCTGCACTACGTCAAACAATTTTATTTCGATATTTATCTAATTAGATATTTTGACTATAGCACTGTATATGGATACTGTCAACATTCATTTTGATATTCATCTAATTATTTTATCAAACTGCATTGAAGAAGCGGCTTTAAAATGGTATATTAAACATAGCAATGAAAACTTTCTAATACGCAGGGAAAGGAAGACATATGTTATCACCGGAAGAAAAAAATCTGATTATAAATTCCATGCCTTTTTGGCAGCACTTAACAGCTGCTGAACAGGATTTATTTTTCGAGAATACGATTTCTGTTTCCTATGCAAAGGGAGCAGAAATTCATAATGCGATGCAGGAATGTGCCGGCATTCTTTATGTAAAAGAAGGAACTATCCGCACTTATCTGCTTTCTGATGAAGGACGCGAAGTAACACTCTATCGTTTAGAGGCAGACGATATCTGTGTACTGTCTGCCTCTTGTGTTTTACAAGCTATTGATTTTGACGTATTCGTGGACGCTGACTCTGACTGCCAGGTTCTGCAATTAAATGCGCAGACCTTTGCAAAACTTTCGGCGAAAAATGTATATGTGGAACTCTTTTCTTATAAAACGGCAACGGAGCGTTTTTCGGATGTGATGTGGGCAATGCAGCAGATTCTTTTTACCAGCTTTGATAAACGGCTCGCTGCTTTTCTTATCGAAGAATCGGATAAAAGCGGCTCAAATGAGCTAAAGATGACGCACGAGCAGCTTGCAAAATATTTAGGCTCTGCAAGAGAGGTTGTTTCCCGGATGCTAAAATATTTTTCAAAAGAAGGATATCTTGCATTGTCTCGCGGTGGTATAACGATTTTGGATAAAAAAAGTCTGCGGAAGCTGCTGTAAATTTTCAAATCTGAAATTTAGGAAAAATCATTTCGATGCTTCCATTTACAAATTCCCTGTGTCATCGTCCCCATTGGGCAATATACACACCATGAACGTGGTTTAAAAAGCAGCATCGTTATCATGCCAAGCACAGTAGAAGTCAGCATCACACTGTAAAAACCAAATGCAAACTGGGCAACCCAAGGTGCAAAAATTGTGCCATGATAAGCAAAATGCCAAGGCAGTTTAAACGTCCATAGAAGCTTTACTACTTCTTTTAAACTGTTTACCTTTGCAAAAACCAGATAAGTAGAAAACAACATATTTCCAAACATTATAAGGAAAAAAATTAAAAATCCATAACGAAACCAAGTGCTCTTTAATGCTTTTGGCATATCTCTTTTTGCAGATAATTTTAATTGATTTCCCAGCAAATCGAATAACTGTCCTCTGCCACAGTATTTGTTGCAATATGATTTGCTGCCTTTCATAATTGCAATTGCAAGAGGAACAATAAAACAGATTAGTCCAAGCCATGCAAATAATATATTTACGAATCCAAGCACTAAATAAGTTAGTGAAACAATCCACATATAGTCATACCAACGCTTCTTTTTTGTTTTTGCCATTTATGACACCTCCCCATGTATAATCTCTATCACAGATGCCGGACAGGCTTTTTCACACAATCCACAGCCTGCGCATTTTGCGATATCTACCTCTGCATAAATTCCTCTTAGAACCTGTATTGCGTCCCGCGGACAAACTTTCATACAACTGCCACAGCCTGCGCAATGTTTTTCATCCACTTTTACATATCTAATTTTTCTCTTTGTTTTCATAAATGACCTCCTTGATGCCCCTATCATAACAAAAGAAAATGACATGCTCTGTGACTTTGTCACAAAGTGCATTCTGGTTTCATATTTATCTAATTATTTTTATCAGGCTGCATTGAAGAAGCTGTTTCCAATTATCTCTAAGTCATATCTTTACTTTTCATTCTTTTCTATGATAAAATGCTACAAATAACATTTCATTCATACTTTGAGTAAACAATAACTTCTCATCGTATGTTATGCAGTTTTTACTGTATCCTTTGGCGTTTTCGCCAATTTTTGCCTATAGGCAATCTTTGAAATAAACGTAACGTTTTATTTCACAATTCATTTTTCCCATACTTTTTGAAAGAGGTGATACCCTTGTGCATTTCTGCATTTTAGACACTTTTTGTCTTTTCTAACATCATTCATATCACAAAGGAGACAGCTTATATGAGCAAATCTATTTATCAAATCTACGATAAGATTTTCAAAAAAATCTTAACCCTTTCCACCAAGTCTGTGATTAACCTTATCAATGGTTTATTTGACACAGACTATCCAACTGACAGTAAAATCACTTATAACTGGACAGAATTCGAAGACCGAAATTTAAAACGGATTCTGGCTGACACCATTCTTACGATTAATGAAACTCACAGTTATCATTTAGAAGCACAGATGACAGCGGACGAAAATATTGTTTTCCGCGTATTTGAATATAGTTTTAGTCACGCAAACCGCACAAGAGAGAACGAAGATTCTATTTCCATTCTACATTTTCCAGAACCGAAAATTATTTTTCTTTCTTCTGATGCAAACGTCTCTGATAATTATGTCTTAACACTAGACTTCGGTTCACAGGGAAGTTTTCTTTATCACGTTCCAGCTATCAAGCTCCTAGAAACGAGTACAAAAGAATTAAACGATAAAAAAATGGTCATTTTAATTCCTTTTATGCTGCTAAAGCTAAGGGACTTACTTCGCAAAGAGCGTTCCCCGCAAAACTTAACAGCGTTGAAAAATTTAATTCAAAATGATATAGTAGGAAGTATCAATGAGAACCTTCGAGTAGGTAATATTACATATGATGATGCGCAGATTTTAAAGCAATTAACGCACAAACTATATATCCATATCTACTCTCATTATAGTGAAATGGAGGAACTAAATGATATGACAGATGAATCTTTGGTCTTAGATATTGACATATTTTTAGAAGAGCACGAACGGAACGTTGCAAAACTTATGGCTGAAATGGCAGAAAAGGATGCTACTATTGCAGATAAAGATGCCACTATCGCCGATAAAGATGCCACTATCGCCGATAAAGATAACTTTATTGCCCAATTGCAGGCAGAACTAGAACAATATAAGAAAAAATCCTAACATACCAAAAGCTCTCAGCACTGAAAATTCATTGCTGAGAGCTTTTTATTTGATAAAATTTCAACGAATCGCGAAAAACGAAATTACGCCTGAAGCTGTGTCCCGTTTTTTGAAATTTAGGCTACGTCCCTATTTTTTGAAATTTAGGCTACGTCCCCAGATTTCGAAATTTAGGCTGCGTCCCTAAATTTTGAATTCGTCTGGGACATCATCGATGGTCTGCCATTTTTCCATAGCATCTTCCATGCTCATGCCGTCTGCAATTGCCTGCTTACGTGCTAAATTGATTGCCTGGATTTCTTTCATGCGAGCACCGGTCAGCTTGTAGCCTTTCATTGCAAATAAAGTTGCAACCCATGCTAACATTGGAATCACGCAGAATAATGCAATTACCACACCTTTCATGCCTGCTGCATATGGTGTTGAAGCATCCGGCAAGGTTTTAATTCCGATGACTGCAAGGGCAGCTCCAACAATTGTTGAGCCAAGCGAACTTACCAGCTTATCCACTAAGCTGAACAACGTTCCCATAATTCCCGGAATGTAGCGTCCGGAACGAAAGGTTTCGTAATCGGAACAGTCCGCAACCATTGGAATCGGCATATCTGCCGTTGCATAATAAGCACCATAACCAACACCAAAGAAAATAATAAACAGTACGGTATAAAGGTTAATGCTGCTAAAGGATAAAAGTGTTGCTGCACTTCCCTGCTGCCACAGGAATAAAAGCACCAATACCCCAACATACATAACCAATGCCAATGTGGTATAACGTACTAACGAAGCTTTCTGTCCATGTTTTTGCGAAGTACGCACCGTTAAAAGGAAAAATGGAACAGAGAAAACATACCCAACAATCATCATTGGAAGATATAATCCACTGTAATTGCCCATCATAGCTCCGTAAAGCATACATAATACAGTCATATTTGTTGCAATGGAAAATGCAAGCTTCGTTCCCGCACCTGCAACCATAAGGCGCTGTAATTCTTTATTTGCACCAAGAATTGCAATATATTCTTTGATTTTGACTTTTTCCTGTTTTCCACCAACACCATAAAATTCCGGACGGTCTTTTTCCCATATACCAATTACTGCAAGCACTGTTAAAACAGCAGATACAATAATTGCTAATGGAATCATAAAATCAAAAAAGCTTGCGCTGTTATAGCCCCCTAATTTTCCTTCAAGAATTGGTGCTAAAAACTGTACAAGTCCCATACCAAGCAGACTTGCAATGGTATTGAAAATCGTAAATAATGGACGCTGCTTCGGGTCATTTGTCAGACAGGTCTGACCGGAACGTGTACACGCTGTCTGGAAAGTATATCCAATGACATATAATGCATAAAATAATACAAATAATGTATAACGAAGCCACATCATATCTGCAGATATAATTCGCGTTCCAAAATATAATAAAATAGCGGAAAGCGCCATAATCGCATTTCCTAATACCATAAACGGGCGGAACTTACCAAATTTTGTCTGGGTCTTATCGATTAACATACCAATAATCGGGTCTGTTACTGCATCGAAAAGACGCATCACTGTTACCATTGTGGTTGCAAACATTAATGCAAGCCCAAGTACGCCATTTGCATAATATGCAATAAAGTTTAAGGTTAAAATATAATATACGTTCGTCGCACCATTGTTAAATGGAAACAGGACTAACTGGTAATTTTTCGCTCGGTTCACTGATACTGTCTTTTTTTCCTGACTCATATTTTACCTTTCCTTCTACAATTCCCCTTGCCGCAAAACGGCAAGGGGTGTTTTTCTGTTACTGTTTTGTGCTGTTTTTGTATTCTTTCTTATATTCCTGATAGCTTATATAAATTTCGCTCTTTTTAAATTTACGTTTCTTAATAATCCATAATACAAGTGATAAGCAGAATAAGAATGTAAATCCACATGCAATAATCATACACATGGTAACTACGGTAGGTTCTGTTACCTTAATCGTTGTATTTGCACCAACACCATTCATACCTACAGAATTTGCAAGTGCGTATAAGTTATGGTGACAAGCTTCTCTCATTGCTGATACAACAACCGGGTCGTCCTCATATTTTGGAAGAAGATTTGTTACATAAGGCATCATTGCATCAAAGTAAGAAGTTCCTGCAAGAACACCATCTACACCATTTACATAAGTGGTTAATACGTTATCGGTAATGCTCTTTCCGTTATTTCCCCACTCACCTCTCATAATGTTTGTTACAAGATTCTTATTTCCACCTGACCAGGTTGTTCCCCAACGGGTATATGCCATCATAACACCGTTTGCATCGCCATATTCAAATGGAGCTTGGAATGCTTTTAAGTAAATCTCGCGGGCAGCCTGCTCACCAAGCCATACCCCAAGTCCAATACGGTCCTGTTCGCAGTCATTTAATGCAAAGTGTTTCATTACAACGTCAACACCTTTTGCCTGAATTGCGGCTACTTCGTACTGACTCATTTTTCCAGATAAAAATCCATCTTCACTATAGTACTCAAAGTTACGTCCGCCATATGGTGTTCTATGAATATTGTTACCTGGTCCATATAAACATGCAATGTTTGCATTTAAGCAGTTATTTCCAATGACTCTTCCGATTTCTGTCATGATATCTACATTAAATGTAGCTGCCATAACGTCTTCGGATGTAAATGCAGTTGCTTCTAACTGTGTTGCATCAGAGCCAAGTAAGGATGCGGTAAGTCCCTGTGGTCCGTTTTCTTCACGTGTACCAGGTGCTTCTACGGATTCTACTGGCATAGTCCAATGGAATGCATCACCGATTAAGCTTACCATTTCATCGAAGGTCAACTGGTCTAATAAATCATCCCACTGAGGGTCGTCGTATTCAAGACCTACCATATCTACAAGTTTTAAGCCATTATCCTGACCTAAGGCTGGCATCATAACTGATTCATAATCTGCCGGGTCATACTGGATATCCTGAAGGTCACGAGCCATCTGGTCTGTTAATGCAAGCTGTGTAGTCTCGCTTGGGAAAGTGCCTGTCCAGTCATTTCTTGTTAAATAAGTAATGCTCTGTCCATCGTTTCCAGAATATAAGTTAAAGTCAGATTCTGAAAACTGATTTGTGATTTCTGTTCCGTTTAAAGAAGTTGCATAAGTTGTTTTATCAAAGGTTTCCTGCTCCCACATATAAACTAAATCAGCATTACCATCGGTGTCCATTCGTCCATCTGTGCTTTCTACAGTACAGCCTTTTGCTGCTAAAGTGTTATTTACTGCATTATGTGCATCTGTAGCAACTGTTAAATAATAAGAACCATCATCTAAAATATAAGTTCCTGCACCGTATGCATCATAAGAAGCTAAATCTCTCTTATCAACATAAACAGTAACTGTTTCAGATGCGCCAGGAGCAAGGATATCTGTTTTTGCAAATCCGCAAAGTGCAACAGAAGCTTTTTCTACTCCATTTTCAATATCATATGCTGTGTATGGAGACTGTGAATATACCTGAACGGTCTCTTTTCCAGAATAAGTATCTCCAACGTTTGTTACTTTTACAGTCACTTCAAACTGGTCTGTAGAAGCGTTATATTCTACTGCCATGTCACTGTATTCAAATTCTGTATAACTTAAACCAAAGCCAAATGGGAATGCTACATCGTCGCTGTAAGTATAATCCCCTGCATTTCCTGTTCCCATAACATAATCTTCATAACGTGTTTCATAATATTTGTATCCAACATAAATACCTTCCTGATAAATCATATATGATTTTGCATTGTCAGGAATAATGCCTTCTTCATAGCCTTCGTATGTAATTGGTGTGAAGTTCTGCATTGCCGGTGAAGACATATTGTCATAGCAATAAGTATCTACAAGACTGCCGGAAGGAACAACTTCGCCTGCAATAATCTTACCAACTGCATCAATACCGGAAATACCAACATCACCAATCCAAAGACAAGCATCCACGCCATATGCATTATCCTTTAAGAAATCAACCTGTAATGCATTTGCAGAGTTGATTAAAACGATAATTTTCTTAATTGTTCCTGCTTCTTTTAACGCTTTGAGGTTCTCTAACATTACTTTTTCATCTTCGTTTAATGCAAGATAATTGACCTCTCCGTAGCTGCAGTCAGCACCTTCACCACCTACACGTGAGAAAGTAACAATTGCTGCATCACCATAACCGGATACGGAATTTAATACCTCTTCCGGATAAACGCTCCAAGGAACTTCTCCTACACGTGCATTGCTGGTATAATCACCATCAAATCTTGCATACTGTGCAACATCTTCTGATAAGTAGAAATCCCAAAGAGTTGTGTTTACTTCCAATCCCGCATTCACTAAAGAATCCTTTAATGTATTTGCTGTGGATGCATCAATATTACCTGAACCAGTTCCACCATAAACAATGTTTACGGATGAACCGGAAAAACAGCTTACTTTTGAGCCAGCCGCTAATGGAAGCGCATTATTCTCATTCATAAGAAGAGCTGCACCTTCTGCTTCTACTAGTTCACAAAGCTCTAATCCATATTCTGCCATTTCTTCTGCTGTTTCAAAATCTGACTGATAGTACATGGCATGTTCATCAGAATTTTCCAATTTCCAGAAAGTTCCGCCAACGAAAGCGGCAACTGTATTGTCAAACATATGAACAACTACGCACACTGGAATCATAATAATTGCAACGATTGCACTTATGATAGTCAAACCCTTCCAAGGTCTGGTTGCTTTTCTTCTTGCCTTGTTGTAGGCTTTTTTACGAGTTTTAAACTCTTTTTTCTTTTCGTCCATATTTACCTCTTTTCTTTCTGTAGGGGTGCTTTTTTCACTGGGTTTCGCCAGTCTGCTTGGCTCACTGCTAAACCCAGTTTTGGCTTTTTCCTTTTTGTACTTTGTATTCCGGTCTTGGTGTCTGCGTTTTATAAATAGTTGCTGTATCGCTTAGATTCCCCGCTTTTACTTCAAGGTGATTCTCAGCCTCAAGTGTTACTTTAAAATGGAATGCATGCTCACCGCTCTTTGTTTCAATCAGCCTTCCATTGTTGTAAAGCGACACTTCCTTCTGATTGGAATATACAGTAACATCAGATACTTTTTCTGTACGGTATTCATACCGCTTTCCGCAAAGGTGAACGAAAGATTCTTCACTCCACCATGCTTTGTAAATATAAAAGCTGTCTTTTTTCGTCTTGCGGTCAAAGGTGATTAATCCCTTGTGGTTCATTCCCGGTTCGCCACCCTGATTTCTCGCATCTGCCGCAAAATCAAACATATTCCATACATAAGTCGACCATAAAAATGGATGTCTTTCAAAACACTCCAGCATATATTCGTGATATTTTGCCTGATACTCTTCTGTATGGTCACCACGTCTTGGCTTCGGACTGTGCAGATTTGGCATTCCCTCTGCGCCATATTCGGAATATCCAAGACATCTCTTCGGATAGATAAAATGATAAAATTTCATAAATAAATCATTTAAGAAAAGTCCCGGTACATACCAGCCAAGATAAAGATTCCATGCTACAATATCCGAAATCTTTGTTACCGGATGGAACGGTCCGCACATCGCATAGCAGGCAAGTGTTGTCGGTCTTTTCGGGTCTAACTCTTTTACAAATTCCTGCAGCTTATGGTGGTTATCAAGCATATCCTTACGATGCTTTCCGGAAATCGTAATCTCATTGGAAAGTCCCCACGTAACAATGCATGGATGATTATAATTTTGAACAATTAACTCCTTCATCTGGAAAAAGGTATTCTTTCTTCCCTCCGGCATATGTGCCGAAATATAAGGAATTTCCGCCCACACAACCATTCCATATTTATCACACAAATCGTAAAAATATTGATTGTGCTGATAATGTGCAAGACGAATCGTATTTGCTCCAACCTCCCGAATCAATTCCATATCCTGCTCCATCTGCTCGTAAGAAATGGCATTTCCAATGCCCTTCCAGTCCTGATGTCTTGATACCCCGCGCAGCGGATAGGACTCTCCATTTAAGAAAAAGCCCTTATCTGGGTCAACGGATATGGTGCGGATTCCACATTTTAGGGAAACCTCATCTAAAACAGTATCCCCACGCTTTAACTCTGCGGTTACCGTATAAAGATACGGGTCTTTGATACCTCGCCAAAGATGCGCATTCTCCACTTCAAAGGTTACTTCACCGCCAATCTTTTCTTCGACCAGATTACCATTGGCATCCTTAAGCTGCATTGTCACCTGCAGGCCTGCTGCTTCTAAATCCTTCACATTCGTGTAAGTAATGATATGAACAATTCCTGTTTTCTCCTTCACATCTGTACTTACCTTTATGCCCGAACTGCCATAATAGTCCAAATCAAAGTGCTCCTTAGAAGCAGTTAAAAGCTCTACATCCCGATAAATTCCACCATAAAATGTAAAATCTGCTTTTTGCGGATAAACCCTTGTATTTACACTATTATCGACCTCAACCCGAAGCTCGTTCTGCTCTTTTAATTCTTCGGTGATGTCCATGCGGAATGTAGAATAGCCATTGTCGTGGGAACAGATTTCCTTCTGATTTAAGAAAACCCTTGCACTGGCGTTGACTCCATGAAACTGAAGATAAACACATTCATCACTGGAAAACTCCGGCTTTGAAAAAGTTTTCTCATAAACACACGTTCCACGAAAATAATCGTTTCCGCCGTCCTGTCCGTCAATGGCATTCCAGGTATGAGGTAAATCCACCGGACGTTTTTTTCCATTCTGATTCGTAAACATCCAGTCTTCCATTATTTTCTGTACTCTTCTCATTTTTCTGCATTCCTCCCTTCCCTATTTTTCAACGAAAACTTCCTACAGTCTTTTTCTATTTTTCATCATATCCAACAAAAAAAAGAAAAACTTTGTGGTAAATTCGTACTATTTAACGAAATATTACAAAGTTTTTCTTACTCTTTCAATAGATTTTGCATAAGTGGTCACAAAAATGACCTAAGTGGACTTCGGTATTGGAATCAGTATCTTTAAGGAAAAACAGCCGTCTTCCTCACTGACATTTAAAAATCCATCATATTTTTTCACAATATAGCGTATGCTTTTTAAACCAAAGCCATGAAAACGATTATCTCCTTTTGTGCTGACTGGAAGTTCCTCCTCGTATACCAGACTGCCTTTTATCGGATTTATAATATTCATCACAAGAAAATTCTGCTGTCTGTAAATCATAACATCAATCTGGCGTTTTTCCTGATGCTTAAACTTTTCTACCGCTTCCATTGCATTATCCAATGCATTTCCCAAAATTGCATACAAATCAATGGTGTTGATAAAGTCCATCTGACTTCCGTCTGCCACACAGGATACCGTAATTCCACGTTCCTTGCAGATAAGACTCTTTTCGGTAAGAATCGTGTCTAAAACCTCATTTCCGGTTTTCACGATTGCCTCGTAAATGCGGATAGAATCCTCCATCTCCTCTAAATAAGTATCAATCTCTTCTTTACTCATGTTGCGGATTGCACGTATCTGATGCTTCAAGTCATGGCATTTCTGGTTAATTAACGCAATATTTTCTTTGGAAAGCTGGTACTGCTCCTTTTCCTTTTTCCAAAGCATATTCATCGCGGCAAGCTCCTGACGCATGCTGCTCTTTTTAAACAGCTCACTCTGTAAATATAAAATTAAAGCAAGCATAATCTGTGTCAGATATAACACCGCCCAGCGTCCGTCGCCCGGATTCATCTCAATATTTCCCGGTGCAAATCCAACTGTTTCGAATGTTAAAAAAATCACAAGCGCGGAAACAAGCTGTCTTGGGCCAATTTTTTTCTGCCCTTCCTCCGGCATCCACTTCGCAAGTGTAAATGCATCTGCCAGATAGCCAATTGCAAATACTCCTCCACAAATGATGCAGCCTGCGATTTTGTTTTCCAGAAAAAGCGGCTTCTCCACTCCTTCTATCATCATCCAGATTTCGTACAACAACTGCCAGGATATATAACCCCATACGGAATAATACGTGGCAACCGACCAGGTAATATTCCAACAGATATGCAGAAAACAAATCAAATAGAAAAATCCTAAAAAACGCGCTGCCACCGCAAACCAGCTCTGCATCTTGACAAACAGCACAGTTATCAGCATACACGCTGCAAAATATATGCCTGAGCAAAAAAATACACGCTTTTTAAAATCCTCACGCCGCTCCATTCCTCTGACATAAAGAATACCGCTAAGCCACAATGCAAACGCAACTATCCACCGATATCTAATCTCCATTATGGATTTCCTCCCATGTACTCTGTTAATGCTTTCAAAAATGCAGTACGGTTTCTCCGGCTGACCTCTAACTCGTGGCCGCCCACCACCGCTGTATTTTTCCGAACCTCCGATACGTGTTTTAAATTAACGATATACCAGTGGTTGCATCTGATAAATGGGTACGGCAGAAGCATCTGCTCTACACTCTGCATTGTTCCACGCACAACATATTCTCCCTCATCCGTATGATAATGAAGCATACGGTTCTGCACTTCCACATAATAAATCTGGTTGACACCAATTTTTTTCACTCCGTCCGAAAGTGTTAAAAGAATCTGCTGTAATTCCTTTTGCTTCGTACGCTTTAATACGCGCGTCAGCTTCATGGAAAAGGTATAATAATTAATCGGCTTCATTACAAAATCCAACGCCCCAACTTCGTATCCGCGGATTGCATAAGAAGCCATATTCGTAATAAACATTAACGTAACATCCGAATCCATTTTTCTTATCTGCTCTGCTGCATCCATGCCGTTTACACGCGGCATTTCAATATCCAAAAGAATAATGTCATACAACTGCTGATAATCCTCTAATATTTCCGCCCCATCCGAAAACACAGATACTTTAAAACGAACGTCATTTTCTTCCTGATACTTCTTTAAGTATTCCTGTAACTGCGCAGAAAATTCTGCTTCATCCTCAACGATTGCAATATGATACATATCCTGTTCCCCCATACTTCTCATTTCGACCGCTATGTTTCTTTATTACAATTCCTGCCGGCTGTTATTTTTCGCACACATAACTAGTACTTTTTTCTTAAATATATACCTATTATATCTTAGGATGAATTTTCTGACAATTAGATTTTTTGTCACTCAGACTCCTTTCTCTGAAAAACCCCTTTGCTGGATTTTGTCCAGTAAAGGGGGATACATATAAAATCTAACAATTTGAAGAATGTTTTTATTTCTGGCTTTTAATTTGGGGGACTTTCTTTTCATTCCTGCATCATTTTCTTGATTTCCTCTTTTGATTTCACTCCTGCCTGCTTGCTTACCACCTGTCCATTTTTCATAAACTGTAAGGTTGGAATGGTTAAAATCTGATAACGCTCTGCAAGCTCTGGTTCTTCATCCACGTTTACCTTACAGATTTTCACATCTGTTACTTCATCTGCTAATTCTTCGATAGTTGGTAAAAGCATCTGGCATGGTCCGCACCAGGCTGCCCAGAAATCAATTAAAACCGGTTTTGTTTCCTGCATAACTTCTTTTTCAAAATTGTCCTTTGTTAAATGTAATGCTGCCATAGGTTTTTCTCCTTTTCTTTATCTGTTGATTATTAGTATACCCATTTTCTTATTTTTATCTGTGACTTTGTCACAAAACGAAATTTAGGCTGCGTCCCTGGATTTCGGAATTTAGGGACGCAGCCTAAATTTCGAAATCTGGGGACGCAGCCTAAATTTCAGATTTCGATTTTACTCCAAGCCTCACAAAGTCTGTCAATACTCCATGCTGCATTGGCAGGACTTGTGGATGGAAGCTTTACTGCCTGTATATTTGTCTGCTTTTCTGCATATTTATGATATAGCTCATATGCTTTTCCGCCATTGACATAAATCCGCTCAATCGAAGAATTTTGAAGAATTTTGGAAAAATCATTCACCACAACATCCTTAATGGAAGTATCACTTGAGCCTAAAATCGTACAGCTTGCAATGACATCCCAGATTGCAATGTGATTGCTTAATAAAAGCTGCTTCTTCTCCTCAATGGTTTCCGGTACAGGAGAATCAGTAACTCGCGCTATCACCTTCCAGAAACGATTCTGCGGATGACCATAATAAAAATGATTTTCTCTGGATTTAACAGAAGGAAAACTTCCTAATATTAATATTTTTGAATCTTTATCGTACACAGGTTCAAAGGTATGTGTCAATGTCTGGTATTCCATAATTACAGCCTTTCTTTTTTCAGGATATTCTTATATGCAGAGTATCTCTAAAAGCGTGGCTTGGCAACACTTTTTACTTCATTTTACTACTTTTTTTCTAAAAAATTGGAATAAACATATTGCATAATACAAATTCTAGTGCTACACTTACTTCATTACATAGTTTTTAATACTACGTTACAAAGTTTATATTTCTATTTATCATAGTAGGAGGTTTATATATGACAATCAAAATTAGAGACCCTTGGAGTGCACTTACCCACTATATTGGCATGATTGCATCATTAATTGCAACAACGCCTTTACTCGTTAAAACAGCTTTATCCCATAATTCCACCAATTTTTACGCGATGGCAGTTTTCATGCTCAGCATGATACTTCTTTATGCAGCAAGCTCCACCTACCATGCCTTTGGCATTGGTGTGAATTTAAACCGCATTTTAAAAAAATGGGACCACATGATGATTCCGGTATTAATCGCAGGCACTTATACACCAATCTGCTTAATTACTTTAAAAGACAGCATCGGCCCTTGGCTTTGTGCTCTTGTCTGGGGAACTGCAATTATCTGTATTTTAATTAAATTATTCTGGATTAATTGTCCAAAATGGTTCTCCAGTGTCATTTACATTGTAATGGGCTGGCTGTGCGTGCTTGGTATGGGAAATATTATTGAAAATCTCTCTATTCCAGCCTTTCTGTGGCTGCTTGCAGGCGGAATATTTTACACAATTGGCGGTGTGATTTACGCATTAAAGCTTCCTATTTTTAACAAAAAGCATCAGAGCTTTGGAAGCCACGAAGTCTTCCACCTGTTCGTACTTGCCGGAAGCATCTGCCACTATATCGTCATGTACTTTTATGTTTGTTAAAATTCAAACATGGGTTGTAAAAATCATTTCGTAACTGTATATTGTCATAATTTGCTTTATCACAAGTTTACGTCATTCGCATGGATTCTTTCAACAATAAAAAGTTTTAAGAACGTGTCAAAAAACCTGAAATGCTACTGCTTTTTCCGATGAAATCGTTATATTTTATGTCCGCTCAAGGTCTTTACACCCACAAAAAGTGTTCGCATGGAACAAGGAAATTTGCGTTTCTCAGGTTTCTTAGTACATCTTACAGGGCGGCTTTGACAAAACGGAATCCGGCGGACGCAGGAGAACATTACGTGAATTAGAAAATAACGTAACGCCCTCCTTTGCGGTAGCCGGATTCTAATATTGACTTTGCCAAAGCCGTCCTGCTAGATGTACTTGAAAGCTGTAGTCCGAAATTTCCGTTCCAATGCGGACACTTTTGACTGTGGGTGTAAAACGCAATGAGCGGACACAAAACGTTTATTCATCGGAAAAAGCAGAGAATTTCTAGGTTTTTATCCAACGTTCTTAAAACTTTTCCTTATAAAAGATTCCATGCGAATGTTTCAAATTTCCGATAAAGCAAATTATGACATCACAAACACTACGAAATGATTTTTACAACCCTTATTTTATTTGTTATACAGTCGAAGCAATGATTTCCATTGTTCCCTGCACTTCTACTTTTCCAAATCCATTCGGAAGAATAAAGTGGTCGCCTTTTTTCACTGGCTGGCCATTCACAATACCATCGCCCTCGGTAACAGTCATGTTAAGGAATGGATAACACTGTTCAAATTCTGTCTTTCCATCTAATTCTAAACGGAATACTTTATAATATTTGCAGGAATACATTTCATTTAACTGATTCTTTGCAAAAGCACCTGTTTTTTCATTATAAAGAACAGATTTGATGCTGTCTTCTGCTGATTTTGCAGGAACTGTGATAACATCAATACTCTTTTCTACATGAAGCTCACGTGGTTTTCCGTTAGAAAGACGGTCATAATCATAAACACGATAGGTAATGTCGCTGTTCTGCTGTGTCTCAAGCAGTAAAATACCACCTTTGATGGCATGAACTGTACCTGGGTCAATCTGGATGAAGTCACCTTTTTTCACTGGAAGTTCACGAATAAAGTCATTCCAGCGGCCTCCATGAATCATGTCCTCTAATTCTTCTTTTGTTTTCGCATTGTGTCCGACAACAAGTGTTGCATCCTTGGAACAATCTAAGATATACCAACATTCTGTCTTTCCAAAAGAACCATTTTCATGCTCCATTGCATAATCATCTTCTGGATGTACCTGAATACTTAAATCATCTTTTGCATCAATAATCTTGATAAGTAATGGGAAACGGTCATAATCCACATTTCCAAAAATTTCCGGGTGCTCTTTCCACACTTTTGAAAGCTTTTCGCCTGCAAATGTGCCGTATTTTACACTGCCATCTCCGTTTGGATGTGCGGAAATACCCCAACACTCTCCTATGTCGTTTCCTTCGATTTCATAACCGAAGTCTTCGCGGAGTCTGCTTCCGCCCCAGATATTGTGTGTACACACTGGATTCAAAAATAAAATTTCCTTGCTAGTCTGATTCATTGTTAATGCTGCTCCTTTTGTCTCTATTATTTTCTGATACCAGTAAGCGGAATCTTTTACGATTCTTCTCTGATTCTGATAATCTACATAAATGATACCAAAACGCTCCTTATAGCCTTTTTCCCACTCGAAATTATCTGTAAAGGACCAGAGGAAATAACCTAGCACATCTGCGCCCTCATCGACTGCCTTTTGCATCATTCCGATATAAGAATCTAAAAATGTGATTCTGTCTGAGTCATGCACCCTGCCATCTGCCGATACATTATCATGACAGCTCATTCCATTTTCTGTTATATAAAGAGGTACTTTGTATCGTTCTGTTAAAAATTTAATTCCATAATAAAATGCTTTTGGTGTTACCGGCCAGTCAGTGCCTGTCTTTGGAAATCCCGGTGCGCGCTCTACAAATTCCGGCTCTCCATTCTCTCCGGCACGTACAAAATAGCCATTGTAAATATTCTGTCCCATGAAATCAAGCGGCTGGTGAATTAACTCCATATCCTCTTTTGTGATTTCTGGAAGATAATCTTTGAATTTTTCTAATCCTTCCTCTGGATAATGACCTAAAAATACCGGGTCAGAAAACCAGGAAATATTCCATGTCCAGTTATCTATCGGGTTATAAAATCCAAAGTAAACTTTTTTGGCTGCTTCAATATCTGCTGGTGTATCTGTATAAGGATAAGCAACACCGCCTGTTGGTGCATAACCAATTTTAATTGGCTGCTTTGCATATTTTCTTAAATTGATAACCGCCTGGCCATGTGCTTTCATCAGATTGTGTGCAATCTGAAAAGTGTCTTTAATGGAATGCTTCACTCCCGGTGCGTGTACACCACTTAAGTGTCCCAAACCAACCACGCACTGTGGCTCATTAATCGTAAAATAATTCTCACAAATATCTGAGAAATTCTCTGCAACCACCTTTGCATATTCGCCAAACCATTCTACAACCTGTTCATTCAGCCAGCCGCCTTTTTCATAAAGTGCCTGTGGAAATTCCCAATGAAACAGTGTCATATATGGTGTAATTCCATTCTTTTTCATGGTAAGAATCATATCACGATATAAGGCAATTGCCTTTTCATTTACTTTTCCTGTTCCTTCCGGCAGAATTCTCGCCCAGTTTACAGAAAAACGATATGCCTTAATTCCAAGATTACGCATTAATGCAAAATCTTCTTTATAATGATGCATCTGGTCACAGCTGACATCTGCTGTCTGCTTTTCAAATACCCTGCCTTCTTCCACAAACGTATCCCAGACACATTTTCCTCTTCCGTCGCTAGCTTCTGTTCCTTCTACCTGATAGGCACTTGCTGCAACGCCCCAAACAAAATCATCTCGAAACATACACATCTCCTTTTGCTAATCTTTTCCCATCTTAATATATTTTTGTTCTGTCTACAAGTTTCTTTTTGATTATACCTGTTTTTTGATGTTTTTTTCTAATTTCCGCCTTCCGCTGCAATGACGGATACAAGATAAAATGGTACTGCATCATCTGCATGTGCTTCTACTAAAGAAATTTCTACTGTATGTTTTCCGGCTGTCATATGCTCTGTAATCGTATCTAACTCCAGTTTGTCGCCCCAATCCTCATAAAAGTTTGCATCCAGACGTACGGCGTTTTTATAATCACCGTCTACTACGACTTCTGCGATTGGTGCTGGCTTTTTCACAGACTTACGATACTGTACGGATACTCCAGTTCCTTCTATTTCAAAAGAAATCTTTGCGCCTTTTTCGCTTGCCACCCAGCCATTTTTAAAGCAGTCTGTAATTCCCTCCTGCTCACTTTCATCCGGTACAAATCCCCGGCAGGCTGCCTTATAATTATCATTCTGATATCTGGTACATGCTTCATAACTATTGGAAGTCAATGGCATTGGCATCTCATTTACTTCTGCTTCCACTTCATCGACTGCAAGCAGTACTTTATCTAAAAAGTAAGTAATCACAGATGCCACCAGCTCGTGTCCTGCATCATCCGGGTGTAAATCATCCGGTGTGATGTCTCTGTTATCAATTCTTCCTGCCACAACCTCAGGATAAATGCTGCTTTGCATGCTGACACATGGCAGCTGATAATGCCGTCCGATTTTCGCATGCTGTAACTGTGCATTTCCTCCGGTATGATAAAATACATTGTGTACCAATAAGACTGCCGGCTTTGTCTCAAACTGATAAATCTTTCTGACAAGTCCCTCATATGTTTCTAAAAAATGTGCATTGCTGTCATCATTTACGGAAAACTCTGTAATAACAAAATCTGGACGGTAACGAAGTAAATCCTCTTCTACTCTGGCTGCACCAAACTGTGACGTTGTTCCTCCGATTCCCGCATTCACATACACAAATTCTGATTTTGGAAACGTTTTTTTCCACCATTCGTATACATGATACGCATAACATAACTGCGGCTGTGTTGCTAATGAGCCTTGTGTAATCGAGCCTCCAATAAAACCAATCACTAATCTTTCACCATCTAATGCACGCTTCATTAATTTTTTCATGCGCGCGAGATTTCCTCTGTTTGCAATTGCTCCTTCTCTATTGATACTCATATCTATAACCCTGCCTTTCCAAAATACCTGCAAAATTTTGCAAGCTTCAACATACTCTATTTTTCAGACTCCCAGATATTTTCCCCAAGTGTCTCGATATAGGCCGCAAGTTCTTCCGCCATTTTTTCTGCCTCTGGTATTCTGATATGACCTGGTGTTCCAACACCATTTTCCTTATAATAAAAATGATGTATTTTTTCATCATTTAATTCTTTACAAACTTCATCAATTGCCTTATCCCATGCTGCATCATGTTTTAAGATAGTCGTTGTAAGAATAATCTCTGTATCCGGGTATTGTTCCCGTAATTGTTCAATAAACTGCTTATAGCTTTTTCTCCAGTAAACAGCTTTTTCACAGTTATAATTTTCTGCCATATAATCCTGTGGGTGGTTATCATTCTGACCAATTGCCACAATTACTACATGTGGACGGTATTTCGAAAAATCCCACTTTTTAATCTCTCCTAATGCCGGATTGTAAGAAAGCTTATCATAAATCTGTTCCATTCCGATGTAATTCGGAGCGAAAAACCATCCGGTATCATTTAATAATGCAACTCCACCCTGCGCAATGTCATGAATATCTGCATCTAATTTTCTCGCGGTTATCCATGCATAGGAATACCATGAATTTGAATATTCCCCATTATGCTTTGGGTCTTCTTTTCCTACATATTCTACTGCCTCAGAAACCTCACCAGCAGAAACACTATCCCCATATACTTCAATCCGGCGTTTCTTTTTTCCAGTTACCTGTAACACCTTAGCCCCCTCATTTAATTCAAAGCCATAAAACTCTACCACATGACAGGCATCCTGGCGTTTAAAGAAAAGCAATTCATGTTCAGTATCTTCTAACCCGTCATCTATCTTGTAGGTTTTTATCTCATCCTCCGCGCTTAATTTTACGCGAATCTGTTCTCCATCCAAAACTGCGCCCATGTAATTGTCCCAATACTGACTTTTATTACGAAGCACAACATTTACGGATGTTCCTTTAAATTTCATTTTCACACAAGTACAAGGGTAAATAAAAACAGGTGCACTTTTATCTGAAAAATCAATTCTTCCACAATAATCCAGCATTTCATTGTCTGCATATACTCTCATTTTTTCTAAGCCTCTCTATCTTTATCAATTCCCCATACCAAATGCATTTCATGTTCCTTAACTTAGAACTGCCTGCAATATAAATTGCAGGCAGTCTGGTAATAAGCACACTCTATTAGCGTCTTCCAATCTCTGTATCAGATGTTGTTACTACGCTGTTTTCTTTAATGTAATCAATAATATCGTCTAATTCTGTAAACGCAAGACCAACATAGCTGTCTGCAGCACCATAATAAATTGCAATTTTTCCTGATTTAGAATCATGAATGGTTGCGCATGGGAAGCATACGTTTGGTACAAATCCGCGTTCCTCATACCACTCTTCTGGTGTTAAAAGGAAGTTTTCGCAACGATATTTTACGATGGATGGATTATCAATATCTAAGATTGCTCCACCGATGGAATATACATATCCGTTACATGTTCCACTTACACCATGATAGAATAACAGCCATCCTTCGGATGTTTCGATTGGAGCAGCACCGCCGCCAATCTTTAAGGATTCCCACCACTCTGAGCTTTTGCCCATTACGTGTCTATGTTTTCCCCAGTAAGTAAGGTCTGGGCTTTCGCTTAAGAAAATGTCACCAAATGGTGTGTGTCCGCTATCGGATGGACGAGAGAGCATCATGAAATTGCCGTTAATTTTTCTAGGGAATAACACAGCATTTCTGTTAAATGGAAGGAAAGGGTTTTCCACTCTTGTGAATGTCTTGAAATCTGTTGTTTTTGCCATTCCGATAGCCGCACCATAAAAATCCTGACACCAAATAATGTAATAGGTGTCCTCTACTTTTACAAGACGAGGGTCATATGCGTATACTGGCATAAAAGGTTTCCCGTCTTCATCAATAAAGTTGATTTTTTCCTCATCAAAATTCCAGTGGATTGCATCTTTGCTTCTTCCCATATAGATGTATGGGATACCATTTGTCTGCTCTCCGCGGAATACGCCGATAAATTCATCGCCATATGGCATAACGGCGCTGTTAAAAATTCTTGCAACTCCTTTTACCGGATTACGTCCGATAATAGGGTTTTCATTATATCTCCAAACTGGAGCTCCCATGAACTCTGCTGGCTTTTCCTGCCAAGGTACATTTGGAACTTCTGGGCTAATCATCTTATATTTGCTCATATTTTTTCCTCATTTCTGCCACCTGCTGTGACGATTTTTATTTCTGGTTTGCTAAAAACTTTAAGTTCTTTTCGATTAATTCACATCTCTGTGCTACACACTCTACAGAACGTCCTGGGTCTTGTGGAGTATTGAATACATAATCGACTAATTTATCAATTGTGGTAGTTGCTACATGCATTCTTGTATCAGAAGATGCATAGTAGAGGAATACCTCATTATTTTCATTTACAATTGCACCGTTTGTGAATACAACGTTGCTTACATCACCAACACGTTCTTCGCCTCTTGGTCCAATTAAAAGACCAGATGGCTCTGCGATTACTTTGGATGGGTCATTTAAATCTGTTGCGAATGCGTAAATAACATAACGAAGACCTGCTGCTGTATTACGCACACCATGTGCAATGTGAATCCATCCCTTTTCTGTTTTAATAGGTGTTGCACCTGCACCATTCTTTGCTTCTGTAATTGTGTGGTATTTACGAAGGCTGGTCATTTTCTCTTCGTCGATAACTGCATGTGTGATGTCATCGCAAAGTCCGAATCCAACTCCGCCGCCACTTCCTGTTTCAATGAAATCATCCATTGGTCTTGTGTAGAATGCATATTTTCCATCTACAAATTCAGGATGAAGTACTACGTTTCTCTGCTGTGGAGAATTTAAAGTTACGAGGTTTGGTAAACGCTCCCATTTCTTTAAATCCTTTGTACGAACGATACCTGCTGCTGCAACTGCTGCGGAAAGGTCGTTTGTACTTGTGTCTTTGCTTTCTGAACAGAACACACCATAGATGTAACCATCTTCATGTTTTGTCAGACGCATATCATATACATTTGTTTCTTCCGGGCATACATCATCTAATAAGATTGGATAATCCCAGAAACGGAAACCATCAATTCCGTTATCACTTTCTGCAACACCGAAGAAAGATTTTCTGTCGTTTCCTTCGATTCTTGCAACCAGATAATATTTTCCATTTAATTCAATTGCTCCGGAATTCATTACTGCGTTGATTCCGAGACGCTCCATAAAATATGGGTTTGTCTCTGGGTTTAAATCATATCTCCATGTCAATGGAATATGCTCTCTTGTTAATACCGGATACTCATAGCGGTCATATACGCCGTTGTAAAAATCAGATTTTACATTTTTTCGGTTTAAAAGCTTCTCCTGCTTTTCTAACTCTACAAAATATCTATTATGTAACATCGTTGTTCTCCTATTTTCTTAAATTACGCAATTCGTTTCACCAGTTCCATGCACATTCTTCCGTTGTGGTATGGGCATTTCCAAGGTTCTACGATTGGTCTGTCTTCAATTGGGCTTCCGTCCGGGTTTACTTCCCAGAACCACTCAGAACCTTCGCGTTTATCCACGACATATTCTTTGATAAATTCCCAGATATGTACTGCTGCTTCTAAATACTCTTTTTTCTCTGGTGTTTTCTGGTAGCCATTATAAAAGCCTACCATTGCTTCCGCCTGCACCCACCAGATACGGTGCTCATTTACCACACCTTTTTCACATTCATTTGCTAAAGAACGTCCATCGAATGCAATTTTATAAATCTGTGCGGTCAATGCTTTTGTAATTGGAAGCATTTTTTCTTCATAATGGGTGTCATTTAATACCTCAACACCTCTGTCAACCAGCCATGCTGTTTCAATGTCATGTCCATAGGAATGTAAATCAATAATGCTGTTGTATTCTGCATCAAAAAATACTTCCTGTCTGCAAAGCTTCGGGTTATAAACCTTCTCTGCAAAAATGTCCATCATCCAGGTCAAACGCTCTTTCACTCTTACCATATCTGCCTGCTGTAATGCTGCAAGTTCTTTACTATCTGTTAATGCAGCCTGTGAAACGCGAAGCAGTTCGGTATATGCTTCAAATACATGAAGCAGTGTGTTCATCGTTTTATCTGCCATAACACCATTTTCAGAAAGCTTTTCGTTTGATTCTGGCTTGAAATCAATCGTAAAGGCTTCCAGATATCCAACACTGTCTGTACAACGTTCCTCAATCAGACGGAATAAATCAAATGCAAGCTTTAATGCTTCGATGTCACCGGATGCCTCATAATAGGATGCCAGTGCGTAAATACTAAACGCCTGATTGTAGGTATGTTTGGTAGTATCTTCTGGTGTTCCATCGTAATTTAACGACCAGAAGATTCCACCATTTTCTTTATCCAGACAGAATTTTTTCAAAAATTCATAGCCATGCTTTGCTTCATCCAGCAAATCTTTGCCGGAAAAGCCTGCCAGCAGACAGTCTGTATCGGTAATTTTTCCTGTTTTGTATAATGTATATGCATTTGAAAAAAACCAGGTAATTCTGCTATTTAAAATGCAGCCCTTTACTGACTTTTTATCTAACTGCAAATCGTATGAAAGCCAGCCATAATAACCGCCGTTTTCATCATCCCTTAAGTTTCTCCAGAATGGGACGATTTTCTGCAGCAGATGTTCTTTTACTTCGACTGCTAACTGCTTTTCCATGCTTCTATCTCTCCTTATTTCCATGCCTTTGCCTGCTCCCCTGTAGTAAAAATATTCTGTCTGAGGCATTTGAATTTAGCCTTTTACTGCTCCTGCTGTAATTCCACTGTAAATCTGCTTCTGACATAATACGAATACGATAAGTGCTGGAAGCAGGGAAATGATAACACCTGCACAAATGAGGTTGTAATCGCTTCCTAAAGGACCTGTAAAGGTATAAAGTGAAATTGCCATTGTCTTTAAGTCTGGTTTTGTTAAATAAAGGTTTGCTGCGTAGTATTCGTTATAAACGCTTACACCTTTTAAAATACAAGATGTTACAATTGCCGGTTTCAATAATGGAAGCATGATTTTCCAGTAAATCTTCCAGTAAGAAGCTCCGTCGATAATTGCGGATTCATCTAAGGAAACCGGAATATTTTCCATATACTGAATGAAAATGTAAATTGAAATAACGTCTGTACCCATCATCATGATGATGTAACCATATAAGTGGTTGATAAATCCGAGGTCATGCATAATCTGATATACGGTAATCTGCATTGCAACACCTGGTAAAAGTGAAGCAAATAAGAATAAGTTACGAATCAGTCCATTTCCTGGGAATTTGAAACGGTTTAATACATATGCGAGCTGTGTACCAATGATTACTGCACCGATTAATACGCAAATCATTACGACAACGGAATTGACAAATGCTCTACCCATGTTTGCTTTACTAGCAGCAGTGATAAAGTTATCAAAGTTTAACCAGCTTTCCGGTAATGTCATAACACTTGTGGAACGATATTCTTCTTCTGTTTTAAATGCAGTAATAACGCAGGAAATAATTGGAATAACGGATGCAAGTGAGAAAAATATCAATGATGCATATTTAACAATTCCCCAGATAATTGCTCCTATTGAGTAATGTTTTCTTCTCTTCTTATTCATTAAACTGCCCTCTTTTCTGCTTTTGCGAGCTGTTTCTGCTGCTTTTTCAGTTCTTTTCTACGTTTTCTCTCTTCTTTTGAGATGACCTCATCATCCTGGTCTGCATTACGATATACATATTTGAAGAAGAGTTTCTGTAATAACGTACAAATTAAGATAAGTCCTAACAGTACAACTGCCATCGCACATGCAAGTCCGACCTTCTGGTTGGTATGTGCAATTGTGTTCATCTTAATAAAGAAGGTTGCTGTTCCATTCGCACCATCTGTGATTACATATGGCTGTTCGAATGCACTTAATGCACCTGTGATGGATAAAATTACATTTAATGTTACGATTGTTTTAATACTTGGCAGAATAATATGTATAAACTGCTGAAATTTATTTGCACCGTCTAACTCTGCTGCTTCATACATTTCGGCATCTACTGACATGATTGCACCGATAAATAAAACCATGTTGTTACCAAAATAACGCCATACGGAGGTGGCTACCAATGACCAGTTATTAATGCTCTGGTCTTTCAGCCAATACGGAAGATTTTCCATGTTAAATCCTAAGAGGCCTAAAATTGAATCAAATACATAACCTCTTGTGAAGAAATATTTAAAGATAAATCCAATTGCAATACCACTGATTAAGTATGGAAAGAACATCAATCCTTTGAATAAGTTTCCACCTCTTGTCTTAAAGCTCAACATTGTTGCAAGATAAAGAGCTAATGCCAGCTGTACCACTGAACCTACCATATAATAAAGACTAGTTTTCAAAGAAGATAAAATTTCTTTATCTGTAAATACATCGATATAATTTTTTAATCCAACAAATACACGTTTTTCCTCTGGTGTAGAGTATTTCATTTTATAAAAGCTAAACTTCACCATTTCTCCGAATGGTAAGTATGTGAAAGCAAACAGCAGAGTAAGCGGGATTATTATAAATGCGAGAATAATTAATGTTTGCTGTCCTTTTCTACTTTTTACCCATTTTCGGAAATTGAATTTTTTCTTGCTCTTCGTATCTACCGCTGTAGCTGCCATATCAATAACCTAACCTTTCTCATTTATGGAAGAGAGTCAGAGGAGTACTCCTCTGACTCCAATTAACAAATTAGTTTGTTTCTACTCCATTATCAGCCTGTGCCTCAGACCATTTTGCATTCCACTCGTCCATAACTTCATCAAATGTCATGTCGCCGTTTGCTGCATGCTCGATAAGAGACTGTGTTTTGTCTTTACCGCCAGCGTTAATCATTAAACCAGAATCAGAGTTTAATGTATTTAATAAGTCTTCTTCACCAGCAGCTGCTGCTTCGTCTACTACGAATTCAACATCTGTAAATTCTGCGTATGCAGATGGATATTCTGTATCATCAGCTGCGATTGGAATACCACCTTCGTTGAAAGAGAATCCAGATTCTTCTGTCATCCATTTAACGAATACCATAGAAGCTGCCTGCTGTGTTTCATCTGCATCTACGTTGATACCGAAGCTGTAGTCAGCACCAGAAGAAGCATACTGTTTTCCATTTACTGTGATTGGGAATGGCATATAACCAATATCTTCACCATGTACGTCAGCGTCTACCATCTGTGTATAAGCCCAAGAACCAAGTACCATTGTTGCGATTTCACCGCGGTTAATCATACCCTTAGAATCTTCCCAAGCTGTTGTTGAATAGTCTTCTTCTGTTAAACCGTTAGCAACTGCATCGTAAAGAATCTTGAATAATGCATATGGATGTGTGCTATCGCCGTAATCTCTGAATGGGTTGGATTCATGTAATAATACATTATTCATGTATGTAGCATCACCTGTTGTTCCGGAAATCATTCCATCCCACTGTTCCATTGGCCAGCCATCAGCATAGTTTGTGTAAAGTGGAATAATGCTTTCATCATAAGCTTTGATTGCTTCAAGAGCTGCGATAAACTCTTCTGGAGTTTTTGGTGTTTCTGTAACACCAGCTTCTGTAAATACTCGTTTGTTGTAAACGATACCGTTTGCATTACCTGTTGAAGGAACACCGTATACTAATCCTTCATATTCCCATGTGTTTGCGAAGTTGATTTCTGCTTCCATTTCGTCTAATGAACCGAATGGTAAGAAGTAAGATGAAAGGTCAGCTTTGTCTACTGCTGGAATCATCATTACGTCGCCCCAGTCACCACTCTGTAAACGAAGAAGTGCGCTGTCTGCGTAGTTAGAATCTGTTTCAACTTCTACTGTGATATTTGGATACATTTCGTTGAATGCTGCGATGTACTCTTCCCAGCTTGTTCCAGCGTAATCTGCATCTGCCATATCTGTTCTCTGGTTGAACACATGAATTGTTGTTGTAATATCTGTGTAGTCCTCACCCAATGTAATGTTAGCGTAGCTTAATTCTTTTTCTTCAGTTGTACCTGCTGCTTCTTCTGTAGAAGCTACATCGTTTCCGCTAACATTGCTTTCTGTGTTCGCGTTGTTTGTTGTGTTGCTCTCTTTCTCTTCTGAGCCACATGCTGCCATGCTGAGTGTCATTGCTGCAACTAATGCAAGGCTTAAAACTTTTTTCAGTTTCATAGTAAATATCCTCCTTTTATTTGTTACCTGTTTTGTAACTTAATTTAATTATATTTTATTTTATTTTTTAGTCATCACTTATTATTGCTATATATCACTGTTTCTTGCGTTTTTTGCCACTTTTGACCTTTTTAACAATTTTTTAACCCGTTTTTAGTCTATTTTGTATAGTACTTTAGGGATAATTTACCCTGTTTTTAAGATAAAACGTCATTCTTTTTAACTTATTTTAACTTTACTAATACTCGTAACAGAAGGTGCTGGTACTTTTTCGGTCGGTTCTTTAAGCTTTACAGCTTCAAAAGGAGCGTTATTTTTCCTTTCTGCCGAAGAAGCACTTCAATTTAAAACAGATAAAACACCATTTTCTTATCAGCTATACTTTTTATCCGGTGACTGCCTGTCAGTCTATTTTCAAAAAATAGTTTCTGACATAGATGAAACGCAGTCGTTTTTCTTTCAGCCAGATGAGCCGGATTCCTACCTGCTTCACACCATGAAGCAGCTTGACCATATGCTGGCAGCAAATTCTGCCGATGGAGCTTTTTACCTTGCAAAGTTTTTATGTGATATTTTTACGGAGCTGATTTATATTTCCTCTGCCAAAAACGCTTCCTTCTCTGCACTTCCGGCGCATGTGTATCAGATGAAAGTTCTGTTTGATGAGGAATATGACAAGAATCATAATTTAAATGACTTAGAAGAAAGCCTTAATATCAGTAAATACAGGCTTTGTAGAGATTTTTCCAAATATATCGGTGTTTCTCCTCTGCAGTACCTAAACGCCGTCCGTATCAGACAGGCAAAGGATTTGCTGACCAATTCCCCATATACAGTTCATAAGATTGGTTCTATGGTCGGCATACCAAATACAACGCACTTTATTAATCTTTTTAAAGAAGATACCGGTGTTACTCCACTTCAATACAGACAGACAAAAAACCGCTTCCCATTCTAGGAAGCGGTTTTAGAAGCGTCGCGCAGGCGCCAAGATTTCTGCAAGCAGAACTCTTTTTTATTCTGTAATCTTCTTTACGCTGTCTTTAATTACCATATGACCTTCTACAATATGAATGCCCTGGCGGTAGCTCTCTCCACCGATTTTTTTAATCAGTGTGTTAATTGCGCATCTCGCCATCTCTTTCATATCAACCTCGTAGGTAGTAAGCGGAATGTCACATAATCCCGGAAACAGATAGTTATCATAGCCTGCCACAGAAATATCCTCTGGTATCTTATAACCTTTTGCATGAAGCTTTCTCACCATAAAGCTTGCTGTCAAATCACAGTTACATAAGAATGCAGTTGGCATATCCTCTGGAAGTTCCATCATGTTTACTTCATCAATTCTTCCGGTTTCCACATCTCGGTCTTTGATTACCCAGTCTTCTCTCGGCTGCACACCATGCTCTAACAAAGATTTCACATATCCTAAGTAACGGTCTGTAATAGAACCTGTTGCAAGAATTGTTCCAACATAACCGATTTTGGTATGTCCCATATCAAACAGATAATTTGTCAAGCGGTATGCACCATAATAACTGTCTGAAATGACTGCGTCTGAGTCCTGCTTTTCATCACAGAAATCGAGATAAATCATTGGAAGTCTTACGCAGTCTTTTAAAAACTGTAAATAAGAATCCGACAATCTACCGACAATGATAAGTCCATCTACTTTCTGCTCAATTGCTAACTTTGGAATTTCATTCTCACGCTCGCCAGCCTCTGTTACTGTTTCCAATAAAGTAAAACATTCTTTTGTAACAGCTTTTGTTGCCACCATCTGATATAACTGCCAGTAAAATGAACCATATTTATCTAAATAACGCTCTGCAATTAAAACGCCAATATTGTAACTTTTGTGCGGTGCTTCTCTTCGCTGTGCGGAAGGCTGCTTATACCCCATTTCATCTGCCAGCTGTTTGATTTTTTCACGCATTTCCTCGCTTACACCTTTTTGTCCGGATAATGCTTTTGAAACACTTACTGTACTGACACCAAGCTTTTCTGCAATATCCGCCAGCTTCACTGCTTTTGCCATGTCACTACCTCTTTCCTTTTCTATTTTCTTTGGCCGCATGAATACGGCTTTTTCAAAAATGCCTCGCTATTGTAACATTTTTTAAACTTCGGCTTCCACAATATGTAAAAGTTTCGCCTGAAAATCTCCCCACATGCAAGGAATATTTACTCCTGCATTCATTAATGTATCGCCGCGATAAGTACGTTCCTCACCCTCAATGCGGTAGCATTTTTCAGGGGCAAGACCTGTCAGCCGAATATTTCTGCTGTGATAATTCGGGCGGTTTAATACCTGAACATAAGTCACTAACGCTTCTGATTTATCTTTTGCAACTACTGCATAGCAATCATAGTAATGATTCTGCTGGTAGGATGCAATCCGGTAATAATCTCCGTTTCTTACTAAATCATTGTATTTATGATACATTGCAACCTGCTCTGGAATCATCGCGCGGTCTTCTTCCGGTATCTTGGTAATATCTAATTCATAGCCAAATGTTCCGGCTAATGCTACGATTCCTCGTGTCTCAAATGGTGTTACTCTTCCTACTGTATGATTTGGACAATCTGATACATGCGCTCCCATAGTGGATAATGGGTAAATTAACGCTGTTCCTTCCTGAATGGACAGACGCTCGATTGCATCCGTATCATCAGAACACCAAATCTGTGGACTGTAATAAAGCATGCCTGGGTCAAATCTTGCTCCGCCGCCGGAACAGTTCTCCAAAAGAAGATTTGGGAATTCTTTCATCAAACGCTCCTGCAGCTCATAAACTGCAAGTACATAACGATGCATCACTTCACCCTGCTTCTCTTTGCCAAGATAAGCACTTCCAATATCAGTCAACTGACGGTTCATATCCCATTTCACATATTCAATATTGGCACTGCGCAGAATCTTTGCAACGCACTCATATACATAGTCCACAACCTCCGGGCGGCTCAAATCAAGCACATACTGATTTCTGGAACGGCATGGTGTTCTGCCTTCAATTGCAATTGCCCAGTCCGGATGTTCTTCGTAAAGCTTTGAATCCGGCGAAATCATCTCCGGTTCAAACCAGATTCCAAATTTCAGACCAATCTTATTTACTTCATCTACTAAGTATTTCAGACCGCCTTTTAATTTGCTTTCATTGACCTGCCAGTCTCCCAGACTGGTATTATCATCATTACGATTGCCAAACCAGCCATCATCCATAACCAGCATTTCGATACCGGATTTTTTCGCTTCTCTTGCAATTGCCAAAAGTTTCTCTGTATCGAAATCAAAATAAGTTGCTTCCCAGTTGTTAATTAAAATTGGACGTTTTTTATCTTTATAAGGACTTCGAATCAGATGATTACGATATAAATCGTGATAAGTTCTCGTCATCTGTCCAAGTCCGTTTGCAGAATATACACAGACAACTTCCGGCGCAGTAAAGCTTTCTCCTGCGGCAAGCTGATATGCAAAATTCTGTGGATGAATTCCCATTGTTAAGCGCAGGCTGTCAAACTGGCTTTTTTCTACCTGTGCAAGGAAGTTACCGGAATAAACAAAATTAAAACCATAAACCTCGCCAGCTTCCTGTGTTGTATTTTCTGACACAAGAGCCATAAATGGGTGCTCCTGATGAGAAGATTCTCCACGTACTGAGCCAACACTCTGTTTGCCATACGCAATGGCTCTGTAGTCCATCTGACGCTCTCTTGCCCATGAACCATGTAAGGTCAGCATCTGATAATCCTTCTGGTCCATATCCATGCTCATAGACATCATTTTGGTCAGTGTAATATTTTTGTCAGAACAGTTCTCAAGACGCACGCTTCGCACAATTGCATCATTATCTGCAAATACACTGTAAAGAAGTGTTGCTTTCAAATTAAGTACTGTATCTATGGCATCAATTTCCAATGTCATGCAGTCTTTCTCTTCCCCAAAGGATGCCGGAAGTCCGGCAAGCTTTGGTTTTCCATTGTAAATACGGTGTGCCTGATAAAGCATCTGTACCGCCTGATGTCCATTTTCATCGAGTACTTCAATAGCACTTTCTCTGTAGTCTCCGACAATATTGCCCGGAAACTCCATTGGAAATGTATCTAAAAACGAGCTTCTGTCGCGATTGTTCTTTGATGGCATCGCCGGATGTTCTTCTGCTCTCATTAAATAAGAGACATCATCATCACTGATTCGTGCACCATAATAGGCATGACCGATAAACTGCTCGTCGTCAACGATTCCAATCACATAACTTGTATTTTCTGTATCAAGTTTGAAGCTTTTGCTTCCCCCAAAATATTGAATATTCATTGCTTTGCCAACCTTTTTATTTTACTAAATCTTTTTTCAGTGCTTCTAATTTGCTCTCTGCATCTTCAAGTGTATTTCCTTTTACACCAAAGTAGAATTTAATCTTTGGCTCTGTTCCAGATGGACGTACACAGCACCATGCATTGTCACTTAATTCATAATATAAAACGTTTGATGTTGGAAGTCCTGTTGCTGTTACTTCACCAGTCTTTAAGTCTTTTCTGGTATCTTCTTTGTAATCACGTACAGCAAGTACTTCGAAACCACCTAATGTTTTTGCAGGATTGTTTCTCATGTCGCTCATCATCTGCTGAATCTGTGCCGCTCCATCGATTCCCTTTAAGGTCATAGTGTCAAGACCTTCTCTGTAATAGCCGTATTTCTCATACATATCAAGCATTGCATCCCAAAGTGTCATGTTGTTTTTCTTGCACCAGGATGCAACTTCACAAAGCATCATAACTGCAACGCAGGCATCCTTATCTCTTGCATAAGTTCCAGCAAGGCAGCCATAGCTTTCTTCTAAACCAAATACATAATTGTAGGTATTCTGCTCTTCAAAGAACTTAATCTGTTCTCCGATATACTTAAATCCTGTTAAAACTTCGATTAATTTTACTCCGTAATGCTCTGCAATTGCTTTTGCCATATCAGTTGTAACGATTGTTTCAACTAATGCTGGATTTTCTGGCATTGTGCCCATTGCTGTTTTTTCTCTTAAGATATATTCTGCAATTAACATACCTGACATATTTCCAGTAAAGGTTACATATTCGCCTGTTTTGGTATCCTTGCAGTATACACCAAGACGGTCTGCATCCGGGTCTGTTGCAAGTACGATGTCAGCATCTACTTCTTTTGCAAGCTTTAAGGCAAGCTCAAATGCTTTTGGTGATTCTGGATTTGGATATGCTACGGTTGGGAAGTTTCCATCTGGAAGCTCCTGCTCTTTTACCACATAAACATTTTCAAAACCAAGCTCTTTTAATACGCGGCGTACCGGAAGGTTTCCTGTTCCATGAAGTGGTGTGTATACAATCTTAATGTCTTTTGCCATTTCCTTGATAATTTCAGGATGAATTGACTGTTTCTTTAATTCTTCCATGTAACGGTCATCAATTTCTGCACCGATTGTTACGAAAAGTCCAGCTTTCACAGCATCTTCTTTGTTCATGGTCTTTACCATGTCAAAGGATGTTACTTTTGCAACCTCAGCTAAAATATTTTTATCGTGAGGTGGTGTAATCTGTGCGCCATCCTCCCAATATACTTTGTATCCGTTGTATTCACGTGGATTGTGGCTTGCTGTTAAAACGATACCGGAAATACATCCTAATTCACGTACTGCAAAAGATAATTCCGGTGTTGGACGAAGACTGTCAAATACATATGCTTTGATGCCGTTTGCATTTAAACAAAGTGCTGCTTCTTCTGCAAATTCCGGTGACATGATTCTGGAGTCGTGTGCAATTGCAACACCTTTCTCCTGTCCGTTCTGTGAAAGGATATAATTTGCAAGTCCCTGTGTAGCCTGACGAACAGTGTAAATGTTCATGCGGTTTGTTCCTGCTCCGATAACTCCACGAAGTCCACCTGTACCGAACTCTAACTGACGATAGAAACGGTCTTCGATTTCTGCTGTATCTTCTTTAATTGCTTCTAATTCTGCTTTTGTTGCATCATCAAAATATGCATCTGTGCACCACTGTTTGTAAATGTCCATGTAATTCATAACTGAATCTCCTTTTTCCCTTTAAATTTTTTATCTTTTATTTTTCATGTTTGAAACTTATTTCCCATAAAAATTATACCACTTTTTTAAGTAATGTAAATCTTTTTTAGCTAATTTTTTCAAAAAGTTAAGTATTTTTGTTTTCATTCATGGGAAGCTATGAAAATCTCTATGAATTTAAAATGGCTGGACAGTACAACACTATCCAGCCTCTTAAGTTTTCTTATTTATTCACTTTATATTTTCTCAATCCTAATACAATACCTGCAAGTCCGCCTACCAGCAATGCTGCTGCTGCGCATAATCCGCCAAAACCACTGTCAGAGGTTTCCGGTGTTGTAGAAACAGATGCTTTATCTGATGTCTCGCCTGACTGTTTATCAGATTTATCATCTTTATTCTTATCAGAACCACTGTCAGTTTTATCTGTCTTATCTGTTTTATCAGATTTATCATCTTTGTCTTCTGTAGTTTCACTATTTTCAGTAGTTTCTGAAGTTTCAGTCTCTTCTGTTTCTTCTGTCTCTTCTATTTCCTCGGTATCTTCCGAGTCATCCTTATCATCCGGGTCTTCTTCATCTACTACAGGGCTAAAGCTTGCTGTTGTATCACTTGTGCTTACTGCAGTAATCTTATCGTAGATAATAGTTCCTTCTACCATGCCGTCAGCGTCAATTGTAGCGGAGTCACCGATAGCGTTTACCCATAAACCAAAGGATGATACGCTTGCACTATCATTTATCAGATTACCCTTTGGATTTCCTGCAGTATCTCTTTCACAGAAATCTGCAAAAGGAATTGTTACTAATAATGGTGTGCCATCTGTATCTGCTGCATAATCTTCGTAAAGATTTAAGTATACTTCATAAACAACACCATTTGCTGTAATCTGAACAACTGTCTTCTGATTCTTTCCATCTGGGATGGTATAGAATCTTAATGCATTACAGTCTGACCAGTCAACATCCTTAGAAATTGTTGCACCAGCCCAGCCATCTGAGGTTTCACGATAATTAAATACCATCGCATAGTCACCTTCATAGCATTTTTCTTTATCGTTTGTTAAAGAAAGTGTAATGCTAGAGCCTGTTGCCTGATTGGTTGTCCATTTCTGGGTTAATAAAGCATCAACACCATAATAATTTTCAAATCCATCGATTTCGTATGGGTCTTCTTCCGGCTCCGGAATATTGAAGATAACTGAAATTCTCTGGAGTACGGTGTCTCCTGCACGAAGCTCAATTTTACCATCTGCATATTCGCCAAGCTTGTCTAAATCTGCCTGTGTTAAAGCTGCAGTTGCTTTTCCGTCTGTTACAGCTGCTTTTAATGTTACTTCTTTTTCACCAATTAAAACAAAGGTAATTTCTTCATCTGTCACGCCACTAACCCTTGCCGCAAGTGTCATTGGCTCTAAAATTCTTCTTCCTGCAACTGGTACTACAATGTAACCTGTTACGTCAGAAACTGCTGCCTTTGCTGTAATCGATGCACCAGATAACTGGCTTAATGCATTTTTCTGGTCAACAGCAAAAATAGTGCGGTTATCATTATAGAAAGAAATAAAGTTGTCTAACATTTCATGTCCATGAAGTGTTCCATCTGCATTTACAGAATCCACATATGGTGTGTAATAACCATCTTTCTTTCCAAAGTTTGCCCATAAGAGCACATAAGAAGCATCTGAATTTTCATAAATCACATTTGCAAGCTTATTGTACCAGTCTTTTTGGTTATTACCCTGCTCATGTAAAGCTGTCTGACTGTGTCCTGCATCTGCAGTAGAGGATTTTGCTCCTGCTTCTGTTACAGCAATGAGTTTTCCATGCTCTTTTGCAAACTGGTTTACAATCTTAAGCTCTGTCTTGAAGTTTTCCATAAATGAGTAGCCTGCTTCGTCTGTTACAGGGTCGTTATCGTACATATCGAATCCGACCATATCTACATACGCATCACCCGGATAACGCTCACCATAATCTTCTACACTGGCTGCTTCACTTCCCGGACTGTATACATAAATGAAATTATGAACACCCTTGGTATCTCTTAAATATTCTACGGTATAACGATATACGTTCTTATACTGCTCTGCATTACAGAATGCTGCGCCCCACCAGAACCAGCTTCCTGTTCCTTCGTGGTAAGGTCTGAATAAAACAGCACCATTTACCTGTGAAGCATAATCTGCAATCATATCAAGATAAGCATTGTATACATCATTATAAATTCCACCCGGTAAAATTTCATTCATAACATCACCGGATAAGTTGTTTGGTGTATATCCTGAAAAATCATATTTTGCATAGGTTGGGTCTGTTGCTGCATTATAGGAGGCATTCTCTTTTACGATTGAGAAGTTTGGCATATGTGCAGACAATGAAATAATTGCACCTTCATTGATATTCATATTTGTCAATGCTGCCGCAGCCTGTACATTTGCTTTCGCTGTACACTGTCCTTCTGTATCAATTGCTGAAACAGATTCATTATTTGCTGCAATTTCATCATTAAAACGTTTTGCACTATATTCATTTCCTGTTAAGGAAAGTGTATCGATACCAATCAAACCGGAAAGACTTCCTGTTACATCCATGGTATCAGATGTACTTAATGAGCTGCTTCCTGCTTTGTGCCAGTTGTCATTTTCATGACCGTAAATCACACTGTCACTCTCTCCAACTGCCTGAAGATATGCATATACTTTTTTCGTATCATCTGTCGCATCTTTATCAACTAATTTCACTTCTGATGCAAGCGCAATGCTTTCTGTTGTTCCATCTGCTTTAGATGTTGTAATCGTATTTCCTGAAACAGCAACAGGATTTCCTGCATTGACTGCTACAGTTGAATTGATGCTCTTATCTGCGGTATCTACCTGTGAAATTACTTTGATATTATCCAGATATAAATCACCTGTATAATCGCAGCTCTGTCCAACGACTTTTACAGCAAGCTGCTGTACAGAAGCTGTGACAGAATCAAAAGGAATGGTAACAGCAGCTTTCATCATTCCTGACTGCTCGTCCAAAGCTGCACCTGTTACATCTGCATATGCATCAATTACTTCATTTCCTGCTGTATCCTTTGCATAAATTCCAAGCTTTAATGTTCCGTTCCAGGTCTTATCTGCCGGATACAACACATCTACTGTAATTTTAGAAGCATTTGCAAAAGCAAGTCCTTCATCATTCCAGTATGCAACTGCAAAGTTTGCCCAGTCATACTGGGAATCAAACTGAATATTTGAAATTTTTAATTTTCCATTGTCAGCGGATACCCCTGAATCTGCTGGTGTTGTGTAATTATATTCCCAGCCTGCATAATAAAAGCCCTGTGTGTCATCTTCAAAATCAAAACAGAACTGCTCTGTATCAACAATCGTATCTTCTTTTACATTTGCTAATTTAATATTGTCTAACCAGATACTTCCTTTATAATCTGTACTTACACCAATGATTGCTAAAGAAAATCCCTGTACACTGTCTGCAGTTACTTCGTCATCTAAATCAATGACCACAGTCGCTTTTTTCAAAGTTCCTTCTACCGTTTCTGCTGCATCATCATTTACATTAACATAAGCATCAATGCCTCCCTGGTCAGAGTATGCTTTTACAGTAAAACCACCTGTGGTACGCAGGGAAGTATCATAATAAAAATCAAAAGAAATCTGATTCGTACCAGATAAATTCATTCCGGCATCATCCCAGATACTAACTGCTGTCTGACTCCAGCTGTTATCCACATCACCAGAATAGTCCAAATTGACCTTCATCATCTGTTTTGAATCATCCCATGCGATAGATGAATTTGCGCTGCCATTATAGCCTGATTCCCAGCCTGAATCATAATACCAACCATTTACATCAGAACTAAAATCCCAGGAAATAACTTCCTGAACTTGTGTTTCTGCTGCATATGCTGCTACGTTTCCTACGCCGCCCGATAAAATCGTAGAAATGGTCAAAAAGGCTACCATACTGATTGCTGCTGCCCTTTTTAAAATACGTTTTTTCATTTTCGTTCTCCTTATACCTTTTTTATGCTTCTAATTTAAACTAATTTTAATCTTTTTTAAATGCATTTTTTAAATAATTTTATTCTTAAGTTTTTGTTAATTTTCTCTAAATCATACTAATTTTAATCTTTCTTTTGTCATTTTCAACCATTTTGCACGCCTTTTTCAAAGCTAAAAAAGGCTAAAAACTGTCATTTTTAACAACGAGAAAAAAAGCACACAGTACTAAAATACTATCTCCAAACTTTCCTTCCACAACAAAAAAGGATAAATTGCAGGTTTTTCCTACAATCTATCCTTTTTATCATTTTTAATTTCCAAGCATCTGTTTCCGCTCGTTTTCGTATTTTTCAATTGAAATCTGCTCCTGTCTTTCCGGGTTGCAGATGGTAAGCATCAAATTATCCTTTTCCTCTAAATCAAGCAATGTTCCATCTAAAAGCCTGACAACCGGTCTTAAATTGTGCGTACCAAAATTTTCATAAATAATTCCTTCTCTGCCATCTGAAAGCTGTATCTCCGTTCCTTTTGGAAACAGTGGCACATATTTAAGAAGCATTTCTACAACCTTTTCATCAAAAAGCGTTCCACATGCACTCATCATATACTCAGAGGCTTCCTGTGGTGAATACGCGATTTTATATGGACGTTTGGAAATCAATGCATCATAAACATCTGCAACATGCAGAATTTTCGTCATCAATGTCTGTTCTTCCCCAGTGATTCCGTCTGGGTATCCGCTTCCGTCCACATTCTCATGATGAAACAGTACCGCAACCTTTACATGAGAAGACAAATCCCATCTTTCGCAAATAAAATTATAAGAAAGTGTGGAATGCGTTTTCATTTTCTCAAACTCTTCCGTCGTCAGACGTTCCTGTTTATTTAATATCTCTTCTGGAATGAAAAGCTTTCCAAAATCATGCATCAATGCTGCTGTCACCAGATTCGTCAACTCCGACTGCGTCATTTGAAAGCCAATTCCAATCATACAACTGATAACTGCAACATTTACAGAATGTGCATAAGTATAACTGTCATAAGAGCGGATATCATTCATATCTAAAGAAATGCGCTCTTTTGCAGTAATCTCCTCTACCATTTTCTTTGCAGTCTGTCTGCATCCATCAATGTCCATGCGCTTAATGCAGTTCTGTCCTTCTGCCCGAAGCTGTGGGGATATCATATATTCGATTTCAATATCTTCTGAGAATTCATCCCGGATATAGACACCTTCAAATCCATATTCTTTTAATCGTTCTATATAATGCTCTGTCAGGTAGCTGTCAGCTCCTATCAGTGTGCGGCAATGAGAATCATACACGTCATATCCAAGCTGCATACCGCTTTCTACTTTATCTAGTGACACATATCTCATATTGCTCTCCTACCGGAAATTTCCGGTCAATGATAAAAATACTACTTTTGTTAAAATACGTTTTCCATGCCCATTGACTGCATGCTCAGATACATAAAATAAAGTACCACAGCCATCAATACTCCAATAACAATTCCAATAATAGAAGTAACCATGCCTGCTGTCGCTACTCCATTCTCGTATGGTTTAATTTTCTTAGAAAGAACGCTTCCCAAAATACCAACAACGCCAAGTCCGATTCCATATCCAACAAAGCCTGTTATAATCGAAAGCACTCCAAGTATCAAAGAAGTAGTTGCCATGCCATCTGCCTGCTCATAAGTATCAAATACTACCATTCCATTAGCACGCTGCTCCATTTCTGCCAGTTTTGACTTGCGAAGCAAAACAAAAATTGGAATTATTAAGACTGGTACAGAAATCAGATTTGTCCATGAAATATCATTAATTCCATCTATTTCTGTTCCTATACCAAAAATTCCGCTTGCCATCAATCCTGCAAAGTCCACAGCTGCATGCGCACAAATTACATACCAGATGCTTCTAGTTCTCGCATAGACTGCTGCTAAAATAACACCCAGCAGACCTGCTGTAATTGACTGAACAATTGCACTTTCTAATTTTACTCCTGATAAAACATTTGACATATGCAATGCTCCAAAAAGCACTCCGTTTAAAAGGATTGCGCCAAGAATTCCTCTCTTTGTCTTAGAAAAGGAATCCAGAAACATATTTAAAATCACACCTCGGAATACAATTTCCTCTGTCCATCCAATCAAAAACATTGTAGCAGCAAAAAAGATAATTGAAATCACAGGCTGAACATGTGCGGTATTTCCCTTCATCGCCTGTACATACATCTGTGCCACAATCTCTAAGATACAATAACCGATAAAAAATCCACCTGTATAAAAGGTTTTCAGTGTACCGATGTTTTTTTCTTTTAAAATTCCTGCATAACCAAAAAGAATTAACATAAGCAGCGCAAAAACACCACCCACAAATTCTCCTAACATAGAGTCCCCATATGCCGGCAGTGTCAGTGCATCTCCCACAAGGAAGCCACCTAACTTCAAAGCCCCGATAAATCCCACTGTGATTACGACCGCAATCACTACAACCAGCCATTTTGGCATTTTCATTATTTTGTCTCTCATTTTGTCTCTCCTTTATTTGAACATTTATCAAACATCTGATAAACATCGTTGTCTTTATTCTTTGATGGAAATAATGCCATTCTCGTCAATAGCCGCATTGACCGAGATGTCACTCATATATTGGTACAGCTGTTTTGCCGCAGCTTCTTCCATCAGCTGTGTTGTTCCGGCAGTTGTACACACCGGAAGCAGTTCATATGTAACCGTATTATCTTCTGCTATCGTCACCTTGACTGCCGCTGATTTATCCACGCTGTCTCCAAAAATATAATTTCCAAGACTGTAATATACTGGTTTTCCATCGATATATTCAATTCCCTGCAGGCAATGTGTATGTGCGCCAATCACAAGGTCAGCTCCTGCCTGAAAGCAATTTCCTGCGATTGTTCTTTGATATTCCTGCGGATATGCATCATATTCCACACCCCAGTGCAGAAAAACAGTCACAAAATCACAGGTCTTTTCTGCTTCTGCTACAACCTCCACCAGTCTTGTATCATCATACGCTGTAAATAAGCCCGGTGTCTGATTTCTAACATCCCAGCTGGTGACCGGTATCACTCTGCTTGCTGCAATAAAGCCAAATTTTTTACCATTTACCTCAACAATCTGGACTTCTTCTGCACGCTCTCTTGTTTCGCCTGCACCTGCATATAAAATCCCAGCATTATCTAATGTCACAAATGTATCCGATAACGCATCCCTGCCATAATCAAGCGTGTGATTATTTGCAAGACTGACTACATCCACTCCAAGCTCCTGCAAAACAGAAACGTACTTCGGTTCACATTGAAAGGTAAACTGCTTCTCCTCCATCGGAGTTCCCCGGCTGCTAAACGGAAATTCATTGTTCAACATGCAGACATCTGCATCTAACATTTCCTGCAGCAATGGTTTTGAAACAATTCGCTCTATCCCGTCTGCATTATAATAGTTTTGAATACGTGAAGATACTAAAACATCTCCTGCAAAAAATAAAGTTGTACTAGTTTGTGTTTTTTCCCCCTGCATTGTATCTTCCTGCGTGCCCGATTGCATATCCTGCGTTTCATTTTCCTGCGTACTTGTCTGCATATCCTGCACTTCATTTTCCTGTGTGCCCGACTGCATATCCTGCGTTTCATTTTCCTGCGTGCTTGTCTGCATATCCTGCGCTATGTTTTCCTGTGCTTCTTCTGTCAAAGTCATGCTGCTTTCTTCCTGCTGCATTACATTCGCACTCTGACCCCTGTTTTTTGAAAAAGCAATCAGTAAAAACATTGCAAGCAGTGTAAATAGCGACAATAGATACAACACTACTCTTACTGACTTTTTCATTCCCCTCTCCTTCTTATGTCACTGCCTGTATGTCTGGAGGCATAAATAAATCTTTCTCATATATTAAAACTATAACATATTCGAAAACATGTGGCAATCTGAAACCGGGAACGGGTTTGTAATGCAAAAATGCTGCCATCTGCATTTTCCTGATGCTTTGCATATCAGTTATGACAAAACACTAAAAAATGCGAATGCCAGCATTTTATTTTTACAATAATCCTTGTATTAAAATGATTAATATCAGAATTGGCAGCACAAATTGGAAATAGTACTTTAACTGCTTTGGCAGCTTAATTCCTTTTCCGGTATTGGCTTCTTCTAAATATTTATCAAAGCCCCAGCCCCATTTGGTTACACAGAATAATAAATAAACCAGTGAACCGATTGGGAGCAGCAGATTGCTGACGATAAAGTCTTCTGTATTAAGTACATCGCGGCCGCCAATCAGCTTTAAATCACTCCATACGTTATATCCTAATACACATGGAATGCTTGCCACAAAAATAACAATTCCTTCAATAATAGCTGTCTTTTTTCTATTCCATCCAAAAGCTTCCATACAGCTTGCCATAAGACTTTCAAATACAGCAATCACCGTTGACAAACTCGCAAATGTCATAAACAGGAAAAACAACGCTCCCCAGATTCGTCCGCCTGCCATATTTACAAATACATTTGGCAGTGTCTCAAAAATCAAGGATGGTCCTGCATCCGGCTCTACCCCAAAGGAAAAACACGCCGGAAAAATAATCAGACCTGACATCAGAGCAACAAATGTATCCAGTACACAAATATTCACCGCTTCACTCGTAAGCGTATTTTCCTTTGACATATAACTTCCAAATATCTCCATAGAGCCAATTCCGATACTTAATGTGAAAAACGCCTGATTCATTGCTGCCACAATAACTTTCCCAATTCCAATTTCAGAAACTTTTGAAAAGTCAGGAAGTAAATAAAAGGCAAGTCCTTTCTGTCCGCCCGGCAGTATCAGGCTGTGTGCTGCTAAAACCACAATCAACACTAATAGCGCACCCATCATAACTTTTGTAATTCGCTCGATTCCATTCTGCAATCCAAAACTGCATACAATAAAACCGATTGCAACTGTAACAGCCATCCAAAACATCATTTCGGTTGGATTCGCCTGCATATCGCTAAATACTGTTTTTACCTGTGTAACATCCATTCCAGAAGTAAATTTCCCGGTTAAAAACTTCACAAAATAGCTCAGCATCCAACCCGATACCGTCGTATAATACATCATCAGAATACAACAGCCCGCTATTGAAAACCACCCATGAATATGCCATTTCTGACCAGGTTTTTCTAATGTCTTGTACGCCTCTATTGCACCTTTTCTGCTTGCTCGTCCCACTGCAAATTCCATCGTTAATACCGGAACACCCATGCAAAGCAGGAAAAGCAGATAAAACAGAACAAATACGCCTCCTCCATTTTCTCCTACCACATATGGAAATCTCCATACATTTCCGATTCCGATGGCACAGCCTGCACTTACCAACAGAAAGCCCAGACGTGATTGAAATTTTTCTCGTTTCATAAAATCCCCCTGTATTTTTATTTACATCAACCTCTATAGTATATCTTATTTGATTTCATATGGCTAGGTTTTATTCTTTAGCGTGGAGATTTTAGGTATTAATCAAAAAGGTTTCTTTCACTTCCATCATAATTTATTAACATTTTCTCTGACTCCATTACGCTGTCTAACCATTCAGCGAGACTATCCCATTGTTCCGTTATTTCCCCGGTTTCATGATTCCAATACACAACAACACCATCCATGTTATTTGTCTGCATTAAGTCAAATCCTATCACATCTCCCAAACAATTATCTGCTAGGATAAATAAAAAGTCTGGCATTCCCGGAACTCTTTTCTTTATATCAAAATTGTCCTCTACATATATCTCTCCCATTTCACGCTCTTGTTTTCCCAAAATGCCTGCAATATTTATGCCTGCTGGCACAGCGAATAATTCCCCACCGTTATTCCTCTTTAGCCACTCTCTGTAATAATAGGGCAAACAAGCGAGCAGTAAATTCCAGTAAAGCAGCATTCTTTGATAAGATTTCTGCGCATTTTCCTCTGTCTGCATATTTAAGAACACTTCTTCTAGCAGCTGCTGATAGTTATCTTCCAGCTTTGTTGTATGATAACTGCTTTTTAAAAATGCCTCCGAGACTGCAACGCATTGAAGCGACATTTCTTTCTTTGTTTCCACGACAAAGCGTCTGTGTTTTTTCTCCTGCTCCTGAAAAAATTTTTCCCCTTGTTTTAATAATCTCTTGAGCAAAAATAAGGAATCATCAAAAGAGGTCATACATTTTTCTACCTGTACTTTCGCTTCCCCGTATTGATTCTTTTGTAAATAAAAAAATATCTGTTCCTGCACCTTTACAAATTCTTCTTCCAAGCAGCCATCTTTCGCTAACAAACTCTCCTCGAAATCTTCTAACGTAATGTCTGTATATTTTCCCTGTTTTATGTTTTCCCATAACGAAATGACTGTTTGAAAAAATCCCGCTTTATGACACAAAGGAATTATTATGTTTTCCTCATTTAATGTTACACTTACCTGTGGTGCAAAACGCTCCTTCACTTCTTCCATAGAACGCACCACAAGTGCTTCCCGAATTGCTTTCACCTCTGCATCCGCTAAGCTTATATTTGTTTCCTTAACACTGCATATATAATCAATAAAACTTGTCTGATATTCATTACATCTTTCAATTAATAGTGCTGTCATTTCTCCCTCTCCATGCTTGTAGTCTCAACACTCTTTGTAATTTTATCATATTCTTGGAAATATGCTACTATATTTTTAAAAAAATTATTTTTTCTACGTCAATTTTAGTCATAATTTCCTATCTTTTTTTGTAAAAATTTGTAACTTACAAAATATGCTTTAGAAAAAAGTAAAAACTTCTGGATAAAAAAGAAAATCCAGAAAATTCTGGACAAAAAAAGAAACCCAGAAAATTCTGAGTTTCTTTTGCATATTTCTAATTTTTAAGTTTTTCACAAGATTAGTGAATTTCGCTGTGATATTCCTGTAAGGATTTCATTTCACTTTCTGCATGTGTTTTTACATAATGAATACCTTCTGCGGAAGCTTTTGCTGCTGCAAGTGTTGTCATATAAGGAATCTTTGCTTTAATTGCAGCTTTACGCAGGTAGCTGTCGTCTACGGCACGCTCTTTTCCAATTGGAGAGTTGATGATAAGTGAAATCTCTCCGTTTGTAATCATGTCGTTGATGTTTGGACGGCCTTCGGAAAGCTTGTTTACTCTCTCTGCCTGAATGCCTGCTGCTGTAATTGCTTCATATGTCTTGTTTGTGGCAACAATCTTGAATCCATCTTCTGCAAAACTCTTAGCTACTTCTACTGCTTCTGCTTTATCTGCACTGTTTACAGAAATTAATACTGTTCCTTCTAATGGAAGCTTAGACTGAACACCTTCCTGTGCTTTGAAGAATGCTTCGCCGTAAGAGCTTGACATACCAAGTACTTCACCAGTAGAACGCATCTCTGGTCCTAATACTGGGTCAACTTCCTGGAACATATTGAATGGGAATGCGGCTTCTTTTACACCATAGTTTGGAATTACCTGTTCCTTTAAGTCCTTAATTGGTGATGGACGTCCTGTAATTTCAGAAGTAATAATATCTGTTGCAAGAGGAACCATACGAATGTTACATACCTTAGATACCAATGGTACGGTACGGGATGCTCTTGGGTTTGCCTCTAATACATATACTTTTCCTTTTTCAATTGCGTACTGCATGTTCATAAGACCTTTTACATGCATCTCTTCTGCAATTTTACGTGTATATTCTTTAATTAATGCAACGTTTTCTGCTGAAATATGAGCAGAAGGGATGATACATGCAGAGTCACCGGAGTGTACACCTGCAAGCTCGATATGCTCCATAACAGCAGGAACAAATGCGTTTGTTCCGTCACTGATTGCATCTGCTTCACATTCTAATGCATTATTTAAGAAACGGTCAATTAAGATTGGGCGGTCTGGTGTAACACCAACGGCTGCCTTCATGTATTCTGTCATGCTCTTATCATCATAAACAACTTCCATACCACGTCCACCGAGAACGTAAGAAGGACGAACCATAACCGGATAACCAATTTTGTTTGCAATTTCGATTGCTTCTTCTACATTTACAGCCATTCCTGATTCTGGCATTGGAATTTCTAATTTTTCCATCATTGCGCGGAATAAATCGCGGTCTTCTGCAAGGTCGATAACTGCTGGAGAAGTTCCAAGAATCTTCACGCCGTTTTTCTCTAATTCTGCTGCAAGGTTCAGTGGTGTCTGTCCACCAAACTGAGCGATAACGCCAAGTGGTTTTTCTTTCTTGTAAATGCTTAATACATCCTCTAATGTAAGTGGCTCGAAGTAAAGCTTGTCAGAAGTATCGTAGTCTGTAGATACAGTTTCTGGGTTACAGTTTACGATAATTGTTTCAAAGCCTAATTTCTTTAATGCCTTAGCAGCATGTACGCAGCAATAGTCAAATTCGATACCCTGACCGATACGGTTTGGACCACCGCCTAAAATCATAATTTTCTGTTTCTCTGTATTTACCGGATTCTTATCCTCGGCATTGTATGTTGAATAGTAGTATGCACTATCCTCTGTACCGGATACATGAACACCTTCCCATGCTTCTTCTACCCCAAGCTCGATTCTGTGGTTGCGGATTTCTTCTTCTGAAATCTCAAGAAGCTGGCTTAAATATTTATCTGAAAAACCATTTTTCTTAGCAGAGATTAACTGTTCATCAGAAGGCATCTGTCCTTTGCATGCAAGTAATGCTTCCTCTTCCTCTACTAATTCCTTCATCTGTTCGATAAAGTATGCTTTTACTTTTGTGATTTCGAAGATTTCTTCTACAGTTGCACCTTTACGAAGCGCTTCATACATTAAGAAATGACGTTCGCTGGATGGTGTAATTAATCTCTTTAACAATTCTTCTTTTGTTAAAGCATCAAAATCTTTTGCATGTCCTAATCCGTAACGGCCTGTCTCTAAGCTGCGGATTGCTTTCTGGAATGCTTCTTTGTATGTTTTACCGATACTCATTACTTCACCAACGGCACGCATCTGAGTACCTAATTTGTCTTCTACGCCTTTGAATTTCTCAAATGCCCAACGAGCAAATTTGATTACAACATAATCTCCGTCTGGAACATATTTGTCTAATGTGCCATATTTTCCACATGGAATATCTTTTAAGGTTAATCCTGTTGCAAGCATTGCAGAAACTAATGCGATTGGGAAACCTGTTGCTTTGGATGCAAGTGCAGAAGAACGTGATGTTCTTGGGTTAATCTCAATAACGATGATACGGTCTGATACCGGGTCATGTGCAAACTGTACGTTTGTTCCACCAATTACCTGTACAGATTCTACAATCTTATATGCCTGTTCCTGTAATCTCTTCTGGCAGTCCTCTGAAATTGTAAGCATTGGAGCGGCACAGAAAGAATCTCCTGTATGAACTCCTAATGGGTCGATATTTTCGATGAAGCAGACAGTAATGATATTTCCTTCACAGTCTCTTACTACTTCTAACTCTAATTCTTCCCATCCAAGAATAGACTCTTCTACTAATACCTGTCCTACAAGGCTGGCCTGAAGACCTCTTGCGCAGACTGTTTTTAATTCTTCTTTATTGTATACTAAGCCGCCGCCAGCTCCACCCATTGTGTATGCTGGACGAAGTACTACCGGATAACCAAGCTTGTCTGCGATTGCAAGTGCTTCATCTACACTATATGCAACTTCGCTTCGTGCCATTTCGATTCCAAGAGAATCCATTGTTTTCTTGAACTCGATACGGTCTTCACCACGCTCAATGGCATCTACCTGAACACCGATAACTTTTACATTATACTTATCTAAAATTCCTGCCTGATTCAACTCAGAACAGAGGTTTAAGCCTGACTGTCCACCAAGGTTTGGTAACAATGCATCTGGACGCTCTTTTGCGATAATCTGCTCTAAACGCTCCACGTTTAATGGCTCGATATAGGTAACATCTGCTGTCTCTGGGTCTGTCATAATTGTTGCTGGGTTTGAATTAACTAATACGATTTCGTATCCTAATTTACGAAGTGCTTTACAAGCCTGTGTTCCTGAGTAGTCAAACTCGCAGGCCTGTCCGATAATAATTGGACCTGACCCGATAATTAATACCTTGTGGATATCTGTTCTTTTCGGCATGAATAATCCTCCTTAATGTTTCTGTATACATCAAACTTATCATATGAATATTGAATTGTAATTCCTATTTTTTACACAATTTTAACATTCTATTATATTATATATATCTTTGATAATTTCACAAGTTTTTTTGTCATTAATTTATCAAATATTTTTTATTTATTTTACTAATAAATGGTACTTTTTTATTAGCTTCACTTATAATGAAATCTGGGGACGTAGCCTAAATTCTGAAAAATAGGGACGCAGCCTAAATTTCAAAATTTAGGCTGCGTCCCCAGATTTCGAAATTTAGGCTGCGTCCCTATTTTTCATTTTTATTTCTCAATTTTTGGTAATTTTGCAAGTGCTGCTGCAATTTCTTCATCTGTTGGGATGTAATCGCTCATCACACCATCGTTGAATTTCTGGTAAGCAAACATATCAAAGTAACCTGTACCGGTAAGACCAAATACGATGTTCTTTTCTTCGCCAGTCTCTTTGCATTTTAATGCTTCATCAATTGCAACCTTGATTGCATGGCTGCTTTCTGGTGCTGGAAGAATACCTTCAATCTTAGCAAAGTTCTGTGCTGCTTCAAAAACTGCTGTCTGCTCTACGCTGCGCGCTTCTAATAAGCCCTGGTCATAAAGCTCAGAAACAACAGAGCTCATTCCATGATAACGAAGTCCACCTGCATGGCTTGCTGATGGAATAAAGCCACTGCCAAGTGTATACATTTTCTGAAGTGGACAAACTTTTCCTGTATCGCAGAAATCATATGCATATGTACCTCTTGTTAAAGAAGGGCATGATGCCGGCTCAACAGCAATCAGCTTATAATCAGCTTCTCCACGAAGCATTTCGCCTGCAAATGGAGAAATTAAACCACCAAGGTTAGAACCGCCGCCTGCACAGCCAATAACGATATCTGCTTTGACACCGTATTTATCTAATGCAGCCTTTGTTTCCAAACCGATAATAGACTGATGTAATAATACCTGTGTTAATACAGAACCAAGAACATAACGATAACCTTCCTGATTAGTAGCTGCTTCAACAGCCTCTGAAATCGCACATCCAAGACTTCCTGTTGTTCCTGGGAATTCTTCGTTAATCTTGCGTCCTACATTAGTACTCATGGATGGAGAAGGAGTTACCTGTGCTCCATAAGTTCTCATTACTTCACGACGGAATGGTTTCTGCTCATAAGAACATTTTACCATGTATACCTGACAATCTAAATCAAAGTAAGAACATGCCATAGAAAGTGCTGTTCCCCACTGTCCTGCGCCTGTTTCTGTTGTAACACCTTTTAAGCCTTCCTGTTTTGCATAGTAAGCCTGTGCAATTGCAGAATTCAATTTGTGGCTTCCTGATGTATTATTTCCTTCAAATTTATAATAAATATGTGCTGGTGTTCCAAGCTTTTTCTCTAAACAATATGCACGAACCAATGGTGCTGGACGATACATCTTGTAGAAGTCTCTGATTTCTTCTGGAATATCAATATATGGTGTTGTCTCGTCTAATTCCTGACGTGCTAACTCTCTACAGAAAATCTTGGATAATTCATCTTCTGTGATAGGCTCTAAAGTCTCTGGATTTAAAATTGGAGCTGGTTTTTTCTTCATATCAGCGCGGACATTGTACCACTGCGTTGGCATCTCATGCTCTTCGAGATATATTTTATAAGGGATTGTTTTGTTGCTCATTGTTCTTCTCTCTTTCTTTTCATTCTTTTGCCGCAAGCAATTCTAATGCACACTCTCTAAAAACATTCATGTTTACAGGCTTTGCCACATGTGCATTCATACCTGCATTCAATGCTTCCTGTACATCTTCCATAAAGGCATTTGCGGTCATTGCCACAATTGGAATTGTTTCAGCATCCGGATGTCCACAGATTCTAATTGCCCGGCTGGCATCATAGCCATTCATCACAGGCATCTGCACATCCATAAGAATCATATCATAATAACCCGGTTTTGAGTCCTTAAATTTTTCAAGTGCAAGCTTTCCATTTTCTACAATATCCATCTTAGCACCTTCATCCTCTAACAAATCCTGCAATACCTCGGCATTGATTTCATTATCTTCTGCAATCAGGAATCGGATACCTGAAAATGGTGTAACAGTTTCTAATACAGCATCTGTCAGTAAACCGCCGCGTATCTGTGCCACCAGTTTTTTCAAATTGGATACAAAAAATGGTTTTACGAGGAATCCATCGACTCCAGCAGCCTTCCTTTTTTCCTCTTCGCTCCACTCATAATCGGTCAACATAATGATAAGCATGTCTGTTCCAGCGCATTCTCTGATTTTTGCAACAAGCTCTAACACATCCATGCCCTTGATTCTCCGGTCCAAAAGAATCATATCATAAGACAGTTCTCCTTTCAAGACACGTTCAATCTGACGCATGACACAATTTCCATTTGTCACATAATCCACATGCGCAGCTGTTTCTGACATCACATTCTGAATGTCAATGCACTGATTGATTTCACCTGTTGCTACAAGAATTTTAGAAATACCATACTGACTCCATGAACCGCCATTATTCTTTGCTGCAGGACGCAGTTTTAATTCTACTGTAAAGGTGCTTCCCACGCCCGGCTCACTTTCTACATTCAATGCGCCTCCCATCATTTTGACAAGGTTATAGGTAATCGTCATTCCAAGACCAGTGCCCTGAATTCCACTGATGGTGCTGTTTTCTTCACGTGCAAACGGCTGGAAAATATCCTTTAAAAAGTCCTCGCTCATTCCCATTCCATTGTCAATGACCTCAAAACGCAGATGAATAAATTTGGACGCACGTTTTGGTACAATTGAGGTTATCTGTAATAAAATATTTCCACCCTCCGGTGTGTATTTTACTGCATTGGATAATAAATTCAAAAGTATCTGATTGATTCTCACCTGGTCTCCCATCAGATGCTCTTCCCTGATACCGCTTGTTCTGATTTCAAAATTCTGATTTTTTGCTTCTACCTGCGGCATAATAATTGTCTGAATATCTTCTAATACAGCTGCAAGTTCAAATTCGCTGATATTTAGCTTGACTTTCCCGCTTTCGATTTTATTCATATCTAAAATATCATTGATAATTCCAAGCAGATGCTGGCTGGATGCTGTAATTTTTTTTGCATAATTTCTTACTCTGCCTGCATCGTCCGCATTTTTCTCTAAAAGTGTTGACAATCCGATAATTGCATTCATTGGTGTACGCATATCATGACTCATGCTGCTTAAAAATTTACTCTTTGAATTACTTGCTGCCTCTGCTGCACTCATGGCTGCACGCAGGGCAAGTTCGCTTTGTACTTCTGCTGTCTCATTAATAATAGAAACAACTACTTCTCCTGCGTTTGGAACAAAGCACTTGCAGCGCAGATAGATTTCTTCTTTTGTTACCGGATGTACATAAGAAATATTTTTCACCTCAAGATTTGATTTTCTATCCCACTCCTGCATTTTACAAACTAAATCATTTAACTCAAGTTCATTTAAAACACCAAAGATGCTTTTCCCAATTATCTGCTCCATTGGGACACCAAGAATCGGCATCAAATCAGAGCTTGCATAACGGCAGACTGCATCATTTTCACTTGCAAGGATATAAATACCCATCGTATCCGAGGAAATAATATTCATCAGACTTTCTCTGTTTCGCAAAAGCTCTCCGGTTCTTTTTTCTGTCACATAAGTTACGACCAGATATGCCACAAAGCAGACAACCATTGCAAGAAAAATAAGAATAAATGCAATTTCTTTCGTTTCTCCTGCATTTTCACTTTTCATTTCACCAATTGCTTCATGGTCGACAAGCAGCACCAAAGACCAGTCCATCGTTTCCATTGGCACAAAGCTTAATATCATTTCTTTTTCACCCTTCGTCACACAGACCACGCCGGGCTCTAAAAGTGCCATCTGCTCCTGCAGGCTTTCTACATCTTTTATTTTATCGTTATTAGAAAACGTTTCTCCATACAACCCATGAATAAATGGCCAGTCACCGGTAAAGCTCTTTTCTCCATCTGTCTGAAACAGACATGCACCCGAACTGTCTACCACAAAAACCTGTCCTTTTCCAGAAAAGGATTCTAATTTGATTGACGCAAAAAATGTCTCAAGCTTGTATTCTGCAAGCAAAAATCCCATTGTTTCATTATTCATCTGTATTTCATTTATCGGCATAATAAAAATCAGGCACTCTTCTCCTTGTGCATTATGCCGTAACAGATTCACCTGGCTTTGAGATAAAAGGGCATCCTCTACTGACTCTTCCAACGCCCAGTTTTTCCAAGTTCCCCACTTACCGTCTGCATTCATATATCTGCCGCTTTCATTTAGCAGATAAAACTGGTCAGCAGCTGCGCACTCTTTCATTTTCACAAGAATAGAATACATATCTCCTGCATCTTCCAAAGCAACATAACTGACTGCCTCCTGTGCCATATTTAACTGCATCCAGGTATCTTCCATTCTGCTTTGAAAGCTGGAATTCATCTGTTCTGCTGTTTCTAACACCATATTTAAAGACTCTTTTTCACTTATTCCATTTACCTGATACATGAAATAATAAAGCAGTCCGAAAGATAACATCAGGCTGATTAATAAAATAATAATCATTCCTAATAGATTATTTTTCATTTCTTTACGCATCCCAAATCCCCCTTTACATCATCGACATTTTTCCACACCAAATATTAGCTTTTTAGTGCTAAAAAAGCAATGAACTTTCCGGATTTTGCTACAGATTCTCACTTCTTTCCTACGAACTTCTACATAATTCGACAAAATGTGTTTTTTCTCTTTTCAATAAAACAGTCTCGCCTTTTTTGTGCATTTTGGGTATTTCTATTCTGGTTATAAAGTACTATAATATTACCAAATACACCCTTAAGGAGGATACTTATGCGAAAAAGTATTGGACGAAAAGTAAATATATTTATTTCAACTATGGGAATTTTAATTCTTCTTGTCTGTATCGTAAATATTACATCCTTGTCCACCATTAAATCTGACCAGCAGGCTATTGCACATGATGTAGATGCTTTATCATCCGCAAGTGTGAGAGCTGATGATGATATGGTTGCAGAAGCCACAACTGATTTAAACAATTATTTATCCCAGATAACTGCCAATATTCATAAAGTCTATGTTTTTAACATTGGTTTAGTTGTGGTTGGTTTTCTTGTTTATTTCATTTCAAGTCTGATTATTTACAAAACAATCACAAAACCTGCAAAGGATGCGACTCATTCACTCAATCATATTATTGAAAAAATAGAAAAAAGCGAAGGTGACTTAACACAGCGTATTAACGTCACATCAAGCGACGAAATTGGTCAATTATCAGAAGGTATTAACGGATTCGTATCCAATCTGCAAACTCTTATGGTAAAACTTCAGGAAGAATCGGATAAAATGATGGCATCTGCAACAGAAATTTCCCAGCATGTAGGTGATTCCAATCAGAGTGCCTTAAGTATTTCTTCTTCTATGGAAGAATTAGCAGCCAGCATGGAAGAAGTTTCTGCAACTATCGACCACATTGCAACTGGCAGTGCCAATATTCTTGACCAGCTTGAAGCCGTAAGTATTCAGGCGGACAATGGTGCAGAAATGGTTGCTTCTATCAAAGGACATGCAACCGAAATGCATTCCCAGACATTAGAAAGCAAAAATTATACAACTGCTACCTTTAAAGAAATCAGCGATATCTTATCCGCTTCTGTAGAAGAAAGTAAAAATGTAGAAAAGATTAATGAATTAACTGACAATATTCTTGCCATCGCAAGCCAGACAAACCTGCTTGCTTTGAATGCTTCCATTGAAGCTGCACGTGCCGGAGAAGCAGGAAAAGGTTTTGCAGTCGTTGCTGATGAAATCCGCGTACTTGCTGAAAACAGCCGCGATACTGCAAACGATATTCAAAATATCAGCAACATGGTAACAAGTGCCGTTGATTCATTAGCTGGAAATGCCGAAAAGATGATTGCATTTATTTCAGAAAATGTAATGAAGGATTATGACGGTTTTGTACAAATTGCAACACAGTATCAGAATGATGCTGATGATATGAGCTCTATTCTGACCGATTTTGCAGAAAAAGCCGTTTCTATCACATCCACCATGAAAGGAATGTCTAACAGCGTAAGAGACATCTCCACTACCGTAAATGAGAGCGCAAATGCAGTTACTCAGGTTGCAAACGATACTTCCACTCTTGTAAATGCGATGTCTTTGATTCAGTCTGAAACATCCACCAATCAGGATATTTCTATCGCATTAGAAAATGAAGTAAAACGTTTCAAACACGTATAAGCTTAACATTTTTTGCTATGAAAACAGGACGCTCACAGCCAATATGTGCTATGATTGTCCTGTTTTTTTACATTTTTGTTACATTAACCAATTGATATTTTTTTCATTACGTTATATTGTTATTAATGTAAAAAATATTCTAAATAGAAGCAGGTATTCCAATGAAAACAGGTTTTGACAATGAAAAATATTTAAAAATGCAATCCGAACACATCATGGAACGCATCAAACGATTTGACAACAAATTATATCTTGAATTTGGCGGCAAATTATTTGACGACTTTCATGCATCACGTGTACTTCCAGGCTTTGCCGCTGACAGTAAGCTCCAGATGCTGATGCAGTTAGCTGACCAGGCAGAAATTGTCATGGTTGTAAGTGCTGATGATATTGAGAAAAATAAGATTCGTGGTGACTTAGGCATCACTTATGATGATGACGTTATCCGTCTTGTTGACGTTTTCCGTTCCAAAGGACTTTATGTCGGAAGTGTCGTTCTTACCAAATACACCGAACAGCGCAGTGCTGTTTTATTCCAGAAGCGTCTTGAGAATCTTGGAATCAAAGTATATCATCATTATCTGATTCCAGGTTATCCAACAAATGTTCCATTAATTATCAGTGAAGATGGCTATGGAAAAAATGATTATATCGAAACAACCAGACCTTTAGTCGTTGTGACTGCACCAGGTCCGGGAAGTGGAAAAATGAGTACATGTCTGTCTCAGCTTTATCATGAGCACAAACGCGGTGTCCGCGCCGGCTATGCCAAATTTGAGACTTTCCCAATTTGGAATCTGCCGTTAGACCATCCGGTCAACCTCGCTTATGAAGCAGCTACCGCAGATTTAAATGACATTAATATGATTGACCCATTCCATTTGAATGCATATGGAGAAACTACCGTCAACTATAATCGTGATGTAGAGATTTTCCCTGTATTAAAAGCAATCTTTATGAAGATTTATGGCGAAAGCCCATATTCTTCTCCAACAGATATGGGTGTCAATATGGCAGGAAACTGTATTTTCGATGATGAAGCCTGTCGTGAAGCTTCCCGTCAGGAAATCATCCGCAGATATTATAATGCCCTGACTGGTGTGGCAGAAGGAATCTGCACACAGGAAGAAGTAAATAAGATTGAACTTTTAATGAGTCGTGAAAATATCAGTACACTCGACAGAAGCACTGTTACACCTGCCTTAGAACGTGCCAAACAGACAAATGCTCCTGCTGCTGCAATCGAATTAAGTGACGGAACAATTATCACCGGAAAAACAGGCGACTTACTTGGTGCAACCTCTGCTGCATTATTAAATGCTTTAAAGGAGCTTGCAGATATTCCACATGACTGCATGATTCTTTCACCAAGCGCAATTGCACCAATTCAGACATTAAAAACACAGTATCTTGGAAGTAAAAATCCAAGACTTCATACAGACGAAGTACTGATTGCCCTTTCAGCAACTGCTGCTGACAACGAATATGCTGCTTTAGCATTACAGCAGTTACCAAAATTAAAAGGCTGTCAAGTTCATTCTACTGTTATTCTTTCACAGGTTGATATTAAGACCTTGAAAAAATTAGAGTGTGACGTTACCTACGAACCAAAAACAGTATAATTATTTTTCAAAAGCTCTTACCATAAGCATACTTTTTCAAGTATCTTGGTAAGAGCTTTTTATAACACTTTCTATTTTCTAATTACCAAGCAGTCTGGCACTTGACTGCTCTAACTGGCTTTTTGCCTGTCTGATATTGCTTAATTCCATTTCTGTAACATTGTCTACCCTGCATTTTGAAACACATTTCTGTAATGCATTTAAATCACTCTTAATCTGTTTCTTCTCTGCCTTATCAATTGTTTTTCCTGCATCTTTCAATGCCATCTGCACTTTATTTAATAATTGCTGTGACTCGCTTGTTAATTCCAACGCTTCTTTTCTTAGATTATCCAATCCCGCATACTGCTGTGCATCGCGAATTGCCTGCTCAATTTCTGCATCTGACATTCTATCCGATGCGGTAATTGTAATCGACTGTTCTTTTTGTGTATCTAAGTCTTTTGCAGATACCTTTAAAATTCCGTTGGCATCAATATCAAATGTAACCTCAATCTGTGGAACTCCGGCAGGTGCGCGGCGGATTCCTTTTAATTTAAATTTTCCAATGGTTTTGTTATCTCTTGCCATTGGACGCTCGCCCTGCAATACATGAATTTCTACATCCTTCTGGAAAGGTGCAGCAGTAGAAAATACTCTGGAGTATCTTGTTGGCAGAGTTGTATTTCTTTCCACTAATCTTGTTGCAACGCCACCAACTGTTTCAATCGAAAGACTAAGCGGTGTAACATCTAAAAGAAGCAAGTCTTTGCCTGTTCCGGCAGCAACTAATCCATTTCCCTGTAAGGTGCTTCCTAAAATTGCAGCACCCTTGGCAACACATTCATCCGGATTAATATTCTTAGAAGGCTCAATTCCTGTTAAAAGTCTGACGCGGTTTTGTACTGCCGGAATACGTGTAGAACCACCAACTAAAAGTACTCTTCCTAACTGTGATGCAGTAATTCCTGCATCGCTTAATGCATTCTGAACCGGTCCAATGGTTCTTTCCACCAAATCCTTCACTAACTCGTTAAATTCTGCTCGTGTTAATGTCATATCAAGATGTAATGGCTCTCCTTTGAGCTGAACCAGATATGGCAGCACAATCTGTGTGCTTTCTGACGCTGACAATTCTTTTTTTGCCTGCTCTGCTGCTTCCTTGACACGCTGCATTACAGCAAAATCCTTTGATAAATCAATACGATGCTCTTCTTTAAATTTTCGAACAATCCATTCTACGATTCTTTCGTCAAAATCATCTCCGCCAAGATGATTATCTCCTGCCGTTGATAATACTTCAATGACCCCATCTGCGATTTCGATAATCGAAACATCAAACGTTCCACCGCCAAGGTCATAAACCATAACCTTCTGTGGCTCACCATGGTCAAGTCCATAGGAAAGTGCTGCACTCGTAGGCTCATTAATGATACGCATGACATTTAAGCCTGCAATTTTTCCTGCATCCTTGGTTGCCTGTCTCTGCACATCATTAAAATACGCCGGAACAGTGATAACTGCATCCGTAACCGTTTCTCCTAAGAAATCCTCCGCATCCTTTTTCAGCTGCATCAAAATCATTGCACTAATGGTCTGCGGCTTATACTCTTTTCCATCAATACGGGTGCTCCACTCTGTTCCCATATATCTTTTTACAGAACTGATAGTTCTTGCTGCATTTGTTGCTGCCTGTCTTCTTGCAACGTCACCAACTAAACGTTCTCCGTTTTTGGAAAATGCAACAACACTTGGCGTTGTCATCTTGCCTGTACTTGCAGGAACGATGCGTGGCTCTCCATTTTCTACAACAGAAACACAGCTGTTTGTTGTTCCTAAATCAATTCCGATTACCTTGCCCATAGTATTTCTTCCTCCTGATATTATATATAAAAAGGGCACAAGCTTCTTTCTGCTTGTGCCCTCTCACATAATTTTCTTTTTGGCTTAAGCATTTCTTACATTATAAATCCAAAAAATACCAAGTCAATGAAATCGGCGCGGAATTAATAGTTAATTCACTTTCTTTATTTTTCGTTTCGAAATTTTAGAATTTGGTTAGGATTTGCCTGTTGCTAACTCAATCTCGAAAGGTCATCTACAATGCCCCGCATCTGTCTTTTGGAAGTAACATTTCGTGCAGCCTCTAATACCTGCCCCTTTTCCTCATCTGTCATTTTTGCGAAATTTTCCATTGCTTTCTGGTTCATTGACATCTGAAATGCAAGTCCCATTGGCATATCATTCTGATTTTCCATCTTAACCACCTCCGGTATACTTTTTAGTAAGTATGACACCGAATGTATGATTTTATTCACAAAGTCTGACAATGATTGTTTTTATCCTTCCAATTCTGTTTCCATTTCTTCTAAAATGTGAATGATGTCTCTGATATTCTGTTTTTCATTCCATATCTGCTGCAGCTTTTTTAACACCTTTAAATAGCTGATTTTTTCTGGAACTAATCCGTCTACGATTCCCGGATATAACTCCCTGACATTGTCGACCATTGTTTTTACAAGCTGCTTATTTAACATCTCGTCATAATGATTCTTACATTCGGCAGCTGCCTGACTGATAATTGTTTCGTAAGCCTTCTCATCTGCATCCACATTTTGCTTCCAAAGCAGCTTATCATAAGAGCTGATTTGTACTTCATTTGCTGCCAGTTCTGTATTATCACGAAGTCTTAAAACCGGAAGCAGTGCACCAGTTTCTTTTACTAACTCTTTCCGTTTTTGATTGACAAAATCTGTTTTTAACCCTTCCACAAAGCATGGTATCAAGGCGCTTCCAAATTCCACAAGCAGTGGCTCGGCAAACATATTATTCTTGATTTCCTGTTCCATCACCGTATTGCCATTTTCAATCACGCGGGTATCTTTGATTCCAAGAAGTGTGTTTGCATTGATGTCTAAAATTTTACAAATGCCCTCCACCAGTGCAATATCCGGCATTCCCAAATCTCTTTCCCACTTGCTGACCGCTTGTGGTGTTACACCTAATCTGGATGCAAATTCTTCCTGTGTCATTTTCTTATTCTGTCTGTTCTGGCTGATAACCTCTCCGATACTGTAATTCATGCTGTTTCCTCCTTGTGCATTTTCTTTATGTGGTTATTGTATCTGCAGCCGGAGGCTTTGTAAAACAACGGACTGTTGCGTCAAAAATCAACTAATCTGTCAAAAGCTCCATATTTTTTTGCTTTTTACATACCAGAACCACAGCTGCAATTCCAATCACTAATAAAAGCATCGGCACAATTGCCTCAATATAAGGAATGCCAATTAATTTAAACAAATCATTTGAGTAATAAAATACCTCAAACGAAAAATTTCTGCACATAACATATAATACCACATACATTGGAATTAATTTTAAAAGCATAGACACATAGTTACTGCTAAAACGTGACAGCAAAAATGCCAGCGCAGCACTTCCAATACTTACTACATAATAAATTGCAGCAAGAATGATACAATATGTTCCATATGTCCAATTGCCCCAGCATGGTGTAATCGCATCAAAGGAATACATTCTGCAATTCCAAAACAGCCATGTTTGATTCGTCGCAAAAATTGCTCCAAAAATCACTAAGTAAATCGTTGCCAGAAGAAACGCTGACAATACAACTGCGCCAAATTGTGCAAAAATGATGCTGCGTCCTTTTTTACTGCTCCATTGCAGGGAACGCATCCGATACATTCTGTCACGAACCAAAAGCGGTACTGTCATAATGCAGACAGACAAAATTGCTAATGCCATTAAGCCTCCCCAGTAATTTGTTGTCACCTGTGGAATCTCATATGGTAAAATATTGCGCCATCCCTCTTCCTCAATGACTGTTCTCACCGCATTGTCATACTCCTGCTCTGTATAATCACCCTCTAACATGTAATCAAAGAATGCTGCTCCTTCTGTCTGAAATTCCTCTACGAAACGAAGACAGTTATCAATTGCATAAATGTCCCAGAAATGCTCCTGCTCCATTAAATAATTCTGCATCATATCCGCATCTTCCAACTGCTTATCATCATCCCATGAATTATCAAAAAAAGTTTTAAATTCTTCATAAGTGGTAATCTGATATTGTTTAAATAGCGGCTCACCATCGAAGGTTGTTTCTAATTCTTTACATAGCGCATCATATCCTGCGAGGATTTCGTCAATTTCATCATCCTCTAACGTTGTTCCATACTTTTCCACCCATTCTGCCTGTATAGGAAATGCTGCCTGATTTTCTGCTCCATTTGGAAAAAATTTTACATTATATTCTAACGTGACAACCCAGAAAAACACGCATAAAATCGCAAATACAATAAAATTCCGCGGTCGCCATATCTTTTTTAATTCTTCTCTAATCATCCTTTCATATCCTTTCTGCTAAAATATCGCCGGCACACTGCCAATATAATCCCTGACATAACTACACAAACTACTGCTTCCCAGCATTCCTGCCACGCAATCACTGATTCCAAATCCATATCCGTAAACCATTTATACTGTTTCCACCAAAGCATAATTGGATTCCATTCTAAAAGCTGATACAATTTAAAATTTGTACCATTTGCAGCTAAAATGTTTCCAATAAAAATAAGTACTCCCACGCCTGATAATGTCAAAAATGCCTTATAGCTGTCTCCTACTGCCATTCCAACACCAAAACTGATGGCATGAAAAATCAATACCACAACAGCTCCTAAGCAAAGCATTGCCAGAAAATATTCCCATACTGTCATCGGAACCCATGTGATAAATGGAATCCGGCACATTGCAACCACTCTGTAATGAAACTGGCTGGACATACTTGCATTCCAGACCGTATTCATATCCCAAAACAGGCAGAAGCTGCCAATTCCAATAACATTTAAAATCACATACGACACAATACTAGAAAGCGCACTGACCGCATATTTTGTTTTTTGGATTGCCCTCCCTGTTTTCGAGCTATACACAGAATGTGCGGTTCTTGAAAGATTCTCGCTGCAGCTAAGATAAAGTGCCATCAAAACTGCAAGCAGCCAGCTTTCTGTTAAAATTGCGCGGTAAACAACTTGAAATAAGGAATCGAGCACATCATACGTCATCCCCGCTGCACTTACATCAAGAGAAGCATCTTCTTTTGCAAGCAGTGCCACACTCTCCTGTAATTTTTCATACTTGGATGTAAGCATTGCTTCTTCCTTATCTTCAAGCAGATAAACTCCTTTTAAAAGAGATAATATGTCTTTTGCCTGATATTCTTCAAAAATATCTTCTGCTCCTGCTGTCTCAGCAATCAATATTTCTTTATATTCATGCTCTGGCAATGCCAAAAGCTCTCTGTCAAAATCTGCTCCCATTCGTCCGCCGATAGTTTCTGTGACATCCGAAACATAACTGACATAATCCGCTGCGTACCAGTTTGCATACACCAAAAAAAGATTAAACAGGATGCACAAACCAAGAAACACCCCAAACATCGGCATGCACCAGAGCTTTTTCCATTCCCAGCAAAATAATTCTTTTTTCATTAGATATTCTCCTGATAAATATACAAAAACGCGTCCTCAAGTGTTGGTGTAACCGGTATTGCCCCCGGTATTTTCACATCACTTGCAAAGCGGAGCATTGTTCCATTTTCTCCTTGTCTTTCGCTAAGCAGCAATGCGTAAGAATCAAGCTCCTCTCCTGCCGGAATCTCAAATATTTTTCCATTTAAAGCAGCACAGATATTCGCAGGTGTATCACAGCAATAAAGCTTATGGTCACGAATCATAATAATCTGTCCGGCAATCGTTTCTATATCCGATACAATATGTGTGGAAAGAATTACGATTCTGTCTTTTGCAAGATTGTGAATTAAATTTCGAAAACGTACTCTCTCCTTAGGGTCTAGTCCTGCTGTCGGCTCATCTAAAATCAGAAGTTTTGGGTCATTAAGCATTGCCTGTGCAATTCCCACACGCTGTATCATTCCCCCGGAAAACTGTTTCATTTTTTTATTTTTCACTTTTTTAAGCGCAACTAAATCCAAAAGCTCTTCGATTTTCTCTGAAGCTGTTTTTTTATCAATTCCCTGCAAGGCTGCCATATATTGTAAAAATTGTTTTGGACTATAATTCTTGTAATAGCCGAACTCCTGCGGCAGATATCCTAACTGCTCGCGATAGCTCTCGCCCATTGCAAGAATGTCCTTTCCATTCCAGAAAATCTTTCCTTTTGTCGGAAAAAGAAGTGTTGCTAATAATTTTATCAAGGTTGTTTTGCCTGCCCCATTCGGTGCTAAAAGACCATAAACACCATGTTCAAAGGTCAGACTAATATCCTCAAGTGCAGTAAAATCTCCATATTTTTTTGTAACATGCTCAATTGACAGCATACGAAATTGCTCCTTCCTGACTGTTAAAATAAGAATGATGTAGAAGTTTTGCATAGACTACGGCACTTACAGCAGCTAACAGCCAAAATACCACAATCGGAAGTTCCATAAGGAATGGTACAGTCCACTGTCTTGTCAGTAACAGCAGCACACTTAACACGCTCCATAAAACCGGAACAACAAAATGTCCGGCGGGCACGCTGCAGTACCATTCTGCAAAAAGCTCTGCTGCTGCAAAGAAAAACAACGCTGCAAAAGAAATTCCCAACATCCGAAGAACAGATGCTGTACCTATTCCTGCCGCCGAAAGCAGCAGACAGTTTCCAATACATATCACAATGGAAACGCCGCCAAAAAACAGCATACGTGCAAAATTTACCTGTCGTAAGGTATATTTACACACCATTTTCTGCTCATAAGTTCCTGCCATTAATTCTTTCCAGGTTGTGAGTACCTGTAGACTTCCATACAAAACCGGAGACATTGAAAACAAAAGGATTACAGTTAAGCTATGATGTTCCATTGCGCAAAGTATTGTTCCACCAGTACCAAAAATCGTGCAAAGCAGTGCTAAAAATACACTGTCTTCCACCCCAAAGAAAAGCCCCTTTATCCCAATAAAACGAAACATTTCTTCTAAGCTTTTCAAAAAATGCTGCTGTGGTTTCACCGTTGATACAATTCGTGAAATACTCTGATTTCTTTCTTCCTCTGATGGAAACGGAATTTTTTCATTCATCATAATTAGAAAACTCCTTTCTTACTTTTTGCAGTAAACGATAATATTGTGCCTTAATTTTTGCTTCTGGCTGACCGGTCGCCGCCGCAATTTCCGGGAAGCTCTGCTCCCCATAAAGATGCAGTCTGAAAATTTCCTGAACATCCGGCTCAAACGCGCTAAGGTACTCCTCGATTTTGTGAAGGAGTGCCTGGTTTGTAATGTTTTCCGTAAAATCCGTCATATCTGACACTTCCACTTCTTCTATCGGAAGCATATCCAGCCGGACTTTTCTTCTTGCATCAATTACCTTATAAGACACCACATGATATAACCATGTCCGAAAGCCTGACTTTTTGGCATCATAGGTATGTAAGGACTGCAATGCCGCTATAAATCCCTCCTGCGTCAAATCCATTGCATCTTCTTTATTCCCTACCTGCCGGTATACATAAACGTATATTTCGTCATAGTATGCCCGCACAAGCTTATCTGCCGCCTCCTGCGACCCCCGATGCAGAATCGCATGTATTAATTTTTCTTCTTTACTTTTCAATTCTGCACCTTCTTTCCTGTCTCTGATTATATATTCGTTTTGGAAAAGCAAATCGTTGCAAAAATTTGCAAAAAAAATTTATATGTGAATTTATCTTAATTACAATATTAAAAAAGGCTGCATTAAAATCACTATTTCATATGAAAATTATGAGATAGTAATTTTAAAACAGCCCCTTCATTCGTATTACTTAATATTCAGCTCTTATTACAAGGTTCAAGTACTTCTATACGCATCCTTCATCGCTCACAAATATAGACAGTACTACTTTCATGCATTACATTTCCTCTAAGTTCAATGTCAATTTCAAATTCATGCACTGTGCATACTTCATCAAACTCTCTAAGGAAGCTGCATATTTCTTCCCTTCGATTCTTGCAATATTCGCACGCTTAATGCCTGTCGCATCTGCTATATCCTGCTGTGTCATCTTCAACTTCTTGCGATATGCGACCAACTGGTCTACAATCTCGTCACTTAAATTCTTTGCCTGCTTTTCAATTAATATCTGTTCATCACCTTCATGATATAAATAATCCATAGAAATCTCTCCTTTAAATAACTGCGTTCGCGTATCACTACCGATACAATCATTATTGCACGTCTTGCCCAATCTGTCAACTGCAAGTGTTCTGCGCTTTAATGAAGAAGCTCTTGAAAAAAATGCATAAGTCGTTTAAGCTTATTTGTGGCTGTTTTTTCAGACTATCACAAAATTATGGAGATAACTAAGCTTATTATGAACGAAAGACAAACAAAAAAGACATTAAAAAGATTGTATGGAAGAAATCCTGCATTTGAAATAATGTTATGCATTACCATTACCTTTCTGCTGGCATTCCTATTCGTCTTTTTATGGTTTTTACAATTTATTGTACCATCAGAAGAAGATGGCATCATACTGATTCTTCTAATCGTATTATTAGTGGAAGCTGCTTATATCCTTTCTCTTTTAGTGCGGCATTATAAACACTCCGCGCGTTTAAAGGAAAAATATAACGAGCTGCCACCTTATCGAAAGGAAGAGCTTCTGCGTCTTGCAAAGCCTTATAAACGCAAGCATGGAACACGTTTCAATGAAAACTATATTTACGGAATATTTACAGAATCACGCGGTCATCGCAAGCTGCCAAACGTAAGCACCTTTTTATATGTTGACTTATCAGAAATTGCATGGATATATGTAAGGACAGAAAGTATGATGACCTGGAGTCCTTATGGTGCTATGGGTTCTTCTGCTATACGTACACCACAAAGCGACCAGATTATTTTTTATACTCATAACGGTACATGTTATAAAGGAAGTGCTTTCTATACCGATACAGACGCGCTTTTTGCCATGATACGCAAGAAAAGTCCTGCCTGCAAGTTCGGTTATAAAAAAGAATGGGAAAACCTATACAAATAAAGCGACAAAAAAACTGTTGAAAAAAATTTCAACAGTTTTTCTTTTTTACACGATTCCCATACATGTTAATATCCAGTATATTAATCCGAGCAGCCAGCTTGAGAAAATTCCATATAAGATTACAGGCCCGGCAATCGTAAAAATTTTACATCCAATACCAAACACCTGACCTTCCTTCTGAAATTCAATGGCTGGTGCTGCGACTCCATTTGCAAAGCCTGTAATTGGTACAAGTGCACCTGCACCACCCCAGTTTGCCAGAGACGGATAAATATTAAATCCGGTAAGCAGTACCGATAGTAAAACCAGAATCAGACTGCACCAGCTGCCCGCGATGTCTTTTTCCAGCCCATAATTTTCACAGGTACTTAAAATAAACTGACCTATCACGCAGATAAGCCCTCCAAGCACAAATGCCTTTGCCATATTTGCCCAAAGATTGTGTGTCGGTGTTACCTGCTTGACATATTCATTATATTCCTTTTGCTTTTCTTCTTTCTGCTGTAAGGTTTCCTGATTACTTTTTTGCTGATTCGTACCCATCTTCTGCTCTATGTTCCTCCTTTTTTGAAAAATATTACTTTCCAATTTTCCTGAACATAGTATCCCAACATTTGCAGAAATTATACCAAACAACTTTTAGGAGATTACCACCTGCCACAGATTCTGCTCATTTTTTCCCCATAAAAGCAGTTCTTTCATCTGCTCATCATACTCCTCACATGGCTTGTAATCCTTCATAATTTCAATTAAATACGCTTCTTTTTCATTTTCCGGCTGAATCTGTGGAATCTTTTCTAAAAGCAGATTCAAAAGCTCAACCGGCGGAATATCGTCTTGAATTTCCACGCCAAACAGCTTTGAAAACAAACCTGCTGCATAATAAAATTCATAATTTCCAAGTAAAATGGAACGCTGCATATTGCATTTTATAATTAAACTTTGTCTTGCAATGGATGTAACCATAAAATATTCCTTCTTTCTTATTTCTTTTCATATTTTATGTCACATTTTAGGCTTCGTCAACTGCAGACCATTCTAGGAAACACTCATTCCTCCGAAAAAAAAGTAAAGTGCACCGCATAATTTTCCAAGTGCCACGCATAGAATTACCCAGGATAATCCTTCTTTTAAATGAAGACGGCGGAATAAAATTGGAAATGCATTTAATATTTCTGCCAATGCGATAGCACTGCATCCCACAAAAATTCCGACACACAAGCCATACACCGCCAGCAGAATACTGCCAAACGGAATCCGAAGTTGTTCGAATACAGATAAAACAGTTCCACAGATACCTCCTAATATAATTGCATTTTCAAAAAAAATCGTTCTTTTTGACTGTTTCCATTTACCTACCATACGCGGAACGACACCGATGACTGCAATAAATGCAAACGTTCCGGCTGCCACCGCAGAACCTGCAAGCAGCGCGGCAAATATCATCCATATCTGTTTAATCCACATCAATATTATGTCCTTTCCTTCCTGCGTTTTCTATGAAAACTTTGTCGATATCATCCGCATATTTGCGCATCTGCACCTGTATTGGTGTCGGGTCTGTCGTAATCTTTTTCTTTCCAAAATGGTTAAAAAATACAATGATTCCAAGTGCAAGACCAATGCAGTAGCTTATCTCAAGCACTGTAATTCCCTGCGGTTTTTCTCCCATAACCTGAACATAAAATTTCTCAAAAACATCACTGATTCCAATGTCATTATTAAATGCCATAATGGTAAATGCTGCGCCAAAAAAGGTGATAATGGCAAGCACTGCTGCTTTTGTATACTCAAGCCAGCGGCACTCCTCCTCTGGTGAATATTCAATAATAAAATCTTTTTCCCCTTCATTTGTAATATCTAAATTTGGATAATCCTCATGTATCAGCTCTATAATTTTTAAAATAGAAAAAATAACGGACTGTTTTTCCTTTTGAGTTTTCTCATCCTTATCCCGGAAAGTATAGATTTTCTTCTGTTTTAACTGCCTTAATGCCGCCTGATTCGTGCATTCCATTTTTGCAATATCCTGTAACGTCACCTGACGCTTTTTTAACAGAATATCCTTATCAATTTTTATATAAAGGGTATCATTGCTCATGCTGCTGCTCCATCCTGACAAGTTTCATATGCTTTTACTAACATTCCATCCATCGGTGCATCTGCCTGATTGACTGTCCAGAAATAATAGGCAAAGCCTGCCACAAGCACAATTACAAGAAAAAGTGTCAGACAGATACGGTATTTTTTACAATTCATCACTAAAACCTCCTATATTTTGTCTTCTGCGCATTATTATTTCTAAAAAAGTAAATATTATGTATCAGATTGCTTTTTTCATGGAAACATGGTACTTTCTTTTTATGAAATGATTATTTTTCAAGCTGCGTAAATTAAAATATGTCTGACAGCCTGCATGTTTTTGCAGGATAATTTTGTCGGGCGGAATGGAGCATCAATGGCTGTAGTAACCAAAGAAGTTTTAACATTAGCGGTTGAAATTGGTGATGCACTTCTTCGAAATGGTGCTGAGGTGTATCGTGTAGAAGATACGGTTCTTCACATATTAGAAGCGTATGGAATTAAAGATTGTGATGTATATGTGCTTTCAAATGGAATTTTTGCGAGTGCAAATGAAAATAAAGATGATGCCTGCAGCATGATTCGTCATGTTCCACTAGGAACAACGCACTTAGGGCGTATTGCCGCCTTAAATCAGCTTTCCCGCGAAATCTGTTCCCACGAATGTTCTCTCATTGAATCCTGGGACAGACTAGATGCCTGCAAGTCCATTCCGTTTAATCCGAATTATGTACAGTTTTTCTTTTGTGGATTAGGAAGTGCCTGCTTCTGTTATCTGTTTGGCGGTGGAATCTTAGATGCTGTCTGTGCCTTTTTTGCAGGTGCACTGCTTAAGATTTTTCTCTGTTTTTCTGATAAACAATTGGAATCTAAATTTATCACAAATATTTTAGGAAGTGCAATTGTTACATTGTTAAGTCTTTTAGCACTTGGCACAGGACTTCCTGTTATGCAGGATAAAATTGTTATTGGTGCTATCATGCCGCTTGTTCCGGGAATCGCATTGACAACCTCTATCCGGGATTTGTTTAATGGTGATTATCTTTCCGGGGCAATTCATTTAATGGATGCTATTTTAACTGCTTTTTGTATTGCAGTTGGTGTTGGTTCTGTTATCACGCTTTATCAGCTTATTACAGGAGGAGGGCTTTTATCATGATAATTCAATTTATCGTCTGTCTGGTTGCAGTTTTGTCCTTTGCAATCCTTTACAGTGCCCCAAAAAAACAACTACTTTTTTGTGGCTTTACCGGTGCTTTCGGATGGATTGTCTATCTTTTATGCATGGAATCAGGCATTGGTTCTTCCATTGCTAATCTGATTGCAACCTTTGCTTTGACTGTGATTGCACGCACTATTGCCGCGCTTCGCAAAAATCCGGTCACTGTTTATTTAGTAGCCGGAATTTTCCCACTTGTTCCCGGTGCTGGCATTTACTATACGTCCTATTACTTTATTATGAATGAGATGAGCGAATTTACCCGCTCTGCTGCAAATACAGTAAAAGTTGCCGGAGCTATCGCCTTAGGAATCATCCTAGGCTTCGCCATCCCGCAGCACCTTTTCTCCACCCTACAGAAAATTACAAGCCGCCCATCAAAACAAAAAACTGCCCCAAAATAATTGATATACGCAATCACATAATTCGGATTATGTGTTTCACTATATCTAACCATTTTGTGGCAACTTTATATTTATTGGGCTGCAATTTTCTGGGCGAGGTCTTCTAGGTATTCCCAGCGTTCCATTTTGGCTTCTAGCGCAGCTTCTGTTTCTTCTTTTTCTTTTGTGAGCTCGTTTAGCTTTACGAAATCACTGGTGAACTTTAACATCTGTGCATCAAGCTCTTCGAGTTTCTCTTCTAAGGCTGCAATATCTTCCTCGATAGTCTCATATTCTTTCTGCTCTTTATAACTGAATTTGAGCTTCTTTTCATGCTTCCAGGTAGTTGTAGAATCTACTGTCTGCTTCTCTGGAGCAGGTACATTCGCAGCTTCACCGGTTTCTGCAAATCCTCCCGGTGTTCTTCCTTCTTCTGCCAATCGGTTTACATAATCTGTGTAGCCACCTTCGTACTGTCTGATTTTTCCATCTCCTTCAAAGGCAAACATACGGCGCACTATGCGGTCAAGGAAATATCTGTCATGGGAAACAGTAATGACAATTCCGTCATAAGCATCTAAATAGTCCTCTAAAATTGCAAGCGTTCTGGTATCTAAATCATTCGTCGGCTCGTCTAAAATCAATACATTTGGCGCTTCCATCAGCACACGAAGTAAATTCAGGCGGCGTTTCTCTCCACCGGAAAGCTTTCCAATCTGGCTGTACTGCTGGGATGCTGGAAAAAGAAACTGCTCAAGCATGTTAGAAGCTGATACTAAACCATCCTTCGTGCGCACATATTCTGCGGTATTTTTAATATAGTCAATCACTTTTTCTTCCGGGTCCATGTAAGCGATTCCCGCAGTTTTTTCGTTTTCAATTTCCTGTGTATAATAACCGATTTTTATCGTCTGTCCAATCGTAATTGTACCGGAATCCGGCTGGATTCTACCATCAATCATTTTCATTAAGGTGGTTTTACCGCTTCCGTTTGGCCCGATAAATCCGATTCTGTCATTTTTTAAGAAAATATAAGTAAAATCCTCAATCAGCTTTTTATTATCGTAGCTTTTGCTGATATTTTGAAGCTCGACAGTCGTTTTTCCCATACGGGAGCTGATAGAGCTCATTTCCACGCTGCCGTCAAATTCCGGTGCAGACTGATTTTTTAATTCCTCGTAACGCTGGATTCTGCCCTTTTGCTTGGTGGTTCTTGCTCTCGCCCCACGCTTTATCCATTCAATCTCTTTTCGCAAAATGGTCTGACGCTTTCTTTCACTTGCAAGAGCCATTTCCTCACGTTCTGCCTTTAATTCCAGATAACCGGAGTAATTTGTCTCATAGCTGTAAATGCTGCCCTTATCCACCTCTACAATGCGGTTGCAGACGCTATCAAGGAAATAACGGTCATGTGTTACCATAACAAGCGCACCGCGCCATTTTTTGAGATAATCCTCTAACCAGTCCGCCATCGCAGAATCTAAATGGTTCGTCGGCTCATCTAACACTAATACATCGCATGGAATTAAAATAGCAGCTACTAATGCCAGTCTTTTTTTCTGTCCACCGGAAAGCTCTCCTACTTTCTGCTCAAAGTCTGTGATACCAAGCTTTGTCATCATTGCTTTTGCGTCACTTTCCAAATTCCAATGATGGACATTATCTGCAAGATTTCCTGCATTTTGGTTTTCAGACGACATTCCTCCGACAAAATTCTGAACACATTGGCTCAATACGGTGTCAATAACTGACATTTCCGGCTCGAAATATGGATTTTGCGGTAAATAACGGACAACAACATGATTCGCCTTTATCACCTGTCCTTCGTCAGGTTCTTCTAATCCTGCCGCAATTTTTAACAATGTCGACTTTCCAGTTCCGTTGATTCCAATAATTCCTACTTTTTCATGCTCCTGCAAATAGAAGGAAGCTTTGTCAAAAAGCTTCCTTTCTGTGTAGGACTTTGTAATTTCTGCAACACTAATGATATTCATAAAACTATATTTCCTCTTTTCCCAAATCTCGTCTTATACTCTGCCAAATTCCTCGGATGACCCGTTCACATTGCGGATGTAACGCAGACATTCCTTCTGAGACATTGGCTTTCCATAATAACTGCCCTGCATATATTCTACATCAAACTGCTCCATTTCTTCGTTTTCTCCTGCAGTTGCAATCCCCTCTGCCACAATTGGAATGCCAATCATCTTCATTGTTTTGATTTCATTTTCTAATATAATCTTTACTGTCTCGTTTTCAAAATACGGCCACACTATTTCTTTGTCAATTTTTACTTCCCTGAATGGAAATCTGACAAGATAAGAACAATTTGAATTGCCACTACCATATTTTGATAATGCAAATGTGATTCCTCGTGCCTCCAATTCTTTCATATGATGAAGCATCAGTGCCGGAGCACCAATGGCTGTCTCCTCAGTAATTTCAAACATAATCATTGCCGGCGGTACGTGATATTTCTCTAAAATAGGAAAAATTGCTTCTTTTAAATTCTGTTTCATACACTGCACTACTGATAATGGAATCTGAACAGAAAGAATTCCAAGTGATGTATTTGACAGCACATGTTTTGCTAAAAACTTGCAGCTTTCCTCTAATACAAGTTCTCCGATTGGAATGATACTTCCGTTTTTCTCTGCAATCGGTACAAGTTCTTCCTTTGAAATCACACCAAGTTCCTCGTCTTCGAGCCATACAAAAGCCTCTAAAGAAACAATTCTTTTTTCTTTGGACGAATAAATCGGCTGATAGCGTACCTCTAAGGTATTCTCGCGAAGTGCATTTTGAATTGCAGCTTCGATTTGTTTTCTTCTGTGGAAGCTATCTAAAAGCTCTTTATCTGCAATAAGCACATCCTGCATTTCAGCTTTCTTTGCCATTGCAAGCATATATTCGTGCATGTCAAAAAAATCTGCCACTGACGTAAATTCACCCGGCCACTGCTCGCTGACCATCACGACATCCACCACGATATGATTATCCTGAATACGCCATTCTTCGGAAAAACGTTTCTCTACCGCCCGTATCACGTCTTTCTTTTTCGCTGGCGAATCCAGCCACAGACTAAAGGTGTCCCCCTCCTGAAATACATTCGCTTTTCCTACCAGCTGATGCAAAAACCGCGCAATCTCTTCTAACAGCAGATTGCAGTTTCTAATGCCAAGCACTGTATTTAAATGATGAAACTGTCTGATATCCATTGTAATGATTGCGGCTTCTTTTTTATTTCCCTTTTTTATTAACTTGCTGATTCTTTCCTGCAGACTATTCTTTTTTCCACTGCTCTCAATCGAATGAAAAATCAAAGTAAATCCTCCCTGCTAATCAAACAAAACGTCGTTACACACAAACACTTTTTGCAAAACAAAGAATCTCGCTTGCGAGATTCTCGCGCTAACGCGCAGTCACGCAGTGACATCTTCCACTTGCGCGTTATGCGCATCCACGCGGAGCGTTTTTGCTTTATAGGAAGAACTTTTACGTATTAGCGTGACAAGGTCTTTCCTATAAAGCAAAAAAGACAAACACAAGTAAGTCGTCACCTTCTATGTAACGAATCCTGTGTTTGTCTTCTCATCAAAACAATTGATTTGCTGCGCACTCAAAATAGTAGTTATACTGCAACTTAAGTCTCCTCCTGTGCTGCTTTCGCCTCAAGAATCGCCTCATTTAGCTGAAGCATCTTCGCATCCAGCATTGAAACAATTCCAGAACACTCTCTTAAATCACGACTGATATATTCCGGTGCATTTCCTTCAAATTTATAATAAATCTTGTGCTCTAAGCTTGCCCAGAAATCCATCGCCATTGTTCGAATCTGAATCTCTACCTTAATATCTACCACGCGGTCTGACATGAAAATCGGAACGGTCACAAGCATATGATAACTCTTATAACCACTTTCCTTTGGATGCTTGATGTAATCCTTTACAGAAACAACTGTTAAGTCATTCTGCTTTCCTATCATCTCTGCTAATTTGTAAATATCGGAGGTAAAAGAACATACTACTCTGATTCCTGCAATATCATTGACATGATTTACCATATTATCAATAGAGGAATCATATCCGTTACGTTTTAATTTCTTTACAATACTCTCCGGTGATTTGATTCGTGACTTTACATATTCAATTGGATTGTATTGATGTACCTGCTGAAATTCATCATTTAGGATTTCAACCTTGGTATTCACTTCCTTAAGTGCTGAACGATACAAAAATATAATTGTGTTCCAGCTGTCAAGACCTTCACTAAGTGTGAATGGTTTTTCCATTAAAATCCCTCCAAATTCTTTTCCCATACAGAGCCCCGAGAAACGCTCGTCTCCCGGGGCTATTTTCTTCAACAATTAGTATACCATATTTTAAGCTTTGAGAAAACCCATTTCTAATCTTCTTCTATTACCTGCATTTCCAAGAAATCAAATTCAATTGCTTCTACGAAACAATCCTTTGTAAATCTTGTTTTTGCATGGCGCTTAAATTCTGCAATATTGGCATCAAGCCAGATTGGCTTGCCAAGGTCAAACTCATAACAAACATCTTCAATTGCCTGAAAAATTTTATGCGTGCGTGTCTCTTCGGACTCATCTGTAATGGTAGTATCCCGAAGAAGATGCGTTCCTTTTATCATTTTAAACCAGATTCTCATGTTTCCAACCTTTTACTTTTTTATCAACTTTTACAGTACCGCTTACAATTTACCAACCGAAAATCATCCATGTCTGCGCTGTCTGTTTGTTTCATACATCAAAAGAGATGCAGAAATTGCTGCATTTAATGACTCTACTCTGCCTTCCATCGGGATGCGGATATAAGTATCTGCCAAAGCAGCTGTTTCATCTGTCAGACCATTTCCTTCATTTCCAATCATAAATGCTGTGCCGCCGCGGTAATCCGGCTCATCATACTGCATTTTCCCCTTTAAATGAGCAGCATATACCTGAATGTTTTGTTTTTTTAAGTTCTGAATAGTTTCCGATAAATTCTCTGATACATAAAATGGAACGCGGTAAATGCTTCCCATTGTAGAACGGATAGTTTTCGGATTAAATAAATCAACAGTGGTCTGATTCATAATAATTCCAGTAATTCCCGCGCCCTCTCCGGTACGCATCATTGTTCCAAGATTGCCCGGGTCTTGCACGCTTTCTAAAATTAAAAGATGTGTTTTCTCCTGCTGCATCAGCTGCTCTAACGAATACTTAGGTTTTTTCACAAGACATAAAATCCCCTGTGGTGTCTGTGTATCGGACACTGCTTTAAATACTGCGTCAGATACAACCTCATATTTTTTCCCTGCAAGACTGTCTTGATTTTCTTTCTCATAAGTCTCTGAAACATAGACTTTTTCTATCCATTCTTGCGGCGCTTCGTGAAACATTTTTCTGCCTTCTACAACGAATAAGCCCTGTTCGTTACGCGCCTTTGCTTTTTTCATTAACAGCATAAGATTTTTCATCTGCTGATTGCTTGTACTTGTAATCATGGCGATACCTGCCCTTCTTTGCATTCCTATGTATCTTATCATATTCTTTTGCAGAAAAAAACTCCATGAATGTAAAAATTCATGGAGTTCGAATTTCGCTATGCTTTTCAAAAACTGCCACGCAAATTAGCGTGATAAGTTTTTGCAGATTTCATACTGATATTCTGGAATTGATTTTGTCATTGCAAGTGCTTCATCAATATCGAAATCAACGAAATCACCATGACTATAACCTACTACACGATTGCTCTTGCCCTGGCAGAGAAGGTCAACTGCTAATGCACCCATTGTAGATGCGTATACGCGGTCTTTACATGTTGGGCTTCCACCACGCTGCATATGTCCTAAGATAGTAGCACGTGTCTCGATACCTGTTGCAGCTTCGATACGTTTTGCCATGCTTGCAGAATGTCCGATACCCTCTGCATTGATGATGATGTGATGTTTTTTACCACGTTTACGTTTCTCGATAATGTTGTTTACTAATCTCTGCTCATCGAAATCATATTTCTCTGGTAAAAGAATATCTTCTGCACCATTTGCGATACCACACCATAATGCTATGTATCCAGCACCACGTCCCATTACTTCGATGATAGAACATCTCTCATGAGAAGTAGAAGTATCACGTACTTTATCAATTGCTTCCATAGCTGTATTTACTGCTGTATCGAAACCAATTGTATATTCTGTACAGGCAATATCAAGGTCGATTGTTCCTGGAATACCAATTGTATTGATTCCAAGACCTGCAAGCTTCTGCGCACCCTGGAAAGAACCATCACCACCGATAACGATAACGCCATCGATACCATGTTTCTTACAAATTTCTGCTCCACGCTGCTGTCCTTCTGGTGTTGTAAATTCTTTACAACGTGCTGTCTGTAAAATTGTACCACCGCGTTCGATGATGTCAGATACGTCTTTTGCTTCCATATCAACGATTTCTTCCTGAAGAAGACCTGCGTATCCTCTCTTAATACCTTTTACTTTCAGACCTCTTACGATTCCTTCACGTACAACTGCACGAATTGCAGCGTTCATTCCCGGTGCATCTCCACCGCTTGTAAGCACACCAATCGTCTTAATTTCTTTTGCCATTGTTAGCTTCCTCCTAAAATAATATACCATGTTATATTCGCCAAAGGCGCTCTCTTATAATATATACATCCAATATCCGCTACCCTTTACAGATATTGTAAACATCCGTTCGTCTTGAAAACGTTCCCGGATATTAATTTCTAATCTCTACCATTTTAATATCTTTGCGCTTTCTTTTCAATGCTCTTTTCTACAACTTTTACGTTATTTTCGCCCAAAAAGTTAGTTAAATTGTTCACAAGCTCCGGATTTACCCTGATATTTTGACTTGCAGGCAGCTTTTTCATCGCTTTGATAGACGAAATATACAGCACAACAGTATCTTTTCCATCAGAGTCATGAAGCATCGCATACACCTGTTTTTCCTTTTCCTCAAACTCCTCTTTGGTTGCAAACTGTAACCAAAGCTCGCGTTTCGTATCGTCAAAGGAATAAATCTGCTCGCAGATAATTTTTCCGTTTTTATCTTCTTCCACATTGGCATGGCCTTTAATAAAAACTTTTTCATCTTCAATAAGCAGTGCATGGAAACGCTCATAATCTCTTGGGAAAACAATTACCTCTACCGTTCCCACCAAATCCTCTAACGTAAGGAAAGCCATCGTCTTATTGTTCTTAGTGTATTTGATTGTTTTTTCAGTAATCATACCACCAACCATCACCTGCTGGTTATCCTTGACCTTTACCTCATTTGTTTCTTCATCCAGAATAAAATCGGTTGTGACTGCGGAAATATTTTTTCTCCATTTTTCCTCATAGTCTTCTAATGGATGTCCGGTTAAGTAAATGCCAAGCACTTCTTTTTCAAAGCCGAGCTTGATTTCTTTACTGAATTCCGGCAGATTCGGATACTTGATTTCGAATGCCTTTTTCTCTTCTTCTGACGCAAAATCAAACAGCGTCATCTGCCCGGACATTGATTTTTTCTTCTCCTGCGCAAGATTATCAATTAAGGTAGAGTAAACATTTATCATCTGCTGGCGGTTGCCATCTAAACCATCGCACGCACCTGCTTTTATCAGGTTTTCTACGGCACGCTTATTGACTTCCCTGCCGGAAACTCTTTCGATAAAGCTCTGTAAGGTTTTGTATACACCATTTGCCCTGCGCTCTTCTAAAATCGCGTCTACCACAGGACGGCCTAAGCTTTTGATTGCATACAAGCCATAACGGATATCTCCACCAACAGCTGAGAAAACGCCCTCACCTTCGTTAATGTCCGGCGGCAGCACCTTAATTCCCATCTGGCGGCAGCTGTAAATATATTCTGATACTTTTCTTGTATTGTCAATCACAGAAGTCATTAACGCAGCCATAAATTCTACCGGATAGTAATATTTTAAAAATGCTGTCTGGTAGGAAACAACTGCATACGCAGCCGCATGTGATTTGTTAAATGCATATTTTGCAAAGTCTACCATCGAATCGTAAATCTGGTTTGCTGCCTGTTCACTGATTCCATTTGCGATACAGCCCTTGATACCCTGCTCTTCATTGCCGTAAACAAAATTCTGACGCTCCGCATCAATAACGTACTGTTTCTTTTTACTCATGGCACGACGGATATTATCCGCCTGTCCCATCGTATAACCCGCAAGCTCCTGTACAATCTGCATTACCTGCTCCTGATATACAATACAGCCATAAGTCGGCTCTAAGATAGGCTCAAGTTCTTTACAGACATAACTGATGCTCTCCGGCTCATTTTTACCCTTGATGTATTTTGGAATAAAATCCATTGGGCCTGGACGGTACAAGGAAATTCCGGCGATAACGTCCTCTAAGCTCTGCGGTTTTAACTCCTTCATGAAGTTTTTCATTCCGGCACTTTCTAACTGGAAAATACCGTCGCATTTTCCTGTACCGATGGACTCTAATACCTTGGCATCGTTGTAATCAATGTTATCCACATCAATTTTAATTCCATGATTTTTTTCCACAAGGTCAACGGCATTTTTGATAACTGTCAACGTACGAAGTCCAAGGAAATCCATTTTTAAAAGTCCAAGTTCTTCAATCGTTGTCATAATAAACTGTGTGGTTATCGTTCCATCCGCTGCCCTTGAAAGCGGTACATATTCATCCATCGCTTTCTGCGAAATTACGACTCCCGCTGCATGCATAGAAGTATGACGTGGAAGACCTTCTAAACGTTTTGACATATCAATCAACGTTTTTACAGATGGGTCTGACTCATATAACGCACGAAGCTCCGGGTTCATTATTAAAGCTTTGTCAATCGTGATTCCAAGCTCGTTTGGAATCATTTTGGCAATGGTGTCACAAAAGCTGTATGGTAAATCCATAACACGTCCCACGTCACGAATCACACCTTTTGCAAGCAGCGTACCAAAGGTAACAATCTGTGTGACACAATCTTTGCCATATTTTTCAACCACATAATCAATTACTTCGCCACGTCTCTCGTAGCAGAAGTCAATATCAATATCCGGCATGGTTACTCGTTCCGGGTTTAAGAATCGTTCAAAAAGAAGACTATACTTAATTGGGTCAATATTGGTAATTCCTGTTGTATAAGAAACAAGGCTTCCTGCGGCACTTCCTCGTCCCGGACCAACCGGAATATCATGGGTTCTTGCATAATTGATAAAATCCCATACAATCAGGAAATAATCGACATATCCCATCTTCTGAATAACTGCAAGCTCATAATCAAGCTTTGGCAGCAGTTCTTCGTGACGGTCAGGATATCTTCTTACCAGTCCCTCATGGCAAAGCTTATTTAAGTATGTCCAGGAATCGTAACCCTCCGGCACTTCAAAATGTGGCAGCTTTGTCACACCAAATTCAATCTCTACATGACAGCGGTCTGCAATTTTTTGTGTATTATCAATGGCTGCCTGCGCATATGGAAAAAGTTTTCGCATTTCCTCTTCGGATTTGACGTAATACTGTCCGCCCTCGTAACGCATACGGTTTTCATCCGACAATTTCTTGCCGGTCTGGATACAAAGTAAAATATCATGGGCTTCTGCATCATCCGCATAAGTGTAATGCACATCGTTTGTTGCCACAAGCTCAATGCCCGTATCCTGACTCAGACGTAAAAGCTGTGCATTTACTGTCTTCTGGTCTGGAATGCCATGGTCCTGTAATTCCAAAAAGAAATTGCCTTTTCCGAAACATTTCTCATATTTGAAAGCAACTTCTTTTGCCTCTTCATACATGCCACGCACTAAATAACGCTGAACCTCTCCGGCAAGACAGGCACTTAAAGCAATAATGCCCTCGTGATATTCTTCCAGAATCTCCATGTCCACACGCGGTTTATAATAATACCCATCCACAAAACCCTTAGAAACAATTTTCATCAGATTCTGATAGCCCTGATTATTTTCTGCCAAAAGAACAAGATGGTAATAGCGGTCTTCTCCATGAGAAGCTTCTCTGTCAAATCTGGAATTAGGTGCAACATAAACCTCACAGCCTAAGATTGGATTGATGCCTGCTGCATTTGCCGCTTTATAAAAATCAATGACACCAAACATGACACCATGGTCAGTAATTGCCGCACTATTCATCCCAAGTTCTTTGACTCTGGCAACATATTCTTTTATCTTATTCGAACCGTCTAACAAACTAAATTCTGTATGGACGTGTAAATGCGTAAATGCCATAATACCCTTTCTAATCCCAAATAGCTGCGACTAGTCTTTACGGCTTCATCGCAGCTATTATTGTTACTCTATTTTTCCTGTTTCACTGTTGTGCATATGCCTTGGCTTATGCTTCGAATTTCTTTTTCTGTTCTGCTAAGAATGCAGGGTCATCAAAGTAGTTAATCTTCATGGCAGCTTTTACTTCGCTTAAGGTCTGTGCGGCTGTCTCCTGAGCCACCTGACTGCCTTTCTTTAAGATTTCGTAAACACCTTCGATATCTTTTTCGTATTCTGCTCTTCTTGCACGAATTGGGCTTAATTCTTCCTGAATGACATTGTTTAAGAACTTCTTCACTTTTACGTCACCAAGTCCGCCTCTCTGGTAATGTGCTTTTAATTCATCTAAGTTCGCATATTCTGGTAAGTATTCAGCAAAATGATTATCATTACAGAAGGCATCTAAGTAAGTAAATACGGTATTACCCTCTAATTTACCCGGGTCTTCGATACGGATATGGTCTGGGTCAGTAAACATGCTCATGATTTTCTTTTTCACATCTGCTTCTGACTCAGAAAGGTAAATACAGTTGCCTAAGGATTTACTCATTTTTGCCTTGCCATCTGTACCTGGAAGTCTTAAGCAGGCTTTGTTGGATGGAAGTAAAATCTGTGGGTCAACCAATGTCTCGCCGTAAACAGAATTGAACTTGTGTACGATTTCCTTTGTCTGTTCAATCATTGGCATCTGGTCTTCTCCAACTGGAACAGTCGTTGCCTTAAATGCAGTAATATCTGCTGCCTGGCTGATTGGATAAGTAAAGAATCCAACTGGAATGCTTGTTTCAAAATTACGCATCTGAATCTCAGCTTTTACAGTAGGATTACGCTGTAAACGTGATACAGTAACAAGGTTCATATAGTAGAAGCTTAACTCTGTCAGCTCTGCCACATGAGACTGTACAAAAATATTAGATTTTGCTGGGTCAATTCCTACTGATAAATAATCTAATGCAACCTCCATAATGTTGTCGCGGATTTTGGCAGGATTGTCTGCATTATCTGTTAATGCCTGTGCATCTGCAATCATAATAAATATTTTATCAAATTCTCCAGAGTTCTGTAACTCTACTCTTCTTTTTAAAGAACCAACATAATGTCCAACGTGAAGTTTTCCAGTTGGTCTGTCTCCTGTTAAAATAATTTTCTCATTCTTTCCCATTTCTAAATCTCCCATAATTTTATAAAAAAGCATTGTCGCTTACATTCAAATAATCAAACGCACTCTGTGTTCTATTATATAATTTTACGGGCAAGGACGCAATGGCAAATTGTCACTGTTTTTTAGAATCTTACAAAAAATGACTGTTGCAAAAACATTGCATCAGTCATTTTTATGTCTTTATGATTTTACATGTGCTGTAAGTTTTTTGGATTCTTCTACCACTGCTCCGTCTGACTGCACCGTATTTTCGGTATCAATTAAGATGGTATCGCCTTCTCTTACTTCATCTGCTAAAATCAGTTTTGCAGAAAGTGTTTCTACATGCTTTTGTAAGAAACGTTTTAATGGTCTTGCACCGTAAATCGGGTCGTAACCATTATCCACGATAAACTGTCTTGCGGAATCGGATAATTCAACAGTAATCTCCCGGTCAGAAAGTCGCTTGTTTAATTCTTCCATTAAAAGAGTAATGATATTTCCAATGTTATTCTTTGTTAATGGCTTAAACATAATGATTTCATCCAGACGATTTAAAAATTCCGGACGGAAATGTCCGCGCAGTTCCTGCATTACTGCTTCTTCACAGTCTGTTTCAATGTCACCGTTTGCATCAATGCCTTCCAGTAGATGTGCCGAACCTAAGTTAGATGTCATAATGATAATCGTATTCTTAAAGTCTACGGTACGTCCCTGCGAATCTGTGATTCGTCCATCATCGAGTACCTGCAATAAAACATTAAATACATCCGGGTGTGCTTTTTCCACTTCGTCGAAAAGAACAACGGAATACGGCTTTCTTCTGACTGCCTCAGTAAGCTGTCCTCCCTCATCATAACCAACATATCCTGGAGGTGCTCCGATTAATCTGGATACGGAATATTTCTCCATATACTCACTCATATCAAGACGCACCATGTTAGATTCATCATCGAAAAGACTTGCCGCTAATGCCTTTGCAAGCTCTGTTTTACCAACACCTGTCGGTCCTAAGAAAAGGAAAGAACCGATTGGCTTGCTTGGGTCTTTGATGCCTGCTTTGGAACGGATAATGGCTTCTGTCACCTTCGTAACGCCCTCTTCCTGTCCAATGACACGTCTGTGCAGCTCTTCATCTAAATGTAAGGTTTTATTACGCTCACTCTCGGTCAATTTGGCAACCGGGATTCCTGTCCAGCGTGAAATAATTTTGGCAATTTCCTCATCACTGACATTCTCATGTACTAAAGAAAGGTCGCGTTTTTTTACTTCCTCTTCTTCGATTTCCAACTGTTTCTCTAACTGCGGAAGTCTGCCATACTGCAATTCTGCTGCCTTTTCTAAGTCATAATTCTGCTGTGCAGTCTTAATTTCATTTTTGACCGCTTCTAATTCTTCGCGAAGCTTCTGTACTTTTTCTACAGAACTCTTCTCATTTTCCCACTGAGCCTTCTGCGCATTGAACGCATCACGAAGCTCAGCTAATTCCTTCTGCAAATTGCCAAGACGTTCCTGACTGAGACGGTCTGTTTCTTTTTTCAACGCAGTTTCTTCAATTTCCATCTGCATGACGCGGCGGTTTAACTCGTCTAATTCTGTCGGCATGGAATCAAGCTCTGTTTTAATTAATGCACACGCCTCATCCACCAGGTCGATTGCCTTATCCGGCAAAAATCTGTCCGAAATATAGCGATTGGACAATACGGCTGCTGAAACTAATGCAGAGTCCGTAATCTTAACGCCATGAAATACCTCGTAACGCTCCTTTAAACCTCTTAAAATGGAAATAGTATCTTCCACTGTTGGCTCATCTACCATAACCGGCTGGAATCTTCGCTCAAGTGCAGCATCCTTTTCAATGTATTCTCTATATTCATCTAATGTAGTTGCACCAATACAATGCAGTTCACCACGTGCAAGCATTGGCTTTAACAGCTGTCCGGCATCCATTGCACCATCTGTTTTTCCTGCACCAACAATCGTGTGAAGCTCGTCGATAAAAAGAATAATCTGTCCATCGGAATTTTTAATGTCATCAAGCACCGCTTTTAATCGTTCCTCAAATTCACCACGATATTTTGCACCTGCAACCAGTGCTCCCATATCCAATGCAAAAAGCTTTTTATCTTTTAAACCTTCCGGTACGTCACCGCGCACAATTCGCTGTGCCAAGCCCTCTACAACGGCTGTTTTACCAACACCCGGCTCACCGATTAAAACCGGATTATTTTTTGTTTTTCTGGAAAGAATCCGAACGACATTTCGAATCTCTGCATCACGTCCGATAACCGGGTCAAGCTTCTGATTTCTCGCACGCTCTACCATGTCGTAGCCGTATTTTTCCAATGTATCATAGGTCGCCTCCGGATTGTCGGAAGTCACACGCTGGTTGCCTCTGACTGCCTGCAATGCCTGTAAAAAACGTTCCCTTGTAATTCCATATTCTTTGAAGATTTCTTTTAAGGCTTTGTTCGGATATTTTAATAAACATAAGAATAAATGCTCAACGGAAACATATTCATCTCCCATCTGTTTTGCTTCATCCTCTGCATGAATCAAAACCTTATTTAAGTCCTGTCCAACAAAAACCTGACCGCCGGAGACTTTGACACGAGCTGCAAGATGACGCTTCGCGTTATCCACAAAATGCTCCTTCTGAATCTCCATCTTCTCAATCAATTTCAGAATCAGTCCATCTTCCTGCTGCAATAATGCAACCAGCAAATGCTCCTGTTCGATTTCCTGATTGCCGTATTCGTAGGCAAGCTTTTCACAGTCATTGATTGCCTCTACGGACTTTTGTGTAAATTTTTGAATGTTCATAGCGTACCTCCTGTTATCTCTTTCATTATGTGCCATAGGCTGATAAAACATACCTAGCGCGCACCTGTGTTTGATAGCAAAAATGCTAACAACTCGTTACACTTTGTGTTATAGCACGAGTTGTTAGCACTGTCAAGTAGTGAGTGCTAAAATTTTCAGATTATTTTATCCCAAAACTCCAAAAAAGAGGAAACCAAAACCGGTTTCCTCTTCAACAATGACACTTTTTCATTTTCTAATTACTGCATAACGATTTCACACTCTGTATCAAACAAAGATTCCGTATCATCAATTGCAATATTTTTGGTATCTACACCATCTAACATAAATGTTGTATTTTTATCTGTACGGGTACAGAATGCTTTTTCACCTACCGTATACATTCCATACCAGGAATCGTATACTTCGAAACAGTTTCCTGTGCTGCCATTTGCATTCTCATATGGGAACGAATAGTTAAGAGTAATTGAATTTACCTCTTTGGCATATCCCACAAGCTCGTTATCCGTCTGCACTTTCTTTAACGGAGCAGCTTCCTGATATACCAGTACCTCGCTCTGCGCATTATTTCCAGTGGAGTCTGTAATAATGGATAATTTATACTGTGCAGGCTCAATATCATTCTGATATTCTTTTAAGGATGTAATGATGCTTTCATAATCTGCTTTAGAGGCTTCAAATTCTTCTTTTTCTTTTGTATAGATTGCGTTTGCTGCCTCTTCAATAATAGCAGATGTTTCTGTGCCAGATTCCCAGATTTCGCTTTCTATTATCCAAAATGTATCTTCCTCTTCGCTAAGCTCTGGATATCTGTCCTTTAGTCTTCCGAAAGCTTCATTTACAATGTCAATATATTCGCCCTCAAAACAACTTTCAAGCATCTCATTAGCTTCGCCTTCTTCTCCTACTAACGCCATGTAAAGGGCTTCCAGATATATTGACCTTAACTCGTCGAGCACATATTCTTCGGCACCGGAATATTCTTCATTTTGTTTTGTTTCCAGTTCACCAATAATAGTTTCAATGCGTTCTGACATCTGGTTTTGATAATCTTCTTTTACCATTGCAGCGATGTCTTTATCCTTCATCTGCTCCAATTCACCAAGATTCTTATCTGTTGTGGCATAATACATACTTCCGTCCTTTTCCATCACATAAATGGCAGCTACAGAAGCACTTTTTCCATATTCTCCGCTGATGGTATACCAGATAGATTCACCACTATTTAAGCATTCACTTAATGTGTATCCATCCTTTCCACCGCCATTTCCACAGCCGCCAAGCAGCATGGATGCACATAATATTACGCTTAAAATTCTTGATTTACTCTTCATTTTCATTTCCTTCTGCTATGTATTTTTACTTACTGATTTTAACAGTTTTCTTAGCACTCCAATCACTATAAGTCTTTGTGCCATTGACTGTCACATAAGTACGCATTCTTACATAATAAGTTTTACCTTTTTTCAGTTTAGAATAGCTTGCACTTGTTTTAGAAGATGCGATTGTCTTCTTTGTTACGCCGCTTTTGAAATTCTTATCTGTAGAATACTGTAATTCATAACCAGTAATACCTGATACTTTCTTCCATTTTACAGTCATCTTTTTGGAAGAAGAATTTTTCACACTGCTGATAGTTGGTTTTGAAGGCTTCTCTGCTGCATAATCAACGGAGAATTTGTAAGAGCCGCCGCCTGAGCTGCTATCTACCTTGGTAAGCGCAAGATAGAAATTGCCCTTTTTCATTTTGATATATTCAGATGCTTTTTTTCCTCTATTTACAGTATTCACATATACCAGATTTAATGATGTATCATAAATCGAATACTTAAGATTGCAATCAGAAGGATTCGTCATGCTAAAATTAATTGTTCCGTTTGCAGGAACATTGAATTTATAATAATCAATCTCATCATTACTTGTAAGAACACCTTTGTAAGTCTTCTTTACATTAATAGATGACGCACCACCAATCATATCATTGTTCTTTGTCTGTGTTTCTTTAAATGACTCGGACAAGGTATTGGCGGTAACAAGGAAAGATATATTATGACCTGATTCATACTTGATATAATACTTTCCACCTGTCAGGTAAAAGCTTTCACTAAATCCATTACCAACACCAAAACTATATACCTCAGTTCTTGTTTCGTCGTAAATATAAAAATGACTATAAACAGAATTCCAGTAAGCACATGTTCCACGAATAATTATCTCGCTGGCACTGTTTAACTTAAACGCATAATATCTGACATTATCTCCGTCTGATACCTCTTCTGAAATGGTTGAGTCAAAGCTTATAGTTCTCGCCTTATCAAACGAAATATTCGTTGCCGCCGGCAGCAGGCTGTCGTCCGCTTTAATCTGCTGAGTTGGCAGAATTGTTGTAAACATCACCACCAATGCCATAAGTCCGGTCAAAAGTCTGTTTCTAAGTAACTGTCTTTTGTTTCTCATAATTTTCCTTTCGTCCATCATTTTCTTTCTCCTTATGAAATGAATTTTCTTTAACTCTATAGGCACTAATATGTCTATAGAGTTTATTCAATCATACCATTTTTGCCTATACCATTCAAGTATAAATAAATTGCATGGACATTTTTTAACTGTATAGAAAGGTGGAAATGAATTATGGATTACTATGAAATAGGACAGCGCATTCGCAAATTTCGAAAAGCTTACAATCTTTCTCAGGAACAATTAGCAGAAAAAGTAGAAATCTCTACCACCCACATGAGCCATATCGAAACAGGAAATACCAAATTAAGTCTTCCTGTATTTGTTGATATTGCCAATGCTTTATGTGTGCAGACAGACGAACTCCTTTATGACATGCCACAGAATACCAAGACAAATATGAAAGAAGAAATCAATGAAATTCTTGATTCCTGCTCTCTTCATGATATGTATATTTTAGTGGATGTAATAAAAGCCGTTAAAGTATCCTTAGAAAAATACAATCATTCCGATTCTTGACACTCCTTTTTCACAGGGCTATAATAGTGCAGAATATTTTTTATCGAATAAACTGGCGAGGTTGAACACAATATGAAAAAAAGAAAAATATTTATTCTTGCAGGCATGCTGGCACTTTTTTTGTTGACAGCTGCTTTTCTACTATTAAAATCTACAAAGGTTTTTAAAAAGGATGAATGGACCATCTCACAATACGGTCCACGCGAAACAAATTCCAGCTTCTATACGCTCTACAATCCCAAAAAAGGATTAATTGTAGTCGATGGCGGCTGGGCAGAGGATGAAGAATATGTCCGCAATGCGATTGCGCTTTTTGGAAATAAGGTAACTGCGTGGATTTTAACCCACCCACATCAGGACCACATCGGCGCATTCAATGCCATTTATCAGGATTTACAAGGGATAAAAATCGAAAAAATATATACCGTAGATATGGCTTCCCCAGAAGAATGTCTTGCTGCTGCCCCTTGGGACAATGTGGATACCTATCAGGAATTTTTAAATTTAGAAATTCCTGAATTAGAATATGTATCCATTGGCGACAAATTTTCCATCTGCGATTTAACCATAGAAATTTTTAACGCATATGGAAAACATGTAAAAGAGCTTTCTAGCGATTACATCAACGATGGCTCTATGATGTTTAAGGTGACAGGCGAAAAAGAATCCATGCTTTTTTGCGCAGACGTTGGTTCTTCCTTAAGTGATTATCTGCTTGAGCGCTGGGGTGATAAACTAAAAGCCGATTATCTGCAAATGGGACATCATGGCTTTGGTGGTTTAAAGGATGATTTTTATCAGATGGTATCCCCCAAAAAAGTATTTTTTGATGCTCCATCGCATATGATGAACGATACCACAGGCACTTATGATAATCCTGAACATGTAAAACTGATGGAGTCACTTGGAAGTGAAGTTGTCAGCTTTGATGGTACACCGCATTCGATAATATTAGACTAAAAAGAATGGCAAAACGATACTCTCGCTTTGCCATTCTTTTTTATTGGAAATAATATGACAATTCCTCTTATTGCGGCGGATTACATACTGAGCATGGTGTCAATCCCATTGCTTTCGCCTCACTTAATTCCATTTCAATGTCACTGCTATGTAAATATCTGCAGCCTGCCGAATGATATTTTTTACCTGTTTCTGTAACGTGTACAATAATCGTTGTCGTTTCTGCCGGAGTTTCAGTAATTACAGTGCCCGTATCTGTTCCTGTTGATTCGGAAATTACTGCGTCTCCTCCCACGCTTTCAGCTGAAGTATTATTTGAACTATTTCCCGATGCATTTGTATCATTACTGCTGTTAGAAGTCTGCGCTTTTCCTGCATCCACGCTATTTTCTTCGCCTGCAGAGCCTTTTGCCTCACCTGCCTGCCATGTTTCAGAAGGAGAACAGTTCCAGGTAATCTTTTTGCCATCTGAGGTTGCAACAATCGTTCCCTGTTCATCCGTACGGAATACTTCAACGCCTGCTTCTCTTAACTTATTTAAAATCTCTGCATCCGGGTGTCCGTATGCATTTTCTTCTCCAACACTGATAACTGCGTAAGTTGGGCTGACTGCTGCAAAGAAAGCGTCTGTGGTCGCTGTCTTGCTTCCATGATGTGATACTTTATAAACATCTGCTAAAATATTGATGCCATTATTTAAAATATCATCTTCTGCATCCTCTTCCGCGTCTCCAACAAATAAAAACCGATTATCTCCGTTCTGCAATAAAATTCCAATGGAATTATCATTTGCATTAGAAGCATAAGTATCATTTGGTGCAATGATTGTAAATTCTGCACTTCCAAGCGCATAGGTTTCTCCGACTACCGGAGCTGTAATCTTATATCCTTTTTCATCAATTGCAGAAATGACATCTTCATATGTCTTGGTGTCCTTTTCTACATCCGGCAGAATAATTGTTTCGCAGTCAAATTTATAAATTGCTACGTCTAAACCGCCAATATGGTCTGCATCGGGATGTGTGCCGATAACATAATCAAGTGTCTCAACACCCTGCTTCATCAAATAATTCTGAACCAGCGTGCCTTTGTCATTGTTTCCTGCATCAATCAAAAGGTACTCATTCTCACACTCAATTAAGGTTGCATCGCCCTGTCCAACATCAATAAAATGAATGGTCAGTTCGCTTACTTCCTCTGATGTATCCTCTTCCGTATTTACAAGTGCTGCATCATAATCCTCTTTTTCCAGCGTCGTTGACGCTTTCATCTCGGAATCCTTTGTCTCTGATGCACTTTCGCCTGTTTCTGTGAGCAGCTCCATTGTTTCTGTAGAAGCTATTTCTGTGGAAATGGCTTCTGTATTATCATTTTGAGCCGAATCACTTACCGGCTCAGCGTTTGCGATTCCAACAATGTACACGAACATAATCAGTACGCCAATGATACCGGTAACAGTTCCACCGAGAGCCATTTTCCTGTCAGACTCATCGCATCCGTTCTTCATGGAAATGATTCCTAAAACAAGTGCCACAATTGCAATTGGAGCACCAATGCACATGCAGCTTCCCACAATACCTATGATTCCTAAAATCATGGATAGCTTCGCATAATTCTTTTGTTTGTTTTCCATTTTGTCTTCCTTTGCCTTTCACTTTATACCCGTAGTATACTATCTCTGACATAATTTCACAATACTGTAACCTACAACTAAATGTAGTAAATTTTTCCAAAGCCGCGTACAAGCATTTTTTCTACGAAAAAAGGAGATATGACAAAATGTCTATCTCCTTTTAAAATCCCTTTTAACGATAATGATTCCACTCTCTGGCTAATTTTCCTGTAAAATAGCAAGTATCTGCTTCATATCCATTTCCGGCAGCACAATATCTGCATCCGGCAATACGCTCTTTTCTACTTTTTTGCCATTTTCATCTATTGTTTCTACAGTTGGAAGCTCTGGTGAAATGTTGGAATGAATATAAAAAGTATCAAGTCCTACTGACTTCGCACCGCCAATATCACTTTTGGCATCATTTCCAATCATAATAGATTTATCCACAGCAATCTCGTGTTTCTTTAAAAGCATCTCAAAAAAGCGGCTGTCCGGCTTTTTCACACCGCACTCCGAAGAGATAAAAATATCATCAAAATACTGCGCAATTCCTAATGTATGCATCTCATATTCTGTAAAAATACGCTGTGCATTAGACAACAAATATATCTTTTTCCCCGCATCTTTTAATGCCGCAAGCATCTCCTTTGTTCCATCATAGAGTTTCACATACTCTGTCGATAAAATGCGGAAAAACTGTCCGGCATGTATCGCTAATGTCATGTCTGCATCCACACCTTTTTCTTTGAAAAGTGCCTGAAATACCTGCTCGATTTTAATTTCTGGGTGAGCCTCATGCACGTCATCTTTTTTCAGCATATTCTTCTCTCCAGAAGATACCAGTTCGTCATAACGTTTTCTCAACTCAGCGGCAGTGTAATGTGCATCATAATATCCATAAAAAAGTGCAAGCTTCTCCCACAGCTCGTCCTGCCCCTCATCTGTGTGAATATCAACAAGTGTTCCGTACAAATCAAAAATGTAATTTTCGTATCTCATTTGTAAAAATCTCCATCCATATTTTTTCCTACTGAAAACGTTACCATTTTTAAAAACATCCTGCAAGACTTTTTATAACTGTTCTCTCATTTTCATCAAAATTTTTCGTTCCATCCTGCTGACCTGAACCTGTGACATGCCTAATTCCTTTGCCACCTCGCACTGTGTTTTCGTCTCAAAATAACGCAGCCGGATAAGCTCTTTTTCCTGTTCGTTTAACTTTTTCATCAGCTGTTCAATCACAATTTCATTTAATACCGCCTCTTTTTCCGGCTCTTCCGCATAACCACCAGAAGCCACACCGCCGATTTGGTCAATGAGTAACAGCTCCTCGCCCTCGCTGCCAGCCACCGGCTGAAACAGTGATTCCACTTCTCTGTTTGCCTCCATCGCCATAACGATTTCTTCTGTGGAAAGTTCTGTAATTGCGGCAATTTCCAGAATTGTCGGCTCTCTTCCTAACTCTCGTACAAGCAGTTCCTTTGCCTTGCTGATGCGGTATCCGTTTTCTTTCAGCGTCCGGCTGACCTTCACCATTCCGTCATCGCGCAGATAACGCCTAATTTCCCCCATAATCATGGGAACAGCGTAGGTAGAAAAGGCAAGATTTAATGACAAATCGAACTTGTCCACTGCTTTCATTAATCCAATACATCCTATTTGAAAAAGTTCTTCTCTTTCGCATCCTCTATGCTCAAACCGCCGCACAATCGTATGTACCAGACCAAGGTTATCTGAAATCATACGGTCTCTTGCATTTTTATCTCCATTCTGTGCCAGTCTTATGAACTCAGCCCACTGCTCCATAAACGCTACACTTCCTGTTTTCCAATTTGCTTCCGCATGGTAATACAAGTACCTTGTCCTTTTTCAGAAAAAACCTGCAAGTCATCCATAAAGGCCTCCATAAACGAAAAGCCCATTCCAGAGCGCTCCAATTCCGGCTTTGTTGTAAAAAAAGGGGTCATTGCTTTTGACACATCTTCAATACCCACACCATAATCGCGTACTTCAATTTCTACCCAGTCGTCCTCCACTCTGCACGTAAGCTCCACCTTCTGCTTTGGATTGTCATAGCCATGAATAATCGCATTTGTCACCGCCTCGGATACCGCTGTCTTGATATCTGAAATTTCATTTAATGTTGGATTCATATCCGCAATAAATGCGGCTACCGCCACTCTCGCAAATGCTTCATTGACCGACCTTGCATCAAAACTGACCTTCATTTCATTCTGATTTGACATTTTCATTCTCCATTCTACTATTTTTCTATTTTGATAATTTTCTTTAACCCGGATACCGTAAAAATTTTATCTACCCGCTCATTTAAATTTTTTGCACTGACTTCTCCACCGGAAAAGCTCATGTTTCTGCACCTTCCAATCACTACGCCAATTCCTGAGCTGTCCATAAATTCCGTGTTTGAAAAATCAAACACCAGACTTCTAACCCGATATGTATCAATCAGCATATCCACCTCTGCCCGAAGCTTTCCTGCCTCGTGGTGGTCTAACTCCTTTGGAATAAATACGGTTAATTTCCCTGCGTTTTGTTCATATCCGTAATCCATAATTTCCTCCTTTTTCACAATATAAAATCTATTTGCAATTGCCTAGTATCACTTTATAGGAAGAACTTTCACGCATTAGCGTGACAAGGTCTTTCCTATAAAGCAAAAAAGATGCCGAAGGAACTTTCCCTTTGACATCTTTTGTATGTTTCTTATGTTGTTTTACTCTTCCTGAGTTAAAAAGCTTTGTGCTGTCGCAGCCCGCTCTGTTCCAGGATACAAATCTACTACCTTCTGGTAATATATCTTTGCATTTTCTAATTCATCGTTTCTGCGGTATGCCTGTGCAAGATAATACAGTGCATTTCCATTCTCATAAGTTTCATCCAGTTCCACAACCTTCTGCAAATTCTCGATTGCTTCTCCGAAATTCTGCGCAGAATATTCACTGTAGCCGGTCTGATATAACGCTGCTAAATATTCCGCATTTACCTGTGCATTGATTGCATCATAAATCTGCTTTGTTTCATCACTTAAGTAATCGACATTCACATTACCAAGTGCATTACCCGCAGTCTCAATATCGGCATCCACGCATGCTTTATACGCAAGTACAAGCTGCTCATAGGTGCTTACTTTATTGGATGCATCCTGTTCTTCTGACTGTGCATCTGTAATCTGGTTGGTCAGTTCTTCCACTTTTGTTTCCAAGGATGCAATCGTCTGATTCTTAGAAGAAATCGTCTCATTTGCTGCAATAACTTCTGTTCGTGCTTTATTCTGCACATCACGCTTCACACCCGGAACTACCAAAAATACTGTAATTGCAACTCCAATTGCAATTCCAATAATCATATTTACAACTGTTAAAACAGCAGAATTATCTTTTAAATATTTTGGCTGGATAATCGTCTCATTTCCACTCTGATAAGAAATAAGCTCCTCATTTTTCTGCTTCTTCGGATTATTTTCACGAAGTCCGGCATTTGCCTCTCTTAAATAACGCAAAGTTACTGTATTATTCGCATCAATTTTTCCGGCATTTCGAAGGGATTTTTTTGCTAAATCATATTTTCCCTCCTGAATATATAAAAGTGCCAAAAGCTGATGTCCGGCTACTAACTTGGAATTTAAAGCTAATACTTTTTTCAGCTGGATAATTGCTAAATCTCTGCTGTTTTGTCTGCAGTACTGCAATGCCTGATTGTATTTTTTAATCGTCTGATTAATCGTCTCAAGTCTTCCCGGATTGTTCTGAATCTCCTCTAAATAACGGCTTGCCACGTTATCCTTTGGTTTATAATTCTTACTGATAACCCACTCCGTCAGTGCAGCTACCACCTCGCCCATTTCAAAATAAATCAGTCCTAATAAATTTCGGGCATCAATATTCATCTTATTAAAACGTAAACTGATTTTTAAACTCTCTATCGCGCCGGACAAATCCCTTACTCCGGCTTTTCCTAAAGCATCATTATAATATGCATTTGATGCCATGATAATCTTTTTATATACTCTAACATTTGTTCCGCAATTCTGGCAGACTCCCTCTGCTCCTAGTTTTGCTCCGCAATTGTAACAATTCATTCTGCTCCCAAGCCTTTCTTATCATTTCTGCAATTTACATTCCACGTTTTAATTCGTGCAGCATTTCCTGCATCACATCTGTCATATCGGTCAATTCGTGGTTATAAATTGCCTGCTCTGCTTCTTCTACTTCTAAACTTGGCTTGAAATTCTTTAATTCTTCTTCAAAATTTATCATAATCTATAATTCTCCTAATCTATAAAAACGTTGTATTTTCCGCTGTATGGCTTTGTTATGGCGGCATTTGCATAAACGCAAAAATCACCGCTACAAATAGATATTATAATATAGCGGTGATTTGGATTCAATGCTCTTTTATGAAATTTCCCTTAAATTCTTGCGTTTTCGCTCGACAGAATCTGTCATGTTCTAGCTCTAGGTTGCACTGCGCGTGCGTATCTTGTCGTCCAGACGATAAAATTCTACATTCGTTGCATTATTATTCACAACAAGTCTTGCATCATCGATACAGATATGTGTTCCCGGAAATACCTCATGGGTCACGCTGACAACTGCTCCCTGTGCACGTGCTACAAGTTCACGCAGCTTCTTAATCTCTGCTTCATCCTCTGCGATAAGTGCCATATCCTTAATTCTTGCGCGGAGCAATGCCATACGTCTTGGGTCTGTTGAATAATCAATTCCACGCTCTTCCTGAAGTGTCTGGAACTGCTTTAATCCCTGTTCAATCTTGGCAAGTTCCGTTCTTGTTGCTTCTTCTTTTATCTCAAGCACCTTCAAACGTTTTACCACGTCCGCACCTGTACCTGCAAAAATCTCCGTCTTTATCTCTGCCATATTACCAATGCTTGTTACTTCCACACCCTGAACAGCGTGTGTGACACCACCGATAATACTTCCATGTTTGCCGCTTAAGGTAATCTTTTCTTTGGACACAACTCTACAGTTCATAAATACATCCGCCTGAATAGAACCTTCCGCTTCTACCGTTGTGTTCTCAATGAACTTAGCAAAAATGTTGCCCTTTGTCTTCAAAGTTGCCTTATGTCCTCCAAGCATACCTGACCTTAAGATAATATCTTTGCCAGCCTCAATACTGCAGGCTTCTACAACACCATCAATCGTAATGGAACCAGTGGCTTTCACTGTAATGCCGCTTTCTACATTACCATGAATCACAATATCACCTTTAAAATCAATATTACCGGTTGTAATCTCAGCATTTCCGTTTAATTCATGCACTGGCAGAATGACAATTCTATCGTTCTGCATTTCGATTTTACCATCAAGCTCGGAGACATAGGTCACCCCATCGTCCTTTTTGCGGAAGCCCTTTCCCTTTAATAACGGCAGTTCTCTTCCTCTCTTGCCGGAAACAGGAAGTCCCTTGACACTAAGTCCTTCTTGTCCCTGGACGGCTTCATGATAAACTGCAATTACCTGACCTGCTGCAACGGATTCAATACTATGTACTGTCCAATAATCTACAGAACCATCCGGTAATACTTTTGGCTTTCTATCACAACTCGCATTGAAATTATAATCATAATAGCCATCGACTCCATCGGTCGCCGATGTTCCCTTTGCAACCAAAAATTCCTGATTGTAAAGTCTGCCCTCTACGATTTTCTTCAATACGTCTTCTAAAATTCCCGCTTTGACACCCTGCTCAGCCAAAATTGCTCTCAATAATTCAATTGAATACTTCTCATCTTCTCCTGGTGCCGGTACAAACAAGCGTGCTTCCATATCACTATTTTCGAACCGGACCTTTGGCTTATTAGTTTCTGATACAGGCATAGTGTATACTCCTATCAAATATTAGTCGTAAAGCAATTGTATATATCTCTATAATACTAGTACTTTAGCACTTTTTCAAGTAAATCTTTCAGAATTGAAAGACACTTTTGTCAAATTCACAGTTTATTTAAGAAAATCTTAAGCTTCTGTTCTTCTTTGAACTTTTCATGCCTCTAAACTTCCCAAAAAAAGCTTATTTTTCTGCCATCGGCAGCAGAATGAAGATTTCTTATTGTTAAAATGAAAAAGAAACTGCCAACTGACAGTTTCTTTCCCGTTTAAAAAATTATTTCATCTGTGCAAGACGCTCTTTTACCTGAGCCATCATCTGCTCATAGCCAGCCATCTTGTCTTTTTCTTCCTGAACCTTATCTGCTGGTGCTTTGCTTAAGAATTTCTCGTTGGAAAGCATTCCTTTTGAACGTGCAAGCTCTTTCTCAAGGCGTGCCTGCTCTTTTAACAGACGTTCTTTTTCTTTTTCGAAGTCTACTAAATCTTCTAATGGAAGATAAAGTGTTGCTCCCGGAATCACTACAGAAACAGCATCCTCGCTGATATCTGTCTTGTCTGCCTGTACTGCTACATCACTTGCGCCTGCAAGGTTTGCATAAACTTCTTTATTGCTGTCAAAAGTATTTCTGATTGCAGCATCGTCAGATACGATAAATACTTTTGCTTTTCTTGATGGTGGAACATCCATCTCTGTACGAAGGTTACGGATACCTTTTACTAAGTCTTTGCAGTGCTCAATCATTTCTTCTTCGGCTGCAAAGCTCCACTCAGCCTTAAATTCCGGCCACTGTGCTAACATAATGGTCTCTTCTTCCGGATGAAGTGTACAGAAAATCTCTTCTGTGATAAATGGCATAAATGGATGTAATAATTTTAATGCCTCTGTTAATACAGTCTTTAATGTCCAGAATGCTGCGTTTGCAGAAGCTGGGTCGTTTTCTTTGTTGTAGGTACGTGTCTTTGTGATTTCGATGTACCAGTCACAGAATTCATCCCAGATAAAGTCGTATACCTTCTGAACTGCGATACCCATCTCGTATTTATCCATGTTCTCAGTTACATCTTTTGCAAGTGTATTTACTTTGGATAAAATCCACTTATCAGCGGCCTTTAATTCATCCATAGATGGAGTAGTAATTTCTGTATCTGCAAGGTTCATCATAATGAAACGAGATGCATTCCATACTTTATTTGCAAAGTTTCTGGATGCTTCTACTCTCTCCCAGTAGAAACGCATATCGTTACCTGGTGCATTACCAGTGATTAAGGTCAGACGAAGTGCATCTGCGCCGTATTTGTCAATTACCTCTAATGGGTCAATACCATTTCCAAGGGATTTACTCATCTTACGTCCCTGTGAGTCACGAACAAGTCCATGAAATAGTACAGTGTGGAATGGTGCTTTGCCCATCTGCTCGTAACCTGAGAAAATCATACGAATTACCCAGAAGAAAATAATATCATATCCGGTAACTAATACGTCATTTGGATAGAAGTAATCTAAATCTTCTGTTTTCTCTGGCCAGCCAAGTGTTGAGAATGGCCATAAAGCGGATGAGAACCATGTATCTAAGGTATCCGGGTCCTGTGTCATATGTGTACTACCACACTTAGGGCACTTCTCTGGTGCTTCTTTTGCTACTACCATTTCTCCACATTCGTCACAGTAGTAAGCTGGAATTCTGTGTCCCCACCATAACTGTCTGGAAATACACCAGTCACGAATATTGTCTGTCCAGTTAAAGTATGTTTTCTCCATACGCTTTGGAAGTAACTGGATGTCTCCATTTTTTACACCTTCAACGGCTGGTTTAATCATTTCGTCCATTTTAACGAACCACTGCTGTTTAATCATTGGCTCTACTGTTGTTCCACAACGGTCATGGGTACCTACGTTATGTGAGTGTGGCTCAACTTTTACTAAAAGTCCGGCATCCTCTAAATCTTTTACAAGTGCTTTTCTACACTCATAGCGGTCCATGCCTGCATATTTTCCTGCAAGGCTGTTCATCACAGCGTCATCACCGATAACTACGATTTCTTCTAAGTTGTGACGTTTTCCAACTTCAAAATCGTTAGGGTCATGTGCTGGTGTAATCTTAACGCAGCCTGTACCAAATTCTTTATCAACATAAGAGTCTGCGATTACTGGAATTTCGCGGTCTGTCATTGGAAGCTTTAACATTTTTCCAATGATGTCTTTATATCTTTCATCCTCTGGATTTACAGCAACTGCAGTATCTCCAAATAATGTTTCTGGACGTGTGGTTGCAATTTCTACGAATCTTCCTTCCTCGCCAACTACCGGATAGTTGATGTGCCAGAAGAATCCATCCTGCTCCTCATGCTCTACTTCTGCATCAGAAATGGATGTTTTACAAACCGGACACCAGTTTACGATACGTGAGCCTTTGTAAATATATCCTTTTTCATATAATTTAATGAAAACTTCTAATACTGCATCAGAGCAGCCTTTATCCATTGTAAAACGTTCTCTGTCCCAATCAGCAGATGAACCTAATTTCTTTAACTGGTTGATGATACGATTGCCGTATTCTTCTCTCCACTCCCAGCATTTCTCAAGGAAGCCTTCACGACCTAAATCTGCTTTATCAATGCCCTGTTTCTTTAAGGACTCGATAACCTTAACTTCTGTTGCGATAGAAGCATGGTCTGTTCCCGGCTGCCATAATGCATTGTATCCCTGCATTCTCTTATAACGGATTAAAATATCCTGCATAGTGTTATCTAATGCATGACCCATGTGAAGCTGGCCTGTAATGTTTGGCGGTGGCATCACAATTGTAAATGGTTTTTTACTTCTATCAGCTTCTGCATGGAAATATCCATTGCTCTCCCATTTCTGGTAGAGACGGTCTTCAATCCCTTTTGGGTCATATGTTTTTGCAAGTTCTTTACATTCTTTACACATGATTGTTTCTCCTTTTTTTGAAATAATTGTTCCTATAAGGTAAAAGAAAAGCCCTTTGCAGAAATTACATTCTGCAAAGGGCGTATATACGCGGTACCACCTTTGTTCATTACAGCAGCAAAATTGCGCTGCAACCTCAGTCCAGCCGACACAGCTTGTGTGTTTAGCCAGCGGTTCGCTAACGAGAACCAATCGTCTTCACCTACTAATGGATTCATGTTCAGTCAAGCGGTTCAAAAGCTACCTTCCACATCACTTATCCCTAAAGCACCTTTCAGCCGATGGATGCTTCTCTCTTTCGGGAGACTTATGTGTACTCCTCTTTCTCATTACCTTTTACTTGACTTTTATCATAAAAGCATTTTTTTGTTTTGTCAACCGCTTTTTCTCAAAAAGCAATGCGATTCCTTTTAAACATGGAATCTGTCTACAATATTTCGCAGTGCTACAATAGATTCTCTGCTCTCCTGCAGTTTCTCATAGCCTTCTGCGGTTGTGCTCTCTGTTTCAGAAGATTTTTCTGCAATCGCATTGATGCCGGTTGAGGACTGAGCCACCGTATCATTAATATCTTCTACTGCTGTTAAAATCTCTGTCATATATTCGTCAAGCTCTTGTACTGCCACCTTAATCTGTGCCATAACACTGATAAAGGAATCTGCATCCATACGATACTGATTACCGGAATCGCGGAATAACGTATAATCGCCAAGTACGGTACTTTCCAAAAAGTTCATCATGGTTGTGATACATTCTGTCATGTTGCTGACTGCTGTATTTACTTCTCCAACGATAACATTAATGTTGTCTACCGTATTCAAGGTCTGGTCTGCAAGAGAACCGATTTCTGTTGCAACAACTGCGAAGCCTCTTCCAGCTTCGCCTGCACGAGCTGCTTCAATATTTGCATTTAACGCAAGCAGATTGGTCTGTGACGAAATCTCTTTGATTGCATCTGTTAATTCATTGATACGCTGTACTGCCTTGGACTGCTCAATTGCCTGGTCAGTCTTCTTTTTCATCACTTCGTACATGCTGTTTGTCTTATCACTGGATTCTTTGCTGATTCGTTCCATCTCACCAGCACGTTTTAATACTTCTTCGGAATTTTCTTCTCCATCCTGTGCAAGTTTGTAAATATTCTCAGAATTACGTTTTACTACGTCAATGCTGTTTACAATATGTGCTGTATTTGCAGATGCCTCCTGCATGCCTGCTGCCATTTCCTGTGTTGCAGCAGAGTTATCACCTGCACGCACACTATTTTCTTTCATAATTACATTCAGGTTATCCATGCTTCCTAAAATCGTACTCTCGGCTGTATTCATCTGCTCAACCATTTCGCGTAAGATTTTTCTCATGCCATGAATTTCGCGTGCCATCACGCCAATTTCATCCTTCTGTTTTCTTAACTGCTGTCCATCCGCAGTTGGAAGGAAATTTAACTGGGCTGTCTGCTCAATGACTCTTGTAAGCATTCCAATCGGCTTAGAAATGCCTCCACCTACAACAATACCAATCACAATAGAGATGATAATTGCAACCACTTCTGCCACAAGAATCATGCCGACTAATTTATTCGCATCGGAATAAATCTCCATCTTTGGTGCTGTCAGAATCAGCATCATATCATTTGGAAGGCTGTAATATACCATCTGCTTATTAACTCCCTGATAGCTGTAATCCTGTACCACACCCTCCATTGCTTCATTCGAAAATGATGTAACAACATCTGCAAATGACTTGTCTAAATCGGTAAGTGCCGTTCCTGTTTCAACCCCTTCATGGAACATGACATTTCCCTGTCTATTTGTTAAAAATGCATAACCTGTCTCATAAATAGATGCTGCTGCAACTTCTTCTGTTAATTTTGAGAAATCAATATCCATTCCGATAACACCGATTGCTGTTCCATCGTCTGCATAAAGTGGAATAATATAAGAAATCATGTAAACATTGATATTTTCATTTAAGTATGGCTCCATCCACATTGCACCGCCATTTTTGATTGGTGTGTAATACCAACCTACATGTGCAATATCATCTTCATCATACATGGAAAAATCTGTTGGTGTTAATATTGTAAAATCTTCGTCCATTGAGTTTCGCGATATGAAACATCCAGACGTAGGATTCGAATACGACGGATTATAACGGACATACGCAGTAACCGCTCCTTCGGTTTGTCTGCTGAAATCAAGAACAGTCTCCATAATTTCTTCTGTAAATTCATCCGCATATGCATTATCCCCAATAAATGCATTGTAATCGAAATCCCTCATAACTTCGTCACATAGCAAATTTACAGACTGTTCAATTCTTTCAATTGTTGCGCTCAATTCCTTTGAATGAATCTGGCTTGTCATACGCATTTTTTCCTGCGTATCACCGCTTGCAAGACTTGCGGAATTAATCATCGCAAGACCACCAATCAGCACTGCTGTAATGGTGGAACATAAAATAATACCCACAATAATTTTCGTTCGTATACTCTTCATAGTGCCTTCTCCTCCCTGTTCATGTTGCAGTACTATTTTACCATTTAATGAAATAATTTGCAATTATTGTCTATACAATACGTTCAAAAAACACCAAAAAAAAGAAAAGATGAACATCAATTCTAACATTGACATTCATCCTTTCGTACAATTTCAACAATTCTTACTTTTGACTGTGCTACTCTTCTTCACCTTCCTCATCCACAATTGCAGCCGACGCACCAGCTACTGCGGATGTTACAACTGCTGCAACAACAACAATTACCAGTAAAATTAAAATTGCCAGAAAAATTAATAATCCACCCTCTGTCATATCTTCATCTCCTAATCTGTTCAATTTTATTGTACACTCTTTTTCAAGATGCGTTCGGTACTAAATAACTATCTACAGTATAGCACATTCATTTTTTCTTTAAAAGAACTATTTTAATTTGCGCTGACAATACCGCTTTCTGCATCTAATTCTATAAAAGCACTTGTCTTTAAGATAGATAATGCTTTATCTGCACCTACCAAAACAGGAATATCAAGGCTTAAACCCACAATTGAAGCATGGCAGTTCATATCTGCTGCTTCAACAATGATGCCGGATGCCTGACGTATCTGCTCCATCATATCATTATTTGTATCTGCAGCTACAATAATATCTCCCGGTTTAAATGTCTTTAAATCCTCTGGTGTATGGCAGACGCATAAATTTCCGGATACTTTTTTCTTATTAACGCCTGTTCCCTTTAAAAGTACGTGTCCAACTACCTGAACCTTTACCATATTGGTTGTTCCTGATAAACCAAGAGGCATTCCTGCAGTAAGAACTACGATATCGCCTTTTGTTACAAGTCCTGCTGCTTCTGTTGCATCTACTGCATAATCAAACAACTCTTCTGCATTGTCTTTCTCCTCCAAAAGAATTGGAACAACGCCCCAGCTAAGACCAGTCTGACGATATACTTTTTCTGTTAAACAGCCACATACGATTGGTGCACATGGACGGTATTTCGATACCATACGTGCAGTGCGTCCGGATTTCGTTACTGTGATGATAGCTGCTGCATTTAAGTCTGCTGCCATTGTACAGGTTGCATGCGAAATCGCATTGGTTACATCTGGATTGCATAAGGTATAACGCTGTCTGAATCTCTGTAAATAATTAATATCCTGCTCTGTACGAACGGCAATACGAACCATTGTCTTTAATGCTTCTACCGGATACATACCTGCTGCAGTTTCCCCGGAAAGCATAATCGCACTTGTTCCGTCGTAAATCGCATTTGCAACGTCTGTAGACTCTGCTCTGGTTGGTCTTGGATGTTTCATCATAGAATCTAACATCTGTGTTGCTGTAATAACGACTTTTCCAGCTTCAAAAACTTTTTTAATAATCAGCTTCTGCATAACCGGAACGTCTTCTAATGGAATCTCAACACCCATATCACCGCGGGCAACCATAACACCATCAGATACGCGGATGATTTCATCAATATTTTGAACACCCTGCATATTTTCGATTTTGGCAATAATCTTAATATCTTCTCCGCCTTTTGACTCTAAAATCTTACGGATTGCAATAACATCATCTGCTGTACGAACAAAGGATGCTGCGATAAAGTCATAATCGTTTTCGATTCCGAAAAGAATATCTCCATAATCTTTTTCACTGATATATGGCATAGAAAGCTCCACGTTTGGAACATTTACACCTTTTTTGTTAGAAACCATACCACCATTTAATACGCGGCAGACAATATCTGTTGGCATACTTCCATCCGCATTTGCCTTAGCATTTGGAACAGGCTTAATATCTACGACTTCCATTCCAATCAGACCATCGTCAATTAAAATACGATTTCCTACTTTTACATCATTTGGAAGGTTATTGTAAGTAATGGAAACACGTGATGCATCACCTGTAATTTCCTCTGTGGTCAGTGTAAAAATCTGACCATCCTTTAATTCAACCTTTCCTTCTGCAAACTCTTTCAGACGGATTTCCGGCCCTTTGGTGTCTAATAATGCAGCCACTGGCTTTTTCAACTCTGTTCTAAGCTTGCGAAGCATTTTCAAACGTCCTAACTGTTCTTCATGAGAGCCATGTGAAAAATTAAAACGTGCGACATTCATGCCTTCTTCAATTAAGCTTTTTAATACCTTTTCGTTGTCTGTTGCTGGTCCTAATGTACAAATAATTTTCGTTTTTCTCAAAACTTTTTCCTCTTCCTTCTATAAAAAATTCTTTATCATACATTTTTCAACATATTTCTACTTTGTAATCATAGTTCCCATGCCACCGCAAATATTGTCGGAATTTTTGTTTAACTGAGTAATTAATACGGATTTAATTGCTGAATCCCCGATGAAATCAATCGCAGCCTGAATCTTAGGAAGCATATCGCCTTCCCCAAACTGTCCCTGCGCCATATATTCTTTTGCTTCTGCAACTGTCATGGTCGTTAATGCTTTTGCATCTTCTTTTCCATAATTTAAGTATACGTTGTCAACGCTTGTTAATATGATTAACATATCTGCGTCTAATAATTCAGCCATTTTTCCTGCTGCTAAATCTTTTTCAATTACAGCACTTGCACCTTTTAAGTTATTGTCCTGTGAAAGTACCGGAATACCGCCGCCGCCACATGCAACAACAATCTGGTCTGCATCGCATAATGCTTTAATTGCATCAATTTCTACGATGTCAATTGGCTTTGGAGCTGCCACGATACGTCTGTAGCCTTCTTCTACTTTAATAACGTGGTTTCCTTTTTTCTCTTCTGCCTCTGCTTCTTCCTCTGTCATAACACGTCCCATAATCTTGCTTGGCTTATAGAAAGCCTCATCATATGGGTCAACTACTACCTGTGTTAAAACAGTAGAAACAGTTTTATAAATTCCTCTATTTAAAAGTTCTGCACGAATTGCATTCTGTAAATCGTAACCAATGTAACCCTGACTCATTGCAGAGCAGACAGACATTGGTGTTGCTGTATATTCTGGATATAATCTGCAGAATTCATTCATGGCTGTATGAATCATACCAACCTGTGGTCCGTTACTGTGTGTGATAACTACCTGATAATCATCGCGGATAAAATCTGCTACTGCTTTTGCAGTACGTTTTGTTGCTTCCTTCTGCTCTGGTAATGTTGTTCCAAGTGCTTCATGTCCAAGTGCAATTACAATTTTCTTTTTCTTCATATCTATTGCTCTCCTTCTTCAAGATTTTCCTGTGGCAGCACAAATGAATCGATTAACTCCCATATTTCTTCACGTCCCTGTTTTGTTTCCGCAGAGAATGGAATAATAACAGTGCCCGGTTCAACCTGCAGTCCTTCTCTAATCGCTTTCACCTGCTTTTGAATCTGACTGCGTTTGATTTTGTCTAATTTGGTTGCAATGATAATTGGTACAAAACCCTGATGCACCATCCATTCGTACATCATTTTATCATTTGCAGATGGGTCATGTCTAATATCTATTAAAAGAAATACTGCCTGCAATTTTTTAGAAGTATGGAGATAATTTTCAATCATTTTTCCCCATTTTTCCTTTTCCGACTGTGATGCCTTCGCATAACCATATCCCGGAAGGTCTACAAGATACATTGCATCATTAATATTATAAAAATTGATGGTCTGTGTTTTTCCCGGCTGTGCAGAAGTTCTTGCCAATGATTTGCGGTTCATCAATGCATTAATCAGAGAAGATTTTCCAACATTGGATTTCCCAGCAAAAGCCACTTCATTATATTTACTGTCCGGTATCTTGCTTGTAACACCACAAACGGTCTCTAAACTAACATTTTTTATTACCATAAACTACTCCTTCACAAATGCCACATCTAAAACTTCCTGCATCTGCTCTACAAAAACGATTTCTAAGCCCTTTTTAATTTCTGCTGAAATCTCGTCTACATCTTTTTCATTTTTCTTTGGAACACATACGGTCTTCATGCCTGCATTTTTTGCTGCAAGAAGCTTTTCTTTAAGCCCTCCAATTGGAAGCACTCGTCCACGCAGGGTAATTTCTCCTGTCATGGCAACATCCGCACGAACCGGTTTTTTCACAATTGCAGAAAGCATTGCGGTTGCCATTGTAATTCCGGCTGATGGTCCATCTTTTGGAACAGCACCTTCCGGGATGTGGATATGTATATCGTTTTCCTGGAAAAATTTCTTTGGAATATGATAATTCTCACTTACGGAACGGATGTAACTGATGCCCGCCTGTGCAGATTCTTTCATAACCTCCCCAAGCTGGCCTGTCAGCTGGAATTCCCCTTTACCCGGCATAATATTGACTTCGATTTCAAGGGTATCTCCACCAACGCTTGTCCATGCAAGACCACGTACAATGCCGATTTCGTCTGTTTCATTTTTCTTATCGAAATCATATTTTGGTTTTCCAAGGTATTTCTCAAGGTTCTGCTCTGTGACCTTTACAAGCTCCTTGTCACCCTCGTAAATCTCACGCGCTGCTTTGCGGCAGATTTCGCCAAGCTTACGCTCTAAATTACGCACTCCGGCTTCTCTTGTATAACCGGAAATCATCTTGGCAATTGCTTTATTGCTGACAGTAAGCTGGTCTTTTTTGATACCATTGCGCTTCATCTGTTTTGACAATAAATGTTCCTTGGCAATATGCGCTTTTTCATTTTCTGTATAGCTTGATACTTCAATCAGCTCCATACGGTCTAAAAGCGGTCTTGGAATATCCTGTACAGAATTTGCTGTCGCAATAAATAACACCTCAGATAAATCAATCGGAACTTCTACATAATGGTCGCGGAATTTATTATTCTGTTCAGAATCTAAGACCTCTAAAAGTGCAGATGCGGTGTCACCTTTGTAATCACTGCTCATTTTATCAATCTCATCTAAAAGCATTAATGGATTCTTCACTCCGGCACTCTTTAAACCATTGACAATACGTCCCGGCATCGCTCCAACATATGTTTTTCTATGTCCGCGGATTTCTGCTTCATCACGCACTCCGCCGAGGCAGATGCGTACATATTCTTTATCTAACGCTTTTGCAACCGAACGGGCAATACTTGTTTTACCAGTTCCCGGCGGTCCTACAAGACAAATAATCGGACTTTCTCCCTTACTTGTCAAGTTCCTTACTGCTAAAAATTCAAGCATGCGCTCTTTTACTTTTTCCAGACCATAATGGTCTTCATTTAAAATGCGCTCTGCATTCTTTAAATCCTTGTTATCTTTAGATGCTTTGTTCCAAGGAAGTTCTAACAGTGTCTCAATATAACCGCGTGTTACAGCACTTTCTGACGAATTCTGACTGATTGTCTTAAATCGGTCGATTTCTTTTTTTATCTTATCTTTAACTTCTTTGTCTGCTTTTAATTTCTTTAAGTTTTCTGTAAAAATATCTGCATCAGATTCTGTATGGTCTTCGCCTAATTCTTCACGAATCACCTTCATCTGCTCACGCATGATATATTCTTTCTGATTGCGGTCAACACGCTCTTTTACTTTTGCCTGAAATTCATTTTTGATTGCTGTAATATCAATTTCTTTCAGCAAAAGTGCTAATAATACTTCATATCGCTCGGTCAATGATACAGCTTCTAAAATCCGCTGTTTTTCTTCGTAGTGAACCGGAAGATTGTTTGCCAGCTGGTCCATTAATTTCTCTAAGTCTTTCATCTCATTCAGCTGACGGAATACATCTTTTGACGATTTTGGATTAATCGTTAAGTATTTTCCATAAGTCTCCTGTATGCTACGCACCATTGCCATTTTAGCATCCTCAGACAAGCCTTCATCCACTTCTGCGTCGAAGCGGATAAGCTCTGCCAAAAGATACTCCTGATTTTCAAGAAAAGCGGACAATTCTGCCCGCTCTTTTCCTTCAACCAAAATGCGTACAATATTATTTTGTAATTTAATGACCTGCTTAACCTCAGCAATAATTCCAATCTTGTATAAGTCTTCTATCGCAGGCTCTTCCTGCTCCACATCGCGCTGTGTCACCAGAAAAATCTTCTGTTCTGCCATCATGCTTTCTTCTACTGCTTTGATAGATTTCTCACGACTTACATCAAAATGGGCAATCATTCCCGGCAAAATCACCATCCCACGTAAAGCAACCGCAGGCATCTTCAAAATCATTGTATCCATTTCTATTTCCTCTGTTTAACTGTCTGTTTCTTTCTATTCTGCTTCGAGCTTTTTCACCTGCTCGCTGCCGATTGCAAGACTTTCTTCTACCATTTCTCTTGTAATCTGGCATTTTGTAATGGACTCATCTGATGGAATGTGATACATCAAATCTAAGGTTGCAGCTTCCATGATGGCTCTTAAGCCTCTAGCACCAGTCTTACGTTCAATTGCTTTTTCTACAATTGCTTCTAATGCATCATCATCAAACTCAAGTGCAACACCATCTAATTCGAAGAGCTTCTTGTACTGCTTTGTCAGTGCATTCTTTGGCTCTTTTAAAATACGAATTAAAGCTTCCTTGTCCAATAAATCCAATGATACAGTTACCGGAACACGTCCGATAAACTCTGGAATCAAACCAAATTTTACGAAATCCTGTGGCAGTGCATGTTTTAACACATCTCCCACGTTATATTCATCTTTGGTCTTTACATCTGCGTTGAAACCGATAGATTTCTGGTCAAGACGTGTCTCGATAATCTTCTCAAGTCCGTCAAACGCACCACCGCAGATAAATAAAATATTCGTAGTATCAATCTGAATTAATTCCTGCTGTGGATGTTTTCTGCCACCCTGTGGTGGAACAGATGCTACCGTTCCTTCTAAAATCTTAAGAAGTGCCTGCTGTACACCCTCGCCGGAAACGTCTCTGGTAATTGAAACGTTTTCTGATTTCTTGGAAATTTTATCAATCTCATCGATATAAATAATACCGCGCTGTGCACGCTCAATATTATAATCTGCTGCCTGAATCAGCTTTAATAAAATATTTTCTACGTCTTCACCAACATAACCAGCTTCTGTTAAGGTTGTTGCATCTGCAATTGCAAATGGTACATTTAATACTCTTGCAAGTGTCTGCGCAAGTAAGGTCTTACCAGAACCAGTTGGACCAAGCATCAAAATGTTACTCTTCTGTAACTCTACATCAGAATCTGCTCCTGCCATAATTCTCTTATAATGATTATAAACAGCTACTGATAATACTTTCTTCGCCTGCTCCTGTCCAATGACATATTCATCCAAAAATGATTTCATCTCTTCCGGCTTAATCAGATTAATCTGTTCTGCGTCATCCTCTGCCTTGCCGTCGAATTCATCATTGATTAATTCTTCCTCTATAATCTCGGCACAAATATCCACACACTCATCACAAATGTACGCCCCGTTTGGCCCTGCAATTAATTTGCGGACCATATCCTGTGATTTTCCACAGAATGAGCAGCGGAATTTATCTTCGTTTCTTCCTGCCATTTTCATTCTCCATATTTTTTATTTGTTGCAAAGTAATTAGCGGTTTGTAATTACATTGTCAATTAAACCATATTCTTTTGCTTCTTCTGCTGTCATATAGTAATCTCTTTCTGTATCAGCAGCAATAACATCATATGGTTTTCCTGTATTTGCAGCTAAGATTTCATTTAATCTCTTCTTGGTCTTTAAGATATTCTCTGCTGCAATCTGAATCTCAGTTGCCTGACCCTTTGCTCCGCCGGATGGCTGATGAATCATAATTTCTGCATTTGGAAGTGCAAGTCTTTTACCTTTTGTTCCGCCTGCTAAAAGGAATGCTCCCATACTTGCAGCCATACCAAGACAAATAGTCTCAACATCACACTTAATGTACTGCATTGTATCGTAAATTGCAAGTCCGGCTGTTACCATTCCACCAGGGGAATTGATATATAAATGAATATCTTTATTTGGGTCTTCGGACTCTAAGAAAAGTAACTGTGCAACTACAAGGCTTGCTGTTGTCTCGTTTACTTCTTCTCCTAAGAAAATAATTCTATCTTTTAATAATCTGGAGTAAATATCGTAATTACGTTCTCCTCTACTAGTCTGTTCAACGACATAAGGTACTAAGCTCATTTTTAAATCCTCCTGTATTCTATATATATTCAACTGGCTGTCAACATAGGTATGTCAAAATACGGCTCTCCTATGCTTACAGTATCAGTTTCTTTCGCGTCGATACCCCTATTATCCCACAAACTCTGCCGTCTGGGAATAGGAAACTTATCGTTTATAAAAATTTTATTTTCCTGCTTAACGAATATTTTTCTGCTAAACTTCAAACAGACTGGCCCGTTTTTGAGCCAGTCTGTAGGATTTTGCTTAAAAGCAACTGATTATTCTTCTGTAGCTTCTTCTGCTTCTTTTTCTTTCTTAGTCTTTGCTTTTGCTCTTTCTTTTACGTTTTCCATGATAAGTTCAACAGCTTTAGTTACAGCCATATCTCTCTTCATAGATTCTCTTTCAGCATCGCCCATGTACTCTTTTAACTTATCAGCTTCCATTCCGTACTGAGCTGCCATCTTCTCGATTTCTGCATCAACGTCTGCATCTGGAATCTCGATGTTTTCTTCTTTTGCAATCTGCTCTAATACAAGGCTGCTCTTAATACGTGTTTCAGCTTCTGGACGAACCTGCTCTTTTAATTTGTCAAGAGTCATGCCTGAGAACTGCATATACTGTTCCATAGAAAGACCGCTCTGTGTAATTCTCTGAGCGAATTCATTAATCATGTTTTCGCACTGAGTTTCAATCATTGCTTCTGGAATTTCCATTGTGGATTTATCAATAATCTTCTTGATAGCTTCGTCTTCTTTTGTACGTTTTGCTTCGATTTCTTTGTTAGCTTCAAGCTGTTTTCTTAAGTCAGCTTTGTACTCTTCTAATGTATCAAATTCAGATACGTCCTGAGCAAATTCATCATTTAACTCTGGATTAACAGCTGCTTTGATTTCATGGATTTTACATTTGAATACTGCAGCTTTGCCAGCTAATTCTGGTGCATGGTATTCTGTTGGGAATGTAACGTTTACTTCTACTTCTTCCCCTGGGTTGTGACCTACTAACTGGTCTTCGAATGTATCGATGAAAGAGTGGGAACCGATTACTAATGAATGGTTTTCTCCTTTACCACCTTCGAATGCAACACCGTCTACGAATCCTTCGTAATCGATAACTGCTGTATCACCTTCAGCTACTGCTCTGTCTGTTACAGATACAGTTCTTGAGTTTTTCTGTCTCTCAGCTTCAAGAGCTTCGTTTACTTCATCATCAGATACTGTTGTATCAATCTTTGTTACCTGAACACCTTTGTATTTACCAAGTGTTACTTCTGGTCTAACTGCAACTTCTGCTGTGAAGATAAATTCTTTTCCTGCTTCAATCTGTACAACATCGATTGTTGGGCGGGAAACGATGTCTAATTTGCTCTCTTCCATAGCCTGTGCGTAATTGTTCTGAATTAAAATGTTTGCTGCTTCTTCATAGAATACTGCTGCACCATACATTTTTTCAATCATCTGTCTTGGTACTTTACCTTTACGGAAACCAGGGATGCTGATTTTATTTTTCTCTTTCATGTAAGCAGCCTGTAAAGCTTTTTCTACTTCTTCTGCAGGCACTTCCACTGTAAGTTTTGCCATGTTCTTTTCTAAATTTTCAACCTGTACATTCATTATAACGATTTCCTCCTTAAAAATATATGAAATAACCATATCTGATTCCAGATATGCAGTCGTATGGCTCTCAACGGCCATTCGACGATAATATCTATCGATATTATGCTATGTACATTTTCCGTTTCAAGCTAATCTCCGCAGCCCTTATTTTACAAGGCTTTCTGGCACTCGCCCTTAAAATTTGGCGTACTTCGACTATCACAGTCATTTTAGGATTATAACACAAGGTTTTCTAAAATACTAGCTTTTTTTTATTTTCTGTGTTTTTTTATTCTTATTTGTTCTGCTCCATCCATTCCTTTACTGCATGCAAATCCTCAAATATATACGCAGCAAGCTCTCTCATTTCTTCATCCGGTGCCACCATGTCCGGCACCATAATCGGTGTCATGCCTGCCCGATACGCTGCACGAATCCCATTATAAGAGTCTTCAATGGCATAGGCATCTTTTGGTGCCACGCCCACATTTTCGCACGCCTTTAAAAAGATGTCCGGCTCCGGCTTGCTTTTTGCTACCATATCCCCGCAGGTTAATGTCTGAAAAAAGCTGCTGATTCCATGATTCGTGGTAATCTCTTCTACCACTTCTCTTCTGGTAGAAGATGCAAGTCCAATCACATATCCATTTTCTTTCAGATAAGTCAAAAGTTCCACCACTCCCGGTTTCAGCGGGTAGCTGTGATTTGGGAATCTCTCGTGCAGAATATCATTTGCCTCTTTAAAAAACGCCATATAGGTTTCTTCGTCCCCAAAATATCCTAACATGAGCTTTCTAGTGGTCTGCATGGTCGTTCCAATGCATTTACAAACTGCCTCCGCCATGCCTTTTAATCCTTTTTGCTCTGCAAGTTCTACATAAACATCAAAAATCGGACGCTCGGAATCTATTAAAATTCCATCCATATCAAAAATAACTGCTTTCATTATTTGTCCTCCTGTTTTAATAATTTCGGATATAACTGGTCAATGCAGACTGCTCCAAATGGCGCGGTAATTAAAATCGCCAAAACTACCACGGATAAAACAATCTGTCCACATTCTAAGCCCATCGCCAGTGGAATTGCTCCAATAGCCGCCTGCACTGTCGCCTTTGGTGTATAAGCAATCATACAAAAGATACGTTCTTTTATACTTAGCTTCGTCTTGACGAGACATAAGAATACGCCAAACATTCGAAACACTAATGCACCACATACACAAAAAATCGCTGCAATACCTGCTGAAACTGCATATTTAAGGTCGACTGCTGCACCTACCAATACAAACAGCATTACCTCTGCTGCCACCCACAGCTTGTTATATTTAGCAGAAAGACGAACCGCAAGCACTTCATACTTTTGATTTATCACAATTCCCATGCTCATAATTGCAAGCAGCCCTGAAAATGGAAGTATTCCCTCCAAGGAATCCTCCAATGCAAGCAGCAAAAAGGAAATGCTTAAAATAATCAATATTTTTACAGAATCCCGCATATGTATTTTCTGAAAGAAAAGTACCAGCAGAAATGCCACGATACAGCCGCCGATAATTCCCAAAACAATCGAAACCGGAATCTGTGCAAAGCTTGTCACAGAAATTTCTCCACCAGCAGCCAATCCGGTAAATGCAGTAAATACGACGATGACAAAAACATCATCTACGGACGCTCCTGCTAGAATCAACTGCGGAATACTATGCTCTTTTCCATAGCCTTCTTCCATAAGCTTTATCATGCGTGGGACAATAACTGCCGGAGATACTGCTGCCAGCACGCTTCCCATAACACAGGCTTCTATGGTTGTGATGCCAAGCAACGGCGGTGCCAAAAGCACAACACCTATCATCTCCACACAAGCCGGAACAAAACACATTAAAATTGCCGGGCGTCCCACCTTTTTCAAATCGGCGATATTTAAGGACAGCCCTGCCCTTGTTAAAATAATCACAAGTGCCACCTGCCGTAAATCTGCCGAAATATGAAGCAGTGATTCATCTAACAGATTCAGCGCATATGGGCTTAAGAGCATTCCTGTGATAATCATTCCCAAAAGCCTGGGCAGTTTTAATTTATCAAAGATGCTGCCTAATAAAAGACCGCATAAAAAAATTAATGCAATACTGGTTAACATAACTTTTCTGAACCTTTCTATTCACAAAATACTTTCAATTGCAAACTGCACAGTTTACTGCCAAAATATCTCTTTCAAAATCTCAATTCGACGCGCCATAAGGGCTTTCACCAGATTACTCTGATGAGCAGAATCATAACCATGGGGTGCACCTTTCACCTCATGTACTTCTACCGGAATCCCTTCACTTTTTAACCGCTTGGCATATAACAAACCCTCGTCACGAATGGCATCAAACTCGGCTGCCTCCACATAAGCCGGCGGCAGGTTTTCAAAGGAAGCTTCCTCCATCGGCGAAACAAAATTTAGATATTCCGTTTCCTTTCCATCAAAATAAAACTCCCACATCAGCTTTGACAATCGGGCGTCCCATACTGGTGTATCTACATATTTTTTCATGGATTCCGTATTTAATCTTCTGTCAGTTGCAGGATAGATTAACATCTGATAACATGGCATTTTTATTTCACGCTCTCTTGCTAACAGGGCAATGCCAATCGCAAGATTTCCCCCTGCACTGTCTCCTAACACTGCCACACGTTCGGTATCAATTTTTAGTGTTTCTGCATTTTCAAGCAGCCATTGATATACGGAAAAACAATCCTCTAATGCAGTTGGACACTTATATTTCGGTGCAAGACGATAGTCTGGGAAAATCACTTTACATGAAAGCATTTTCGCATATTCCTTTGCCCTTTGAAAATGCATCGGAGATGCCGCTAACATAAAGCCGCCTCCATGCAAATCAAGAATGCATGGCATTGTTTTCTCTATATTCTTGGGTTCGATGACATAAACATTTATTAGCTCTCCCTGATACCCCGGAAGCTTTATCTTTTTTATACTCAGCTCAGAATCCTTTTTCCTGTATGTCAACCGCAAAAGAACATTTGCAATAGATAACGCAAACGGATTGTGCGGAAATTTTATTTTCCCTAATAACCTTAGTTCTTTATGAATTGGATATTTCTTCATTTGAGTACTCCTCATTACAGCACTAATCAATACAGCTTTCTGCATTATAAACGAAAAAAGGTACTGTTGCAAAAATATTTTGTTTTGTTTTTTGCTGCCATAATTTGTATTATCAGAAAGCTTTGAACATTCGCATAGATTCTTTTACAAGGAAAAGTTTTAAGAACGTTTGGATAAAAACTTAGAAATTCTCTGCTTTTTCCGATGAATAAACGTTTTGTGTCCGCTCACGCGTTTTATCACTCACAAAAAAAGCGTCCGCAGTGGGACGGAATTTTCGGTCTACAGTTTTCAAGTACATCTAGCAGGATGCTTTGACAAAGTCGATATAGGAATCCGGCTACCGCAAAGGAGGGCGTTACGCTACAAATTAATTACACGTAATGTTCTCCTGCGTCCGCCGGATTCCGTTTTGCCAAAGCAAACCTGCAAGATGTACTAAGAAAACTGAGAAACGCAAAATTCCGTCTCCATGCGAACGCTTTTTTCGCGAGTGTAAACACCTTGAGCGGACATAAAAAATAACGATTTCATCGGAAAAAGCAGTAGAATTTCAAGTTTTTTTCACCGTTCTTAAAACTTTTTATTGTCGAAAGAATCTATGCGAATGGCGTAAACTTGTGATAATACAAATCATGGCAGCAAAAAAGATATAAAATATTTTTGCAACAACACCTTTTTTGTTTAAATCTCAATTCCTTTTATAATGCTTTTTAATAGTGTAGCGGATTGTCTTAAATTTTCTACTTCTTCGTCATTTAAGGAAATCGGCACTTTTGTTTCGATTCCTTCACGTCCGACGATGCATGGCATACTAAGCACCACATCTTCAATTCCATGCTCTCCATGCATCACAGTGGAAACCGGAAGAATTGATTTTTCATCCCGGACAATGACTTCACAGATTCTTTTAACTGCCATTGCCACACCAAAATAAGTTGCTTTTTTTCGCTGAATAATATCGTAGGCACTGTTTTTTACCTTTTCAGCAATCTCTTTTGTATTTTCATCATGCTGATAATGACCGCGCATTTCACAGACATCACTGAGGGAAATTCCCGATACATTGGCACTGCTCCATGCCGCAATTTCACTGTCCCCATGCTCTCCAATAATAAATGCATGAACACTTCTGCTGTCTACGCCTAAATGCTCTCCAAGGTTATATTTTAATCTTGCAGTATCAAGTACCGTTCCAGAGCCTATGACTCTGTTTTCCGGAAGTCCAGACAACTTCTGCGCAACATGGGTTAAAATATCTACCGGATTTGCAACCACAAGCATGATGCCATCAAATTCATTTTCCATAATCTGAGGAATAATCTGCTTAAAAATCGCAACATTTTTATTCACCAAATCCAATCTTGTTTCATTTGGCTTCTGATTTGCCCCTGCAGTAATAATGACAATTCCTGCATCTTTTACATCACGATAATCTCCTGCATAAACTTTCATATGCTTTGCAAAAGGAATACCATGGCTGATATCCATCGCCTCACCCTCTGCTTTTTCCATATCTGCATCTATCATCGCAATCTCGGAAAACAATCCACTCTGCATCAGACTAAATACTGCTGCCGAACCTACATATCCACAGCCAATCATGACTGCTTTTCTAAAATCTACCATATTCATACCTCCGATTTTTATTTATCTTTAGTATGAACAAAAAAATGCTTTTTCTTTCAGCAATCCATTATAAATCCTGCAAATATTGCTTTAAGTCTTCTAATTGCTTCTTACAATCTTTCACTCCCAAGTCGTAAACTGCCTGAAGCTTTTCTTTATTTCTTTCTACTGTTTTCAATTGAATTGCTTCCGATGGTCTGATAACAAAAATCTCTTTTTTGTTTTCCATATCAATGATGATTTCCACCGTTTCATTGTATCTTAAATAGCGGTTCTCCATCGCTTCAATGAAACGAGGATACTTTTTGTATTTTGCAGCAAGTACCTTCATTAACTTTTCAGACATTGGCTCTTTGCGATAATCAAGCGGTCTGGTTAAAACGACGATGATTTTCTCATAGCCTAATTTTTTGCACTGTAAAACAGGAATGCTGTCTCCGATTCCACCATCTAAATATTTTTTGCCATCAATCTCTACCATGCGGGATACACCGGGAATTGCTGAAGATGCTCGAAGCTTTTCCAACTCTTTTATAGTATCTTTAATTTCTAAATATTCCGCTTTCCCTGTTTCCACATTAGTAACAGTAACATAGTAACCGGTATTATTTTTCATAAATGTATCATTATCAAAAATATCATACTTTGTTGTGACATCATAAAAAGCAAACTTCTTATTCACAATATTCCCAGTCAGCAAAAAGGATAACAGACTCATATATCTGTGGTCTTTACAAAACCGTTTGTTGTATCTGATGACACGTCCCTTTTGTTTAGAAAAATAATTAGGTCCAAATAATGCACCCGCAGAAACACCGATAATTCCATCAACGTTTATCCCAGCATCCATGAAAACGTCTAAAACACCTGCGGTATACATTCCTCGCATAGAGCCGCCTTCTAAAACAAGTCCTACTTTTGACATCATTAAAAATCTCCTAGCTCATCTCCGAGTTCTTCTTCAATCAAATTCCAAACCTCGTCCGGAATTTCATTCTCTACATCTCCATCAAAATCGGAATTGTAATCATTATCATTAAAAGTTCTTTCTACTGCTGCCTCATGACCGCCAAAAGCAATTACTGCATAAGGTCCTTTGCTATTTACCGGAGATACATTTTTCGGTAATTCTATTTTATCATTCTGTGCATCATAAAATATTTCTACATAATCACCTACCTGATACTCCAGTTCATCCTTCATAGATTTATAAAATGTACCACTTGCTGTCTGAATCTCAAATGTCACTTCATAACAAGGTATGCTCTGCGAAAGTATCTCCATCGTTGACGTCTGACAATCATGCACCCGCGCACGACTTCTGCCTAACTTGTCCATTCGCTTACTGTGTCTTAACGCGACCACACCTAATGCAATAACACCAATTCCTAAAAGAAAAAATACTAAAGCCATTCTTTGTTCTCTCTATCCTTATGTATAGTTTAATCCCACGTTTTAGTATAATCTATTTTCGTTTTTTAGCAACTTACTTTCATAATAATCCTCTGCCAACAGTCCATACATACAGGCATCTACAATCCCCTTGTTGCTCCAGTCAGCTTTTCGCAAAGTTCCTTCATATTGCAAGCCACATTTTTTCATTACATTTCCTGAATTTGGATTGCATGGGTCATGCTGGGATTCGATTCTTCCCACCTTCACTTCCTCAAATAAAAATGGAATAATTCCTGCCAATGCTTCACTTGTATATCCCTTATGCCACCAATTACTTCCAATACAATATCCAATATGAACCTTATTTGTTTTCTCGTCCATGTCTACAATTCCAATTACACCTATTGGCTCATTCAGTTCTTTTAATTCGATTGCCCATTGATAAAATGAGTTCTCTTTATATCCCGCAATCCAATCTTTTACAATCATTTCTGTCACTGACACATCTTTGTGTGTTGGCCAGCGTAAAAACTCCGTTACCTTGTCATCACTTGTCCAATTGCGAAAAGCCATCTCAATATCGCTCTCCACAAATTTTCTTAATATTAATCTTGCTGTTTCGATTTTAACAGTACCCTTATGTTCCATTTATCTCTCCAACTCCGAAAAAAATTTTTTAATGATTCCACTTACTTTCTGTCAACCTCTGAAAAAATCTCATAAAACCCCGGCTCAAAGCCTGCCTGAATTGCCACCTTTTGAGATTTCAGATGACTTTCTACCGTTGCATAGGTTGGAAGGATGCCACGTTTTAAAACCTCTTCCTTTAAAGCCGAAGTCACGTAAGCTCCAATTCCTTTTCCTATTCCTTCCTCGGTTACATTAACACCAATCTGCCACATCAAATCCGTATCACGCGTCACACTTGCCATTCCTAAGATAACATCTCCATCCATTGCGCATACCGCTAACATATCCGGTGTTTCTTCATCAAACAAAAGTGCTTCCCAGAATCTTTTGTCTCCCCGAAACACTTCTATTTCTTTTTCTTCATACCATTTCAATGCAAATTCACGATGCACAGGCTCACTTTTTTCCATTGGAATATAATGATGATGTGTATCCGCTAATTTATGTCCATATTCCTGCAATTTGTTGTGAATTTTAATTAAGTTTTCCGGTTCAGAAAACCATGTTCCTTTTTGATTACCAAAGTTTTCTTTAAACCAGTCCAGCAATTTCTCATCTGCCATTACTAAATACTTTTCGCGATATACGGCAACTTTCAGTAAGGTATCTTCATCTCCAACTGGTCTTGCACCCTTTTTTCTTTTTATCATACGATAAATATTTTCACTGCTATGTACATCCTCCACCTCGCAGTCATAATCAATTGCTAACTGCTTTTCTAATACATCTATATATCTTTCCTTCATTCTGTTTCCCTCTTTTCTATTGTAAACATATAACCTTTTTTTATTGTTTTAAATCTACATTTTTTTTCAATTTGTCCTGTTACTCTATATGTGTGTTACAGCATATACACTTTCCAAATGTATATGCACAACCCGAAGCAGGAAAAAACCTGACTTCATATTTTGCCATCGCCTTTACTTTAGAAAGAGAGGTTTTTATGAAGAAACGTTTTTTAACTATGGCATTGATGTTAGTTGTATCTTTTGGCGGTGTCACACAGGTGAACGCTGCAACAACCACACCACAGTTAACCGCAGAACAACAGGCTGTTCTAGATTCTTATGAATCTGTAAGTGTTGAAAGTGTATCAGAAATTAAAGCATTTTCAAATCCAGCTACATTTTCTACAAACGGTACTACATACTCTACAAATGCAACTACTACCAGTTGGAGAGGCTCTTTCTACCGTGGAAGTGCATTAATGTGGAGTAGAGACAATATTCAATGGACTGTCTCTGGTGGAAAAGTAACCAGCAGCACCGGTTGGCAGGAAGCAGGATATATTTTTCCAAATATTGCAAGAGCAACTGGAATCTCAAAACACGCTTCCTCCACTTCTTCTGTAACATACCGCGCTACCAAAACCATTGGAGCAGGTGTTGTGACACCATGGGGAGATGTCACAGTATATGAACAGGATTTCACCGATTTCCTGAAAGGAAATACTAGCGGAACATTAAGTACTTGGCAGTAACTGGCAACTTAACATATTAATTTAAATCTAAAGGCGATGGCACAATCTAAGGAGAACAACTTATGATTCAAATTGAAAATCTTACAAAAACATATAATAAGAATATTATTTTCCAAAATGTAAATTTATTACTGGAAAACGGAAACATCTACTTTATTTTAGGGAAAAATGGTTCCGGCAAAACTACTTTTATCAAATGTCTTCTAAATCTTGAAAAATATCAGGGAAAAATCACTTATTTACCTAATTCATCAAAAGACATTTTTGCAATTTATGATGATATTCCACTATATGCAAATTTAAATGGTTACGACAATATCCGTTTATTTGTAGGCAGTACTTTTTATGACAAACAAAAAATTGACAGCTTCGAAGGCTTATCCCCTTCTCTTTTATCAAAAAAAACAGCCTACTATTCTCTCGGTGAAAGAAAAAAACTTCTACTTATTGCAGCACTATTAAAAAAACCGCGTTATCTCATTCTTGACGAAATTGCAAATGGACTAGATATTGATTCTCTTAAATGGCTCACCACACAGCTTGATAAGCAAAAAAATAATTGCCTTATCCTTGTCACAGGACACTACTTAGAATTTTATGAAAAAATCTTAGACGAAATTATCATTATACAAAATAAAAACATACACAAAATTGAAAAAGGAGGACAACCATTATATGAACTTTATGAAAAACTCTGTTAATGTAATGCAAAAAGAACTTTTTTACCAGTTAAAATCAAAGCGGCTAGTGATTCTCCTTTTAACAATCGTAGGCATTATTTTGCTTCACTTGTTTGGATTATATAACAGTGTAATCAGTAACTATCATTTATATCTGCAAACGGAGCAAATGTACATAGAAAACGGCTTGGACATTATCGAATCATTAAAAGAAACAAATTATGTTGTTACTGAAGGAAACACCAGTATTACAAGCAATCCGCTCAAAGAAGATTTTGTCAACCTTGCAATCAGTATACAAAATTTAGATGGTACTTCCATTGTTTCAAACAGCCTAGAATACTTTATATTTGTTTTTGGCACTTTAATATTCGGTATTTATGCCGCTTATGTTGCTACTTACGATTATAAATTTCACACACACAAGTTCTTTTCTTCCCAGTACAAGCAAAATGAACTATTAACGGGAAAACTTTTGTCTATTTTTCTAGTCCTGTTTAGCAGTCTTCTTCTACTCGGTACAATCGCTTATTGTGCCTCTCCCATTCTTAAATGGCTGGTTAGAAAAACTGTTCCTACAGAAAAATATGCGCTTCCCGGTTTATCTTATGAGAATCATCTTTGGATACAAATACTGTTTACAGTTGCTTTATTAGGATTTTACATTCTCATCAGCTATACCGTTGCTTATATATTAAAAAATATGATTCCTATTACCATATTCCTTTTGTTGTATACATTACTAATACCTGTTCTTGGTAAATATGATGTTAAAAATATCTGCTCCTTTTTTGCTCAGAAAATTTTTTCCTTTAAAGCCCGCTTCGTAGTTTTTCAAGCGACCGATATTTCACCTGCCTGTGGAGCATCTGTAATTGTACTAATGTTGCTTGTTGCAGGCATTGCCTTATTTTTTACCTCTAAACGAAGTGCGTATAACTAATATTCGCCAACTTCTATATTTATTTTCGCTTCAACACGCACCATTTTTGCGTGTTGTTGCTTTTATCAATTCATTTTCTCTATTATTCTTTTTACATTACGATAAATATTTTCACCACTGACTTGGAAAATACTGTTTCTTCATTGGCGCAAAGTTTTGATTATATTCCTCTGCTCCTCCGTCACCCGACTGCTCAAAGGCCTCTGCTTCATAGAATTTTCCATGAATCTCTCCCATTTTCTCTGGAATTAATGCTATTCCCATAAATGCATCAAAGTTCTTGCCGTCTGGTGTTGTAATTCCAAAATTGTCACAGGTTTTAAATCCTATCCTTGGGTAATACTCCGGCTCACCAAAAATTACAATTCCCGGATAACCGGCTTCTTTTGCGAGCGGCATGGTCTCTTGAAGCAGCATCTCTCCTATACCACATCCATGCCACTTCGGTTTTACGCACAATGGTCCAAACGTTACCACTTCATGCACCTTTTCGCCATCCTTTACCCATGCCTTAGAATACATAATTGTTCCAACGACTTCTCCGTCAATTACTGCAATTCTGCTTAATTCCGGTAAATACTCTTTGCTATCTCGCAGCAAATGTATTAAATAATGTTCATTGCAGCCTTTCTCGTGTCTGTTCCAAAATGCTTCCTGTGCAGCACGTTCTACCGCATGGTAATCTTCTGGTGTTTCTTTTCTTATTTCCACCTGTTCGCGGGTCGGACGCTTATTTTTCTCAGAAAAATATCCCAGCTCTAAGCGGACTTCCTTTTGCTCAATATCGCGATTCGAATAGCAACATTTATCCAATCCAATAAAAGTAAATCCTTCGTGCAGATAAAAACCAATGGCATTTACATTGCAGGACTGTGTCTCTAAAATAATTGCCCGTCTTCGCTCTAAAAATGCCTGTTCTTTTGCAATCTCCATCAGTGCATGACCAAGCCCCTGCTTCTGATATTCCGGTGCAATCCAGATGTCAACTACACGCAGGCGGTTTGACCATTCTTCCGGCGCTGTCTGAATGGCAGCAATTAACGCACCATCCTCTACAACTCCCCATGCACAAGCTTTTTCCCACCAGTCTTCATACAATCTGTCCATAACACCGCTTTTTTCCGGCGAATGTGTGACTGGCTGTTCTAATTTTTTCTTTGTAATATCAACAGAAAAACCATCCGCTTTTTCTGCAATTGCTACATCATAATACGATTCTGTTGTGTAAGTAATTGGAAGAGGATGCCCCTTCCACTGCTCTTTTGGTAAATGTATAATTTCGTATTTTTTCATTTCCACCTCTGATAATGTTTCTGATAAATTCTTTTGAACCTTCTATTCTTTAAAATCCGCTCTGATAAATGGTGCTTCTTTTTCCTCTGAAACAAGTAACTGATATTTTTTCGGACGGCGGTATGCATTCCCATGCACTTCGCGGCTTCGGTATTCCCGAATCTCATCTAATGGGAAGCTTGCCATATAAATGCCCTCTGCCTCGCCTGCTTCGATAATTAAGGTATCTCTTGAGCAGAAATCTTCCGGTCTGTAGGCAATGCCGTCAAATGCGGAAGAATGTCCATTGCAGTCCGGCTGTTCTTTCGGATAATTTGTGGTTGCAATTCCAACCATATTTTCATACGCTCTCGCCCGAAGCTGGGACAAGCGGTTGATTTCCATTGGACACGCGTTCGGCACTAAAATAATCTCTGCACCCTTTAACATCAGGATTCTTGCACTTTCTGGAAATTCTCTGTCGTAACAAATCATTGCGCCAACTTTTACATTTCCCTGCTCTGTATTCAAATCTGCCACATAAAAATCATCACCTGCACTCAAGCGTTTTTCATCACCAAAGTCACAGGTATGTATCTTTGCATAAACAAATGCTTTTTCTCCAAATCGGTCAAATAAACACATTGTATTTCTTGGAAGCGGCTCATGTGCTTCTAAAAAGGTAATGCCGACTGCCATATTTAATTCTTTTGCAATTGCTCCAAAAGCATTTACAAACTCACTGTCTGCTGTTATCGCACTTTGCTTTAATTCCTCTATATTTTCTGAAATGCGGTAGCCAGTGCTCCACATCTCTGGAAAAAGTGCAATGTCTGCACCGGCATCCTTTGCTTTTCTACAATATTCCAGTCCTTTTTCCAAATTTCCTTCTAATGTTCCTGTTGATGCAATCTGTAATAATGCTACGTTTAATTTTTTCATTTTCGCTACCCCTTTTCTAAAATGCTGGCTTATTCAGAAGTTAAATCATAAGTAACTAAATCTTCATATGGATTTGTTTTTGCAAGTCCAATTTTTGTGACTGTTCCTTGAAAAGTTCCAAACTGGTTCTGCAGCACGTGAAATGCCGCAAGCATCTCTTCTTTGGACAATTTCTTGCCAATTGTTGTGTGCGGCATCCATTGGAACGGTCTGTAATACTGACTGATTGAAACGTCCTCAATTACTGCCATATGATTATAAATCTCTGCTGACATGGTATGCAGATACTCATTTAGCACTGGTGCAAGATAAATCACGTATGGCAAAAAAATTCCAACAGATGCCCATTGCAACGTTCCCTGCCGCAAGACCGCTGCACATTTTTCTAACTGTAAAATTGCTTCTTTTTCCTGTCTTGTTTCAAAAGAAGAAATCGTAATATGTGGTGGCACTTTTCCATCCAGCATAAATTTATTTCCACTTTTTTCTGCAACTTGCGTGATGTAATATTGAATTTTTTGATTTGTTTTTTCATCAAAATAGATTGAAATTAAATACATGAATCTCCTTTTTTCTTCACTTTAAAACCTGCCGCTATATAATCGCACTTCGTCAATTCGATAACATATTTTTTCCATTTCTTCTCTCAAAGCTACTGGTGCATCAAAAATCAATTCTTCAGGTCCATAGATTTTTTCTAAGAAAGATGTTTGCATTAATTCACCACACTTCTTTCCCTGTACATAACAGCGAATCCAAGTCTGCGATTCTTCTATCTTAAAACCAGCGGATTGATAAAACTTATTTGCGGCTGTATCTTCCTGTGTCCAGATTTCGCAATAGTGAATTCCTTCTTCTAACATTCTGCTTTTGGCTGTTTCCCACAACACTCGCGCTACACCTTTTTTTCTATATTGCGGCAGCACTCCCAAATGCCATACAATCGCGCCACGTTCTTCCTTCGCACAAGATAACTCCTCGGAATCCAATTCCATATCAAGAATCCCTACAATCTGTCCATTTTCTTCTGCTACAAGACAGATTGATGGTTTTGCATACACTTCCTTTTTACATTTAATATCATTAAAATAGGATGAATCAAAAAATGAATTTAATCTGCAATAAAGCCATCCCTGCTCATCCGCTTCACAATAATCGCGTATTGTCATACCCTGCTTCTCCCTTATTTTCTAACGTTTTATCCTTTATTCAAAAATTTTTGCCATATAATATTCATCTAAAAACTTTCCATCCACCAAAGTAGACTTCCTTTTCGTTCCTTCTATTTCAAAGCCCCTTTTTTCATAAAGATGCTTCGCTCTGGCATTTTCACAAATTACAGTTAATTCCAACCGTTTTACACCTTTTTCTCTTGCCCACGCATCTAACTTCTCAAAAAGCTTTGTTCCTATTCCACGATTTTGAAAATCCTTTCGGATACCTGCAACAATATATGCTGTATGCGCCACTCTTTTTAGCGTTTCACGCTGCGCAGATACATAGCCAACAAATGCTCCGTCTTCTTCTGCAATAAACAGAAAATCATCTCCTGCAATCGCACTTTCCACAATGGCTTCCATACGTGTTAAATTTTTCACACGCTCTCCTGGCTCAAATAACATATATTTTGTTTCATAATCAAGCGCATTCATTAATTCCCAAAATGCTTCTGCCTCTTCTTTTTTCGGGATTCTATATGTAATATTCATTTTTATTTCCCCACTTCCTTATTTTTAAAATTGTTCATAGTATGTTTTATTAATCACCTTTTGATAGTCGCATTTAGAAACCTCATAACACTTTTCTCGATTAATTTTCTTCTCTTTAACAATCTTTTCGATTGCATCACGCATTTCCAAGCGAACTTTTTGACTTTCTGTTTGTTTTATCATATTATTTCTGCCTCAAATCCAAATTCATGCAAAATAAAATCTTCGTCTATCACTTCATCATAGACACCTTCCGCTTTTATAAAACCATTTTTTGTATTCGCGATTGCCCCAATATTCTTTATGAAACACATAGCCAATCCTCGACTTCATCATAAAATTTTACCTGCATTTTTCTCCTCCTCCAAACATAAACTCTGCCTTTTAAGATTCTCGTTTTATAAAATCAGCCACAACAGCTCGTGTTACTTTTTCCAAATCCTTAGGACTTAATTTTAATGTTGCACCAATTCTTCCACCGCTGACATAAATCTGTTCATAGTCCATTGCTTCTTTCTGAATAAAAGTTGGAAACTGTTTTTTCATTCCAATTGGTGTACAGCCGCCGCGAATATAGCCTGTCACATTTTTAATATCTTTTACCGGAATCATTTCGATAGATTTCTCACCTGCTGCTTTTGCGGCACGTTTTAAATCTACTTCCTCTGCTATTGGGACAACAAAAACATAGTATGCCTTGCTCTTTCCCTGTGCCACCAAGGTTTTAAATGACTGTTCCACTGGTGCACCTGTTTTTTCTGCGGTATGAAGTCCATCAATAAACTCATCACACTCATAAGTAATTAACTCGTAAGAAATTTTGTTTTTTTCTAAAATGCGCATGGCATTTGTTTTGCTGTCCATGTTCGTCTCTCCTTTTACTCATTCATCTTATCTACAAATCCGCTCTCTCTTGCGGTCAATTCTACCCATGCCGGGCGGAAACCACATTTGATTGCATTTCGAACTGATTTGATATTGCACCACGCCGCACAATAAAACGGAACTTTGCCAAGTGCAAGAATTTCTAATGCAAGCCGGCTTGTAAGTGCAGATGCAATTCCTTTTTTCCGATATTCCGGTAAAACATTTACACCAATCTGATACATCATTTCGCAGTCCGCAGAACAGCCTGCAAGACCAACTAATTTTCCATTGTCGTATGCACCAACACCAAGGACATCTTTTTCTTTTCTATCCTCGCAAAGCGCATCACTCCATTCTGGTATATACAAATCTGCAAAATCTTCCTGATGCAGTACGCGCAGTTCGTAATCACATGACAGTTCCTGCAATTTTTCCACATCCGGTAAAAAGTACTCTGCCATAAAGCAGATTTTTAAACCAAACTTTTCTAGCGTATCATTTAGCACATGAATGTTTGGTGTTTCAAAGCAATGTGCCACAGAATATTTGTTGATGTATTCCGAAACCACCTCGGCTGTCCGCTCACTTGTCTGTGCCACGATGTTGTTTCCATAAGATACAAGGTCACATTCTAGTGGAAGCGGAATGTAAACTCTTGCTTTTTCATGCTTTTTGGAAGTTGTAACAATATTCTTTTCCTGTAAAAAATCTTTCGCATCGCAGTTGCAGTCATAGGCTGACTGCTGCAATGCAATTTCTAATATTTCCTGATTTGTCATAGGTTCTCCTTATTCATTCGCCCTATCAATCCTCAAAGAAGCAATTTATTCTGCGCAAGCGCGAAAAATTACTTCTTTTCGTCTTGGCATGGCTCATTGCAATCCCGCAAATTGTGCCATGTAGAGTTTATAGTAAGCTCCTTTTTGTGCCATAAGCTCTGCCGGGCTTCCCTGCTCTAAGATACCGCCATCGTCGATAACAAAGATGCGGTCAGCATTCTGAATTGTAGAAAGTCGATGTGCGATAACAAAGCTTGTTCGTCCTGCTAACAGTGCTTCGATACCTCGCTGTACCAAAACTTCTGTGTGAGTATCGATGCTTGATGTTGCTTCATCCAAAATTAAAATCTTTGGCATGGAAACCATCGTTCTTGCAAAGGCAATTAACTGACGCTGTCCAATGGACAAGCCTGCACCATGTTCTTTTAATTCTGTGTCATAACCTTTTTCCATTTTCATGATAAAATCATGCGCATCAACTGCTTTTGCAGCAGCAATCATTTCTTCTTCTGTGGCATCTAATTTGCCATATAAAATGTTGTCACGAACTGTTCCATGAAAAATGAAATTATCCTGCGTCATAACACCCATTTGTTTTCTTAAGCTTTCGATTGAAATCTTTGTCAGGTCATACCCATCAATCGAAATCACGCCTTCTTCAATGTCATAGAAGCGGCTGATTAAGTTTACAATTGTCGTCTTTCCAGCGCCTGTTGGTCCAACCAGTGCTATTGTCTCCCCCGGTTTTACCTGAAAGCTGACATCCTCTAACACCTTGGTTTCTGCCGGTGTTCCTTTGTCATAAGTAAAACTTACATGAGAAAATTCTACCGCGCCCTTCACCTCTGGAAGCTCTTCTACATCTTCTTTGTCTACAATATCCGGCTCTGTATCTAAAATATCAAAGATACGCTCCGCAGCTGTTAAATTTGTAACAAGATTGTTGTAAAAATTGCTAAGGTTCATAATTGGATTCCAGAACATATTAATGTATGTTCCAAAAGCAACCAAAAGTCCGACTGATACCATTTCCACACCAAGGAAACGAACACCAACCAGATACAGCATCATAGCTCCAATGCCCCAGCAAAAATCTACGGTTGGTCCAAACATATCCGCATAACGGCAGGCATCCCAGAATGCATTGCGGTGCTCATCCGTCAACTGGCTGAAAATCTCACTCGTTTCTTCCTCTGCACCAAAGCTCTGTACGACATTCATTCCAGCAATATCTTCGTGTACATACGCATTTAAATTGGAAGATTTTTTACGGTAAATGCCCCAGCGTTTGTGGGATGCAGTCTGTACAAACCAGATTCCAACAATCATAAGTGGAATCGTACTAAGAGATGCAAGTGCTAATCTCCAGTCTTTTACTAACATAATTACCACAACACCAATTACGGTAATCAGTTCCGGAATTAATGTTGTAACAAAGTTATTTAACACATCTTTTAATGAATTTACATCTCCAATAATACGTGCCAGAATTTTTCCGGTTGGTCTGCTGTCAAAAAAGCTAAATGACAGTGTCTGAATATGCTCGTATAAATCCTGACGGATATCTAATAAAATTTTGTTTGTCATCTTTGCCATAATGTACATTCGCACTTTTACCAAAATGATAAAAATGACGTTTATCACTAATGCAAAAATTCCAAGTTTTACCAGTCCTTTGAAATCAGAATTTGCAACGTAATTATCTAATGCTTCTTCAATAATCAACGGATTTACCAGAGAAATTGCAACTGTGACACCCATGCACAGTAAAACTCCGGCAATCGCTTTTTTATAAACAAGCAGATAGGAAAGCAGACGACGTAAAATTTTCTTTTTGTCGGTGTTTTCCATGTGCTCGTCTTCACGAAACGAATTTACAGCCATTTCTAACTCTCCTCATTTTTCTAAACTTCTTTTGTTCTATCCTTTCAAACTGCACTAAAATCTTTTATCAATTTCATTATGCAGTTACCTGGTCAATATATGTTCCATACTGCGCGCGGAAAGTCTCATAATATAAGCCTTTCTTTGCAAGCAGTTCTTCATGTGTTCCACGCTCTGCAATTTTGCCATTTTCCAGATAAATAATCTCATCTGCATGACGTACCGCAGAAATACGATGCGCGATAATCACCTTTGTGGTGTCCTTAAACTCATTTAAAGTTTTCTGGATTTCATGCTCGGTTTCCATATCAAGCGCAGATGTCGAATCGTCTAAAACAAGAATTGGTGCTTTCTTAGACAATGCTCTTGCAATACTGATTCGCTGCTTCTGTCCACCAGACAAACCGACACCTCTTTCACCGATAACGGTATCGTACTGTTCATCCATTTTCTCGATAAAACTGCTTGCCTGCGCATGTTCTGCCGCTGTACGGATTTCATCCATCTGCATTACCTTACGCTGTCCCATCTTGATATTTTCCTCAATCGTATCAGAAAAAAGGAACACATCCTGCAAAACAACTGCAATGTTGCTGCGAAGCTGTTTTAACGAAAGCTTTCGGATATCTACACCATCTACTTTTACTGCCCCCTCATTTACATCATAGAAACGCTGTAACAGGTTGATAATGGATGATTTTCCTGAACCTGTTGCTCCCATGATTCCTAATGTTTTTCCAGCCGGAACAGTAAAAGATATGTCCGATAAAATCTCTTTTTCATCTAAGCCAAAAGATACATTTTCAAAGGAAATCGCACCTTCTACTTTTTCTAATTCAACTGTCTCCTTTGGACTTGCAATTTCAGGCTTTTGTGCATATATTTTTTTAATTTTCTTGTAGGATGCAATTCCAGAGGACAAATCATTTGTCAGCCAGCCCATCATTTCCATTGGCCAGGTACAGTTACGTGTGTATTCAACAAACGCCACCAGCGCACCAAGCGTCATATTTCCATTCATTACGGAAATACCTCCAAGTACTGTCGTGCAGACCGGAAGTGCTTTTCCTACAAACTGGAAAATCGGATAATATTTTACCAGCACCTTTGACTGAGTAATATTTAATTCATAGTAACGATTGTTGTGAGCTGCAAATTTCGCAATCTCATGTTTTTCTCTTGCAAATGCTTTTACTGTACGGACACCTGCTAAATTTTCCTCAGCAATCGTTGTCAATACGGCATTTTCCTCACTGATGTCTTCATAAACCTTATCCAGTTTGCGCTCCATGATAATTGCAACTGTGCCACATACAATCATGGTTACAAGTGGAACAAAGGCAAGCTTCCAGTTTCTTGTAAACATGCAGTAAAGCACAAAAGAAACGTGAATCACAACCTCAATAATTAACATTCCAACGAAACCAAGTACGTTCCACACATTGTCAATATCATCTTTTACTCTTGCCATCAGCTCACCTGTATTGGTGTCTGTAAAATATTTCATGGAAAGTGTCTGAATATGATTAAACAAATCCTTTCGCATTTCTGAGCCAATGGTCGAAGCAACCTTGTCAAATGTATACTCCTTAAAATATTCAAATGTACTTTTTCCAACTCCCACTATAGCAATGCCCACTAACAGCTTTGTCAGCAATTCCATTTTTCCGCCTAAAATAACGTCATCCACAATGCTCTGTGTAATGACCGGATATAACATATCAAGTGTAATCGCTGTTACCATACAGAAAATGGCAAATACATAGCCATACCAGTAACGTCCGATATACGTGTATAATTTCTTCACTTTTTAACTCCTCCTTCTAATCTGCCCCAGTGTCTTTCCAAAGCTTTTGTATCGCAGTATATGTCAGACAGAATCACAGGCATTCTGTTGACATATGCTTTTCATACAAAACAAAAAGAGGCTCGTCTAGCGTGCCTCTTTTCGTCAAAAAAAGCCCGCGGTAACTTCAAATTACCGCGGGCAATAAATATCACTTTGGAAAAGTATATAACTGTCTCTTGGGTTTTAAATTCAATAAAACCCTCTCTTTTGTAAAAATCAAGACTGTCCTATAACATCCACCGAGGTAATAGTATGATTGTTCTGTTTTAAGTTCGCGACAAATTTTGTAAATCTAATCATTTTTATTACCTCTCTTTCTTTCATATTTTAGATTACTCATTCAGTAAATCACAACAATTCGTAATTGTCAACATAATTCTCATATTTTTCCAATTATTGAAAAGTTTAGTATTAATTGCGACAGGGAACAACCACATACGATGTAAAAAACAAAGTGCCTGCAGGAGTTGTTTTGATTCTCCTTTAGTCCGCTCCTGCTGTGTTACTTTGTGAGGAGTACAATGAATGAGAAAGAATTAGAGAATTTAGTGATTGCATATTTGACGGAAAAGCTTGTAGTGCTAAAAATAGCGCGAAGTATTTTCTCCCCCGGTGGTCTCGATTGCAATGACTTAAATACTTCTATTTTTCATTTGGAAGCGGTGCTTGTCATGCTAAGAGAGAAAAAGGTCTAGGATGACCAGAAAGATGAGGAAAAAGAAATTATGGCAAAAGGTGTACCAATTAAAGAAATTGTAGGTATTCAGGAGTTTGTTTCAAAGAGCACTGGAAAGAAAGGTTATAACATTTATTTAGTTGAACCTTTTCCGGATGATTCTGAAGGAATCACTGGTGTGAAAACTTCATCAGAATTTACCTATGATGATTGGGCTTTGAAAGTTGGAGACAAAGTAAAGATTTACAAAGACGTGATTGAATCGTCAAAAGGTTCATTCCCAGTTATTCAGGAGATTGTAAAAGTCAATCCGGTTAAATAATTTTGTATTTTCAATTGCGCAAAGAAGATAAATAAAAATATGAAAGGAGATTGTATCATGAGTGTTTTAGCAAGTTCGACATTTAGTGATTCGATGAATACAGCAATTACTGATTCGATTACTTTAGCAGGAAAGTGTATGACTATTATTCAGGAAAATCCTGCTTTAATGATTATGCTTTGTGGTGCTTTGTTTAGCGTTGGGTTTGGTATTTTTGCTCATGCAAAACGTGCAGCTAAGTAATTTGATTAAGAAGCTTATTATAGGCGGTGTGGAATTATTCCGCTCCGTCTATATTTATACTCTTTTTTAGGAAGGTGGTTATGATGATGAAGAAAATTATAACTTTTCTGTTATTAGTATGTATGTTAGTTGGTGTGTTTGGAAATGTAGACGTTTATGCAGCTTCTTCTACTGAATCATCTTTTAATGATTTTGTATTTAATTTTCGTTTAATTGATGAATATGGAGATTATAAATATAAAGTCGATGTAACTGATTCTGATTCTTATAAAATCATTCATGTGATTAATGGTTCTATGCATTCCGCAGTAATTATTTCTAAGAACACTTTTTCTTATACGAGGACATATATTGTTGATTGGCTAACCAGTGATTCCTATGCTACTGCCACTGCCACAGGAACTGCAGCTTGTTGTTCAGGAAATTCAGATGATGCTATTGTTTATTTATGTAACGTTATAGTCGGTGATGATTGTACTCTTACTGGTTCATTTTATGGAACATTTGATGCTACTGAATATAATGGTGATGATTTATATCAGGCTTATTATGATATTTTGTGTGGAAATTCTCCAGATGGTTTTACGCGTGACACATCAGAATTTGATGAAGATTCTGCTACTTATGACAAAAATTTAGGATATTTGCAAAATGTTAAATTTACTGCTTTGTATTCCAGTTTATGGGATAAAGTAACAAATTCTTATAAAAAAGATGATGTTAACGGAAAATATCGTTTTCAATGGGGAAACCTTTCAACTTCTGGATTTGATTTAACTACATCAAATACTTTTATACGTTTATATACGAGTGTTGGTGTTTATGATAGCGTTAATGAATTTGAAAATCTCTGTAATAATTTTCCTAAGAATTTTATTCAGCAGTATCCTGCATCTGAATTGCAGTTAAGTATTTTTATAAGTGATTTTTTGGCAGGTTCTCAAGACGATTTTGATGAAATTTATAATTCTACTCTTGCGGCTACATGGATTACGAAAGGTTATTATCGTCAGGATACGTCTTATCTTCAAATAGTAAATTGTGATGATACTGGTAATTGGACGTATGGCGGTTATTTGAAAATTTATGCTAATGCGAACGGAGATTTAATTGGCTACCCGGTAACTCCTGATGGTGGAATTGATATTGATTCTGGTGGTAGCCAAGAAATCCCAACAGATGAGGAAATAACTGGTGATTCAGGAAGTAATGGCGACACTTCCGAAGGTGATGGCGACGATTCCGGTGACGATGATGATTTTTCTTTTAATTGGTCTGATACCCCAGATTTACTTTCTGACATCGCATCTTTTTTTACTTTTGTGCTTGATGCGGTAAAAGATTTAATTAATCAGGTAGGCGATTTTCCTGCATTATTTGGGCGTGTGTTAGCATTTTTGCCAGATGCCATTCAAACGGCTATTCTTACTGGGTTTGTTGTAGCTATTATTTTACGAGTTTTAGGAAGGTGATATTTTGCAAAGTCTAATTAACGCTTGTTTGTCTATTTTGAAAATCCAAGTACATTTTTTAGGTTACACTTTTTCGCTTTGGAACATAATCGTATGGGAAATTGTAATTTCATTTTTATTTTATTTTTATTATAAGATAATGAATTAGAATAAAACGTCTGTAATTTTTTTTAATTCTCTCATGCAATTGTCTAATTCGTTTATGTAGTTTTCTAATTCTTTAACGCGTACGTTTAATTGATATATATGAAATGCTAGTAATAGAACGATTATTATTAGTATTCCTATTATGATTTTATATGAAGTTGGCACATATTGTTCGTATGTTTCATAAGTTTCGTAAGTTTCAATTATTGTGTTTTGATTATCATTTGAATTGCTCATTATATATATTCTCCTTTGCGATTTATGCTCGTAGTATATCAAATTATTAAACTAAAGAAAAGAGGTTTTTACATGAATAAAACTATTATTGAAAAGCTTGTCCTAAGTGATTAAGGGGGTGATTATATGTATACGTTGATATGGATAGTAGTAAATTTAGTTATTGTATTTTTATGTGATATTGACGTTGATAATGTCTCGTATTGGATTATACAAGCTATTTTTATTACAGGCAGTTTTTTAATAAAGTTGGAAAACGAATAGCTAAACAGAAATTTGTGGAGGTGTTCAAATGGCAAAAGGAAAAGCAATATATTTTTCTGTAAGAGAGTTAAAGGCATTGATGGAAGTATTGGGAGAATGGAAAGATAAAGTTGATGAAGATACTTATGCTTCTTATTTAGAATTTGGTCTTGGCTCTGCATGGCGTAAATTAGTAGAAGCTAAGATTAAAACTGAAATATAAGAATTAATGAAATTTACTTAGAAAGAAGGATATTTTTTATGTATGAAGAAAATACGGAAGTCTTATTTGAAGAACCTGCTTCGGAAGATACGGAAATTATTCAGGAAACTGAAACGACTATTCAGGAAGATACTGAGACTGCTCTTTCCAGTGAGGAAACTTTATTGGAAGATACAGAAGCTTCTACGGATATTACTGATACTGAAATAGTTACAGAATCAGATACGGAAATTGATACCGAATTTAATACAGAAACTGATACAGAATTAGAAACAGAATCAACAGAGCTTGCGGATGAAGAAGATGATTCTGAATCTATTCAAATTGTTACCCAGACGGTAGAGGTTGACATGTCGCCTGTTGTAGCGGAACTGCAATATATTCGTTTTGAATTACTGATTATCATATTTTTGATACTCTTCTTTTGGCTCTTGAATAGTGCTCGGAACGGATTGAGAAATCTGAACAAATGGACAAAGTGAGGTGATAAATAATGGATGCTATTACAGAAATGATTCTTTCAGGAATTACAGAATTTAACGAACTTAACATGTTTATTGTGATTTGCCGGCTGCTTTTTGTTGGTCTTTCGCTAGAAACCTTTGGTGTAATTTGCGGACATTTTGCCAGTGTCGGAAGGAGATAAAATACATTATGATTTTCATTATTATTATAGCTTTTATCCTGCTTCTTGTATTCTCTGTTGTATTTCGGACAATCGTATTTCATCCTTTTAAATTAGTATTTTATGTTGTAAAGGATATATACTGCTACTTCAGGTATCAGCAGTGGCATAACATGAAAACAGGAAAATTAATTGCATATGTTGCTTTATTCGGCGGCGGTAAGACGCTTTCCGTTGTCCATTATGTTCGTGGACAATATTTTAAGTATAACAATAAGAAAGTATTTGATTTTACTCGTAAGAAATGGGTAACTCAGAAAGTACATATTATTTCAAATGTTGACCTGCTGGATGTACCTTATGAGCGTTTTGAATCATTGTCGCAGATTGTAAACGTAGCAGAATCTTTTTCGAAAAAGGACATTGAGAATGATACTCTCACTGTAACTCTCGTCCTTGGTGATGAATTTTCTGTGCAGCTTAACAGCCGGAATTTCAAATCTAATATTGACCCGCTGTTTTTAAATACTCTGCTGACCTGTAGACATCATCATATAACAATGATTTATGACGCGCAGCGTTTCCAGCATGTTGATGCCCTGCTCCGGCAGGTGACTTCTCATGTGATTTCATGTAATAAGGTATGGCGTATTGTTGTATGCGCAAAGTATGATGCATGGGAATTAGAAAATGCTGTCTCTCCCTCTAACGTGAAGCCTATGCTGCGTTTCGGCTGGTTTGTTCGTGATAAAGATTATAATGCATATGATACTCTTGCCTGCGTTGGTAATCTTTCCAAATCTTGTAAAGAGGGTGACATGCTTTCAGAAGATGAGATTCTGAATTTACAGTGTAATAATGGTGTACAGATGGACGCAGTAAGTAAACCATCTCGAAGCTTTATTCGTAATATGAAGAAAATGAGGAAATAAATAATGATTGAATTTTTTATTTTGTCTATTGGTTGGATTGCGCTTTTATTATTTGGCGCGTGTCTTTTTCTTGCTGTTTTATCAGAGTTTTTTGCTGTGCTGATAGATGGTGTTTTTGGCATATGCAATTTTGTTAAGAGGAGAATTTTTAACGAATGATAATTGATTTAAATATCTGCGCTTATGCAGAATCTGATAATAGCTGTAAAGGCTGCTTATGCTCGTCATGCGCGCATTTTGTGCCCTTTTATGGCTGTATTTTGAATCACGTAGATTGTGATACTTCATGTCATGCAATAGGAAAATGTATGGCTTTTATTTCTATGTCTGAAAAAGGCGTTCATTCTTGACAGTAGGGGCGAATGTGCTAGGCTGACGTCCGGGGCTTCCGGTAGCCTTTTGGCGCGGATGCCCTGGAAGCCAGACAGCGCATGAAGCGGGTTCATGCTGTCAAGATTTAATGCCTTTAAAAATTGTATTATTTTGAGGAAGGAGATATGTGTACCAAATCCCCCAATATCTAAATAGGGGGATTTGTGTACCAAGTTGGGACAGTTGATATGTATTTTTATTCTCAAAAAGATATTGTTGGCTTTTCTCATTCGATTGACAATGTTGTTATTGATTATTATTTGGTTTGTTCTATCCCTACGGTTCTTGAAAAATTACATGCTATGGGTTCAGAACGTAAAGCTTATTGGGAAAAGTTAAACTGTTCGGGTTGTCCTAAATGGTCATTTTATCAGAATCATATTCACTATGATGATGGTATTTATTTGAAAATCGGTCATTATACTGACTATGATGCAGGAAAAAAAATATATAGATTGCTACCGATGCTCTCATTGGAAGTCAATCCAAACAAGCATTTTGAGAAACCTTCTTTCAAGGAGATATTAAGTTTTATTAAAGAGTTTTGTACTTCCGGTGTTTTGATTCGCTACGATTATGCGATAGATATTCCTCAACAACCGGATTCTGTGCAGGTCTTTAAGAGCCGCAAGCAATATGGACTTTTTAAAGGAACACGATATTTTGGTGTACGCAATAATCATGGCTATTGCAGGATTTATGATAAAGCGAAAGAAATGGATATTAGTACTCCACTCACTCGAATTGAGCATGTGTGTGTTGCTAGGAATAAATTATCGCTTGAGGAATTTTGTTATTTGGTCAAGGATGAACAAAAAGATATGTCTGAATTGACTTCTGTAAAAAAGTCTTTGGTCATGATGGCTTTACAAATTAAAGCTATGGGCGGCGATTATACGGATGCGCTTAGTGTTCTGGAACGTAAACGACGCTATGAAATTGAGCCATATTTGACAGGTGGCTATAAAAAATATGAGTATGATTTTGAATTGTTGGAAAAGCTTTTGTGTAAGATAAAGGAATTATTTTTCATTGAGGACGTTCCAGTGATTGAAACGGATGTGGATGGATTTCTCCGGTATGATGGAGAAAGTCCTTTTGAATAGGTGGTTTGTATGAGTGTAATTATTATTCCGGAAACTTGTTGTGAGGATATTGATTGTTTATTAAATTGTGAAGGGCATTGTAATCAGATAGGTACTTTGCTATTGAGTTTAGGAATCAACGGATTACCTGCGCCGGAATCGTGTAGTGATGCTATATATGATTTTGATATATTAAAAGACTAGGCTAATGCCTAGTCTTTTGTGATTTGCGATGTGTTTGGAAATGCCATATTAGATATTATATCTGCTAATAAATATGATTTATCTGCTGATATTATTCTGAGTTCAGATAATGTACTGGCTAAATGTGTAGCGTGATGCACATGGGATATGTTTCCGTTGCTTTTATAACATCTCAGGTGCGCTCTGATTTCATCAATTGCGGTGTTTACTAATTCTTTTCTTGTAAATGTTGTCATATTGTTTTCTCCTTTTCATTGTGTTATATTTAATTTGGTGGGTGGGCATCCTCTCCGGCGGAGTATCGGATTGGATGCCCGTTGTTTATGTAGTTGCTATTTTGTTAGTAAATCTCTGACTTTTTTTCGCGCTTCTTCGATGTCTTTGCATTCTCTTTCAAGAATATCAAGAATTTTTCGCGCTTCCGCTTCTCTTGCAAGTCGTTCTATGGTTTCTGTTGCGTTTGGCATTTTCATAACCTGTACCTTCCTCTCCGCTATGTAGATTTTTTCGTAACTCCCAAAAAATTCTTCTGGAGAATCTTGAAACGGCGGGTCTCGTATCAGAGCATTTTTATATAATTTCATCTTTGCTTTTTCCTTTCTTTAAATTCTTCTGTTAGCACTTGTTTCCGGGCGGGTTATCTGGCAAATAACAAGAAAGATATAAAAATCAAGAAAATATCTCTGATATTAAGTAAAAAAAATTTTTTATCTTTTCGAAAAATTATTTTTACTGGTTCTTGAATTTTATAGATTTTTTGTTATGCTGCAAGATTCCCGACGGACGCAAGTGGTAATAGAAGAATTTAAAGAATGGAAAGCAAAATGAAATTTATAAAAATGCGTAAAATTTAGATAACGTAGAACTTAGCCAATAGGATTTTATTTAATTTATCAAGGATTGCTAAATGCAACTTGCCTTGTCCTTTATAAATTAAATAAAATCCGACATAATCCACACGATTTATAAAATGATAAGTATAAAAAGGTGGTTATGTTGTCTATGGGAAACTTCAATCAATTATCCGAACGTGATAGATATCTTTTGGAGTATTTACTCCAGGAAGGGAACAGTGTAAATGAAATTGCTATTAAATTAAAGAAGCATCGTTCGACTATTTACCGGGAAATAAAACGAGGTACTGTAGAGCTGCTGGATTCGCAATTGTTGACCTATAAAAAATATTGTGCTGATACCGGACAACGATTGCATGATGAACAAAAGCATTATAAGGGAGCACCTTTAAAAATAGGTTCTGATATAAAATATTTAAAATTTATAGAAAAGCTGATAATCGAGAAAAAGTTTTCTCCCGAAGCAGCATTGAATTATATTAAAACTCATAATATAAAATTTGATACTCGATTGTGTAAAGGAACGCTTTATTCATACATAGAAAAGGGAATCTTTTTAAATGTTACTAATCAGCATCTTCCAGTAAAGAAAAATCAAAAGCAGCAATATCAGCAATCGAGAGTTGCAAAAAAGAATGTTAAAGGTCGCTCTATCGAGGAGCGTTCTACTGATATTTTAAAACGTGATGATTTTGGACATTGGGAAATGGACACCGTTTATTCTGGAAAAGGACAAGGAAAAGCCTGCCTGTTAGTTCTTTCTGAACGAATGCTTCGGTTGGAACGTATAATAAAAATCAAAGACAGAACGCAAGCTTCTGTTGTCTCTGCTCTGAATCGTTTAGAGCGTACTTTAGGATTTGATACTTTTCAGTCTACTTTTAAAACAATTACTTGTGATAATGGAATGGAGTTTTTGGATTTTGATGGTGTGGAAAAATCATGCCGCAGAAAGAATAAGAAACGTACTACTGTATATTACTGTCATCCTTTTTGTTCCGGGGAACGTGGTACAAATGAAAATATTAATCGTATGATTCGTAGACATATACCAAAAGGGGAATCTATTCAAGCTGTGCCAGTGAAAGAAATTCAGAATATTGAAGATTGGATAAATGACTATCCTCGTCCATTGTTTAATGTAAAAAGCTCTAATCAGATGGCTGAGGAATACGGTATCTGCATCAATTCTTTTTAGCCCCCTTATGTAAGGGGGTTGGGGGATATTTTAATCATCTCCTTACTCACTTAATGTGTCCTATTTCGGACCATTGTTTTTGTGACCCGCGGGGGTCGAGAGGGGGAAATCGGTTTTCCCCCCGGTCATATATGATAGAAATGTTAGAATTGATATGTTGATGAATTAATAAAATTAATATGTATCATTTTCATTTGCCCCCTGGAGACGGGGAAGGGGCACGTTAGAATATCTTGCGATTGGTCTTTTCAATCGTTTAGATATTCTTCGGAGGGATTAGGAATGGTACTATAATAAGCTGCTGAAAAATGCAGTTCTTATTTTGATGTCTAAAAATACCCTTTGTGAATTTTATACAAAAGAAAAGATAGTTTTCCGGGTTCATCCACTTGAAAAACTATCTTTTTATTGTTGATTTTTTACAAATCAAATTTTTTTGTCGCATTTATTGTTGACTTTTACATATTTTTCCAATTATATTTTTGCAATTTGCGCAAATAATAGGATTAGGAACTACAGTAAAACTTATTGTGCTCCTAAATAAACTTTAGAAAAATTTGGAGGAAAAACCATGAGCGGAACTAACAATTCAGGTTCTAACACAAATCAGATGGCAGTGCCACAGGCAAAAGAAGCAATGAATCGTTTTAAACACGAAGTTGCAAGTGAAATCGGTGTACCTTTAAAAGAAGGTTACAACGGCGACCTTACTTCTGCACAGGCAGGAAGTATCGGTGGCGAAATGGTCAAAAAAATGATTATGAGACAGGAAGAACAGATGAGAGATTAATCTCATTTCCTTCATAGAAATTTGAAAAAATTCCTATGAGCCAAAAACAGCTCCAAATCCTATTTTTAGGATTTAGAGCTGTTTTTATTTTACTGTAAATAAATAATTCCTTTTCCAATTTTTTCCTTCACTTCTGCTCCACACAGATAATTGATAATTTCAAGTCCAAAATCAATGGAAGTTCCCATTCCCCGGCTGGTAATGATATTTCCATCCACTGCAACAGCATCTTTTACTACTTCTGCGCCTGTTAATTTGTCTTCGAAACCCGGATAAGAAGTTGCTTTTTTGCCTTCTAATAAGCCTGCTGCCCCAAGAACGCTAGGTGCTGCACAAATTGCTGCAACCATTTTTCCTTCTGCTGCAAATTTCTTAATCACTGCATTTACTGTCTCATCTGCACCAAGATTTAAAGTTCCCGGCATCCCACCTGGAAGAATAATTCCGTCTAAACTGTCGAAATCCACTTCGCCTGCTAATGCATCTGTTAAAAATGTCACATTGTGTGAGCTTGTCACTTCTTTTTTATCACTAATAGAAATTGTTGTAATTTCGATTTCGCCTGTTCTTCGCACAAGGTCAACCACTGTTAAACCTTCAATTTCTTCGCATCCCTCTGCCATAAAACTTCCTAATTTTTTCATTGATTTTTCTCCTTATAATGATATATTTTTACACGAAATTATATTAATTTTATATACGCATCCAACTGCTGTTCTTCTAGTTTTGCGACTAAATCTGCAAATTCCTGCAAGTCATTGCAAACCGCGTATTTCTCCAAAGCTTCGTAATACTCTAAGCGATTCTCTTTTGCCACTGAAACCGGAAGAAAACCCGCTGACATCAACTGATAATTCATCAATAATCTTGATGTTCTTCCATTTCCGTCAATAAATGGATGTATCCGCACAAATTCAGCGTGTGTCCACGCCGCATATTCAATAGGATTTACACTATTACATTTCCATTGCATATCTGCATAAAAGTTTTTTATTTGATGAAGCATCTCATCTCCCACTGGCGGAATGTGACCTGCTCCACTAATTCGAACCTCTTCCTGTCGGTATATCCCACCCTGCAGAATGTTTTCCGTCAATATCGCATGAATATCTTTTACAATCAGCTCACTTAGTGCTTTTTTTTCAAAAATACATTTTTTCACATAATTGTACGCTTTCTTATGATTTACCACCTCATAAATTTCACGCAATGCCTTTCCACCAATGGAAATCCCATCTTCTAATACAACCTTCGTTTCCATTAATGTTAATGTATTTCCTTCAATTGCCGTTGAGTTATGTGTAAATGTCAACTCAAAATCTTTTTCAAAGGAAGATAATGTTACTGCCGGGATAGATGATTTTCCTTCATCATATATTTTTTTCTTTTGAAGAATCTGTTCGTAATTCATGAAACTTCTTCCCTTCTGCATATAAACGCTTTAACAGGTTTATTATATACTAGTCTGCTTTTACTTACAAACAGATTTTGTTTTCTGTCTACACTCAAAATATCTAATATTTATTAAAAAAATATAAATTACTTTACTTAGGTTGCAATTCTATATTCATGTGCTATATTGAATTTATAAAAAAATAAGGAGGCGTTTATTATACAAAAAAATCCTAAACACATCCTTATCACACAAGATGATAATGGAAATAAACTCGTAGTAATTCCACAGATTCTTTTCTCTGGAAAACGCTCTATCTCATGGGACAAAGTCGAATCTTATCTTCTTCGCTATGTCGGCGACATTATCCAAATTGCAGAAACAAATGATATTATCTATATTGGAAAAGACTTTGCAGATGAATTCACTGGTTCAATATATACCAGAAATTTACGTGGTTCACTTGCAAAAGCAAAAGCCAATATGGCACAAGGTATACCAGAAATGATTGAAATTGCAACTTCAAAACGTTGGAGTGAGGACTTTGAAAAGAAACATCAAAAAAAGGCTCAAAATGGATGGTATCGCTATAATACGCGTTTCGCATTCCCCATTATGGATGACAAAGGGACAATCATCAGCTATAATATTTATCAAGCAGTTTTAATCGTCAGATTTTCTGCTGATAACAAATTATATTTATATGATATTCAGAATATAAAAAAAGAAACGAGCAACCCGCTTTGGACGTAAATGTCAAACGGTCAGAAACCCATTTCTTTTTTATATATTAATCTGAACACACAAAAAAAGCAAGCAGTTTTTCAATCTGCATTCTCAGATTTTTATAAGGAGACACATATGGAAATCGAACGTAAATATTTATTAAAAAAAATCCCGGAGAATTTAGAAACTTACCCACATAAGGAAATCGAGCAGGGATATTTATCCACGAATCCGGTGGTTCGTATCCGCCGTTCAAACGACAAATATATTTTAACTTATAAAGGAAACGGTATGATGGTTCGCGAAGAATATAATCTCCCACTGACAAAAGAAGCCTTTGAACACATGAAACCAAAGGCAGATGGCATTTTTATCGAAAAAACGCGCTACCTGATTCCATATAATGATAAATTAACGATTGAACTGGATGTTTTTAAAGGAGAACTTGCACCACTTACTTTGGCCGAGGTCGAATTTGAATCCGAAGAAGAGGCAAACACCTTCTGTCCGCCAGACTGGTTTGGCGAAGATGTTACTTTTTCCACTGAATACCACAACAGTACCTTAAGCCAGAGAAAACCAAACTCTAAAATATAATTCACATCACACTGTATGTACGAAAAAGAGGCTGTAAAATTTACAGCCCCTTTTTAAACTAATTCTGGAAATAAGCATCAATACCATTTGCGATGCCTTCTGCTATTTTCTTCTGGTATTCATCGTTAGCCATATTCAAATCCTCTGTTTCATTTGTCATATATCCCATTTCCACAATAGTAACAGGAACTTGACACCAGTTAATGCCACTCATGGTATCTGTTTCCCAGACATATTCTTTTCGACAGCCTGTACTCGCAACCATTGCATCCAAAACCTTTTCTGATAATGATTTGCTTTCTGCTGCAAGTGCTCCATTATATGGATTCGATGGAGTCTGACAGATTGTCATTGCTCCATTTACAGATGAATCTGTAGAACCATTTGCATGGATTCGAATAAACGCATCCGCGCCTGCTTCATTGGCAATCTGTGCTCGCTCACTGTTGCTGATATTTACATCATTGCTGTTTCGAACCATAAGAACCTGATAACCACGTTCTTTCAATACAGCCTCTAACTTCTGTGCTACCATAAGATTTAATTCATACTCTGCAAGCCCGCTGACCACTCCCGATGTACCGGAGGCAACCTTTGCTTTCATCTCTGTTGCACCAGGGCCTATCGGCTCTTTTTCACTATTTCCTTTTGCCTGATGTCCTGCATCAATGACTACAAGATATTCTGATTGTTGTTCTGTCATACTTGTTTCCTGCGCTGTTTCTGTAGATATGTTCTGGCTGTCTGACACATTTGCACTCTCTGCTTCGTTGACATCCTGCGCAATTGTTTCCTCAGAAACATTTTCTTTCTCATTTTCTACAGAATCTTCTGTGGAAATTTCCTCTGTCATATCCTGTACGGAAACACTGGATACCTCTTCTGCTTCTGCTAAATTCTCTATATTTTCCTGCTCTGTTGTTACAACTGCCTCCCCTTGCTCTTCTTCACTCTCATTTGAGTCTGAGACAGTGACACTCTGCTGCACCTGAGTATCAGATTTGCCATCTGAGATTTTTTCATCCTTACCGCATCCAAACAATATCACTGCAGAAAGCATCATCATTGCCAACATCAATTTCTTTTTCATCATTCTCTCCGATTTCAGTCCATATCACATTATAAGCTAACACTTTTATCTCAAGCGGCTGCTCTCATATTTCTGCCTTGTTCTTAAGCACATTTTAAGCTGCTCATAGCGGTCTTCAATATCTCCCTCTGGAATGACAACGTCTAATGACACCGCTAAATTGTTAATCTGCATATCTGTAATGGAGTCCCTCATGGATACCAAAATATTATAGCGTTCCTCAAAATCCTCTGCATCAAAAAATGCCATCATCTTTTCTGTGGCATCATCTGATACCGGATGGCTTGCTGTTTCAACTGTCATATCCTCTGACAACTTCGCTTCATCTGCCATAACCTTTGGTTGTTCTACTTTATTTGCCATGCTCACTGGCTGTTTTACACTTTCGCATGCTTTTTCTACTGCAAACTCCACTCTTTCAAAGCGGTATTTTTGTGTCACTTCTGGATATTTCTGACGGTCGACTTCACTCATAAACATGGAAAGTGGTCTTGCATATGTCTTAAATTCTCCGTACAATGCCTGATAAATCACTAACTTTTCCCCTGTTTCAGAGTGCTCTGCAACCGTTAAAATCTGATATAACTTGTTTTTAAAGTGGCGATAAAACTCACCACTTTTTGGTATTCGTTCCATACTTATTAAAACTCCTGTCATTCCTAAAGTTCGTATCTGTTAAGCATTTCAACACCCTCTGCAACAAAATCTCGTTCAAAAGACATCTCTCCGCTATAACCCGTTACCATTAAATCATTTACTCGTTTTAAAATATCACTATCCTGATTTATGTCAACCATTCCAAGATATTCATTTCCCATACCATACGAAACCAACTGCTCTTCTGGCTTCTTCTGCGCATTTTTCATTACACCGGATGCAGTATAAACACCGCCGCCGCTTGCCTGCATTGCCTGATTCTTTATATTATCTGCTGTATTTTCCTGCACATTGCTTTTTGCGCGGCTTAAAATATCATTTTCTTCCTGCACCGGCTTCTGGTATGTATTTCCCTGTGGATATGGCTTGCCTGAATTAGCGTATTTCTGCTGTAAACGGCGTTTTAATTCCTGCTGCTTTGCCTGATTCTGCACCGGACGATTGCCATAGCCATTGTTCTGTGGTACTGCTCTTCCATTTGCCTGATTTTGTACCGGCTGTTTATAGTATGTTGAATTTTTCTGATAAGAATTCATTTTTCCAACAGCAGTATCAATACGCTTTCCATTTAACACCGTCTGACGTTGTGCGTTCTTCTGCTTATTCTTTTTATTTCTTGAAATAACAAACCAGACAATCAATACAATAATTATAATATCCATTCTATCTTCTCCCCATCTTTTGACTTTTTGCGCTGTGCTTCGCGCTTTTCCCTGACTATACAAAAATAATCATAAATATTATATTATTATAATATTTTAACATTCGTTTCACAACCAGTTTTTTATCTTTCAAAGGTATTGCTTACCTCTTTTAAAAGCTCACGAATTTTTAAATGCTGTGGGCACTGTTTTTCACATTTTCCACAGCGGATACAGTCATAAGCTTTTCCATGATTATTCACTGCCTGCTCATAACTTCGTTTTGTAATCGGATTTACACCAAACTGAACCGACATATTATATGCATGGAATAATTCTGGAATCTGAATGCGTTTCGGACATCCGTCAACACAATAGCGACACTTCGTACAGGCTATCGTTGGAAGCTTTGCTAACTCCGCAACAACACGTCTGACTGCCTGCTGTTCTTCTTCGGATAATGGCTGAAACTCTTTCATGTATGAGGTATTATCCTTTAACTGCGCATAATCAGACATTCCACTAAGTACCACAACTACATTGTCTAATGAAGCGGCATAGCGGATTGCAAAGGATGCAAAAGAAGCATCTTTATCGAGTGATTTAAGAATCTTAGCAGGCTCTTCCACAAGATTTGCAAGTGTTCCACCCTTTACAGGCTCCATAACAATCACAGGTTTACCATGCTTAACTGCTGTTTCATAACACTTTCTTGACTGTACATTTTCGGAATCCCAGTCATAATAATTAATCTGCAGCTGTACAAATTCCATTTCCGGGTGATTTGTTAAGATTTCATCTAAAACCTCTGCCGTATCATGAAAAGAAAAGCCGATATGACGAATCTTTCCCTCCTGCTTCATCTGCTGTAAAAATGCAAAACCGTCCTTCTCCTCCACATCTTTAATACTGTCTTTGTTCATGGCGTGCAGCAGATAAAAATCGAAATATTCTACGCCGCATCTCTCTAACTGTGTTGCAAATATTTTTCCAAAATCAGCTGTTTCTTTTACAAGCCAGACAGGCATTTTATCTGCCAAGAGGAATTTATCCCTGTCATAACGTGCAACAAGACAGCGTTTGACTGCCTCTTCTGACTTTTGATTATGATATGGATACGCGGTATCAAAATAACAAAACCCCTGTTCCATATAGCTATCAATCATTTCACAAAATGCTGCATCATCAATCCGCTCCGCATTACCGTCAATCACAGGCAGACGCATACATCCAAATCCTAATTTTTTTGAAATACTCTCTTTTATTTCACTCATAGCTTCTTCTCCTTATCTCTTATGCTGAAAAGATACCCAAAAGCTTCTACTGCTTCCGGGTATCTTTATTTTTACATTTCACAAAATGCTTCTACATTTTTAGCAATAAGTGCAAGACTTTCCATCCAGAATTCTTTCTTTGTAAGGTCAAGTCCTACCTTTGCTCCTGCCTCCTCTACGGTGCAAACCGGAGTTGCTTTTAACATTTCTTTGTATTTTGCTACAAACGGCTCGCCCTCTTTTAAGAATAAGCTGTAAAGACCAATTGCAAACAAATTACCAAATGCATATGGGAAATTATAAAAGCTTAAGCCTGTGCTGTAATAATGGCTTTTGCATGCCCACATATATGGATGCAGATAGTTTTCATCTAAGCCATCACCATACGCTTCCTTCTGTGCATTTAACATAAGCTCCTTTAAATCCTCTGCCATTAAGAACTTGTTCTGACTCTGCTCAAATACCGCAGTTTCAAATAAGTATCTGGAATAAATGTCCACAATACACTGTGTCTGCTCTTTTAAATCGTTCTCTAACAGATTTAAACGCTCCTCGCCTGTGGCTTCCTTTAATGCCTGCTGTCCGAGATGTGTCTCGTTAAAAGTAGACGCTGTTTCTGCTACCGGCATTGGATAATCCTGATTTAAGATACGTCCATCTTCAATCTGTCTGTTATGATATGCATGACCTAACTCATGTGCAAGTGTTCCAATTGAACCGAATAAGCCATCGTAATTGGTCAAAATACGGCTCTGTTTTAAACTTGGCACACCAGCGCAGAATGCGCCGCCTTCTTTTCCTTTTCTTGGGAAAAAGTCAATCCATTCATTCTCAAATGCTTCCTTCATCATATCCGCCATATCTGGTGTGAATTTGGAGAAGCAGTTAATTAAATATTCCTTTGCTTCTTCTACTGAATAAGTCTTGTCTGCTTTTCCAAGTGGAGCAAAAAGTTCATACCAAGGAAGTCCATTGTTATGTCCTAACATTTCGCCTTTTTTGCGTAAATATTTGCGGAATACCGGTAAATATTCTTTAATCGCTTCCATCATGGCATCTAAAGTCGCTCTGCTCATTTTAGACTGCTCTAAGGTCATGGCAAGTGGAGACTCATAGCCACGTTTTTCTGAAATCATTGTTACCTGATTCTTGATATTATTTAATGCAAATGCAATGGCATCCTGAATTTTTTCGTAGGCTGCGATTTCTGCTTCGTATGCTGCTTTACGGACAGTTACATCCGGGCTGTATGCAAGGTTACGGATTTCTGATAATGTCACCTGTTTACCATCATAATCTACTTTGACTGTTGAAGTTAAAAATCCAAACAGATTTCTCCATGCAGCGCCTCCTGTCACATCCATAGAATAATACATCTCTTCTGCATCATCAGAAAGCAGATGTGCTGCTTCTTTTTTGATGCCTTTTAAGAAAAAGCTGTATTCCTTAACAAGCGCACTTTCTTCTGCAAGAGCATCCACATCTGGAATTTCTGCTAAAAGCTTCTTCATTGCTGCTTCTGCAGACGCAGACTTGTTATAAATCTTTAATACACGATTTAACTGCGCCATAACATCTCCGTTTTCTGTCTCCACAGACTGACGAAGATTTAAGTACAAGTCAAGCTTATACATTAATTCCATAATCACTTCCTGTCTGCTAAGAAGTCCTTCTACGCGCTCTTTTAATTCTTTGTCTCCTGCTGTCTGTACAAAAGAAATAAAATCTTCTACTGCCTGCTCTAAGGCTTTCATATCTGTTTCATAAGCGGCATCATCAAACCCCTTATAAAGTCCATCTAACGACCATTCTGTTTTCACGTTGTCTTCCTCTCTTTCCTGTCATCTTATCATGTATTTGCTTCTTTTATCTCTCAAATGCTATATCAGCTTCTATTTTCTTATTCTTTGATTTTACTATGTATTTTATAATAGTTATCCAATATTCCCAGTGATGGTACGGCGCACTAATGACATCACCTCTGCCTTTACCTCACACCGCTCTGCCTCACGTAAGAAACGTTCCCAGAAATGCTCATTAAAATAACTAATCACATAAGCATTCCGCTGCTCACTTTCCATCTCGCTAAGCTCACTTTCTTTCTCATGATTTAAAAAGTATGCCAGTGCCAGAAAATCAGGTGCATTCCATCCTGCTGCATCATCTAATACCGATTTCACATTTTCCAGCTCACTGCGCAGCATGATTGTATTTTCTCCAGTATACTCGGCTGTCATTTTTTTCAGACAGGTCAAAGTAGATAAAAAGTCTGCATCATCTTTTCGAATCACACAGACATGATATACCATATCCAAATCTCCAATTAAAGCCTCAAAGCTTTTCTTTACTTCCTCTACCGGACTTTCTCCCATACAGTCTAACAGCTTCACAATGGTTTCTCTTGCTGTTTTTACATGGCTGACTGCGCTCTCATAATCATCATGCAGTGTACGTCCTAATTCCAGACTTTCCTGCAGTTCTTTCATCCAGCCTTCAATCAATGGCTTTCCACATCCACCAGAAAGCAGTTTTTTCCCCAGCTGCTTTAGTTCATTTTTTAATTCTTTCGCCCACTTATACATTGCAACCTTTTCACCTAAGGTCATCTTCCATACCTCCGACTTTCCAACAATCTCCTATGCCATAAAGTATAACACCGGCTATGCATAAAGCACAACCGGTGTTTTAAAGGTTCTTATTTTAAATTTTACGGATGCTTTTATGCCAGCCAGACCTTTGTACAAAATAGAAGAAAGATAAATAATGCAACGATAAAGACACCTGCAATTACAAGCCCTGCTGCCACTGCACCACCCATTAAGCTTAACTTCTCTTTCAAGCTTAATTCTTCCTGCATCATTTCTGCTCTTTGTTTATAATCGGGACTATCTAGCTGCTCTTCTGGTTCTTTTCGCAGTTCCTCAAGCTCACGCTGCTGCGCTGCTAAAAGTTCATCCACATATCTGTCTCTGGCATTGAAAAAAGACATATCTTACCTCCGTCTAGTCATATAAATGACATCTTACCTTGTGGCCATTTCCCATATCTTTTTCTTCTGGTGCTTTTGACTTACAAATCTCCATACACTCAGAACATCTTGTATGGAATTTACATCCTGCTGGTGGGTTTGCCGGTGAAGGAATACTTCCTTCCAGAATAATACGGTCTGACTTCACATCCGGGTCAGGCATTGGAATCGCACTGAATAATGCCTTTGTATATGGGTGAAGTGGATTCTTAAAGATATCCTCTGTCTCACCAACTTCTACCAATCCGCCAAGATACATAACACCAACAGTGTCAGAGATATGCTCTACAACAGAAAGGTCATGGGAAATAAATAAATATGTTAAGTTAAATTCATCCTGTAAATCTTTTAACAGGTTGATAACCTGTGCCTGAATGGAAACGTCTAACGCTGATACAGGCTCATCACAGACGATAAAGTCTGGATTTAATGCAATTGCTCTTGCGATACAGATACGCTGTCTCTGACCACCTGAGAACTCGTGTGGATAACGGTCTTTATGGTATGGCTGTAATCCACAGGAAAGCATGATTTTTGTTACATAATCATCTAACTGGTTCTTTGGAACAAGACCATGTTCTCTAACCGCTTCTCCGATGATTTCCCCAACCGGAAGTCTTGGAGAAAGTGAAGAATATGGGTCCTGGAAAATAATCTGCATCTTTGTACGAAGTGCACGCATTTCCTTTTTGGATAATTTATTAATATCTACTCCGTTGAAATATACTTCACCATCTGTTTTTTCAATTAATCTTAAAATGGTACGTCCTGTAGTAGATTTACCACATCCAGACTCTCCTACAAGTCCCATGGTTGTACCTTTTTTGATAGAAAAGCTTACGTCATCAACTGCCTTTACAGCACCTTTCTGATTTCCAAGGCTGCTTTTAATTGGAAAGTATTTCTTTAAGTGGTTTACTTCAAGAATGTTTTCTTCATTATGAACGAAAGTATTTTCATCCTTTACCTGATTTTCCATCTTACTTTTCCTCCTTTACAGCATTGTCTTTGTGTCTGTAGCAGCTTACATAATGTGTATCAGAAAGCTTGATTTCTTCTGGATAAGCTCCGTCACAGCCTTCTACACACATTTCACAACGGTCTTTGAAGTAGCAGTAGTTTGGCATATCTACCGGGTTTGGTACTTTACCTGGAATACTATAAAGTCTGTCTACTTTTTTACCAACAACTGGTTTGGAGTTCATCAGACCGATAGTATATGGATGGCATGGATTTTTGAAAATCTCAGCTGCTGTACCTTTTTCTACTACACGACCAGCATACATAACTACAACATAATCAGCCATTTCTGCAATTACACCTAAGTCATGTGTAATTAACATGATAGAGCTGTTAATCTTATCTTTTAAGTCACGAAGTAAGTCAAGAATCTGTGCCTGAATTGTAACATCTAACGCTGTTGTAGGCTCATCTGCGATAATCAGCTTTGGATTACAAGCTAATCCCATCGCAATTACGATACGCTGACGCATACCACCGGATAATTCGTGTGGATACATCTTGTATACACCTTCGCTGTTTGCGATGCCTACTAATTCAAGCATCTCGATTGTTCTTTTCTTAACATCCTCTTTGCTCATATGTGGGTTATGAAGTGCAATTACTTCATCTACCTGTGCTCCAATACGGAAAATTGGATTTAAGGATGTCATTGGCTCTTGGAAAATCATGGATACATAATTACCGCGGATGCTCTGCATCTTAGCGTTTGGTGTATCAACGATATTATATGCTTTTCCATCACCTAAATTTAAACGGATTTCTCCTTCTACAGTCTGTCCCTGTGGACGCTGTACCAGCTGCATGATTGATAAACTGGTAACAGATTTTCCACATCCGGATTCACCTACGACACCAACTGTTTTTCCTTCTGGAACGTCAAAGCTTACGCCATTAACACTTTTTACTGTACCTGCATCTGTAAAGAAATAAGTATGCAGATTATCAATTTCAAGAACGTTGTTCGAATCCTTCATAGTTGTTGTATACTCAGATTCTGGTACATTCTTTCTTTTTCTCTTTTTCTCTAATTCGTTTGTAATTTTACGATTCTCTCTGGAAATCCTACGGGATTCTTTCGCGGAGAGATAACCTTCTACTTTTTTCTTAGCCATTTTTTCTCTCCTCTCTTATCTCTTCATCTTAGGGTCGAAGGCATCACGAAGACCATCACCTAAAATATTGAATGCCAATACTGTTAATAACAGGCAGACACCTGCTGGAATCCAAATAAACCAATATGTTGTTAATACGAATGTATCGTTTACGTCGTTGATAATGTTACCCCAAGAAGCAAATGGGAACTTAACACCTAATCCTAAGAAGGATAATGTTGATTCTGTAATAATTGTAGAACCAAGACTCATTGTACAGTTTACGATTAACTGTGGAATTACGTTTGGAATCAGATGTCTGAAAATCTTACGAGAAGTTCTGATACCAGTTGCCTCTGTTGCTGTCATAAATTCCTGCTCACGTAAAGATAAAATCTGTCCACGAACAAGACGTGTAATTGCTGGCCATCCTAAGAATCCAAGCAATAACATTAAGAACAGCATTCGAACCTGTGGGTCAACACGCATACCATCCATTACTGCACCTAAAATAATGATAACCGGCATAGATGGAATACAATAGAAAATATCTACGATACGCATGATTAAGTTATCTACCCATTTTCCAAAGTATCCGGCAATACCACCAAGGATAACACCGATAACTGTTTCAATGATAACTACGATAAAACCAATAATTAAGGATACACGTCCACCGTACATAATACGTGTCAGCATGTCCATACCGTTTTTATCTGTACCAAGCCAATGCTCTTTGCTTGGTGATGAGTAAGTATCAAATACTCGTGTTTCTTTTTCCTGTAAGATAGACCATGTATTCTTTGCTGCATCGTAAGTAATTGGATACTCACAAGTTTCTCCTGATGCATCTGTAAATTCAAATACGTCGTTTCCTGCATCGATTGCTTCTGCAGCTGCCTCTTTAAATTCACGTGTTAAGAATACGTCAGACATTGCTGGCTGGATGATATAGTTGCTGATATAAGCAACTTCTGTATCACCTTTGGTAACAAGACCATCTTCATCTACTTTATAGTCTTCTCCATTTACAGTGAAATTATTTTCACCATTTGTAAATGCCTTTAATGCACCATACTGTAAATCAAAAGAAATTGTTTCACCTTCCACACTAGAACTGATAATCTCTTTGAAAGCGATACCAATCATAGTTCCATCACAAGCAACACTATAGAAATCTGTTCCTTCTTCTGTCACTGTATAAGTAACATCACGCCACACGAATTCATCCGCTTTCTGCTGTAATGCTAAAACAGTCTGTGCCTGAACGATGCTGTCAAATGCAACGTCTGCGTTTGCACTTGCAAAACGCATTTCTTCATTAATTGTTACACCAGCATACTCTTTGTTCTGGTAATCTACACGATAAAATACCTGGTCTTCTTCGTATGGAGAAATCATTCCACCTACGAAAGAGAATAAAAACATAAAAACAAGAATTGCTAAACCTGTTACTGCAAGACGGTTACGAAAGAAACGCTTTGCAACCATAGCTCCCGGAGAAAGCACCTTTACACGACGGTCGTCATTTAAAGAATACTGCTCATTGGAGGAGTTTTCTGTATTCACATTTTCAATTTTTTCACTCATTTTACTGCTCCTCCTTCTTAAGATACACGAACTCGTGGGTCAACTACTGCATATAAAACGTCAGTAATTAAGTTACCAGCAAGTGTTAAAATAGCCATAAATACAAGATAGAACATAGAGAATGGAATATCTCCGCCTACCATTGAATAATAAGATGCATAACCAATACCTGGAATACCAAATAATGTTTCTGTAATTAACGCACCTGAGAAAAGTCCCGGTAAAGAACCACCAAGAATTGTAACAGTTGGAATTAATGTGTTACGGAATGCGTGATGGTAAATAACTTTTTTCTCGCTAAGACCTTTTGCGCGGGCAGTTCTGATATAGTCAGAGTTTAATACCTCTAACATATTGGTACGTGTATAACGCATTAAAGAACCCATGCTGATAACAACCAATGTAATGATAGGCAGTACAAGATGGTTTGCTTTATCTAAAAACTGTCCCATTGGGTCTAAGTATTCATAATTACGTCCAACTAATCCGTATAAATCGAACCAGCCAAGCTTTACAGAAAATACTAATTTTAATAAAGAAGCAAAGAAGAATGTTGGTAATGAAATACCTGCTAACGCTACAATCGAAATGGTGTAGTCTGCTTTGCTGTACTGTTTTGTTGCTGCAATAATTCCTAATGGGATTGCAATGATTACCTCTAATACTAAAGAAACAGCTCCCATAGCAAAGGATACCCATACTGTATCATTGAATTTTTCAACAACTGGCATTGTCCATTTCCAGCTGTCACCAAATTCTCCACGAAACATTGTTCCAATCCATGCAAAGAATCCTGGAATAATCCCCTTATCCATGTTATACATCGCTGTCAACTGTTCCATCCATTCCTCAAAGCTCTTGCTTCCCGGCTGCATAGATTTCTCACGCGCAACAGTCTCAATATAAGAAGTTGGCAGACAGCGCATTAATGTGTAAATAATCAAGGAAACAAAGAAAAGAATTACGACAGAGATACAAAGTCTTTTTACTATATACTTACGCAATTGTTTTTCCTCCATTCGTTTAATATTAAGAAAGCTCTTTTTATTTTTGAGCTCCACTGCGTATCAAGCAGCGGTTCCACAGCTTTTTGAAGCCGTTGCCCGGTACGCAGTTAAGTGCCCTGCGTCATATAGCCGCAAGGCACAACCTGTGTACTGGTATTGCTACATTAATTCTAATAATTTGTTATTAGTTTAATTCGATATTCTGAACTTCATTCATCCATCCGTAGAATGTTGTAATGTCTGGAGTAACTGTATCCATATTTACACGTTCTGTACTGAAGACGATTGCGTTCTGTCTCTGGTATACTGGAACTTCAACTGCCCAGTCAATGATGATATCAAGACAAGCTTTGTACATAGCTTTTCTGTATGTCTGGTCTGTTGTTGCACGAGCATCCATAATTAACTGGCTTAATTCATCATCATTGATGTCGTACTGGTAGTTAGAACCACCTTCTGGATGATAAATCTGGAACATATCAGGGTCAATTGTTGCGCCCCAAGCTGCACACCAGATAGCACATGTACCAGCTTCTAATGCTGTCCAAAGGTCTGTAGACTGTGTTAAGTCAGTAACGATTAAGTTAATACCGATTTCTGCAAATGCTTCTTTTGCAAGTGTACAAACCATGAATGATGGGTGGTCACCAGCACCATCACCAGGAATTAATAATTCATATTCAAGAGAAGCGCCTTCTGGAGCTGCTGTTACTTTACCATCTTCTACTGTGTAACCAGCTGCTTCTAAGAATCCTAAAGCTGCCTGTTTAGCTGCTTCGTATTTCTCTTCATCTGTCATGCTTGATGTATAAATATCATTTCCATTAACATCTGTAGAGAATGCTACTTTATATCCATCATCTGTAGACTGTGGAGCTGCCCAAGATGTATTAGAAATTGGGTAGTTGATTACAGATGCAAGTTCTCCGTAGTAAGAGTCAATAGCTACATCACGATATACAGAGAAGATTGTAGCGAAAGCTTTACGAAGGTTCTTAGATTCTGCTGAATCTTTCACTCCACCAACGCTCATAACTTCTGCGTTCATACCAATGTAACCATATCCTAAGTTATCTACTGCACTTACAGAGATAACAGAACCGTTTGTTTCACCGCCGTTAGCTTTCTGGATAGCTGCAACAGCATCTTTGTTATAAGATGGGTCTGTAATATCAACTGTACCAGTGATAACACCGTTTAATTTATCAGCTTCCTGAGTTTCAAGGAAGTTTACATATTTTGTCTTAGGAGTTCCTAAGTAGTAGTACTCGTTTGCTTCGTAGTTAATTACACCATTTTCGAATTTCACGAATTTGTAAGGACCAGCTCCCATAGGCTCTGTTGTCTTAGAACGAACTGTACTTAAATCACCTTTTGTGAAACCGAACATGTTGTTGTCATAATCATACTGAGAAGCATCTCCATAGTAGTGCATTGGAGCAACCTGGAATGATAACTGGTAAATAGATGTAGCGTCAACTTCTGTCATAATGACACGTAAGCTGTTATCGCCTGTTTTCTGGATACCAGAAATGCTTGCTGCAGAATCACCTGTCTGAACACCTGTAGCATATGCTGCATAGTCATTCATGAAATCTGTTAAAGCTGTTCCAGCAGATTCTGTGCTTGAAAGTGTTGCTAAATCCCAAGCATATGCTTCACACATAGCTGCGAAGAAGTCAGCTGCTGTTGCGCCTTCTGCGAGTTCAAATCCCCACAGACCTGCACACTCTGTAACGTTTGTAGCATCTGTTGCATTACCTGCTGCTACTACATAATCACAAATTTCCTGAGCAAAAGCTGCACCAGCCTGGTCTAAATCAGCCCAGAATGCTGTCTGAGTAGCTTCATCCCAGTATGTGTAATCTGTGTTATCACGTCCTGCTGCTACTAATAAGTTGAAAAGTGTATCCATACCGGAACGATATGCTTCCATACCTTCGATTGGCTGTGCATATAATGAAGAACTTCCATCATATGTAGGGTCAGAAAGAACATACATAGTGAAAATTACGTCATCTACTGTTAATGGTTCACCATCGGAGAATTTAACATCATCACGAAGTGTGAAGTCGTAGTAAACTGTTCCGTCTTCATTCTCTGTTGTAACGAGGTCAGCGATACCATAGTAAGTATAATCTGTACCATTGTAGCTATGTGTTTCACCTTCGATACCGTTGTAAATCATAGCTCCCTGACGGTCATTACCGATTAAAGAAACCTGTGTCATTGATACAGCGTCCTGGTCATATCCAGACTCTGCGAAGAATGGAGAGAATTTGCTGCTGAATGGTGCATAACCAACTACTAATGGTGTATCACTATTGCTTGCTTCTCCATTTGTGTTTGTGTCGCCAGCGTCAGATACTTCTGTGCCATCGACATTGTTGTTCTCATTTGTTTTGCTGCCGCAGCCTGCAACTAAGCTTGCTGCCATAGCTCCAGCTAAGAGAACTGAAAGCAATCTCTTTTTCATAATATTTTCCTCCTTTTGAGATTTGTAATGTCTATGACATTACGTTCTTTCCTTTTTGTATATATAAAGGAAACACTACATTTCTGCAATGCCCGCCTTTATCAAAAGTAATAAATACTGCAGACACTAGTTTTTTTCTTCTGTCTGCTCCTGTCTCACCTGTGATGCCAGCTTTCTGTGCCGGTTGAATGCAAAAAAATTAATTACCAGCACAAGTACAATCATTATCAAAAAAGTGTAGTCACCGTATCCTTCCAGACTTTTAAAGTTCTGAATAATCAGGACGGCTTCTCCTATCAGCGAAAAAACATTAAAAATTATTGCTATTGTTACCGACTGAACGGTTCTCATAAACGCTTTCTCATATGTCAGCTTTTCCATTCTTTTGTCACATTTTAAATATGCATATGCCCCTGTAATATAGTAGAGAATGCAAAACAGCGTAATCTCCATTGGAATTACAATGTAAACCTTGTAATTTCCGACACAATTTAACGATACAGCGATTAGAATCAGTATAATTTCAACGACTGCACCAACAATCTGCAGTAAACCGTCTTTACGGCGCTTATCATCCGGAATATCTGTCACATAATACTCTCCAACATAACGAACGCCTCTATCACTGTCCTTATCTGGCACATAATCTTTGATATACTCTTTTTTCATGTTGTTCTTCCTCTATCTTCTTTCAGTTAGAGCATTAACACGTTATCGCGCTAAATTATTTTCATGTAACCAAAAAAAGTGCCACTGAGCCCCATTGCTCAACGCACTTAACAAAATACACATGTATGTTGCACACGTACAACACTTTTTTTATTATACATGCGAATTCAATTTTGTCAATACGCCGCCGATATACTCCCCTTGTATATTTATTCTTATTTTTCCAAATTTTTCAAACATTTTATACATTTTCGTCATTTTAGCACAATAACGGATGAATATTTTTCCATTTTTCCCATTTACATTTTTTTTACATTTTTTCACCCTGTTGATGCACTGACGCGAAAAAGAACTCTTTTTCTCTTTTTTTGCCTGATTACACACATTTTGAAGTGTATTTCCAAATAAAATCTGTTATAATTTCAGATACCATATACGGCATTTTACAGACATACTGCTCTGACACCGCCTATGCAGTTCTTTCATTATTTAATGAATTGGGAAATGAGGAATATTATGATTACAACAGAAGATGTTTTAAATATGAACTTTTATAAGAAGGAAAAATTCACAGGCAGCTACAAAGGGATGCGTTATCTTTTAAAAAAAGATAAAGATGATGAGGAAAAAGATATTTTCCGCTGCTATATCTGGCCCGGCCCATATGGCTTTGATGCTACGCCAGAAGAGCAAAAGGTGATGTCTGTCTATCCATTTACCGCTGAAGGCAAACAACAGGCGGTTGACTGGATGAACGAACAGTGGAAATCCCGAAAAGACTGGCCACACTTATAAAGCTACTAACAAAAGGGTGAATCGCATTTGTTTGTGACTCACCCTCTTTTATTCTGTCTGACTGCTCTACCCCACTTTAGGTTCTTAATTCATTCCATCTGGCTTTTCGTAACGACTCCAGATTTTATCTTCTCCGCAGACATGTTTGGTTCCGTCTTCATCCACTATGATATAATCTCCTACACCAATAAAGGTGCGTCCTCTGCGGTTCTTGATATACGGACATAGGATTGTTCCGTCTGCCTGCTCTATTCTTACCAGATTATCAATGACAATCCAGCCTTTTGTAACTACAACATGCAATGGTTCAAATCCATCCTCCATGCCTTTTCCAATTTCGTATCTTTCAACATCTGATGCCAATGGTATTCTTCTGCTGTTCATAGTCCACCCTCCATCTTATATACCAAACTGACTGTTACTTTTTTACTATTATAACATTTTTTTACTACAGCTTCTACACTTTTATTCGTTTAATTCAAAACGTTGTACCATATCGTTTAAAGTAGTTGCCTGTGCCGCAAGCTCTTCGGATGTTGCAGAGCTTTCCTGCGCCGTTGCGGAGTTGTCCTGGATTCCCTGTGAAATCTCTTCTACACCAGCACGAATCTGCTCCATGCTCATTGCCTGATAATTGGCATTCTCTGTCGTCTTTTGAATCATTCCGTTGACACGCTCAATGGCTTCCACTGAAGTTCGTAACGAATTCACAACTTCTTCTGCAAGTTCATTTCCACGTGTGATTTCATCTAAAGAAACGCCAATCAGATTACGCGTAATATTTACAGCTTTTGCACTTTCATCTGCAAGCTTTCCGATTTCTGCTGCTACAACAGAAAATCCTTTTCCTGCTTCTCCTGCACGTGCTGCTTCAATAGATGCATTTAATGCCAAAAGGTTGGTCTGGTCAGCAATTTCTTCAATTGTTGTAATAATTCCAACAACTTGCTGTGAAGTTTCCTGAATCTTGTTCATTGCTTCTTTCATCAGGTTCATCTGCTCCTCGCTGGCTTCCATCATTTCGGTAACCAGCTTTGTCTCTTTCGCAGACTGCTCGGCATCTTTTTTATTTTCTTCCACCTGCTCTGCAATGGATGTTGCTGTTGCCACGAGTTCTTCTACTGCTGCCGCCTGTGTTCCTGCACTTTCTGCAAGTCCCTGTGATGCTCTTGCAAGTTCATCCGCTCCACCGGATACCTGTCCTGCACTATCCATGATTCCCATCATAACCTCGCTCATGGATGCTGAAATGTTAAGCAGTGCTGCCTTTACTTTCTGGAATTCACCAACATAATCATTTTTCAAATCAATTGCAAGTCTTCCTTCTGCCATGTCGGAAAGAACATTTGATATTTCATCAATGTATACAATATATTCTTTTAACCGCTTCACTGTTTCACTGATTGAATGACCAAGCTCACCGATTTCATCCTCGGATACCACATGAATATCTACATCCAGATTGCCTGCCGCAAGCTGCTGTGCCGTCTCATTTAATTCCAAAATCGGTTTTGTAATCTTAGCGGCTGTCTGTTTCATTCCAAGAATAATTAAAACCATTCCTGCAATAAAGAAGACACCTAACAATACCAGTGTGAGCACCAGCTGTGAATAAAATTCACTTGATGGCAGACAGCTGATTACCAGATAACCAGTGTCACCAATTGGTGCGATGTAACCATATTTGGAAACACCTGATGCTTTATATTTTAAAAATTGCTCTTCGCCATTTTCAACCGCTGTAACTACTCCCTGTGAAATATCAAGTTCTGAAATATTTTTCTGAATCTCAGCTTCCTCAGGATGATATACAATCATTCCATTCGCAGATAAAAGCATGATGTATCCGGCTTTTCCGATTTTATGCTGCTGCATAACGGCTGTAATCTGCTCCATTGAAATATCCATTCCTGCAACGCCTAAAACCTTACCGCTCTCATCATAGATTGGAGATGCAGCACTTAAAATCAGCTGTCCGGTACTTGCATCAATATACGGCTCTGTTAAGATACTTTTTCCTAATGTGGTACATGCATACCAGAGACGTGATGTAATGTCCCATCCCTCGCCGGATGTATAAGCATCTGACTGTGTCAGTACACTCGCATCCACATCTCCTATCCATGCTGCCAAAATATTTTCTGTATCTGTTCCTGCAATATTTTTCATATTTTCAAAAACAGTGCTATACCCCTCAACTTCTGTAATGCTGTCTCCAGCTCCGGTATTCTGTAAAAGCTCCCGAATCTGCGGATTGACCGCCATCTCCTCTGTCATGCTGGTATACGTTCCAAAAAATTCCGCCAGCTGATGTGACATCGACTGTGATTCTAATGTCAACTCTGTCTCTTTTGCATCCATCAAAACAGAACGCATCATGAAAATTGTCACCACAGCAATCACAATCAACACTATGACTACATTCCGTCCAATCTGAATCATAATCTGCTCTGCAATCCGCTTGCCATTGATTAGATTCCATGATTTGTGATTTTTTTCACTCCCCATAAACCTTCCCCTCCTGTTTCGGTTCGATATGTTACAATTGTTTTTTCAAGGAAGAATAGGAAATATGCACTAGATATTTAGATTTGCATGTAAAAAATTGTGAAAGTGGTACAAAAGGCAAAAAACTCTTGAAATTTTTCTATTTACACGTTATAATAGCTAAGTCTTTGCGGGTGTGGCGGAATTGGCAGACGCGCTAGATTTAGGTTCTAGTGTCCCCGACGTGCAGGTTCAAGTCCTGTCACCCGCATGAATAAAGAAACCCAGTAAAATCAGTGGAATGATTGATTTTACTGGGTTTTTTGTTGGTTTTTATTAGTTCATCTTCTCAATAACATCTTCAAGCTGTTCGCTTATTGCTTTTGCACCTTCAAAATCCTTTGCTTTTAACGCATGGGCAATTCTTGTTTCAAGTTCTTTCTTTTTCTGCTCAAGCTCTAAATAGTTTTTATCAAAATGATTCTCATAAATCATTTTTCGGAAAGAGCGGATGCGCATCTGGCGAATTGATTTCTCATCCACATAAAGCACGTAATCTGCGCAATTTGCAATGCTGTAGAAATCATGGGAAACCATTAAGACTGCCCCTTTGTATTCTGCAATCGCATTTTCTAACGCAAGCTGTGAATAAGTATCCAAATGACTTGTCGGCTCATCAAGCAAAAGCAGATTTGCATTTCCGACAGAAATCTTTGCAAGCTGAAGCAGGTTCTTCTCTCCACCAGATAAAACGTCTATCTTCTTATTTAGTGTGTCTGCTTCAAAGCAATAGTCTGCCAGATATTCTGCTGTCTGTGCTATTGTTTCAAATCCAAGTTCCTCAAACTCTTCATAAATGGTATGCTCTTCGTTTAAGGTTTCGCCATGAATCTGGGATAAGAATCCAATTTCTGCAGCTTCGTTAATATGAATTGCAGAATTTTTATTTTTATTGATTTCACGAAGCAGCGTTGTTTTCCCTGTTCCGTTTGCTCCAACAATTGCAACTTTTTCGCCTTCCCGGATTTCAAAGCTGACATTCTCTAACAAAAGCTCGTCGAACTCAGCTTTGTAATTGTCAACGCGAAGCAACACGCGGCGTTCTTCTGTTATCTGAACATCCTGCTCACTTAACACAGGAAGTTTGATTTCCGGCTGTCTGATTTCCACAAATGGCTCTTTGATTCTTCTTGCCTCTAAACGTGCAAGATGTGAAACCTTTGCCTTTAAAGCGCGGCCTTTTGTGGCATTATCTATTTTGGTGGCATCCGCACGCAGACGTTCTACGATTTTACGGTTACGCTCGATTTCTTCCAAATCCTTTGCTGCAAGCTCCTGCAATTCAATCTTTTTCAAAAGAAGTGAGAAATTATAGTCGATATAATTGCCGTCAAACTCCTGAATATCTGCATTTTCCAAATGAAGAATCTTGTTGAAACAGTGGTTTAACAAATAGCGGTTATGGGTAATCACAAGGAGCGTTCCATTATAGGAATTAATCAAATCACGCAGTCCGTTTAAATTATGAAAATCCAAAAAGACATCCGGCTCATCCATAATTAAAAGTCCGGGGCGCATCAGCATCTGCTTGATTACCTGCACCAGCTTGTATTCGCCGCCGCTTAATTTCGAAATTTCAAGCTTTTCTAATTTGGATAATCCAGCAAGCTTTAACTGTTTAGAAATATTTGTTTCGTAATTATCTCCGTCCATTGCCTGAAATTCATCCAATACCTGCTGGTAACGCTCAAAAACCGCTTCCAAATCCTCCGAATTTGCCATTTCCTCACAAAGTCTTGCATTTTCTTCCTGATTGCGTACAAATTCTTCGCTTAAAAAATCAAAAACAGTGATATCCTGCTCTTTTTCTTTTTTGGCAACCTGACTGACATAACCAATTCGCAGATTTTCGTCTTTGATGATTTTTCCATCATACAGGTATTTTTCTGTATCCATCAGCATATCAATCAATGTTGTTTTTCCCGTTCCATTGCTGCCAATGAGCGCGCAGTGCTGTCCATCCTCTAATGTAAATGAAATTTCTTTATACAAATCCTGCTCCGGAAAAGAATAGGATAATTTCTCAACTGTAATCATTTTTGTTCCTCTTTCTACTTATTATGGAAGAAACACATATTTCTCCAGGCGCATCGTCGCCTCCTGTACTCTTGAAAAAGGAAGTGCAAGATTCACGCGGATTGCATATTCTCCATGAAATGGCCGTCCATCCTGATAGTCTACGCCAACTTCCCACGCTTTATGAAGCAAATCGTCTACCGTTTTGCCATGCATACTGCACCACTCCTTGCAATCAAGGAAAAGCATATATGTTCCCTGCGGTTTGCTTACTTTTACCCCTTCAAAATGTGTGGTAATAAAATCATATGCATACTCAACATTTTTCAAAAGGACTTCGCAAAGCTCATCTACCCACTCGTGACCTTCTTTCTTGTATGCACCAATCAGCGCATACATGCTGAGTACGTTCATGGAATTGTAATGTGTTCTCGCTGATACAGATTCCATTCGCTCCCGCAAGTACTGATTATATACGATATGATAAGAACCAATCAAGCCTGCCAGATTAAAAGTTTTCGATGGTGCATATAAACCGATAACGGATTCCTTTGCTTTTTCTGTTGCCATCAGTGTTGGAATGTGCTTGTTTTCACCTAAAATAATATCCGACCAAATCTCATCCGAAATAACCACACACTGATTCCGCTCAAAAATTTCTAATGCTTTCGCAATTTCTTCCTGCTCCCAGACACGCCCGGTTGGATTGTGTGGTGAGCAAAAAATCACGCAATGAATTTTGTATTCTTTGATTTTTTGCTCCATATCTTCATAGTCCATGCGCCAAATCTGATTTTCATCTAATACAAGTTCACTTAAAACGAGTTTGCGCCCACTATCTTCAATACTATGTGTGAAACCAATGTAAGTCGGGCTATGCACTAAAATATGCTCTCCTGGTGCAGTAAACGCATTTACCGCGGAAACAACGCCGCCCAGTACACCATTTTCATATCCAATCATTTCTGCCGACAAGCCGGTAAAATTGTTTCTGGTTGTCTGCCAGTCAATAATTGCATCAAAATATTCTTTTCTCGTTTCAAAATATCCGAAGGTTGGATGTTTTAAACGCTCCGCAATTGCCTCAGTAATCGTCGGGCATGCCGGGAAATTCATATCTGCCACCCACATTGGAATCTGGTCAAAGCCCTCCTTTGGAGGCAATGGCGACATCCCCGGTATCGGTGGCAAATCTACTGCGATTGCGTCATGTCCTTTTCTGTCAATGATTGATGTAAAATCATATTTCATTTTTACCCCTCCTGTATGTAGGAAATGTTTTCTGATACATCATTTTGACTATATTATAACACACATTTTTCGCTAATTTGAAATGCATTCCAAATAAAATACAATCAGTGTTTCCACTGCGAATAAAGAACCATAAACCACTAAAATAAAAAGAGTATCTCTAACGTCAAAAACGTTGAAAATACTCTTTTGCTTTAATCTGCGAACATCTAACACACATTAATTAACGACATGATTCTAGTTCAAAATCCTCTTGAATAACTACTCCATCCAACTCCTGTACTCCAGACAAATATACTTTTCCTGCTGGGTATTCATATGACTCAATTTTTATATAAATATCCTTATTACATCCTGGACACATTCCCTCATGCACGCCTTCATAATCTAATTCTGTTCCTAAATCTCGTTCATTTGTGCTGACACACTCAAATTCCACATCAATTTCAAATATTCTTCCACAATTTTGGCATCTTACCTTAAGAGGTTTTTTTAACTCCATCTCAACACTCGCTTTCTGCAAATCGATGCACTTAGTATAACCTATTATCAAGAAAAAAAAAAGCATTTATGGAAATATTTTTTCCCCTATTTTCCGACGATATGCATCAAACTTTTTTTCTCTTTTAATTGTAATTAACGATGCAAACGTCTTTCCACCTCTACCAAATGTTGACAACCCTCTATCCAAGTATATTGAGTAATTTGGTGTACTTATCGCACGAGCATGACTTTCTTTCTTATTATGCACTAAATATAATTCTATTTTCCATTTATTGTACTCCTCTTTAGACATTTCTTTAATTAGCTGTTTTTTTTCGTTTTCGGATGATACCATTGTCACAATCATAACATCTGCACTCTCTGGAATATACTTTAAAACATATTTTTTAAAATTTTTAATATTTTCAATCTCTCCAAAATAATTATCATATATAACAAAGCTTTTTTCCTGACTCAATATTCTTCCTAACCAAGAAGACAACTCTTTACTATTCTCTTTCTCTTTTATTTCATACGCTATGATAGGAAATGTATATTTCGTAAAAATATTCCTTTCGCATCTAATATCCATCTGTTCCCTATTTATCAAACACATCCCATTTCTCTTTAATTCTTCTCTTTTCAACTTTGAATGTTCACTAATTAGGACTTTGTCTTTACTAGAAATACACGCATTCTTTAATGCCCCCAAATATGGATTAGGTTCACTTACAAATTTATCACTTAACTCTTCTCCCGTAAGAATTCTACACTGTTCTTGATTTCCAATAATACTAGCCAACAATTGTTGCATCTTATCAACATTTATGCGATTTTCTTCGCAATATTTCATATAACTTTCATTTAATTCTTGCGATAATACTATTCTATGTTGAGAAATTTTTTGCACATATTCCTGTTCAACCGTTGTTGCTAATAATAGTTCTTTTCCAATCAGCTCTTTTAAAACTGTCATACATACTGTTATCTCTAGCATATCATCACCTATTATTTTCTCTTTTTACTATTTGCAACCAACAACTCACTTGCTAACTCATAACTCTTGTCAAAAAAACCACTTGGCCAAGGTTCTATAAACTGTCCATTCTTATTAATTTCCATTTTTCTTATATGTGAATTTCCCTCATCATCCTTTTCTACATAGTAAAATGCAACTTGGTCACTATCAATTGGAACTTGAGGGTCAGCAATCAATACCTGAATTTTTCTTATAAGATGTTCACTATGTGTTTCTACTAGAATCCTTCTACTTCTACTTATATTTGAACTTTTAACTAATAACTTTGCCAAATCTGCCTGTGCCGCTGGGTGTAAATGCAGCTCTGGTTGTTCCATAATAAAAACCTTTTTCCCTGAGTTTCTTCCTTTATATTCCTCCCGTTGGTTTCCATTACTATTCAATAATTCTGTCACTATTGGTAATACTTGTGAAATACCATATCCTACATCAATAATATTATCTGTTTGTCCCTGTGCACTTCCTAAACTCCGTTTCACTACTAAACTATATAAACTACTTCCAATATCTTTAATATCTATTGTATACCCCATAGATTCCTCAAACCACTCAGATACCCGTTGTAATAAAACTCGTCTATTTTGAGCATCCTGTCTTAATAACATACCTGCGTTTTCACCACGTACTCCCACATCATCATAATTACTTTCAGAATCTCTATATGTACGCTTTGGATTTTCTCTAAACGGTCCTACATATGATATTTCCCTTGCATATACGTTTAGATAACGTATAACCCCTATAAAGTAGGTATCTATAATCGATAAATTTGTCAATAATTTAAACCACTGTGTTTCCTTTATCTCCTCCCCCTTATTTTCCTTACTAAACTTATATGGTTCTTCAAGCAAAGCCAGTATTTTGCTTTTCTCTTCTTCTGGTATTTTCTGTGTCTTTATATATTCCTCAACAATATCTTCTTCGTCAAATCTCGGCACAAATCTAGTAAAATGTATTGCATCATTACTTACACTTACGAACTCCATTTTGGTATTATTTTTCAAATTTAAGCAGTCTCCCACCTCTAAATCATAAAACTGTTCTCTTTGCCTCATTTCAAAAACTTTTTTACCATCTAATTGTAATACAATTTTTTCTACAACCATTTTTTTATCTGGCTTTGCAATCCATACATCTAAAATAATCTCTTCAGCGATTTTCCATTCCCGCGTCAATTCTTTTCTAGCCCTCATAAACCCAGAAGCATAAATAAAATAATCTTGATTTATAAATCTGGATATTTCCTCTCCCATTTCTAACGAAAAGCCAAATGACTCATTTGAATGTTTGTTTACTACATCATCATAATTTCCATAATCCAACATATTTCCAAAAAGTAATAATGGCGTAATAATGTCTTCCTTAAAGGTTTGCGCCAAAAGAACTGGAAATCTAATCAAACTACTCTTCCCACAACTATTTCTGCCTACAAAAAACGTAAGTGGTTTTATTTCGACTGCATCAGACTCCTTAAATGATTTTACGTTGTATAATTTAAATCTTTTCATACCAATCTCCTTATATTAGAAGTTTAAACTCTATTAATCGTACCATATTTCATATATATGTACAACTTGTTTTTGTAGTTTTTATAATAGATAATCCTAAATTTCCATTATAAATTGTTTTATATTGTACTGTAAATTGAAAAGCTACTGGGATTCCAGTGGGATATGATAGAGCTGCATATACAATATTGCTTCTTTAAAGTCATATTTATTGTATCGCGAATGATTCTTTTTGTCAATTCAATATACAAAAAAACACCACAGATATGATGCTTTCCTATTTCATGAGGCATCGGGGATTCGCCCCCTTAGACATCTTAAAAATACTGATAGAAAGGGCATTTGCAACACATCATCTTTTAATGTAATCAACTTTACAGAAACCCATAATATACAATGAACTTTGAGGTTGTTAGGCATACATATACTAACAATCTCTTGTTTACCATTTATTAACTAAATCTAGTCTTAGCCAATTCTTTTATTTCTCTTCTTGTTGGACCTACATTAATCTCACTTTTAAAGAACTTATTGCCCAAAATATTAAAACATTTTTCATAACAATATGCCTTTACCGCTAGAGAACTATTATCATTGTTAATAACTTTCAAATATGGGTCAAATACTTGCTTTGTATACTCCCTGTCCGTCATTTCATATTTTTTGTCACTAACTATGTATCCAAAATTACCATAATATTTTTTAAATATTTCAAATATTCACACTTACGACTAATTAGCAACTTTTTCATAACCAAAATGAAAATAAATATGGTGTTTCTATACCATTCTCTACCCATAGTCTTTTCAGAAAATTCCATGTTTACTTTTTTGCTTACCACATGCTTCTCTAATTCTTTTCTTTGATTAGAATCCAATATGTCAAGACCTTGTGATTGTGTAGATATTCTGTTTGCTACTACTTCAAATATCTTTTCTTCTTCTATCTTCAATTCAAGAAAAGACCATACAAACGATACTAATTTTTGTTGTTTAACTTTTATTTCTTTTGGAATCTGTTCATATTTTTCTGGTTCACTTTGCTCTATTCCAAGCATATCCGCAATTTTATCATCAAATCTTATTTGCTCTTTGTATGTCATACATTCTTTTGTATCATGATTATAAAATAAACAATGTGCTCGATGTCTTCTTGTATCAGATTCATCCATTTTAGCATAACCCATATGCCATGGAGTATCTGATAATTGTTTCCTAGAGTTATTCATTCACTTGTCCAGTACCATTCTTCAACTCTTCTAACATCTCCTCTTTTATTTCTTTCCATATATCTGGTGGTAATTGTTCAAAAAAAGAAAGCGAACTTATTTTAATATGATTCCCTATGTTTGACTTAATCACATTAGCCGTTTTTCCTGTCTTAGCTCTCTTATCATCCCATTCAACTGCATTATCATATATATCTTCAACTACTCTTAAAAAGCCTTCAATATCTTTTATTTCATGAACTTTAATAAACTTTATTACATTGCTCTTTGCAATATTTATATCTGTTTCGAAGAAATATCCTTGAATTATACCTTCTTCGTTTTTTGATTTATTGGAATTTAATCCAATATCAGTAATACTTTTACATACTTCATAAAACTCCTTTGCAACTGATTCAGTTTCACATATTTTTTTAATTTCTTCAAAATAACTTTCCATTCCTGTATTTAGTACATATCTAAATTGGTCATATGCATTACAATATGTTTCTCCCATAGTTATTTTCTCCTATTATCTTTTTATTTTTTCTTATTTTTCTTTTTCTTAGTCTTTATACGCTTTCCTGGCAATTCCAATGTCGAATAGCTTTCTCGTTTTGGTTCTATAATCTTTGCTTTATCAGTCTTTTTCATATAACATTCAAAACACAATCCCTTATCTAACCAAACATCTCTTGTTCTACATTGCATACATAATCTTTTACTATTTCCCATTTTCACACCTTCAAAATCATACTTGTAATCTGTATCTGATTTTATCACAATATTTTTTTATATTCTACAAATATATGGAATATTATTTTTTCAATCATCTATAATATAACATATCTTAATGATATAAGGTCAGTTGCAAAAGCGGCCGATGTAAAAAGGTAAGTCTATTTATTCTGATTGTCGAACCTTTTATCTTAACTGAAAACTCGAATGGTTATACAATGGCAATCAAAAATTGTATAACATTCAAAAAGAAGGCGGACTGATTCTTAATCGAACTTTACGCATTTTCTATTGTGAAATGTTTCAACCGCCCTTGTTAATTCAGAGGGTAGAAATCTTTTAATCGCCTCTGCATTATTAGGACATAGTCCAAGAGTAGCTGAGAATAACTATTTAATAGGTATCGACCTAAAACAAGCTCAAACAGTAGCAAACCAACGACAATTACTTAAATCATAAAATGTAATCAAATTTTTGCACACAAAAAAATAGGAAGTGCTGATTTTTCAACACTTCCCAAGATTTTTTCTGATGAGGCATCGGGGATTCGAACCCCGGACAACTTGATTAAAAGTCAAGTGCTCTACCGACTGAGCTAATACCCCTTATTTAATTTTTACAAGCTGGGCTAGCAGGATTCGAACCTGCGAAATGCTGGAATCAAAATCCAGTGCCTTACCGCTTGGCGATAGCCCAACAAAGAAGTTTGCTGCACTAATCGCAACAGGGTGGATACAGGGATTCGAACCCTGGGCCTCCAGAGCCACAATCTGGCGCGCTAACCAACTGCGCTATACCCACCATAAAAGACTGTCATGCAGCACCTTTGTAAGATGCAACTGTCTTCTTTCCTTATTTAATTAAGGAAATGTGCTCGAAGGGATTCGAACCCCCGACCCACGGCTTAGAAGGCCGTTGCTCTATCCAGCTGAGCTACGAACACATTTTGCTCTCATCTGCAACTTGGCAAATGGAAAGCGGGTGATGGGAATCGAACCCACGTATCCAGCTTGGAAGGCTGGTGTTCTACCATTGAACTACACCCGCATGAAGTCGGGGTGACAGGATTCGAACCTGCGACCTCCTGGTCCCAAACCAGGCGCTCTAGCCAAGCT
>JBGVHB010000034.1:0-2162 GCA_045121975.1 Roseburia sp.
TAAAATGTTAATAGCTGTATGCTTGCTAGGTGCAGTATTGATGATTGCAGGCAAGAATTTTATTCATTCAAATGCGTGTATAATTGTAGGTGCAATGTTATTTTCCCCGACAATTGCAGTGATGATTGTGTTGCAGGTATGTAATTTAATGAAGCATGCAAAAAGTAAAGGACAAGCATAAAAGAGAGAGCCTTATGTAGTACAATATGGGAATAATAGTATGGTTTAAAAAAGCGAAAGAACATTAAAAGGGAATAAATAAGAGTTAAAATGGAGTATAAGTGTTTTCTAATAATTATAACTCAAACTTCGCACATTAAAATGTGCCTATGCACCTTGAAAATTCAATAATAACTGGCATAAAAATAGCATGAAACCAATGGTTTTGATATAATTAAGTTACCACACAAAATAATACAAACCGGAGGCTCATGCTATGAATAAAAGTATAACACAAGCGACTCAAAATGATAAGCAAATTTCTAAATCTATCAAAAGATTTTTTACAAGGTTTCATATTTCCTCAGCTTTGAAAGCGTCTAATGCTTACAAAAAGAAGGGCATTCCAGTAACAGAGATTTTTCAGTACCTGTTTCTGCTGATTTTCTCCAACAGAAGCATGTATATGAGTCTGCTTACAGGAAGAAATACTCCTGATTTTGCAAAAGATACCGTGTATCGTTTCATGAAAATGGTTCAGATTAACTGGATGCGTTTTACTACAATACTTGCATCAAGAATCATAAACAATGCCATTCTTCCACTGGATTCTAAAGACCGTGTCAATGTTCTTATTATAGATGATTCTATGTTTGAGCGAAACCGTTCAAAAAAGGTAGAGCTTCTTACAAAAGTCTATGACCATGCAAAGCATACATACCGCTTTGGATTTAGAATGCTTACCCTTGGATGGTCAGATGGAAGTACCTTTCTGCCGGTAAACAGCATTCTTCTTTCAACAGAAAATAAGAAGAATCGCATCAATGAAGCAACCGAAGTGGATAAGAGAACAGTTGGTTACAAACGCAGAAAACTGTCCATGGAAAAAGGAACTCATGCCATGCTTACGCTTCTGGATGTGGCTAAAAAGACTGCAATCCCTGCGAAATATGTTCTCTTTGACAGCTGGTTTTCTTCACCAAGTACCATTCATGCTGTTAAAAAGATGGATTTTGATATCATCGGCATGGTCAAAAAGTCATCAAAAATGTTTTTTCGCTATGAGGGCGAAGACATGTCTCTGGTCTCTATTTACAACAAAAATAAAAAGAGACGAGGTAAATCAAAATATCTGCTTTCTGTTATGGTTGATGTAGTGAAGGATGGGGAAACCATTCCTGCAAAAGTAGTCTATGTCCGCAATCGTAATAAACGCCAGGAATATCTCTGTCTTATTTCAACGGATGTAAATCTGGATGAAAATGAAATCATCCGAATCTACGGAAAACGTTGGGATATAGAGGTTTTCTTTAAAGTATGCAAAAGCTATCTTAACCTTAGCAAAGAGTGTAATTCTTTATCTTATGATGCAATGACTGCACATACTGCAGTTGTTTTTACACGATACATGATGTTGTCACTGGAAAACCGGGAATCTAATGATAACCGGTCTCTTGGTGAGCTTTTTTTATACTTTTCTGATGAAATGTCTGATATCACATGGATACAGGCTTTTCAAATGCTGCTTCAAATGTTCAGAACCATGCTTACGGAAAACACCGAGTTATCAGATGAGAAAATCTCTGAACTAGTGGATGCATTTATGAACACATTACCAGCATTTTTGAAAACACAACTTCAAGCCGCTTAAAGTCTGAACATTGACAATTGAATAGTTGCCAGGTATTGAATTTTCAAGGTACATAGCTAAAATTTATGTGCGAAGTTTGAGTTTCTAATACAAATCTTATTAAGCCAGCAGTTAATACCATATTGAATGTATATGGTAGTACTACAGATTTCCATGAAGAGTGCGAATTAGCTTGCATAGAATATAAGGTGACATTACAAAGTGATATACCATATCGAAGTTTTGATGAAGTCAAATCAGAGTGTTCAGATTCTGGAGTGATAGTAATGAAAAGAGTCGTAGGTATTCATCAAAAGGTGAAATTAGAAGAGGTTGTAACTGATATTGAAGCTGGAGCATTTAATGCACTTGG
>JBGVHB010000035.1:0-13687 GCA_045121975.1 Roseburia sp.
ATCAGTCTAATTTACGGACGCGAAGTCCAAGAAAGGAGAAGATATCCAATTGCTACCTACATTCTAACAGCTTAAGCAACAAGATGGATAATTCCTTACTGGCTGTAAGGGATATTAACCATAAATATATTGTAGTAGAAATGAGGACAAGATGAAACTTACAACCTTATGTTATATAGAAAATGAAGAAAAATATTTAATGCTGCACCGGGTAAAAAAGGTCAACGACCAGAGTCATGATAAATGGCTTGGCGTTGGCGGCAAGTTTGAAGAGGGGGAAAGCCCGGAGGAATGTCTGCTTCGGGAAGTAAAAGAAGAGACAGGACTTACTTTAACGAAGTATCGTTTCCGGGGCATAGTTACCTTTGTTTCGAATGAATGTGAAAACGAATATATGCATCTTTTTACCGCAACAGAATATGAGGGAAATATGATAGAATGTGATGAAGGAGAGCTTGTCTGGGTTTTAAAATCAGAAATTGAAAATTTAAAACTCTGGGAAGGCGATAAAATTTTCCTGCGTCTGTTAGAAGAAGAGCAGAGCTTTTTCTCATTGAAATTAAGATATGAGGGAGAGAAGCTGGTGGAATCCAAAGTTGAGATATATGGAAAATAAAATGATAAATAAAATGATAAATAAAAGGAGACAACAATCATGATTAGACACATTTGTATGTTCAAATTCAAAGAGGAGAACAAAAAACAGAATTTAGAAGAGGCAGTACGCAGAGTAGAAGCATTAAGAGAACTGCCACAGGTGAAACGATTTGAAATTGCTGTAAATGATGAGGCAGCACCGGAAAGCAATTATGAATTTGCATTAATTTTTGATTTTGAATCAATGGAAGATTTAGATGCATACCAGAAAGACCCGAAACATTTAGAATTTGGCGCATTTATTTCACAGGTCAGAGAATCAAGAGCCTGCATTGATTATAAGCTTTCATAGCGCAGGATGAAAATGTATTGGAGGGAAACGTATGCGTATTGATACACACGTGCATATTGGTGGGGAAAAATTAGGCTTTCAGATGAGCGAGAATATCGTAATCGAAGCTATGGAAAAATATCAGATTGATTATGCTATTGTGTCAAATGGTGATGCGGCAGAGGTAGACCACGACCAGAGGCTGATTCCGGAAGAATATCAGGTATCGCAGGAGATGGCATTAGAAAGAGTGCTTCGTTTTGTAGATAAATATCCGGAGAAAATTGGAGCGGCTGTCTGGGTAAAACCCCGGTTACAAAGTGTCACAAGTGAATTAGAAGGCATGATAAAAGAACATCGAAATAAGATTTTTGCAATAAAGCTGCATCCGTTTCATTCGAATGTAGCACCAACAGATGAGCGCGTTCTTCCTTATCTCGAACTTGCAAAAAAATATCAGCTTCCGGTAATTTCCCATACAGGCGGATGCGAAGCGGCATCGGTGGAGAAGCTTTACGAGGCAGCGAAAATGTACCCGGAGATTCCCTTTATTATGGCACATATGGGACTTGGCAGTGACAATAAGGAAGCCTTAAGACTGCTTGGAAAAGCAGACAATCTGTATGGAGATACGGCATGGGTGCAAATGGAAACAACGATAGAAGCAATCCGGCAGTATGGAAGCAAAAAGATGTTCTTTGGAAGTGATACACCGATTGACGGTGTGGATACTTATTTTTGCAATCCAAAAGGTGAGCGTTCCATGTATCAGGATTATTTCCATGTGCTGCCAGAAAAAATAAGTGAGGATGATTATAAAGATTTGATGTACCGCAATGCAGTCGAGGTATTTCGCCTGCCAAAAACAGAATTCTGTAAATAGTAATTAAAATGCCAAAGCATAAAGCAGCTTCCCGGAGATGATGGGCTTGAGTGAGAAACCCATCATTTCCGGGATTTTTTGTACATTAAATCATTTATCGAATAAAAATTAATGATAAACGTTAAAAAGCTATTGACAAACATGTTGAGCAGGTGTATATTTGATTTATCGATAAACATTAAATATTTAATGAAAACACAATAATATTCAATTTAAGAAAGCAGAGGAATAGGTTATGAAGGAAAACGCAATTTTAAAAATTAACAAAATGGGAAAAATCAGTTGTATTGTTACCACAATCGCAAAAGTGTTTGCAGGCATTGGATTGGCAGTATGTTTGATTGCAGGAATTATATTAGCAGTAGTGCCAGAGGACTTTATGACAATGGAGATGTCTAGTGAAGTACTGATGAATATTGATTTAGATAAACTTGGTTTTTCCATAGGCGATGAGGGATTAAAAGAGCTTGAGACAGAGATGGAGCAGGAGATGTTAAAAGAAGCATCTGTTTCCTTTGATATGTATGGCGCAAGTTATGCTTTAGAAGATGTATCAGTAACAGAAGATTCCATGCAGTTAGATGCAGTGGCAAAGGATTTTAATTTCAGTTTAAGCAGTTTAAAATGGATAATGCTGATGGGAACTTTAACGTGCACTATGACAATGGTTACTTTATTTTTTATCGGCGCATTATGCAAAGCATTCCGCAATTGCCAGTCACCATTTGAAGAAAATGTAATAGAGAAAATGCAGAATCTTGCAATTTCATTGATTCCTTGGGCATTTATGACATCTATTACAGATATATGTACCCAGAGCTTTTTAACAGGAAAATTCCAGGCATCCTTTGGAATTGACTTACATATGGTGCTGATTATTCTTTTGATTCTTGTGCTAATGTACATTTTTAAATATGGTGCAGTTCTTCAGAGAGAATCAGACGAGACATTATAAGAAAGGACAAAAAGAATATGGGAAAAATCATACTTCGCTTAGACCGGGTAATGGCAGACAGGAAAATGAGTTTGAATGAGTTGTCAGAAAAAGTGGGTGTTTCAAATGTGAATCTGTCCAAAATGAAAACAGGAAAAATCAGTGCAATCCGTTTTTCAACGCTTGAGGCAATCTGTGACGTGCTTGAGTGCCAGCCGGGAGATATATTAGAATACGACCCGAATGCAGAGGGAGAAAAATAAACAAAACAATTTAATAAAATAGAGTTTTTTTGTGTACTATCAATAAATGTTATGATATAATAGGAAAAAGGTAATAGAAAACATACGACTTAAAAGTTGCAGAAAAAGGAGAGTTGCTATGAAGTTAAGTATTTCTAAAAAAATTCTATTATTGTCATTATTACCATGTTTATTGATTGGTATCATTGTATCTGTGATTGGTTCAAATGTATTGGAACAGACAATGACAGATGAGATTGAAAAACAGCTGCATTTAGTAGCATACAGTCTGGTACAGCATAATGCAGAAGGCTCAGCATTAGATGAACAGATTGTGGATTATAAAGCTGCGGCAGGCGTTGACCTTACTGTATTTGAAGGTGATGTACGAGTTTATAGTACTGTTGATGGTGCTGTTGGCACAACAATGGACCCTGCAATTTTAGCAAGCCTTCAAAGTGGTGAAGATTACTTTGCAACGAATGCGAATGTAAACGGTGTTCCATATTTTGGATACTACATTCCAGTAATGACAAATGGAACATATACAGGAGCAATGTTCTCCGGCGTTTCTCAGGAGGCTGCAAATCAGGAGATTAAGCTTGGTGTATCTAAATTAGCATCAGGAATTGTGATTGTAAGTATTATTCTTTGTATTGTAGCAATCGTATTAGTACGCCGTATTGTAAAGACAATCGGAGCATCCAAAGGTATTATTGATGAATTGTCAACGAATAATCTTGAGATTGAATATGACCATAAATATGAGAGAAACAACGATGAGATTGAAGAAATCTACAACGAAGCATATCATTTTGCAGAAAATATCAAGGGAATTGTAAAAGATATCAAATCAGCATCTGCGACATTAAATGGTATTTCTACAGAATTAAGTGATGCATCCCAGATTACGAACCAGACGACTGCTGATATTTCCAAAGCAATGGAAGACGTTGCAGAAGGTGCAACCAATCAGGCAAGTGAGACACAGGGAGCAACAGAGATGGTTGCTGGAATGGGAACAAATATCGAAACCATCCAGACGAATACACAGGAGCTTGCAGGAACAGCACAGAATATGAATGTGACCAAAGAAGATGTACTGCAGACTATGAATACTTTAGAGAAGACCAATCAGGAAATTATCAAGGATGTTGATAGTGCCAATGAGCAGATTAAGGTCACAAATGACAGTGTGGCAACCATTCAGCGTTCTTTAGAGCTGATTAAGAGCATTGCAGACCAGACGAATTTGTTATCTTTAAATGCAAGTATTGAAGCAGCAAGAGCAGGAGAAGCAGGAAGAGGTTTTGCTGTAGTTGCAGGTGAAATTAGTAATCTTGCACAGGAAAGTACCAATTCTTCCGCAGAGATTGAGAAATCATTAAACGAGCTGCTTGAGAATTATGAGTTGATTGTTGAGAAGATGAATGTTACAACAGATAACATCAATGAGCAGAATGAGAAGCTGATTATTACTAAGCAGACATTTGCTACATTAGAGGACGATATCGACAAGACAATTAATAAGATTGAAGAGATTGAGCAGATGGTAGAAGCATTAAATGAAGAAAGAAATTCTATCATTGATACCATTTCTAATCTTTCTGCAATCAGTCAGGAAAATGCAGCAAGTACCGAAGAGACAATGGCAAGCATTGAAGAACTGAATCAGATTGTAAGCCAGGTAGAACAGGAAGCGCACAGCCTGCACAATGTTTCAGAAGAATTGCTGCAGAAAGTCAGCATCTTTAGGACAGAATAATGAAATTAGCAATTACATAAGAGAAAAAGGCAGCCAAAAGTGGCTGCCTTTTTTAGTCCAATGAATTAGCAGAGAAACTTATGTGCCTGCATGAAGATTGCAAGGATGGTTCTCAAATGGGAAAAAATATAGTATAATGGCGGATGCGTACGATGTTAAAATAAATAAGTGTGAAAAACATCGTTTGAAATTAGCAAGTGTGCGTAAAGAATTAGGAGAAATAAGATGTCTATCACAAAACAATTTGGAAAATATGTATCGCAGAATATTTTTGGAATGTTAGGTGTTTCCTGCTATATTATTGCAGATACATTTTTTATAGCAAAAGCAGCTGGAACAAATGGAATTACTGTTTTGAATCTGGTACTGCCGATTTTTAATTTGATTTTTGCAATTGGAGCGATGACAGGTGTTGGCTCAGCGACAAGGTTTACAATTCTGCGTGCGCAAAAGGATGCAACAGCAGAAAACTACTTTTCAAATGCGGTATTTTGTGCGTGTATTTTAGGTGCAGTGTTTATTTTGGCAGGAATATTTGTACCTGATAAAATTCTTGCCATTATGGGTGGTGACGAGACAATTGTTGCACTTGGAACAGGTTATATGCGGATTATTCTGATGTTTGCGCCGTTTTTTATGCTGAATCATATTATAAGCTCTTTCGTGCGAAATGATGGTGCTCCGTCGTTAGCAATGATTGGAACACTGGCAGGAAGTTTGTTTAATATCGTTTTTGATTATATTTTTATGTTTCCAATGAAATTAGGATTAGTGGGTGCAGCACTTGCGACAGCGGCATCACCAGTTATCAGTATTATCATTTGCAGCAAGCATTTTCTGGATAAAAAGAATACCATACGTTTCGTCTGGAGTATGCCATCAGCAAAGCGTCTGTTTCAGTCATGGCAGCTTGGAGTATCTGCATTTGTGGGAGAGATATCTTCCGGTGTCACAACTACAGTATTTAATTTTTTGATACTCGGTCTGGTAGGAAATGTCGGCGTTGCGGCGTATGGAGTAATTGCAAATTTTGCATTGATTGCAACTGCTATTTTTAACGGAGTATCACAAGGCTCACAGCCGCTGCTCAGTGAATATTATGGAAAAGGAGATACTGCATCTGTAAGGAAAATATTAGGATTAAGTATCAAAACAGCGCTTATTTTAGCGGTGGCAGTTCTTATCGTCGTATACTTATTTACTACTTCTCTGGTGGCATTATTTAACAGTGAAAATTCTACCCAAATGGCAGAATATGCATATATGGGTATGCGCTTATATTTTATTGGTTTCTTATTTGCAGGATTTAATATTGTGGGGACAGGCTTTTTAAGTGCGACTGACCGCTCAAAGGAAGCATTTATTACCTCCATGATGCGCGGATTTGTAGCAATTATTGCATGTTCTTTACTGCTTGCTTCTATATTTGGGTTGAACGGTGTCTGGGTGTCCTTTGCGGTATCAGAATGTTTGACTGCATTATTATTGATTGGAGTGTTACGAAAAGATGACAGAATTAGAAGAATATTATAATAAATTTAATGAGGAAAAGCGTTTAAATTCCAGACATGGACAGGTAGAATACCGCATTTCCATGAAGTATATCCACGAATATCTCCCAAAGGAAAAACAGCCGCAGAAAATAAAAATATTAGATATTGGCGCAGGTACAGGGCGTTATTCCGTTGCACTTGCAAATGAGGGATATGATGTGACTGCTGTGGAATTAGTAAAATATAACCTTGGAATTTTAAAATCAAAAGGAAGCTCCGTAAAGGCAATGCAGGGAAATGCATTGAATTTATCGAAGCTTTCTGATAATCAATTTGATGTGACACTTTTGTTTGGACCGATGTATCATCTTTTTTCTTTTGAAGAAAAAAAGAAAGCATTAGAAGAAGCAAAGCGTGTCACAAAATCCGGTGGTGTCATTTTGGTTGCATATTGCATGAATGAATACGGTGTACTCACCTATGCATTTAAGGAACGACACATTATGGAATGTGTGGAGGAAAATCGTCTGACAGAAGATTTTCACACAATTTCTGAAACGAAAAATCTTTACGATTATATGAGAATCGAAGATATTAACCGATTAGTCGAAGCTGCAGAGCTGTCACGCATAAAAATCTTGTCCCCGGATGGTCCGGCGAATTATATGCGCCCATTTCTCAATCAGCTTTCGGACGAAGAATTTGAACACTTTGTACAATACCAGATGGCAACCTGTGAACGCCAGGATTTGATTGGCGCAGGCGCTCACACATTAGACATTTTGCGGAAAGAATAAGAACGTTGAAAAACATTCTATAATATTTTGCAATGACATAGTTTGTATTATCAGAAACTTTAAACATTTGCATGGATTCTTTTGCAAGGAAAAGTTTTCAGAACGTTGGATAAAAACTTAGAAATTCTCTGCTTTTTCCGATGAATAAACGTTTTGTGTCCGCTCACGCGTTTTACAGCTCACAACAAAAGCGTCCGCAGTGGGACGGAAATTTCGGACACAGCTTTCAAGTACATCTAACAGGGCGGCTTTGACAAAGTCGATATCAGAATCCGGCTACCGCAAAGGAGGGCGTTACGTTACAAATAAATTGTATGTAATGTTCTCCTGCGTCCGCCGGATTCCGTTTTGCCAAAGCCGCTCTGAAGATGTACTAAGAAAACTGTGAACGCAAATTTCCGTCTCCATGCGAACGCTTTTTTTCGTGAGTGTAAACACCTTGAGCGGACATAAAAGATAGCGATTTCATCGGAAAAAGCAGTAGCATTTCAAGTTTTTTGACACGTTCTGAAAACTTTTTATTGTCGAAAGAATTCATGCAAATGATGTGAACTTTTAATAATATAAACTATGTCATTGTCAAGTTTTATAAAATGTTTTTCAACAGCTTCTTAGAAGTTGAAATGTTCTAAGGCTAGTTTGATGCCATCTTTACTGGCGTTTGTGGTGACATACGATACCTGGTCAAAGAGTGAGCGTGGGGATGCGTTTCCCATAGCCACACTGTTTGGCAGGTAGGAGAGCATCGGAAGGTCGTTGTTGCTGTCACCAAATGCAAAGGCATTTTCTTTTTCAATTCCATAGTAATCTAACACAAACTGGATGCCGGTGGCTTTACTGTAACCATGAGGAACAAATTCGCGGAAAGTGCCGCCTCTGTCGATACAGTCGAAATACAAGTCACTGACTTTTCGGAATTGTTCTAATTGTTCGGAATGTTCGTACCATATAACAAATTTGTCACAGGCAAAGGAAGACTGTAAAAGGTCTGTTGGCATGTCGTAATTAAGGCTTTGATAGGTTTTAAGCTGGCGGACGGCATCCTTATGCCGGATTGGTCTTGATAAATCAAAGCAGACTTCTCTTTTGGATTCAAATGCAATATCAATATCCGCAGACTGTGCAGCTTTTAAAATTTCCATCGTTGTTTCATGATTTTGTGAAATATAGAAAACTTCCTTTTTATCACAATAAATATTTGTTCCGCAGCCGCAGACATAGCCGTCAAATCCAACCTCAAGAAAACGTGGCTCGACATTTTGAAAACATCTTCCTGTATTTAAAAACATCAGATTGCCATGTGCACGTGCAGTTTGGATGGCAGCAATTGCACTCTCTGGGATAGAGCCGTCAATTTCTGATGTCAAAGTTCCGTCAATATCAAAAAAAGCAATTTTTCTCATAAATTTTCTCCAAAAAAATATTTTAAAACGAAGCTATTGTAATGCTTTCCCAGGAAAAAGTCAAAATATGCATAAAATTACAGAAAAATTGAAAAATGAGGCTAAAAATTGGAAAGAGAGTGTGGTAATTTTTACGAAAAAATACTATAATTTAGGTAATGAGTCAAACCATAGGAGGTACTGTGCCATGAAATTTATAAAAAATCTGAGTATACGTGTAAAAATACTAGTACCGTTGATTGTTCTGGCAGTTTTGCTATTGTTGTCATGCTTTTCTGCACAGAGGAATTTGAAGGTAGTTATGGCGGAAAGTACTAAAATATCGAATGAATATGCGCAGAATGTATATCAGCTGGGAATGCTTTCTTATAAGTTCGAAGCACTTGAGCGAATTATTTATGCACATTGTGTTGCTGAGGATGAAGATATCAGAACTTCACTTACAGAAGAATATCACACAATGCAGTCAGAAATTGATGCATTTTGCGAGGAATATGGTGCATCTCTTGGGGACGGGGATGAAGCGGAAGCTTTTCAGAGTTTTAAAGAAGCATATGAGGATTATCTCTTTTCTTACGAAACAGCTATGGTATTAAGCAATGCCAATAAAAGTGGTTCTGCGGCAGAAATTGCAAACACGAAATTAGCGACAAGCGGAACTGAGATTTCTGCACAGATTAATGCTATGATTGAAGAAAACATGGCAGGGATGCAGGAGGCAATTGATGCACAGAACAGCAAATATAACAGTGTAGTTGTTACATCTATTGTAATGTTGATTGCAGCTGCCGTTTGTGTGACAGGAAGTATTTTTATCTGTGTGACAGGAATTGTGCGTCCGATTACTGGAATGAACAAGAAACTTGGTTTCATCGTTACGAAGATTAAAGATGGAAACGGAGATTTGACAGAGCGTGTTTCTATATCAGGAAAAGATGAAATCGGTCAGCTTGGAGCAGGAATTAACACTTTTATAGAAACGTTACAGCAGATTATGCAGCAGATTACAGGAAGTTCACAGCGGCTTGACAGCATTGTATCCGTTGTTTCTGAAAAAGTAAGTACCGCAAATAATAATTCCGGTGATATTTCTTCCGTTATGGAGGAACTTTCTGCTTCAATGGAGGAAGTTGCTTCTACCGTAGGAAGTATCCGGGAAAGTACTGTCAGTGTGGATGGTAATGTCATAGAGCTTGCAGAAGCATCTGAAGCATTGTCTTTATATGCAGGAGAAATGAAAGCGCGTGCTGCGGAATTAGAAAATACAGCAGTCGAAAATAAAGTACATACGAGCCAGATTGTTACAGAGATTATCACAAAATTAGAAAAAGCAATTGAGGACAGCAAGAGCGTTTCACGTGTCAATGATTTGACAGATGAGATTTTAAGTATTTCAAGCCAGACCAATCTGCTTGCATTAAATGCTTCGATTGAAGCAGCCAGAGCAGGAGAGGCAGGAAGAGGCTTTGCTGTTGTTGCAGATGAAATCAGCAAGCTTGCAGCATCAAGCAAGGATGCAGCAAATAATATTCAGAATATTACAGGAATGGTCATTGTTGCTGTAAATGAATTGATTGAAAGTTCAGATTCGATTGTAAAATATATTAACGAAAATATTCTTCCGGACTATGATGGCTTCGTAGATTCCGGCAGACAGTACAGCGAGGATGCAGTTCATATTAATGAGATTGTTATGCAGTTTACCGAAATGTCGGCGAATTTAAAACAGCTGATGGACAGCATTACGGAGGCAATTAACGGCATTACTACAACAGTAGACGATAGTACAAATGGTATTTCTACCGCCGCAATGAATACAAATGAGCTTGCCAAAGATATGGAGCAGATTGCAGTCGAGATGGATAATAATAAACAGATTGCAGGAGATTTAAATCAGGAAGCGGAGCGTTTCGTGGTTTTATAGCAAAGGGTTAGAACATTTATGAAACAGGAAGAGATAAGACAGCAGGAAGAAACCAAAAAACAGGAAACAGATTTAGGAACAGGCAGTGTTGGAAAGCTGTTATGGAAATTAGCATTGCCGGCAATTGTTGCACAGATGGTCAATCTGCTTTATAACATGGTGGATAGAATTTATATTGGCCATATCCCGGAAACAGGAGATATTGCATTGACCGGATTAGGTTTATGTTTCCCAATTATCATGTTAGTCACAGCATTTTCCAATCTGGTAGGTGCGGGAGGAGCACCGAGGGTAGCCATCGCAATGGGAAAAGGACAGCATGAGTATGCAGAAAAAATTCTTGGAAACTGTACGGCGGCATTATTTTTAATTGCAATGCTTTTGACAGTATCCTTAGAAGCAGCAGGCGTTCCTGTTTTAAGACTTTTTGGAGCAAGTGATGCAACACTTCCTTATGCATTAGACTATTTAAGAATCTATGTGGCAGGAACTGTATGTGTGATGTTTGCACTTGGATTAAATCCCTTTATCACAACACAGGGCTTTGCAAAAACAGCCATGAAGACTGTGTTAATCGGTGCAGTATGTAATATCATTTTAGACCCAATCTTTATTTTTGTATTAAATATGGGCGTAAAGGGAGCTGCAATAGCGACTGTTCTTTCACAGGGAATTTCAGCCATCTGGGTATTACGTTTTTTAACTGGAAAAGAATCAAAGCTACGCATTAGAAAAGAAAATTTAAAAATCCAGCCACAGGTGATACTTCCGGTACTTGCATTAGGCGTATCTCCATTTGTTATGAGTGCGACGGAGAGTGTGTTAAATATTGCATTTAATGCTTCTTTATCTAAATATGGTGGAGATGTTGCAGTTGGCGCAATGACAATTCTAAGCAGTATTATGCAGCTGCAGTTTATGCCAATTCAGGGACTTGCACAGGGCGCACAGCCAATTGTAAGCTTTAACTACGGCGCAGGAAAAGTAGAAAGAGTACAGAAAACCTATCGTCTGTTATTTATCAGCAGTTTTTTGTATACAATGATATTTTGGGCTGCATTACAACTGTTCCCAGATGTCTTTGTAAGAATTTTTAATAATAATTCACCGGAATTAATAGATACAACTATCTGGGCACTTCGGATTTATTTTGCAGTATCAGGGCTTTTCGGAATACAGATGGCAGCCCAGCAGACATTTGTGTCCTTAGGTCAGGCAAAAATTTCATTATTTATTGCCTGCTTAAGAAAAATTATTTTATTAATACCACTGATTTATATTCTGCCATTATTCTTTGAGGATAAGACCTTTGCGGTATTTTTGGCAGAGCCTGTGGCAGACTTCATATCTGTTACAGCAGCGGCAGCATTATTTGTAATAAATATCAAGAAAATTTTAGCAAAAGCAGGAGAACCTGCAAAATCCTAAAACAGACATAAAACAGGAGACAGTTGCAAAAACATTTTGTATTATTTCGAGATAACATAATTGGCATTATCAAAAGTTTACGTCATTCGCATGGATTCTTTTGACAATAAAAAGTTTTAAGAATGGTGGATAAAAACTTGAAACGCTACTGCTTTTTCCGATGAAATCGCTATATTTTATGTCCGCTCAAGGTCTTTACACCCACAAAAAGTGTTCGCATGGAAAAGGAAATTTGCGTTCGCAGTTTTCTTAGCACATCTTCAGGGCAGCTTTGACAAAACGGAATCCGGCGCACGCAGGAGAACATTACGTGAAATTAGTAAGTAACGTAACGCCCTCCTTTGCGGTAGCCGGATTCTAATATCGACTTTGTCAAAGCTGCCCTGTTAGATGTACTTGAAAGCTGTGTCCGAAATTTCCGTTCCAATGCGGACACTTTTGATTGTGGGTGTAAAACGCGATGAGCGGACACAAAACGTTTATTCATCGGAAAAAGCAGAGAATTTCTAAGTTTTTATCCAACGTTCTTAAAACTTTCTCTTGCAAAAGAATCTATGCGAATGTTCAAAGTTTCTGATAATGCCAATGATGTCATCATCTTAATTTTATAAAAAGTTTTTGCAGCAGTCTCCTATTTTTATGTCTGGACACACTTTTTTGACAGGAACTTCACATAAACGTCACATTGCAATCAACTAATCTTTAAATTTGAGTGATAAATTAAGCTGGAAGAAAGACAGGACAGAAAAAAGAAAGACTAACTATTAAAAGTCAAGTCTAAAATGATATTTTTTGAATGAATTGCTGAATGGCATTTCAGATAAATTAGAACCTTGAAAACTGCATGACAATAAGAGCATCGTTACAGGTGCTCTAAAAGGAGATATTTGATTTACAGAGAATTAGACAGGTTTGACGTATGACTGTCCTGATTTTTCGAGTTGATAAATCAACCTTACAAGCTTCTTTGTTGCATGAGATAAAGCGACATTGTAATGCTTGCCTTCAGCTCGTTTCTTAGCAAGGTAAGAACCAAAGGATTCGTCCCAGTGGCAGACATATTTGGTTGCATTGTAAAGAGCATATCGAAGGTATCGTGAACCACGCTTTTCCATGTGAGCATAGCAATTATCCAGTTGCCCTGATTGGTAAGTGGAGGGTGACATGCCAGCATAGGCAAGTATTTTATCTGGAGAATCAAAGCGGCTGAAATCACCGATTTCAGCGATAATCATTGCGCCCATACGGTAGTTGATACCAGGAATTGTAAGAATAGGCGAATTGATTTCGTCCATAATTATTTTGATTTCATTTTCAATTTCCTCAATCTCGGTGTTTAGTTCTCGGATGAGTTTGATGGTGTGCTTTAATTCTAAAGACTTTGCAGGCATATGCGAACCGATGGAACTTTTAGCAGCTTCTCGAAATGTGACAGCAGTATCTTTGCCATATCTGCCTTTGGAACTTTCGGAAAGAAGATTTGTAAGTCTAGTAAGGTGTGCTGATGCAACAGCAGAAGCGCTTGGAAACTCAGTAAGTAAAGCGTAAATGGAAGCCATATGAAGTGTTGGAACAAGTTTCTCTAATTCAGGGAACAGAATGGTTACAAGTCTTGAAACAGATTGTTTTAACTGAGCCCGTTCTTTTACTTTATCAAAACGATAACGAGTTAATGACTTTAGTTCTTCGTTGTGGTAAGATGTGTCTGAGTAGGACTTTAAGTTCACATCAGACATGATCATAGAAGCGATTGTATGGGCATCAACTTTATCCGTTTTCGTCTTTCTAAGGCTAAGACTTTTTCTGTAAAGATTAGTATGTAACGGATTGATAACAAAGGTCGGCAAACCATTATCAAGAAGAAATCCCAGAAGATTGTAACTATAGTGT
>JBGVHB010000036.1:0-1955 GCA_045121975.1 Roseburia sp.
ATATCCCGACAATTCCTTATTGTTTTTTCAATCGGTGTGTTATCTATCAGAAATTGGCGAACTGCTGTGTAACTTATTGCTCCATCAGGATTTGAGCGCAAGTGATAGTATTCTTCAGATAAATCTGCGTATGCGCCCTTACCTTTACAGTGACCATCAGTTTTTACTGCGATGTAATTATTAACATCTCTCGATGCAAGTATGCTATACGGTGTTATTTCCATATCGTATTCAGTCAATTCTGACCACTTCTGTATTATTGCATCTTTGGTATCTTTCAAACTCTTGTTGTAATAAGTTACTATGCCATCTGTATTTGCGCTTATAACGTGAATGTGATTTAGTTCGAGCATTTCAATTAACATCAGTAATGATAGTTGCCCTGTAACGGTGACATTAATCATAAGGTCCGGTGCATACAATGCGGAGTATTTGGAGCCAAACTTCCCGAAGCAAGCATTTATTGGAACTTTTAAAGCGGCCGCAGTTAATTTATCGCCATGATGTTTTGCGGTTATTCTGCGGACAACAATATCTTTATAAACATTATAGAACTCTATACCTAGAGATTCAGGAAAATAGCGATTGTTTAGTATGGTAGATGGATAATAACTTGTTACATCATTATCTTCTATAATCATTGTGTCTGTGGCTTTATAGCATACCGACTTTTCGCATGAATGCAGTCCACCAATACCGCAAGTATATTTAGTGCCATAAAAACTGAAATTATAGGATTTTTTCTTATTCTCAAATTCAAAATTTACATGGCCGTTGTCGGCAACCGTGTATGGTAAATTTTCAAACTGATGCTTAATCTGCTGCAACAGTGCAGACTCAAATTTAATAAATTTTGGTGCAGTGTAGTTATATGCCGTTCCAGGTTTAACCACGTTCTGCGGTCTGACAGTCTGACGGTCTGAATAAATTTTTTTAATTATTAAAGTTTCAGCTATTTTTGCATCGCCTTTTGAGCGCAAATCTGTACCAATTTCAGCACCTAATTTTTCACGAATTTGTAAATTAAAGGATAACTCGTTGTACAGTTCTGCGGTTATGCGTGTGTCATTTTTGCAATATTTTCTGATGGTATTTATTTTTTCTTGTGGAATAATCGCATCTGGTGGAAGTGGCAAATCTTGCATGGTCTTTGTATGCAGTCTGCCGCCGTAAATTTTTAATGTAGACTGCAACGGACACAAATCTATCAAATCTATTGCATCAATCGAAAAATCTTTATAGATTCTTTCAATCTCCCACGGTTTGATTCTTTCGTGAATCAGTCTATCAGAATATTCTTTTAGAGTTTGGTTGCTACAACCGGATATAAACATAAAGATTAAAGGCAAGTCGTAATAATTGCCGTTATATGTAACAACAGTATAACGTGATAACATGGAGCGTAATTTTTCTAATGCACTTGGCTCCAGATTGTCATTGTGCATATCTATAAAAACTGTTGCACCGTCTGAAACTCTGTACAGCGTAACTAAAAAATAATTAGGGTAACATTCCACATCACACGTTATAACTGTTTTTTCCATTTTATTTATTCCACAAAAAATTATTTTTTATAATCGTTGCTAAAAAATTCTGATAGTTTTTTCTTATTTTTCCCCAATACATAAGTTCTATCACGTTCAGGCGGTTCAACTGTAGTCATAAATACATTAACATGAAAATAATTTTGTGGATATTTCAGAATTTTTTTGAGTTGATGTATTACTGCACTTTTGGATTCTTCAAAAATATCTGTATAACGTATTAAGTGAGTTCCGCTGCTATTAACAAACATCAGACTAAAACTGTTAAACGGTGCAGTCAGATTTTTTTCATCAATTTGATTAAGAACTTCAATCAAATTTGTAACATTAGCAATCAAACTCACATTAATTTGAGTTATGTTTCTACCATCGCTAAATATCATTTTTATTTTCTCCAACAGGTTTAAAATC
>JBGVHB010000037.1:0-2669 GCA_045121975.1 Roseburia sp.
ATTTTCTTAGGTGTATCTTTCGTAGTTGTTTCTTTTTTCTTAGCCATACTTTCAACCCCCTTTTCTGTTAAATATAAATCCATCACGATGTGTTTAGCGCGACTTTCAATCCACTTTTGAACGCTGAAAGGAGAGGAAAAAGCGAACAAATTAACCAGCCAAGGGAAGAAGATTGAAAGCCGGGGTAAACACACCGTAATTTGTTTTCCAAAATATCACCCCCGGAGAATTTTTTAGGAGGGCGGCGATGCAATAGGGGGTGGGTTTTTTGAGGACCCCTCCCCCCATGTGGCGATTCTTAATAGAACCGTCAACATGTGAGTACAACATTATTTTTATTTAATAAACAATCTATCTTTTTTATTATTTATTATCGTTGAACTTTAACATAAATATTTCTAAAATCATATTTAATTATTTCATCGATTGCTCTTTCGATTTCTTCATCATTTTCTAAGTCTGTGAATTGATCAGAAGTTCTTGCAATTCTTGCTAAATAAGCACAAGAATTATAACCACTTTCAACATCAAACATATACCATTTAACGAAGTCATCGATAGGATCGTAAGGATTGTCAACAGTAGTTAACATTGTTTTCATATTATTTATCTCCTTTCATATGTTTAATTACTGTAGAAACAGAAACACCTAATTTATCCGCTATTTGTTCGTTAGTATAGCCTGATCGTTTTAAAGTGGCGATATGATTAATCTTAGCATCACTTAGAGTACGTGTAGATTTAGGCATAGCTTTTTGTTTTACTGTATCCATATTACAATTATTTAGAATTTGTTGTAGTTTATTAGGGCTGATAGCACCTGCTTGTATAGCTTCCCATTCTAGGTCTGAGATTTCAATCAATTCTCTTTTAGCTCCTACTTGTCTACGGGCTTTATCTAAAGCTTGTTGTCCCGCTTTTTTAATTTCTTTTTTGGTCATGTCAGGATTTGCTGCTTTTTTAGCTTGTACTACAGCGTTAGCTATGGTTTGAGCCTGGCGTTCCTTAGGGGCGTTCTTTAGGGCTACGTTAAGGGCGGCGTTTAAGCGGTCTACTTGGGGGGCATATTTAGCTTTAGCCTCAGGGGAGTAGGGGATGTCTTTTGTATTAACCATCTCTTTACGTGCTTGATTAGCTAGGGCTTTCATTTTGTTAGCATACTCCGCATACGCAATCTCTCTTGGCTCTCTGAATTTACTAACTAATGTCATAGCATCGTCAGTCTCTGCCATTTTAGTACTCTTTTGTGTTTTAGTTACAGTTTTATAAGTAACTTCTCCTGTTTTAGGATTAACTACTTTTTGTTCATAAGTAACATCGTCTGCTACTTTCCATGTTTGTTTACCTGTTTCAGGATCGATAATAGGAGATCCTTGTCTTTTTAATACTGAAGTTTGACCTTTAGCTCTAGATACAATTGTTCCTGTACCTTCTCTATATTTACCATTTTCATCAATGTGTCCTTGGTATTTTCTTTTTAATTCAGCAATATTATTATCGATTTCACTTTGTTTATAGTTAAGTTTATGTTTACCAGCATCAATTACAACCATTGAATGCTTAACAGCTCTAGCTAATTCTTGATCACTAGCACCCATTAATGTCATATCTGTAATTAAGTTTGAAATTTTACCCATTTCTTGTTGTGTGTTGTCTTTTATTTTACCATCTTTATCTACTGATTTCATGTATTTCATTCCTGGAATCTCAGGATACAGCATTTTATGATCGAATCCTTCTAGTTCTTTTAGTGGGGGTTTGCTATTAATATTTACCCCTCTACCTGTAGGTATAACCATAGCTGTGTCACCATCAAAGTCTGCTCCTGATAGTTGTTCTGCTACTTTCATATTAATACACACAGCATCTAATGCATTTTTACCAATCATTTTTTCGGCATCAGCTTGTTTATTATTAACAGTTAAGATTGGTATTTCGAATATACCACCATGTGGATAACGAACTAAAGCAACTTTTGTACCATTTTCAAAGTTTGGTGCATAGATTTCGTTATCTTTCATACTAGGAACAGGTAAGATAACTTGGTATCTTTGACCAGGTAAAGATGCTGCATCTAGATGCACAGCAGTTGAATCACATTCATCAGCAAATGATTTCAATAATGCTTTCTTAACAGTTGGATTAGTTATAGTCATGATTTCATCAAATTCTGCTTGTTTATCCGCAATAGCTAATCCTGTTTGTTGTTTTACTAATTTAAGACTTTGTTTTGATAAGAATTGAGATGGTAAGCTATCACTCCAATCATTCCAGTCTCCTTCTTCTCTTGTTTTATTAATGGGCGATAGTTTTCTTTCACCATTAGCATCTGTATAATAACTTTGTCCGCCAGCTTTAACTAAAGCTCCAAATGGGTTATCTGGATCATCTTTAATAGGTTTTAAACATTCCATTTTAGATTTGTTTTTACCTTTATTGGTATTAAACATAATATCAACACCATCTGGTAAGTCATCAGAATATACAGCCATACCTTTAATGTAATGTGTTCCATCAACCATAATACGAACTTGGGCATAATGTGAACCACCCAAATCTAAATCCTTACATCCTCTACGAATTTCAACAAGTCCATCTTTTTCAATACCACCATCTTCAGCATAACGAATAGCTAATCGTTTAGAATCAAGTGATGATGGGTATTGAAA
>JBGVHB010000038.1:0-58413 GCA_045121975.1 Roseburia sp.
TTAGGGTTCATAACAGAACCACGAACTGTTGGGCGGATACCCATGTGACGTTTACGTCCAGCTTTACCAATGTTTACAAGGTTGTGGTCAGCGTTTCCGATAACACCGATTGTAGCGCGGCAGTTAAGTGGAACCATACGCATTTCTCCAGATGGAAGTCTTAATGTAGCGTATTTTCCTTCTTTAGCCATTAACTGAGCACTCATACCAGCGGAACGAACTAACTGTCCACCCTTACCTGGATATAACTCAATGTTGTGTACCTGTGTACCAACTGGAATGTTTTCAAGTGGTAAGCAGTTACCAACACGAACTTCTGCTGTAGCACCGCTCATAACAGTCATTCCGTCTGTTAATCCCTGTGGAGCTAAGATATAAGCTTTCTCGCCGTCTGCGTAGCAGATTAAAGCGATGTTAGCTGTTCTGTTTGGGTCGTATTCGATACCGATAACTTTTGCTGCGATACCGTCTTTGCTATTTCTCTTGAAATCGATTACTCTGTATTTTCTTCTGTTTCCACCACCATGATGTCTAACAGTGATTTTACCCTGATTGTTACGACCAGCGTTCTTCTTTAAAGAAGTTGTTAAAGATTTTTCAGGAGTTGCTTTTGTAATCTCAGAAAAATCTGAACCAGTCATATTTCTTCTGGAAGGTGTATATGGGTTATATGTCTTAATTCCCATTGTCTTTCTCCTTTCGACTATTGTTTATCGCACCGTCTCTAAGTGCATATCTGTTACAGGAGAATGCTGCTTTTGCATTCTCCGAAGCGAAACTTAGCTGTTCTTGGCATCATGCCCACTGGCGTGATGGCTTAGAACTGCTTTTCGCTTTATAAACCAGCGAAGATTTCGATGTCTTTGCTATCAGCTGTTAATGTTACGATAGCTTTCTTTGTTTTAGCAGTTTTACCTGTTACCATACCACGTCTTTTGTTTTTTCCATCCATGTTCATGGTATTAACGCTGGCAACTTTTGTTCCTTCGAACATTTTTTCTACTGCTTCTTTAATCATGGTTTTGTTTGCATCTGGATGAACTAAGAAAGTATATTTCTTCTCAGCCATAGCTGCCATAGATTTTTCAGTTACTACTGGTTTGAGGATTACATCATAATACTGTACGTTTGCCATTATGCATACACCTCCTCGATTGTTTTAACAGCGTCTTTTGTTACAACAACTGTATCATATTTTAATACGTCAAAAACGTTGATTTCGTTTGTCTGAGCTGTCTTAACTGTTGGGATGTTTTTAGCAGATGCGATTACGTTAGTATCCATATCGTTTAATACTACTAAAGCTTTCTCAACTTTTAAGTTACCCATAACTTCAACAAATTTCTTTGTTTTGATTTCATCAAGTTTTAATTCATCAACAACGATGAATTTGTTTTCTGCTACTCTTGATGTTAAAGCAGATTTAAGAGCTGCTCTCTTCTCTTTCTTGTTAAGTTTGAAAGAGTAATCTCTTGGTGTTGGAGCAAATACTACACCACCATGTGTCCACTGTGGAGCTCTTGTAGAACCCTGTCTTGCATGACCTGTTCCTTTCTGTCTCCATGGTTTTCTACCACCGCCGCTTACTTCGGAACGTGTTTTAGCTTTCTGTGTTCCCTGACGGTTGTTTGCAAGCTGCTGAAGTACAGCCATGTGTACTAAATGTTCGTTTACTTCTACTCCGAAGATAGCGTCATTTAATTCCATTGTGCCAACTTCTTTGCCTTCCATATTATAAACAGCTACGTTAGCCATCGTTAATTCCTCCTTTCCTAATTAAGCACTATTTACCTGCTTTTACAGTTTCTTTGATTGTTACTAAACATTTCTTAGCTCCTGGTACAGCACCTTTAACTAAGAGCAGGTTGTTCTCAGCGTCAACGCGTACAACTTCAAGATTCTGAGTTGTAACTTTTACGCTACCCATATGTCCAGGCATTCCTTTTCCTTTGAATACGCGGCTTGGTGAAGAACAAGCACCATTAGAACCCTGATGACGATGGAATTTAGAACCATGAGCCATAGGACCTCTATGCTGTCCTAATCTCTTAATAGCGCCCTGGAATCCTTTTCCTTTGGAAATTGCTGTTGCGTCAATCTTGTCGCCTTCAGCAAAAATGTCAGCTTTGATTACATCACCTAAGTTGTAATCTGCAGCGTTCTCAAACTTGAACTCTTTAACAAATCTCTTACCAGATACACCTGCTTTTGCAAAGTGTCCCATCTCAGCTTTGTTTACGCCATGTCTGTTTCTGATTTCTTTCTTTCCGTTTGCATCTTTGTTGACAACTTTTTCTTTCTTATCAACAAATGCAACCTGTACTGCACTGTATCCATCGTTCTCAACAGTTTTAACCTGTGTTACAGAACAAGGACCTGCTTCTAATACAGTAACTGGTACTAATACACCATCTGCATTGAAGATCTGTGTCATTCCGACTTTTGTTGCTAAAATCGCTTTCTTCATTTCTTTACCTCCTGTTTTCTCTACAGCGGAACGCTTCATACCCATTATGGGGCAGCGGACCCGTTCATCCTAGAAAGTCCATATAAGTGGAACGAAGGTTGTTTTCAAACCTTAGAATCGAAGCTCTGCCACGACTCACTTTCATTGCTTCTATATAAAACCCTTCAGGATATTAACTAAATTAATTTGTTTTGAAAAACTTATTTGTTTTTCTGAGATGAAAACAATTTATTTGTTTTTCATTTTGATATCAATGTAAACACCAGCTGGCATCTCTAAACGAGATAAAGCATCAACTGTTTTCTGGGTTGGTGTCATGATATCAATGAGTCTCTTATGAGTTCTCTGCTCGAACTGTTCACGTGAATCTTTGTATTTGTGAGTAGCTCTTAAGATAGTAACAACTTCCTTCTTAGTTGGAAGAGGTACTGGTCCGCTCACCTGTGATCCATTCTTCTTAACAGTCTCAATAATCTTCTTAGCTGAAGAATCAACTAATTCATGATCATAAGCTTTCAATGTGATTCTCATTACTTGACTTGCCATAAAAAAAAGCCGCCTCCTTTTCGCACTTATTAATTCAGTACGACAAGCGGTGACTGTACACTATCCCGCGTGTATCCTCAACCGTCAATTCCGCAAAATCTTCCCGTTGATTCTTACGCGTTGTTTCTACCTTCTGTAGACGTTATTCGTGATACAGTGACTTGTCGCCAGTTTCCTAACTTGACATTCGCTCCACGGAAAACCTGCAATCGTTTGCAGCAACCTCACGCTTCTACGCTATCAATGTCACAGCAATGCATATTATAGATGATAGTTTTCTAAAATGCAAGTACTTTTTCCACTTTTTTTGAAGTTTAGGAAAATTTATGTTTCTTCCTATATAAATACTTCCAAAAGCAGTATCAAAATATCTTTTTTACCCAAATATAACAAAGCATGTTATAATAGATTGGTGTGACAAAAATGTGTCATACTTTTTATAAGTTATGTTTTAAATCTAATTATCTAAGGAGTACAATTATGAACATAATTATTGTTGGCTGTGGCAAGGTTGGCTACACACTTGCAGAACAGCTGAGTAATGAAGACCACAACCTTGTGGTAATCGACGAGAAGCCGGAGCGTGTTTCGCGCATTACCGACTCAATGGACGCTATGGGAGTTGTCGGAAATGGTATTAACCACCGCACCCTTGTGGAAGCAGGAATTTCTTCTGCCGATTTGCTGGTTGCAGTTACCGGTGATGACGAAAAGAATCTTCTCTGCTGTGTTATCGCAAAGAAAAGCGGCCACTGCCAGACTATCGCGCGTGTCCGCAACCCATTATATAATGATGAAGTTGATTTTCTGAAAAAGGAATTTGACCTTGCTATGATTATTAACCCGGAGCAGGCAGCTGCACACGAAATCGCAAGAGTCTTTCAGCTTCCTTCCGCTATCCGCGTGGATTCCTTTGCAAAAGGGCATGTGGAAATGCTTCATTTTAAAGTAGGAAAAGATTCTCCATTAATTGGCTTAAAGCTTTTTAATTTACAGCAGGCCTTTCACTGCAATGTGTTAGTTTGTACTGCCATTCGCGGAGATGAAGTCATTATTCCAAACGGTAATTTTGAATTTATGGAAGGAGATGTTGTTGCCATTGCTGCCCAGCGCCGCTCTGCCATCGACTTTTTCCAGAAAATCGGCATTATGAAAAATCGTGTCAAAAATGCAATTATTGCCGGCGGTGGAAAAATCAGCTACTATCTTGCCAAAAGCTTATTGCAGTCCGGAATTGCAGTCACAATTATTGAAGTTGATAAAGACCGCTGTGAGCATCTGGCTGAAATTCTGCCGGAAGCAACCGTTATCTGCGGAGATGCCACAGACCAGACGCTGCTTTCAGAAGAGGGCTTAGAACATGCACAGGGATTTGCTGCTTTGACTGGTTTAGATGAGGAAAACATTCTGCTTTCCCTTTACGCAAATGATGTTTCGAATGCAAAAACTGTTACAAAAATCAACCGAATCAGCTTTAACTCTGTTATCAACGAATTAAACCTCGGAAGTATCATTTATCCACGTGTCATTACTGCGGATTATATTTTGAAATATGTACGTTCCACAAGTAATTCGATGAACAGCAATGTCGAGAAGCTCTACAAGCTGGCAAATGGAAAAGCAGAAGCATTGGAATTTATTATTAAGGAAGATTCTGCTGTTGCAAATATTCCACTGCAGGATTTGCATCTGCGAAAAAACACACTCGTCTGCTGCATCTACCGCAATGGCAAGGTTATCGTGCCATCCGGTCAGGACAGTATGCAGGCTGGTGACTCCGTTCTTGTTGTAATTTCCGGTTATCGCGTTTCTGATATTAAAGAAATTCTGGAGGATTAGTCGGCAATGAATTATTCAATTATTCGATATATTCTAGGATGTTTATTAAAATTTGAAGCCGCTTTTTTAGCTCTCCCGGCACTGGTAGGTCTGATATATCAGGAAAAAGCAGGTTTTTCTTACCTTATTACAGCCGTTATCTGTCTGCTGCTTGGTTTTCTTCTGGCACGCAAAAAGCCGATTTCTAAAACGCTTTATACTAAGGACGGATTCGTAACGGTAGCGTTATGCTGGATTATCATGAGTATATTCGGTGCAATTCCTTTTGTGCTGTCCGGTGATATTCCATCCTATGTAGATGCTTTGTTTGAGATGGTTTCCGGTTTCACCACAACTGGAGCAAGTATTTTAAATGATGTCGAAGCATTATCACATGCAAGCATCTTTTGGCGGAGTTTCTCCCATTGGATTGGCGGTATGGGGGTATTTGTTTTCATTATGGCAATTCTCCCTCTGATGGGCGGTTCTACCATGTATCTGATGAAAGCTGAAAGTACAGGTCCTTCTGTAAGTAAGCTGGTTCCGCACGTAAAGGACACTGCCAAATTTTTATACTATATTTACATCGCAATGACCCTCACTCAAATTGTCCTGCTATGCATCTTTGGCATGCCGCTCTTTGATTCATTGACGTTAAGTTTTGGAACAACAGGAACTGGTGGTTTTGGTATCAAAAATGACAATCTCGCCAGCTACACACCTATCCAGCAGAATATTATAACGATATTTATGATTTTAAGCGGTGTCAACTACTCCGCATATTTCCTGATAATATCAGGTAAAATGAAAGAGGCTTTTAAAATTGAGGAGGTCCGCTGGTATTTCACCATTATTTTTGCATCTGCGGTACTTATCATTTTTAATACCTTCTCGCTATATGGTTCTTTTGAAGAGACAGCGCGCCACGCATTTTTTCAGGTTGGTTCTCTCATTACCTCAACCGGATATGCCACAACCAACTATGACCTCTGGCCGGAAATGTCCAAATGCATCCTAATTATTCTGATGTTTATTGGCGCATGTGCTGGCAGTACCGGTGGCGGTATCAAGGTTTCTCGTGTCGTTATCTTGTTTCGGACGATTCGTAAGGAACTTTCTATGATTATTCATCCACGCCAGATTAAAAAAATTCGTTTGAATGGTCATGTAGTTGAACATGAAACTCTGCGAAATACCAACGTGTTTCTTGCCATTTACTTTGTTTTATTACTGATGTCTACACTATTAATTAGTGTCGATGAGTATAATTTTACAACTAACTTTACCGCTGTCGTTGCAACATTGAACAATATCGGACCGGGGTTTGACCTTGTAGGGCCAACGCAGAACTTCTCGATTTTTTCTCCATTTTCGAAATTTGTTCTGATGTTTAATATGTTAGCAGGGCGTTTAGAGTTGTTCCCGATGATGGTTCTCTTCATGCCATCAACATGGAAAAGAAAATAATTGTTTTTTAGAAAGGATTCTTATGTGGATTGCAGAAAATTGGAAAGATTATGAAGTGATAGATTGTTCAAAAGGAGAAAAGTTAGAGCGCTGGGGCAATTATATTTTGGTTCGTCCAGACCCTCAGGTCATCTGGGACACTCCGAAAACACAGAAAGGCTGGAAAAAAATGAACGGCCACTATCACCGCAGTGCGAAAGGCGGCGGCGAATGGGAGTTCTTCGATTTGCCAGAGCAGTGGCAGATTCATTATAAAAGCCTGACCTTTAACTTAAAGCCATTCAGCTTTAAGCATACCGGACTTTTCCCTGAGCAGGCAGCAAACTGGGACTGGTTCTCTGACAAAATCAAAAAAGCAGGCAGACCAATTAAGGTTTTAAATCTTTTTGCTTATACAGGCGGTGCAACACTTGCTGCAGCTGCTGCCGGAGCAAGCGTTACACACGTGGATGCTTCTAAAGGTATGGTTACCTGGGCAAAAGAAAACGCCGTTTCTTCCGGCTTAAAAGATGCCCCAATCCGCTGGATTGTAGATGATTGTGTCAAATTCGTAGAGCGTGAAATCCGCCGCGGTAATCATTATGATGCAATCATTATGGACCCACCTTCTTATGGAAGAGGACCAAAAGGCGAGATATGGAAAATTGAAGAAGCGATTTATCCATTGGTACAGCTTTGTGAGCAGCTGTTAAGTGATGACCCGCTTTTCTTCTTAATTAACTCTTACACAACAGGCTTACAGCCAGCCGTCTTAAGCTATATGATGAATACCGTACTTCGCAAATATCATGGCACAATCCGCGCTGATGAAATCGGTCTTCCAGTTTCCTCTAACGGACTGGTACTTCCATGCGGAGCAAGCGGACGCTTCGAACGTTAAAAAAGTTTCGCAACGCGATACTTTTGAAAAATAGGGACGTAGCCTAAATTTCGAAATCTGGGGACGCAGCCTAAATTTCGAAATTTAGGCTGCGTCCCTGTTTTTTGAAATTTAGGCTACGTCCCCATTTTTCAGAATTTAGGCTGCGTCCCTATTTTTCAAGATATGCTTCTGCTGCGCGTACGGTATTTACGAGATAGGTCATGGCTTCTACCGGGTAAGCTCCGGCTGCAGTTTCACCTGTGACCATTACAGATGAAGCACCCTCTTCTACCGCCCGGAAAATGTCGGACACCTCGGCTCTTGTTGGAACTGCTGCGTGCTCCATTGAGGCAAGCATCTGTGTCACCACCATAAAAGGCTTTCCTGCCTGCTTGCAGACTTTTGCAAGCTTTGCCTGAACTACCGGAAGCTCCCAAAGTGGCATCGCATTCCCTAAGTCACCTCTTGCGATTACTATCTCATCACAATATGGCAGAAGTTCTTCTATTTTATCTACGCCAGTCATGTTTTCTATTTTGGCAAAAATCTGAATTTCCCTAGCACCCGCTTCTATTAATGCATTTTTCAGGTTGATTAAATCCTCTTTGCCGCGGACAAACGGAAGCATCACTCCGGTAACGCCATACGATTTGGCAGCTGCAAGATTCTTTAAGTCGCCTTCTGTTAAAGTTGGTGCATCCACTTCTTTTCCCACAAGCGCAATGCTTTTTCCACTTTTTAAGATGCCACCGCGCACAACCTGACATTCCGCACCATGCCCGGAAAGAAGTTCTTCTACTTTTAACAAAATTTTACCATCGTCAAAAAGAATCTCCTGTCCGGCTGTAAGCTCTTTTATCACGCTATCCGGCACAGGAATCTCTGTCGGGTCAAAAAGATTCGTCTGTCCATTTTGACGCAGAGTAAGCATATCTCCCTCTGCCAATGACCTTTCTGCTGACAGCTTTCCAAGGCGAAGCTCCGGCCCTTGCAAATCAATTAAGATTTCCGGCACACTTTTCTTTTTTCCATCATCTTCTAAGCAGCTCTCGTAAGCCTTATGAATATTTTCAAGCCAGTCACTGCATTCACAAAGACTTGCATGGGAAAGATTTAGCCGGATTCCTGTCATTCCTTTTTCAAATAATTGTTTTAATATTTCCTGCTTATAACACGCAGGGCCTATCGTTCCATATATTTTCGTTTTCATTCTTTATAACATCTTCTTTTTTCTTAAAACAAGCATGGTAATGGCACAGATTAATACTGTCAAAACGCAAATTATGGCAAAACCATGCTTCATTGCTGCAAATGGCATTCCCGCAGTATTTACGTTCATTCCATATAAGCCAGAAATCATAGTTGGAATCGCCATAACAATCGTAATTGAAGTCAGATACTTCATTACGTTATTCAGACGGTTATCTAACACCGCTGACATCAGCTCTCTTGTACCATTGATGATGTCTCGGTAAATACCTGTCATTTCAATCGCCTGACGGTTTTCGACAATCACATCATCTAACAACTCTTTATCCTCCGGATACTGCTCTAATCGTTTATAACGTGTTAAACGGTCAAGCACATTTCCATTTGCTCTTAAGGATGTTGCAAAGTAAACAAGTGTGGATTCCAGCTCGTGCAGCTCGATTAAGTCGGCATTATCTGTATTTTTACCAATGCGTCCTTCCACTTCCATTCTTTTCTTGTCAATAATGCGAAGGCTTGTCTGATATGTGCCCGCAGTACGATACAAAATCTGATATACAAAGCGCAGTCTCTTTTTGGTACTAAACTCTTTTACGCGGCTTAATACAAAGTTCTTAAGCACTGGTGTATCTTCTGTACAAATGGTAACAATCACATCCTGTGTTAAAATAATACCCAGTGGAATTGTTGTATACATCTGTTTCTCGTGACGTACTTCTGCCGCCGGAATATCCACAAGAATCAGTGTATATCCATCCTGCAGTTCAATACGTGAGCTTTCTTCAACGTCAAGTGCTGCCTGCACGTCTTCAATATCTATCATTAATGTTTCTGCTAATTCTTCACATTCCTGCTGTGATGGCTGAATCATCTGTACCCAGCATCCATCACATAATTTTTCTACCTCGTGTATAACCTGGTCATCTGTTCTAAAATATTTCGTCATCGCATTCACCTATTCCTTACATTAACAGGGTGTCATGCATTACCTTTCGTATATTATCTGGTATGCATTCAGTGACAATTTTTCCCCGAATTTGTTCCCTGCATTCTGAATCTGCCCGCAAAAAGAAAAACCAAACTTCTTATGCAGATAAATACTTACTGCATTGTTGCTGGTAATCAGTGATATTACCGTCTCAATGTCCTGACATTCTTTTGCAAACGCAAGAATCTCTTTCATCAATTCCTGTCCAACCTTACGCCCTCGATAATCCTTATGAATATAAACAGATATCTCTACTGCAGCATCAAACGCCTTTCTATCCCGATAACGGGAAAGGGATGCATATCCTGCAATTCTGCCATCCAGCTCCTTCACCAGAAGCCGGTACTTTCCTTCGTGCTCACGAAACCACGCAAGACGATTCTCGTAATCCTTCACTTCCGTATCAAAAGTCGCTGTTGTATTTAAAATGGCATCATTATATATTTCCATTAATTCTGGTATATCTCTTAATTCTGCTTTTCTTATCATCGTACATCTCCAAAAACTTAAAAAGCACGCCTTCTGCGCCTCCCATCCGAAGACTTTTTTTATTCATAGGACTTGTGCAAATTCCTGTGAATAAAAAAAGCTTTCGGAAGCCGAAAGCTTTACTCTTTTACTATCATAGCACAGTCTTTCACTGGCTGTCACGAAATTTTTATTTTCTGTCTGTTTCTGCTGATTTTTTTGCAAAATCCGGCAGCTGTGCAAGAATAATTGCCATAAACATTAAGATACAGCCAGACAGTTCTCTCACAGACATTTCCTGTCTTAAAATGAGCCAGCCTGCAATAACAGAAATCACAGACTCCATACTCATAAGCAGCGATGCCACTGTTGGATTAAGCCCTTTCTGACCAATTACCTGCAATGTATATCCGACACCACACGATAATGCACCTGCATATAAAATCGGCATCCATGCATCCAAAATCAGATTTATCTGTGGATTTTCAAATAACAGCATGCAGATTCCTGACAAGATTCCGCAGGTAAAAAACTGAATGCAGGAAAGCTTTACGCCACTTACTTTTGGTGCAAAATAATCCACGCACAAAATGTGAAAAGAAAACACGACTGCACAGAGTAATACCAGTATGTCCCCTTTTTGCAGGAAAAATCCACCGCCTGTCATACAAAGCAGATAAAGCCCTGCGACTGCTAAAGCAACTGCTGCCCAGATTTTAATGCCTGCCCTTTTCTTTAGAAAAATACCAAGTATCGGTACAATCACAATGTACATAGCAGTCACAAAGCCAGCTTTTCCAACGGTTGTATATTTAATTCCAAACTGCTGCAGATTGCTTGCAATAAAAAGAAGTGTGCCACAGCTGATGCCCGCAAGCAGAAGTGTTTTTCCTTCTGCCTTTCCTGCTTTCTGTCCGGTAATCTCATTCTCAGCATCAGTGTCCGCCTGTGGCGTACACATCTTTTTATCAAAAAGTGCGATACATGGAAGAAGTACTATGCCTCCAATCACAGAACGCACTGCATTAAAGGTAAATGGCTCAACATAATCCATTCCAACGCTCTGGGCAACAAAAGCCACACCCCAGATAGTCGCAGTCAGTAAAAGTAATAATGACTGCCGCAGTACAAATTTATTCATTCGTATTCTCCGTATTTCCAAGCTTTACTACAATATAATCATGATGCACAGCTTCTAAAAACGTTCCAAAGACATCCGAAAGTTTCAATTTCAGACTCGATGTGTTAATGCAGGGATGGCATCCGAAATATTCTCCTTTTAACACATCTTCATCCACCAAAAGCTGCACCTGATTGTCAGTGTCATTCATAAGTCCGATAACGCTGACAGAGCCTGGTGTAATGTCTAAATATTTTTCCATATATTCTGCCGGAGCAAAGGAAAGTCTTGAACTGTTAATTTGATGTGATATTTCCTTTGTTTTAAAATGCTTATCTCCGGTAATCATCAGCATATAAAATTTTGTTTTCTGCGCATTGCATAAAAATAAGTTTTTACAGATAACTGCTGGGGCAAGTGCTTTGTCAACCTCTGCGCATGCCTCCATCGTCTCTGCCGCTTCATGGTCTACGCGCCAATACTGAATTCCAAGCGAATCCAATAAATCGTAAACGCGAATCTCTTTATCTAAACGATTTTCCTTTGTCTCTGGTCTTCCTTCTACAAGCTGCATGCTGTATGCCTCCTATACTGCTGAATATCCCGCAAGCCCCATAAAATAGCAGATAAAATATAAAATCAATAAGTGTACCGGATAAAATGCATAGAAGAAATATTTCATCTTCCATCCTCTTTTTCCATTATAAAATCCGATTGGAACAAATGCTAATGGCGCTGTAATCTCCCATAAAAACGAACAGCATCCGACAACAATCTGGCTTACCTTATTTTTACGGAAAATGTATAACATCATAATGCAGAATACACCGATTGCATCATAGTCTGTTTTTAAGAAATTTGCGATTCCCATGCCGGCTAATACAACGAGAATATAGCAGATAACTCTAATTACATTGTTCCACTCTTCTTTTTTCTCTACTGCTTCGTATGCCATCATGGTAAGCAGACCGATAAACAGTGTAAAGAATACATTCTGATAATCAAATTCAAGCACTTTGCTTGTTACTGCAAGGTCAAATGGAATCTCTGAAATTAATGCAAATAAGCCAAGGCGTAATGCATATTTTTTCTTGTTGCTTGTATGTAAGAAGCCCTGCACTAATAAAAAGCAGAAAATCGGGAATGCCACTCGTCCAATCATACGGAAAATCATATATGTATAGTAAAGTGTCCCATTTTCAGAAAGCCATTGCGTTGTTGCTGCTAAATCTGTTCCATCTAAGCTTCCCATGCCATTTGCCATAAGCATTCTTCCAAGAATGGCTGCTCCGATGTGGTCAATTAACATTGTAACAATTGCAATCATCTTTAAAGTGCTGCCGCTTAACCCCCTTTTCTCTTTTACTGGCTGTTCAAAACCATTCTGATTTGTCACATTATAATTTGTGTCCATAAGTTCCTCCTTCTAGTCATTCAAAACTATTTTTCATTATGCCTGTTTCTTAGTTATCTGTCAATTCGGTAACTGGGTAAAGTGTTAAATTCCTGTAAATTAAAAAAGCATACCATAACCCTCTGTCATGGTATGCCCTTAATCTATTTGTTTTTTCTTAGCCCACAAACTCTTCTACGCATCTTCTATAAGCTGCTACCGGGTCTGCTGCCTGTGTGATAGGTCTTCCTACTACGATGTAGTCAGAGCCATTTATTTTAGCCTGTGCTGGTGTCATTACACGTTTCTGGTCGCCAACCTCGCCGTCTGCGAAACGAACGCCTGGTGTGATAGTTAAGAACTTCTCACCACATACTTCGTGTACTTTTCCTGCCTCTAATGGAGAACATACAACACCATCTAAGCCTGCTTCCATTGTATTTTTTGCATAATGCATAACTGTCTCGTCGATTGGTTTCTCAATCCAAAGTTCTTCCTGCATTACTTCTTCGCTGGTTGAAGTCAGCTGTGTAACTGCGATAAGAAGTGGTCTTGTTCCATCTGCTCTTGTTAAGCCTTCAATCGCTGCAGACATCATAGCTTTTGTTCCTGCTGCATGTACGTTACACATATCTACATCCAGATTTGATAATACAGACATAGATTTCTTTACTGTATTTGGAATATCATGTAATTTTAAGTCAAGGAAAATCTTGTGTCCCATGCTCTTAATGGTTCTTACGATTTCCGGTCCTTCTGCATAAAAAAGCTCCATTCCGATTTTTACAAATGGTTTCTCATTCTCAAACTTGCTTAAAAAGTTAATTACTTCTTCCTTACTGTTAAAATCACAAGCAATAATGACATCTCTTCCCATGATTTCCTCCTTAAATTCCGGTGCATCCCGGTTATTTGCTTTTGTTTCTGAAAAAAATTGCTGTTTTAATAGCAATTGCCATTGCAATTATACACGCATCAGGGTGCTGTTTGCAATGGCAATCTTATTTATTTCGTTATTTCTTTTTCCACTTTGCGTAAAGTGTGATATTACCGGTACTTCCTTTTTTGATTTTCGTTACTTTGTTCTTGAATTTCTTGTCTGTGTACCAGCCCTCAAATGTGTAGCCTTTTCTGGTCGGATTCTTTAAAGTCTTTGTGGAAGTTGTGATGTAATAAGAAGTTGGATTCTTTTTATTATTTTTTCCGCCATTTAATTTATAGGTTACTGTATATTTTGTCTTTTTCCACTGTGCGTATAATGTTACTTTCTTATTGGACGTAGCGGTAAGATTTTTGATACTTGCTTTGTTTTTGTAAGTAGTTCCACTTCCATCCGCTTTTGTATTCCAGCCCACAAAGGTGTAACCCTTCTTTTTAAACTTGTTCGCAGTAAGCTTATAAGAAGTTCCATATTTGCAGCTGGTATTAGACATTTTTCCGCTGGTGCTTCCATTTCCTTTGTATACAATCTTATATTCGTTTGCATTCCACTTCGCATACAGGGTGATATTACCTGTTGTACCCTTTGAAATCTTCGTTATTTTTTTCTTATACGAAGCATCTGTATACCAGCCTGCAAAGGTGTAACCCTTTCTGGTTGGGGCTTTTAAGCTGACCTTTGTATTGATGGTATAGGCTGTCGGGTTGTCCGCATCATTTTTTCCACCGGAAAGAGAATATTTAATTTTATATTTTGTTTCTGTCCACTTTGCAAATAGTGTGAGATTTCCGGTATTTCCAGATTCAATGGAAGTTACCTTTGTCTTGAAATCACTTTCTTTATACCAGCCATCAAATGTATAGCCATTCTTTTCCGGGCTGCTTAAAGTAACGGAAGACTCAATATTATACGATGTTGGATTGCTGTTGTTTGTTCCACCATTTAAATTGTAAGTAATGGAATAATTCACAACAGACCATTTTGCGTAAAATGTAACATCTCCCATGCTTCCTGCCGGGATGTTTGTTACTTTGTTCTGATAACTGCTGTCTGTATACCAGCCGTCAAAATTATAACCCGTTCTTTCCGGCGCGTTCAAATTAACTGCTGCCGTTGTTGTATAGGTTGCAGGGTTGCCTGCATTGTTTGCTCCGCCATTTAATTCATAATAAATATGATAAGTAATTGGTGTCCACTGTGCATAAAGTGTTACGTTTCCTGTCCATGCACTGGTGTCCACTTGTGCCATATCTGCATACGCTTCACCAGTTCCATCTGCCTTGGTGTTCCAGCCTGCAAAGGTATATGCATTACGAGCATATGTATTCTGTGAAAGATTTAACAATACGCCGCTTAAAAATTCCACACCAGACATATTTCCTGCAGATGCGCCATTTCCGTTAAAAGATAACACAAGAGGTTCAATATTGTCTGTTGTTACATCACTGTCTAAATATGCATCACAAACTGCGATTGCTTTTACATCTGCTAAAGAATCTGTGGTAAAAGGCTCTTCATATCTATAACATCTTGTTGCAGAAGAAGAAGGAGTATCTCCATTCTGTGTATAGTAAATAAATGCATCCTCTGTCTGGCTTGTTAAGGTCACGAGATAATTTTCTCCATTTGGCTGAATGGAGATTACGGGAGCAATTGCACTTTCTGTCGGATTCGGGAAAGCATTGCATGTATAATATGTATTTCCAGTATCTAAAATACATGGTGGAATATATTGTGCATCACGTGTCACAACTGTATGTGATTTGACATTTGCACTGTTATCATTTGCATACGCTTCACTGCTTCGTCCATAATATTTATATGAAATTGCTTGGTCTTTGCCTTTATCTGCCCATGTCGGGTCAACGTTATACCAGGAATCATTAATCCTTACCATATTCCAGCGATGACCATTTCCAGAAACTGCAAGTGCATCCACTCCCGCACCATTGCAGACCATTGCTAATGCCTGTGCATATCCTGCACACACTGTCGTATCAGTACAGAACACACTATAGGCACTCTGCGTATATTTTACTTCTTCCTGTGCGCTTCGCTCGTCACCGGACAATTTTACAATGTCATTGTCGTATTCTACTTTTGTTACAATCGCATCATGCAGATATTTTAATTTCTCTTCCTCTGTCTGATATGCCTGCGCCCCTGCAATCATGGCGTCTGCAGTACTTTTAAATTTTGCTGTCTCTGCCGCACGTGTTTCACCATCTGCAAAAGACTGATAAAATCCTAATGCTGCATAGGCTGTTCCGCTCATGCTAGAACGCCATGTAGTCGTTGACAGAAAATAAAACTGCGGATACATCGCACGTATTAAAGCTGCTATATCATGTACTTTACTATAAGACAGCGAACCACATGACACGTATTCTGTACGGTAACAGGTCTTTCCATTATACTCAATAGCAGTTGCATCCTTTTCTGTCGTCAGATATTCCATACAAAGCGCATATAAATTTTCAAAAGCTTCACGCTCCCCATCGGTCATCTGGTTTAAATAATAGTTTGAACCGTATTTATCCCATTCGTTGTTATAAACCACAGAAAAAGTTCCGTCTGTATTTGGTTTTGTTACAGACAGCTTGGATAAATCGCAAACCTGCCAAGGCGCAATGTAGGATTCGTCAATCACTGTTTCTTCCATTAAACCTGTTGGAAGGGCGGTTTCTGATGTTTCAGCTGTGTCTGCCTGCTCTGATTCGGCTTCGGTGGCTACGGTCTCAGCTGTGTCTGCCTGCTCTGATTCGGTTTCAGCTTCCTGTTCTGATTCATCTTCGGCGGCTGCGGTCTCGGCTTCGGCTGCATAAACATTCTGTCCTGCTGGTGCAACTGAACCTGTCAGCATCACAGCAGATAGAATAACTGCTAAAATCCTTTTTTTCATACTACTTTCCCCCATTTATCTTGTTTTACTTGTACTTTACAACATTAAAGTGACTAAATTGCGATTATTATAGTTCTTTTTGCATATGTAAATCAAGGGACTTTTGAACTAATTTTTAAAAATATGTGAATAAAATCTATTGACAATCCTGATTCCACCCGATATACTTGGCAGAAATCAATCATTTGATTCAATCGAAACTATAAATCAGCTCTCGAAAGGAGGATAACTATGACAAAGAATACATTATTTTCAAACAACAACTTAACACTTATGAACAGAGGTCTGGTTATCCTTTTTGCAATTTAAAGGGAATACTATATTCTAAAGCATTTTCATCACGCTTTATTCGTTTATTGTATGTTTCTTTAGAGGTCAATGGAAACCGGCATCTCTTATTGAGGTGCTATTTTTGCGCCCATTTTTCGGCATTTTGGCATCTCTCAAAGAAAGGAAACAATTTATGAAAACAATAAACGGAGTCTATACTTCTGCAACTATTTTTACCACCAATAACGAAACTACAGCAATTGACAACTATGCCGTACAACAGTTAAAAATGCTCTGCGATAACGAAACTGCAAAAGGCTGTCAGATAAAAGTTATGCCGGATGTTCATCCCGGAAAAGTTGGTACGATTGGTCTCACGATGACAATCGGTTCTAAAATTATGCCAAACCTCGTAGGTGTCGATATCGGATGTGGCATGACTTTAGCCTGTATAAAAGCCAAAAAAATTGAATTTCAAAAACTGGATACCATTATCCGCGAAAATATTCCATCCGGCTTCGCTCTTAGGGACAAACCACACCGCTTTGCACTGGATTTTGATTTTGAAAGACTGCGTTGTTTTAAACACATTCGTAAAGAAAAGGCGCAACTTAGTCTGGGAACACTCGGCTCTGGGAATCATTTTCTTGAAGCTGATAAGGACGATGAAGGCAATCTCTATATTGTCATACATTCAGGCAGCCGTCATCTGGGAAAAGAAGTTACGGAATATTACCTTTCCGAAGGACAAAAAAGATTAAAATCGCAAGAAAATACTATTCCATATGAGCTTACTTATTTAGAGGGTGATTTGTTGGAAGATTATCTTCATGACGCGCAGATTTTGCAGGAATTTGCTGCCTTAAACCGCGCAATCATGCTGGATGAGCTTGCCAAGGGAATGAAATGGAAAATTCAGGATACATACTCCTGTATCCATAATTACATCGATACTTCAAGCGAAACCCTTGATACTTTTCATGCACCAATTCTTCGAAAAGGAGCAATTTCTGCCAAGAAAAACGAAAAGGTTATTATCCCTATCAACATGCGCGACGGCATACTTCTTGGCACTGGTCTTGGCAACAAAGCTTGGAATGCTTCTGCTCCGCATGGTGCAGGACGTATTATGAAACGCGAAGATGTCAAATCACTTTATACCGTTTCGGCTTTTAAATCAGAAATGAAGGGCATCTACTCTTCCTGCATTGGAAAAGGCACTTTAGATGAAGCTCCTTTTGCCTACCGAAACATTGACGAAATTACCGAAGCGATTGGGGATACCGTAGCCATCAACAAGGTCATTCGCCCAATTTATAACTTTAAGGAGGCTGTTTTATGATAATACAATTAAGTTCCGGCCAAGGTCCGGCAGAGTGTGAACTGGCTGTAAATAAGCTGTTTCATACACTAGAAAAAGAATTTTCAGATATTGAAATGTTATCCTGTCACAAATCCGCTGTAGAAGGCTGCTATTCTTCTATTTTATTTTCAACAGCGAGCGACTTATCCGCCCTAGAAGGCAGCATCCAATGGATTTGTGCAAGTCCCTTCCGACCACACCACAAAAGAAAAAACTGGTTCGTTGATGTCAGCATCATTCCGGAAACAGAAAACGTCTGCAAAGATTCGGATATCAAATTTGAACGTTTTCACTGCGGTGGCAAAGGCGGTCAGAATGTCAACAAAGTGGAAACTGGTGTACGTCTTACACATCTTCCTACCGGAATCGTGGTGACTTCTACCTCGGAACGCACCCAGCTTTTAAACCGCAAGGACGCGCTTCATAAACTGCATGCTCTTCTCAACGAACGCGAGCAGAATGCCAGAAAGAAACAGGTAAATGATGCATGGAAAGAACACAATCAGATTGTTCGTGGGAATCCGGTAAGAGTGTATGAGGGGATGGGATTTCGTAGAAAGAGGTAAATAAACAAAAAAGAACTCCAGAAACTTTTTCACTTAAAAGCCTCTGGAGTGCCCCTGCCAAGGAATCGATGCGACAGGATTCGAACCTGCGACCTCTGCGTCCCGAACGCAGCGCTCTACCAAGCTGAGCCACGCATCGAAAATATATCCAAATGTATAAAAACTGCTTAATTATATTAGCACACTCTAAAACTATTGTCTAGGATTTTTCTTTGAAAATCCTGTTCACAAATGTGTTATAATAACAAAAAACATGCGAAAGGACTTCTTATGAATAAAACAGTTTTAATTACTGGCGCATCCCGCGGAATCGGACGTGCCATTGCCATAGAATTTGCCAAAGCTGGCTACCAGCTCATCATCACCTGCTCTAAAACAGAAAACGATTTGCTGCAGTTAAAAAAAGAGTTGGAACAAAAATTCCAGAGCACTGTGCTTGCGAGTGTTGGTGATATTTCTGATTACGCATACATCGAGCAGTTATTTTCTGAAATCGCCACACAATTTGGCGGTGTAGATGTTCTCGTAAATAATGCAGGCATCTCCTATGTAGGCTTATTGCAGGATATGAGCATTGAGGAATGGAATCATATTGTAAATACAAATCTGACCTCTGTTTTTTCCACCAGTAAGCATGCCATTCCATATATGTTGACACAGCATGCCGGAAAAATCATTAATATTTCCTCTGTCTGGGGGAATGTAGGTGCTTCCTGCGAGGTTGCTTATTCTGCCTGCAAAGGCGGTATTAATTCCTTTACCAAAGCGCTTGCAAAAGAACTCGCTCCTAGCAACATTCAGGTCAATGCCATTGCCTGCGGCTGCATCGACACACAGATGAACTCCTGTTTTTCCGAGGAGGAAAAGGCAGCACTTGCAGAAGAAATCCCAACCGGGCGTTTTGGACACCCAGAAGAAGTCGCTACCCTTGCCTTACAGCTGGCAACTGGAAATGAATATCTGACCGGGCAGATTATTACACTCGATGGAGGATGGATTTAAGAATTTTTTCACACAGGTTCTGTACTTTTAAGAATTTCACTTCTATTCGGTGTATCAACGCTGTATACAAAATGAATCCTTTACAATTCCATTCATTATCACACCACTAGGAGGTTATTATGACAATGGGTGCACGCATTCAAGGATTACTTGAAGAAAAGAAATTGACACAGCGCGAGATGGGTGAAATTTTAAATTTAGAACCGAATACAATTAATGGTTATATACACAACCGACGCTCACCTGATTTTGAAACCGCATCACATATTGCAATGTATTTTAATACCAGTCTGGATTATCTGGCTGGTATTTCTAATGTCCGGGATGTGCAAAATCAGACTTTGACTTTGGAAGAAAATGCACTTCTAAACAACTATCGACAGCTTGACGACAATCACAAAGAATTCCTAAAGCGTATCTCTATCGCGCTTTACAAACTACAGAATGAGCAGTATTTAGAAAAAGAGTAATTTCAAAACAAAAGAAAGTTCTCGGACTAATCACAAAAAAGAATCCCGCCTGCGCGGGATTCTTTTTTATTCCAGATTTTGAAATTCAGGCTGCGTCCCCAGATTTCGGAATTTAGGCTACGTCCCTAAATTTCAGATTTCGATGGTTTCGCCGGTCAAAATGATTACGGTACGTGGTGGAACTTTTAGGGATTTCTTGTAGTAGAACTCCGTATATGCCTCCATATCTTTTCCATCTTCGTACTCCACATTTGTATTCATGGCAACCTTCCACTGCAATCCCTCTGGCAGCTCTGGAAGTTGCATAATCAATGGCTCCCAATAAGCATTCATACAGTAAAAGATGATGTCATCGCGAATATCTTCGTCGTCTCTTCCGGCATACATCACACCAATCAGACGGCTATTATTGTCTGTTCCTCCATTCCAAGGGAAGCCATTGTGCACGCTGATTTCCGGCAGTTTACAGACTGCTTCTTTTGTCTTTCTGCGAAGAATTGGATATTTCTTACGGAAAGCAATCATAAAGCGGAAAAAGTCATGAATCTCCTTATACTCATCCAAACGATTCCAGTCAAGCCAGGAAATAATATTATCCTGACAATATGCATTATTATTTCCAAACTGAGTGTTGCAGAATTCGTCGCCTGCAAAAAACATTGCCGGTCCTCGACTGCACATAAGCGTTGCAAACGCATTTTTTACCATTCTTCTGCGTAAGCCATTTACTTCCGGGTCGTCTGTTTCGCCTTCTACGCCACAGTTCCAGCTGTTTCCGTTATTATCACCATCATTATTTTCCCAACCGTTTTTCTCATTGTGCTTAACATTATAAGAATATAAATCATATAACGTAAAACCATCATGGCAGGTTAAAAAGTTTACAGATGCACTTTCGCCACGATACGTCGGGTCATAAAGGTCTTTCGAACCGGTAATTCTGGTAATGGCAACGCCTGCCATACCTCCATCGCCTTTTAAGAAACGTCTCATATCATCACGATATCTGCCGTTCCACTCTGCAAATCTGCTTCCTACCGGGAAGCTTCCTACCTGATATAAGCCGCCTGCATCCCATGCTTCTGCAATCAGTTTTACTTTGCCAAGGATTGGGTCACACGCAAGATTTTTCAAAATTGGAGGATTCTCCATCGGTACACCATTTTCATCACGACTTAAAATCGAAGCAAGGTCAAAACGGAAACCATCTACGCGGTAATCCGTTACCCAATGTCTTAAACAGTTTAAAATAAAATTAGAAACTACCGGGTGATTGCAGTTCAATACATTTCCACAACCACTAAAATTGTAATAATATCCATTTGGAGTCAGCATATAATAAATATTATTATCAATTCCTTTAAAAGAAAAACATGGGCCTAGCTCATTTCCTTCCGCAGTATGGTTAAATACTACGTCCAAAATAACTTCGATTCCATTTTCCTTTAATTCATAAATCAGATTTTTTAATTCATCACCCTCATGGTTATGCTCAACAACCGAGGTATAACCTGTATTCGGTGCAAAGAAACAGACGGTATTATAGCCCCAGTAATTGTAGAGCTGCTCTCCCTCAAAAACTCTGTTTCCTTCCATTTCATCAAATTCAAAAATTGGCATCAGCTCAACTGCATTTACGCCCAAATCTTTTAAATAAGGAATCTTCTCACGTAAGCCTTCAAATGTTCCTTTTGCATTTACACCGGAAGACTCATGCTTTGTAAAGCCTCTGACATGCATTTCGTAAATAATCAAATCTTCAAATGGATGCTCCACTGGTTTAATTTTTCCCCAGTCGAAGTTGTTTTCCACCACTCGTGCGTGGTACTCAAACGCCTTTCCTCCCGGAAGTTTCTCTCCCCAGTTACGCTGTCCTACAACGGCGCGCGCGTAAGGGTCTAATAATATGTTATCTTTGTTAAATAAAAGTCCACGTTTTCTATCATATGGTCCGTCCATCTGATATGCATATTCAAATTCTTCCATGCGAAGACCATAAACAAGAATGGAATATGTGTTTCCGATATGATAAGACTCCGGAAATGGAATTCTTGCATACGGCTCATTTTCCTGTGGGCGGAATAACAGCAATGTACAGCTGGTTGCTCCAAAAGAATGGATGGTAAAGCTGACACCATTTTCTGTCTGTGTCGCGCCCTCCCTGTTGTAAAAGCCTGGTCTAATCTTGAATCCAGCCACCTCATCTAACGGCTGTAACTTCTGTCCTCTCTGCGGCATTCGATTGATACTCATATAGCTCACCATCCTGTTTTACAATATTAATACACTTTCTATTATAAATAATTCTTGTACTATTTTCAAACCCTAATACTTTTTTCCTATTTTTGTTTCCAAAAATATACAATCTATGACAATATTTTCCTTATTTTTAATGGATAATACGATTTTTTTATTCTTATTTAATTTGTATAATAGACAGGGAAATGTTAAAATATACCTAATACTAAAGATTTTTCGATAAAAACAGATTTGATGGAGGTTCTGACATGGAAGAAAAAATTTATAAAGTCATGGGCTCTACAGGTGCTGCAAGCATTGTCCTTGGTATCTGTGTTCTCGTTACCGGCGTTGTTTCCGGCATTCTTATGATTGTGAATGGTTCAAGATTATTAAAAAACAAAGGGAAGATTGTCTTTTAGACATTCCTCCCTTTGTTTTTGCCAATTTCTATTTTTCTTTTGACTGGAATTTCTTACGCTGCTGCCTGCTCCTGATTCGTTTCTAAGCTCTGCATCCAGGTTCTTTTCTTAAAGATTATCAGTGCAATAAGTAAACGTATCACTTCTTCTAACGAAAGAATAAAGTATACAAGCGGTATTGGCAGATTCCAGACAAATGCTGCCAGAAGTCCAAGCGGCACTCCAAATATCCATGTTCCAATCAGGTCAATCCACATGACAATTTTCGTTTTGCCACCGCTCCTAATAATTCCACCGCCAAGAATCATATTCATGACTTTGACAGGTGAAATCAGTGCAAAAGCTATTAAAATCTGCTCTGCCGTCTGTTTGACTACATCTTCTACCGCATAAACATTCACGTAAACACCCTTTAAAAGTATCAGCAGCAAAGACAGCACAACTGCTCCCACCAGACCATAAAGCATTAATTTCTTAGATTCCTTGTAAGCCTTTTCGTATTCTTTTTTGCCTAATGATTTTCCAATCAAAATTCCGGCTGCCTGTGATAAACCACTTAATGCACCAATCAAAAGTCCCTGAATCGGGTTCGTCAATGTCATTGCTGCACAAGGCACTTTTCCCATATGACCGTAAATGGATGCATAGACATTTTCTCCAAGACTCCATAAAAATTCATTAAAAAGAATCGGTATCAGAATAATAAAATACTGTTTGTAGCCACTTGCGCCAAGCTTAACAGAAAAGAAAAATGGTTTTTTCTCTTTCCGGTAAACCAAAACAAAAGCAACAAGTACAATGATAAAGTTTGCTATCTGTGAAGTAATAGTGGCAATTGCCGCGCCTTCCACACCCATAGCGTCAAAGCCAAACTTTCCGAAAATAAGTACATAATTTAAGCCGGTGTTGATAACTGCTGCCACAATGCAGGCATACAGTGGCAGCGAGGTCTTTTCCATACAGCGGAGCATGGTAGATAACAGTGTCGTTCCTGCCATTGGCAGAAAGGTTAAAGATAACAGTTTTAAATATACAGCAGCCGTACTGCATATTTCTGCATCCGTTGTATAATTGCTCATGATAAACTGCGGTGCTGCCTGACAAAGTATCATAAACAGCAATGCCAATAAACCAGCAGCTACAAGGTTTACAGAAAGGCTCTTATCAACCTCTTTCTTTTCCTGCTTTCCCATATACTGGGCAATCATAATTCCTGCAACTGTTGCAATTGCCGATACCATAACGGTATAAATAGAATAAAATTTTCCTGCAAGACCGATTCCCGCAATACTTACACTTCCTAATCTTCCAATCATAAGCTGGTCGATGATGCTGAAGGAAGACTGCAGCATTGACTGCAGCGTAACCGGAATTGCGATTTTGCAAACGGTTTTTAAAAATTGATGTTCCTGTTTCATTGTGATTTCCTTCCTAGACGTCTTACCTTATTTTAGAAAAAAAATCGCAATTTCTCAATAGGTTAAACGCGTAACCTACTACAAAATCAACAATCCTTTTTTGTGCATTCTGCTGTACTGTCCCGTTTGACTAAGGTAACAGGAAGCGCATTTTCCATTTCCCTTTGTTCACCTTTTTTCATTGCCTGTAACACCTTAAGTGCACTTTTTGCACGCTGCTTCGCATCCTGTCTGACAGAGGTCAAGCTTGGAACAATCTGCTCACAAATCGGATTGTCATCAAAGCCTGCAATGGATAAATCCTCAGGTACACGAATTCCATGTGCCATCACAAACTGCATAAAATCAATGGCATAATAATCAGACATTGCAAACACCGCACTATAATTCGCTAATTCACTCAGGTGCTTTTCATAGAATTTATGACGCTCTTTTTTCTGCATGGGAATCAGCCAGAAATCAGTTGCTTCTTCACCAAAGCCTTCTAAAAAGCCGCAATAACGCTCCCTGTCTACATGGATATCATTGTCAGAAATACAGAGTGCTCTTTGATGACCGAGCTCTCGAAAGTATTCTGCCACCGCTCGTCCGCCGCCGAGATTATCGATTTTGAGATTACAGATTCGTCCAGTGTTTTCAAAGAAACCATCATACACCACAAACGGCACACGCATGAATCTGCGCAGCTGCTCATAGTCCTGCTCACAGAATCCTATAATCACAATACCTTCCAGATTCCACATGGAGGCAAATTTTACGATATTTTCGATTTCGGTTGTGGTTTTTACCATCATGAAATATCCGGCATTTTCAATTTCAATGGATAAATGATTGAGCGAAGCGGCAACAAACGGGTCTTCTAAGACATGACCCTCGTATTTTTCATGGTTATTAATCACCACACCAATGATGCGGGAATCGTTCTGCGCCAGTAAAATTCCTGCCATACTCGGAATATACCCACGTTTTTCCAACAATTCCTGCACACGCTTTACCGTTTCGTCGGAAATCTTTTTGGTTTTTCCATGAATTACATTTGATACGGTAGCTGTACTTACTCCTAACTCTTCTGCAATATCAACAATACGCACTCTTTTTTCTTCCAATGATGTTCCTCTTTTCTATATCTCCCCATGCTTTTCGTAATTCGTCACCTTAGTCACCTGGTTGTTTTCATCCACAAAAAGAACGGTTGGACGAAGCTCCTTTGCTTCCTCCGGCGTTACGTTCACATAGGTCATTAAAATAATTTTGTCTCCCGGCTGTACCATGCGGGCTGCTGCGCCGTTTAAGCACATCACGCCGCTTCCGCGCTCCCCGGCAATTGTGTAGGTTTCAAAACGTGCACCGTTATTTACGTCTACAATCTGCACCTTTTCGTATTCGAAAATGCCTGCCTGCTCTAACAAATCCACATCTACGGTGATGCTTCCTACATAATCTAATTCCGCCTGTGTTACGGTTGCGCGGTGAATTTTTGATTTTAACATTGTAACTGTCATGTTTTTCTCTCTCCTATTATTCTATAATAAAATTGTCAATAAGTCTTGTTTTTCCGATATAAACTGCAATTGCTGCAAGAATGCTGCCGTTAATGGTTTCCACCTGCTGCATATCGTCCATTGCTACGATTTTGACATAATCAATTTTGGCTAATGGCTCTTTCTCGATTTCTGCTGTCATTGCTGCAACAATTTTTTTCGCATCGCGCTCGCCCTGCTCTGCTAATGCTTTTCCTAAGAAAATGGAACGGCTTAAAACAAGTGCAGCTTTACGCTCCTCTGGGGAAAGATAAGTATTTCTTGAGCTTTTGGCAAGTCCGTCTTCTTCGCGCACGATTGGGCATCCTACAATTTCAAGAGGCATATTTAAGTCTTTTACCATTCGCTTGATAATCGCAAGCTGCTGCGCATCTTTTTGTCCAAAATAAGCCTTATCCGGTGTCACAATGTTAAAAAGCTTTGTTACAACTGTACACACACCGCGGAAATGCACTGGTCTTGTTAATCCACAAAGTTCCTCGGTCAACGTGTTCATATCCACATAGGAATAAAAGTTATCCCCATACATCTCTTCCGGTGTTGGGTGAAAAATTAAATCCACGCCATGTTCCTCACACATTTTTGCATCACGCTCTAAATCCCTTGGATAGCTGGCAAGGTCTTCGTTTGGGCCAAACTGCATTGGATTGACAAAAATGCTGACAACGACTTTGTCGTTTTCTCCGGCGGCATCCACAAGGCTCATATGTCCTTCATGCAGATAGCCCATTGTTGGAACGAATCCAACCATATTTCCTTCTTTTTTCCATGTATTTACATATTCTCTGACTTCTTTGATGGTTGATACGATTTTCATTTTTTATCCTCATTTCTACGTGTTCTATATCAGACTGATTGTTTTTTCTTCTCAAACAGCTGTTTCAATTTTCTCTAAAACTTCTTCCTCTATCTTAAAGCAGTGCTCCTCTGCTGGGAAACTGCCCTGCTTGGTTTCTTTTATGTATGCAGCAATTCCTTCCCGCATAACTGTTCCTGCATCTGCAAAAACTTTTACAAACTTTGGTTTGAAGCTTCCATACATCGCAAGCAAATCCTGATAAACCAGTACCTGTCCGTCGCAGTCTGCCCCTGCACCAATGCCGATGGTTGGAATTGTCAATTCTTCAGTAACCATTTTGGCAAGCTTTGCCGGAACACACTCAAGCACCACCATGCACGCGCCTGCTGCCTCTACTGCCTTTGCATCTGCGATTAATTTTCTGGCTGCTTCTAAATCTTTTCCCTGCACCTTAAAACCGCCAAATGCATTAACTGACTGTGGTGTTAAACCAATATGCGCCACCACCGGAATCGACGCTTTCACAATTGCCTCGATGTGTGGAGCAAATTCTACACCACCTTCTAATTTTACTGCATGGGCACGCCCTTCCTTCATCAGCCGTCCTGCATTTACCACCGCATCATATACCGAGGTCTGATAAGACATAAACGGCATATCAGTCACGATAAATGCGTTCTTTGCGCCCCGGGCAACTGCCGCCGAATGGTGAATCATATCCTCCATCGTTACCGACAACGTATCTTCATAGCCGAGCATTGTCATGCCAAGGGAATCTCCCACCAAAATCGTGTTTACGCCTGCTTCATCCATAATCTTTGCAGTGGTGTAATCATATGCAGTCACCATAACAATTTTATCGCGCTCTTCCTTTTGCTTCCGCAATGTTAAAACTGTGTTTTTCATCCAATCCCTCTTTCTATCTGGCTCTGGTTCTCACATAATTTTCTCATTTCAGAATAATCTCTGTCCGGATGCTTCTTCGCAGCAAGCTGAATCAGATATGCTGTATTTGCCTGATACGAACGTTTCGCCTCTCCTGTTAAAACACTTAAATGCTTTTGTACTGTTTCAACATCATTGCGCTCTAACGGTCCTGTTAAGGCATTCACGCATCCTTCCTTTAAAATATTTGTAAGACTTCTCTCTGCCAAATGATATAATTCTTCTCTTCCTGCAAATCCGCACTCCCTAAAAAGTGCCTCCGACATGTCAAAAAGAGCCGTCAAATGGTTGGATAATATTGCTGCCGCTGCATGATACTTTATTTTTATTTTCTCTACTGTTTACCGCCATAAGGGGATGTATGGAATAGGCGAAGCATTCTGCCTTGCCTGCATCAGAAAAGATTTTTGAACTATGAAGACCACTACAGTGACCTATGATTTTGCCTGAAATATATGGCTTTACCGATTCCCATACAGACGCAATTGCTCCGTCGGGCACAGTAAAAAGAATGATTTCGCAGCTGCTTATCATTTCCTGTAGATTCTCATAATATGTTGATTGTGTAAATGCTGCTGCCCATTTGGCAGACTCCCGGGTTCTGCTGTAATAACCGCCTACTTGCAGTCCCTTTTCTTTGAAATATTTTCCAAGTGATACGCCGACCTTGCCAGCGCCTATAAAACCAATTGGTATACGTTTCACCAGTATACACCGCCTCCCTTCGGAAGCAGCCACGATTGCCTTTTCAATATCATGGTCAAACCAGCGTTTGCTCCATGTATCTTAGTGTCACAGTCGTCATCATTGTTTTATATCTTTCCTAATAAAATGTGTGGTATCATTTCCGCATTCGCAGAATACAATCCAAGTGGGTAAATGTTCCGTAAAAAATGGAATCATTTCCCACTTGGTACTATAGCATTTTCACTTGGAAATGTAAAACAAAATGACACATTTTACTTTTTCCTCTGTTCCTTATACTATGTTCGTGTTATACTTATTTTATATAAATACTACATCAATAGCCATCTATTAGGAGCAGTACAGATGAACAAACAAAAGCTTACGATTAATGAACAGATTCAAGATATGCACACAAAAGGCATTACTTTCAACTATAATAACGAAAAAGAAGTCTCAAACTTTTTATCCTATAACAATTACTATTTTAAATTAAAATCCTATGGAAAAAATTATGATAAATATCGCGCCACTGACAAGAAAGGACAATACATAAATCTTGATTTCGCGTATCTTCAGGAACTTTCTACGTTAGATATGTACTTAAGAAAAACGATTCTTTCTATGGCACTAGACATTGAACACGCGCTAAAAACCCAACTTTTATATGACCTAAGTAAAAATGAAGAGGAAGACGGCTATCAAATTGTTGAAACATATCTTAACATGGATTACTTCCGAGTAAAATCTCTTCATGACAAAATAGGAAAATCTGCTGCCAGTGATTTAATTCAAAAAATGTGCAATAATGATGACCATTATGCCTTATGGGAAATTGTTGAAGTTATCTCCTTTGGTGAATTCATTGATTTATATCAGCTTTATTATTCCACATATCCCTCCAAAGAAAATGATTACAGCAGTTATCTTTGGTCGATTAAATTTTTACGCAACGCAGCCGCACATAATAATTGTCTGTTAAACAGCTTAAAAGCTCCTTATCAGCTTAGCATACATAAAACAAAAGAAATTCAGTTTGAGATTTCCAAAATTAAAACCATCTCACAAAATGCTCGTGAAAAATGGATGAACAATCCTGTCATACACGACTTTGTTATACTTGTGTTTGTATTCTTAAAGCTTATAAAAAGTCCGGGTATAAAGCAGACAGGAATTGATGATTTAAAGTGGCTTTTTAATGATAGAATGCCGCGTCATAAAGATTACTTTTCAAAAAATGATTCCATCATTGAAAGCTACAAATTTACAGCTAAAATTGTTAATTACTTTTGTAACAAATTTCGCAAATAGATATTGATTTTTTTTTAACAATTGCATATAATAACTTAAACGAACAAAAAAACTATGTTTTTTCCGCGGAAACGGTGCCTGCATTGTTTCCGTATTTTTTTGCCCAAAATCCCATGCAAGTACTTGTTTTAACTACAATAAATCACAATTGCATCACGTAAAAATTTTGTGCAGCCTTCTGCAATTTTATCATAATATGCAGTAAATCTTTCATCTGCAACATATCCTTCTGCCAATGCCTTATGTGCTTCCTTGGAATATGTTCCATCTTTCCAGAACATGCAAAGCCACTGACGATGTAAATCGCAGGCTTTTTGTGCAATTTCGCTTGCCGGGTCGCCTAATGCAAAGGCTTCTTTTAAAGTCTCATTGATTAAATCACTTAATTCCTGTGCATTTTTCCACTGTGCTTCGCTCATGCTGGCAGCCTTGGCATTTGATGCATCAATTGCTTCGTCACCATAACGCCGACGCAGTTCTTTTCCGTAAGCTGCCTCATTTTCTTCAATCATTTTTTTCTTAAAACCTTCGAATTTTTCATTGTCACTCATCGTTGTCTCTCCTTTCAACGTACTGATTGTTTTTCTCATATTTGCTATCAGCACTTCTATCTGATTTTTACGCTCTAAAAGAGCAGTCAGTTGTTCTTCTAACAATTTTTCTTTATCCAAATCCGGCATATTTAAAATATCCCGAATCTTTTTTAGCGGCATTCCAAGCTCCCTGTAGAAAAGTATCTGCTGCAGCCTGTCAACCTCCGCTGCTCCGTAAGTTCTATAGCCATTCTCTTCTATCCGCAAGGGATGCAAGAGACCTATCTGGTCGTAATAGTGCAGTGTGCGCACACTGACACCCGAAATTTTTGCTAACTCATTTACTGCATATTCCATGAAAACCTCTCCTCTATTTTCCAGAAAATAATTTACCAGCAGGACACCTCATCCCAAAATGCCTGCGCATCTCTTAGAATTTCCTCAGACGGAGTCAGTGTTGCTTCAATAATACTTTTTCCTGTTTTGTTCAAATAATATTTTATCAGATGGTATCCACAGGCATAGCCCGCACAATATGGAAGTCCTGCTTGGAAAAAACCTCTCATTTTTGCCATCTCATCTCCATACATATATGCCGTTATCTGTTCAAATCCACGCACATTCAGCGCATCTTTCATAAGAGGCTTAATATACTCGTTTAATGTCTGCATATCTGTCTTGCTCACCCAAGGTCCAACATTCTCTTCTCCATATAAAGAAGCGGCAAAATTTTCTGCCAATCCCTCACTTACCATATATGCTCCAAGGGAAACATCCTGTGTCCATTTTTCAAACTGAAACCGCACATTATGATTTGTTTCATGCGCCAGCGCCACCGGAAGCCGCCTCATTGTGTATTCTGACGGAACAAGTGTACCAAATATATATCCCGGAATTCCACCGTCACCACAATAATTATCATTCATAATGGAATACGGACTCTTAGGATTTGCCAACAAAATGGTAAATACATATTCTTTGATTGGAAGTTCAATTCCCTTATCTATAAAGCATTTCAAAGATTTTTCTATTGCATGCTGACACTGCTGCCAGAATTCTTCCTCTCCCAAAAGCTTAATACTATTTTCAACAGACCTATCTATCTTTTGGGGTGCAAGATACCCCAGCATTTCACTGAACAAAATAACATCGTAGCCTCCAGGCTGTTTTGCTTTTAGCGGACAATGATACATCTCAAACTTTTTTTCAAAGGGCTTCATTAACTCATATCGGTAGATATCATCCTTTTTCTCAGGGGATTCTTTCATAATTTTTTCATAAATACCATCCGAGCGAATTGTCTTTACTGTCATTTTTCATACTCTCCTCTTCTTTTGATACCACTGATTATATACTATGACGTAACGTCATACTCAAGTACTTTCCAAAAAAATGTAAAAAAATTCCTACTCATTTTTTCAAACAAGTAGGAATTTTTATCATATCGCAAGCTTCACGTTATCTTCCGCTCACCTGATAATTTTTATAGCTTTTTAATCCAATCCAAATCAATACTGCTGTTATCAGCACATATAGAATCGGTGCAAACTGCCACGTTGTAAGCTGTACGCCGAACACAGACACTAACCGCAAATCTGCAAATCCCTGGTCTATTTTTAACAGATTTAATGGAAGGTAATTCCAAAGCTGTGATACAACTCCCCAGGCAGGCGGCAGCAATATCAGACGGGATGCAAAGCTTCCTGCTATGATAATTGCCATCGTACCAATTGCATTTTTCAATACTTCTGCCAGCACCATTGCAAAAACTGCTGTCATAATCGACGATAAAATCAAAAGTCCTATACAAATCCAAAGTGCTTTTCCAACAGACATCGGGTAAGAATACCAGTCGAGCATTATCATCTGTAAGGACGCTGTAAATCCCTCTGTTCCATAGCTGAAAAAGTCACCTGCAAGTGTTACCATTAGAAACAGCACATTTGCTGCAAAAATGACGATGCTGCCTGCTGCAATTTTTGCCATATACAGCTTTCCTCGTCCGTATCTGGTGCACAATAGCAGCTGGTCTGTTTTTCTGCTATGCTCCTCTGCGAATACATTCCCCATAGAAATTGCAATAAAAAATGTAAAAATCAGACAAATCATATATGACCCATGCATCCCCAAAAGATACTCGTATGCTGTTGCATATTCATATGTAAAAGGAATCTCAAGCTCTGCCTCTTTTTCCTGCCAGTATTCCTGCTCCTTTTGGGACAGTTCGTAATATTCCCATAATTCCTCTTTCTCTGCTTCCCGAAGTTCATACAGCATTTCCTCTGTAAAATCATCTGACAAAAAGCTGCTTCCTGCTCCCCAATACTGCAAAAGCTCTGCCAGATTCGAATACTTACGCACTTCGTTCTGATAGGTTTCTGAAAAAAGATACTGCTCATTTTCATCCAGTTCTACCTTGGCATATGCTTCCCGCATTTCTGTTAATAATTCATCATCCACCACTCTGCCGGATAGTGCAATTCCATTTTCCCGGTTAATTTTGTTTCTCTCCATATGGGTTTCAAGAAAAACGCCATCCACATAACTTGAACCAAGACTTCCGGAAAAAGCAATCAAAATCTGAACCGCAAACAACAGTACAAAAGCAATGATGTTACTTTTTTTCATCACAATCTTTTTTATCTCATATGTTAATAATGTTTTCATGCTATTGTACCTCCACTTCCCCAAATTCTTTTAAATAGAATTCCTCTAAGTCTCCCGAAACCTCATCCCTTGTTCCGTTAAATACCAGCTGTCCCTGATTCATCATAAGAATTCGGTCTGCGATGCGGTCAATGTCAGATACAATATGCGTGGATAAAATTACGATACAGTCTTTTCCCAATTCTTCAATCAGGTTGCGGAAACGTACGCGCTCTTTCGGGTCTAAGCCAGCTGTTGGCTCATCTAAAACCAGAATCTGCGGATGATTAATGAGTGCCTGCGCAATTCCGACTCTCTGTTTCATGCCGCCGGAATAGGTTTTAATTTTCTTTTTTGCCACATCCGTCAGGGATACCTGCTCTAGCAGCTCTGCCACTCTTTTCTCCGCAGCCTTTTTTCCAATTCCTTTTAATGCTGCCATATAAAGCAGGAAATCCTTTCCGGAAAACTCCGGGTAATAACCAAAATCCTGAGGCAGATAGCCTAATACCGCCCGGTATTCCTCTGTGGAAACATCCATGCCATCATAGGAAATTGTTCCACTCGTAGGTGTCAGTATTCCACAAATCATACGCATCAGTGTCGTCTTTCCTGCCCCGTTTGCTCCTAACAGACCATATACGCCTTTTTGCAGATTCAGTGAAATTCTATCAACTGCTATTTTATTTTTATATTGTTTTGATATTCTGTCTATTATTAACTCCATGCCAAATCCTCCGTCATTCGAATGGTTCGATAGCTTTCCCGCATCATAAATGCCAGTGCTGCTGCACATGCCACAAGCCAATATGGAAAATATCTCGCTGCAAAAATATTTTGATATTTCCAAGGCACAATAACTTCCATAAGACTTACTATCACAGCCAGTAGAAAGCAGGCAAATGTCCCATCCGTTCCACGCATTTTTCTGACGAGATATAAACCTCCGCCCGCTGTGACAAAGTACGGAACCATCATGTATACAACACTTGCATACATGTTATCACCAACAAATATTGCCGTTAAAACTAATACTGCCATATTTCCAATTCCTAAAATCACCATGCGCGCCATCACAATACTTTTTAATGAAAAACGGGCAGATAACTCTAATTCTTCCATTCCATAACGGTAGCTTCGCATACTTTCTGTCACAGAAATCATTACAAGAAATGGAACTATTGCAAATATTACGCTTAAATACTTTTGCTCTGCATACCTTGCCATGCCAAATGCGGTTGCACAAAACAGGCTCGAAAATAACCATACCCACTTTGAAATATATCGCACCTGCGTTGCCAACATATGCGGCATGTCAATTTTAGACATTTCAAACTGCCGTAGAAAGCCGTTTTTTCTTTCTGGTTTTGGTGCTTCAAAATATTTTTCCAGTACCTTTTTATATTTACGTTCCATCCGAAATCCTCCTCTCTAATTTTTTCTCGATTTTCGATAACTCACGATGCAATGCAAATCTGGATTTTCCATACAGCCTGCTCAAATCCGCATAGGAAACCTCATTCACATAACGTAACAGTAAAAGCTCCTGCTCCTCTTTTGCTAATGTTTCCATCGCAAGTCTTAAATCTTCTTTTTCTACCAACGATTCTTCAAATCCATGCTCTGCAATTTCCTCTTTTAACTCTTCTGCATGAATTTTTCGAAATTCATCAATACACAGGTTTCTTGCAATCGTATATAAATACGCCAGCGGCCGTCCGGCATCTTCATAACTATCGCTTTCTAACCCGCGAAGGAAGGTTTCCTGTGTAATGTCTTCCGCCAGATGTTTATTTTTCAAACGAAAATAGCAGTAGCGGTAGATTTTATCATATTGTTCTTCGATATCAATTCTCATTGGAAACCTCCTTTCTTTATGTTTAACGAAGTAAAATGACAAATGTGCGGTTTATTTTCAATTTTCTCTAAAAACAAATACCATGTTAGCACAAAACAATTATTTCTCACAAGCAATCCCATTTCCGAATCATGCGTTCTCCCCGCAAATACAAGAAGCCCGAAGCAGTACAAACTGCTTCGGGCTTTCCTTGTCTCTTACCTTTATCCCCTATTATTTGTATGATGTCCAACTTCCGTTGTTGTAAATCATGCTTCCGCTTAATGATAAACCTTTCTGCATAGAACCTGGATACTGGTTCGCTCCATCTGTAAAGATTACAAGTGGGTCGGAAATGCTGCTTGGTACTTCATATTTGTAAATGTTGTCAGATACGTGAGTCATTTTTACTCCTGGCCATGCACCATTTGTGTTGCTTTCATTTGACTCTGAGTATACATAACAGTACATTGTTCCCCAGGAAGAATCTTTTGCAATGTAAGCAACGTTAGAAGTCACTTCTCCTTCTTTGTACTCTTTCCAATCACCATTGCTGTAAATCATTTTTCCGGAAAGGTCTAATCCCTTCTGCATAGATGCTGGATACTGGTTGTTTCCATCTGTAAAGATTACAAGTGGGTCTGAAATGCTGCTTGGTACTTCGTATTTGTAAATATCTCCAGATACGTGAGTCATTGCTGCTCCTGGCCATGAGCCATTTGCGTTGCCTTCATTTGACTCTGAGTATGCGTAGCAGTATAAATTGCTGCTCCATCCGCTTGGTTTCTCAATGTATGCTACATTTGTTGTAACATCTTCGTTGTATTCATAAATGTATGAAACATCGATGTTTCCATCAATATAAGTTCCGCTTGTTTCACCTTCTGTATCAACAAGTTCATAATTTGCAATGCTTGCTGCTGTTGTGGAATAGCTGTCACCAACTTTACCTGTAAGTGTTACAGTATCTGCGATTTCATTTCCATCTTCATCTACATATTCTACGGTTACTGTTCCGTAAGAAGGTGTTTCATATGATTTCCATTCACCGTCTGCGTAAATCATGCTTCCTTCTAAAAGAAGTCCTTTTTCCATATCTCCTGGGTAACGGCAGTCATCACTGCTGTAGAAAATTACTCTTGGAGCTTCGATTTCTTCTGGAACTTCATAGCTGTATAAGCCATCGCCGAGGCTTGTCATTGCTACACCTGGCCATTCGCCATTGTTTACTGTTTCTGTTGCTGAATCGTATGCATAGCAGTATACGTTGCTGTCCCATCCGCTTGGAAGGTCAATATATGCAATATTATTTGATTTCTCTACTTTTTTGAATGTGTATGATTTTTCTACTGTTTCTGAACCATTTGTAGCTGTTACTTTTACAACAACAGAATCACCGGCATTCATGTCTGAACCAATTGTGAAATCTGCACTTCCTGTGAAGGAAACTGCTGCATTATTTCCAATCTGGTATGTTCCGCTTGTTGCGTTTGTTACTCTTGCTGTTAAAGATAATGTTTCAGATGAGAAGCTTCCACCCTGCTGTGAAAGGCTTACTTCTGGTGTTTCAGAAACATTGTAAACTACTGCAATACCTGTACCACCGATGTTACCTGAAATTCTTCCGTTTGAAACAGTAAATGTACCACCTGTAATCTGGTCTTTGTATGTACCATCTTTCATTGTATGTGCGGTAACATTTGCACTTGTGTTTGTTCCGTTACAGTTTACAAGGATAACACCAGATGTTCCTCTTTCGCAGTAAGCAATGCCGTTTTCACTTGACATATACTCTTTTTCACCAACGAAAGCATTGTGGAATTTGTTTACTGCACCAACCTCGCTGTAAGACCAGCCTGTTGTATCAGCTGCACCGAGCTTTGTTGACATGCTGTATGGGCGTGCGAAATAAAGTCCCATTGCATCTGCTCTGGCTGCTACAAGTGCCCATGTCTTGTTGATGTTTGTTGTTGAAACCCATGAAGATTTAGAATCAGCATAAGTATCATGGGATTCTGCCCAAAGAACAAGGTGGTCTGCCGTTGTGTTTTTCCAGTAAGATGGAGAACCTGCTGCTGTTGCATTTCCGTCATTTACATAACCGCGAAGTGCATTTCCCTGCTCATTATCTGTAACGCTCATATATTTTGTATAAGCACTGATAGGTAATACACCGTCACCGTCTGGCTTATCTAAGATTTCACCATAGCAGTATAAATCAATTCCTCTTGTGGAAGATGCATAAGATTCTGCACTGTTAATTACTGTTGGCCAGAAATCACTCGCAATGCCTGCTGCAGTATCTTCTGGTGTTTCAATGTGTTTTGCAGCATCGAAACGGAATCCGTCAGCACCTGCATCAATACATTCTTTCATAAAGTTGATAACGTAATTCTGAACTTTTTTATTTGATGTATTTAAGTCAGGTACACCATTCATACAATACTGTGTAATGTCATATCTACGATTATAATCTTGTGTATTTTTAGAAATATCATGCCAGCATGAAGAATCATACTTTAAATCATCCGGGATTGTATCAGCAAGATTGTTTCCTGTTTTATTTCCCATGTGATTTGCTACGATATCTACAACGACTTTCACGCCATAAGAATGTGCAGTATCACACATACTTTCAAATTCTGCTTTTGTTCCTAAAGCACTGTTTCCTGTGTTATCAATTACAAAGTTGCCTGGCTGGTAATATACCCACCAGTGTTCTCCAACAACTTTACCTGCTGTGGATTCCTTTGCCTGCTGAATTGGAGATGTCTGAATAGCTGTATATCCCAATTCTGCGATTTTTGCCATGTTTGCTTCAATGTTCTTGTAAGACCAGTTCCAGCACTGTAAAGTAACGCCGTCCTGAATGTCTCTGTCTGTTGCAGCCTCTGAAGCAACTGCATACTCCTGAACAGTTGATGCCTGCACCGACATCTGCGCTGGAGTACTTACAACTGATGTAAACATCAAGCCTAATGACAGTAAGCCTCCAAGTAGTCTCAATCGATTTCTTTTCATTGTCTTTCCCTCTCCTCCTACATATGGTTACTTTATCTCCCCATTGCAAATCTTGTCTTTGCATTTTTAATCTTATCTCCTGTTTATTTATTCTTCAAGTAATAATTTCGTAATTTTTCGTTTTCTCCCTTTTGGCTAATTTTATTTGGTTATTTTTACAAAGAATCAACCCCTTTTTTATCTTTTTTCAGACATATATCGACTTACTGGGTCGATAATACATCACAAAAATAATTTTCAGCGTTTTGTACAATCACTTTTTCTTTATTAATAAACCAGAAAAAGTTCGAAAAAAATCTCGTTTTTTCGAACTTTTGATGTATTTTTATGCAACGTTTTTATTGCCTCGTTATGCTTTTTTCTTTTTTAATGTCTTATTATCATCTATAAACTGCACTGTCATAATAGTTGCAACCGGTATAGAAAAAACAACTGCCATGCTGCCAATCAGTCCTTTTACAACTTCCACGACCATAAAGTCTGTATTTATCAAATTCATATACGGCATGCTGTACATGTAATATATCAAAACAGAATTGATACTTGCGCCGGCAAATGCTAAGACCAGCGTATTTGTCATCGTTCCCATGACATCTCTTCCGATATTCATTCCGCACTCGAATAACTGTTTTTTGGTGATATCCTTGTTCTGCTCTTTGATTTCAAACAGGGATGACACCAAAGACATGCTGGTATCCATAACAGCTCCCATTGCTGCAATTAAGATTCCGGCAGTCAACAGATTGTCGATTCGGAAGCCTGTATTTTCTGTAATAAAAAGCAGGTTTTCTGCTTCCGGTGTATTCAATGAAGAAATTCCTCCAACAACACCAACGATATATGCTAAAACTCCGGCTAGTGAGGTGCAGAATGTACAGCATAATGTTGCAATGATACTTTTTCTGCAGATACCATTTAGCACAAACATGGTATACATCGTAGATAGCAAAACAACAATAATTGCCGACAATATTGCAGGCACTCCATTTATTAATAAAGGGATAAATAAAAATACTACGTTGACTAACGTTACAAATAACGCTGCAATTGCAGCTACCCCTTTTCTTTTTCCAAACCAAATTACCAATCCTAAGAAAAGTACCAAAAGAAGATATAAAATACTGCTTCTGTCCACATTGGTTATCATCGTGGTAATAAATCCATCATAACTTCCGACAATATAGGTCGTCCCAATCGTTCCTTCTGTCCGTACTGTTCTTGTCACATAATTAAATGCTTCAATCGTTTTTCCTTTATAACGTCCTGATACGATTTCTAACTGAAATTTCTGTGTTCCAATTCGAATATAATCATAATCAGGGTCATTTCCCATATCCTCTTCTATAATATTCGTTACCTTTGCTTTGGCATATTCAATGCCCGCCGGATAATCTGCCGGCTTGGTATATTCTAATGTTTTATTGATTCCAATAATAACAAGCATATAAACTACTAAAAAAATTACATGCCCTATGATTTTTTTCATCTGTTTTCCTTTCAAACTGTAAAAAGAATGCGTGCCAGGATGACACGCATTCACAATTTTATTTCTTATTCCATGTAGCTCTGAATCATTACATAATCCAAAACATTTACGATACCATCGCGGTTGACATCTGATTTCTTATCTGTTGTCTGATATTTTAATAATGCAATCGCTAAGTCTGCTAAAGTTACTTTTCCGTCTTTGTTAATATCACATGCTTTTTCATAAGAATGGATTTCTGTATTTACATCAGATTTCACAATTGTAGAAACAACATCTTTTGAATCTGTGTTATCTTCTGTTTCTGTAATTTCAACTGTATCTGCTTTTACGAGTTTTACATTTACTTCATCTGCATCAACGCCTTCTTTTAACTTAAAGGTGAATTTTGCAACTGCTGTTTTCTCATCGTTTGTGATTGGATTCTGAACACCTGCAAGAATGCTTGCTTTACCGTTTTCATCCTTTGTATCAGCATAGATTGCATTTTCTAAGCAGCAATAAGATGATTCTAATTCCATCTTGTCTGCTTCGTAAGAAACTTCTACGTCAAATGCATTTGCATTTACAATGTTATCAAATAATACTGTATATTCTAATGAATCCCCGTTTTCAACAACTGCTAATTCTGTTCCTTCAATATAAGATGATACATCCTCAGAAACTTCTCTCTTAACGCTGAATGAGTCGTAAACATATTTCTCTGTTGTAATGCTGTCTGTTGTTGTGTCATATTTGAAGTTATAAGTAACAACGTTAATCTGGTCTTCTGAAACCTCTAACATTGTAAGAACCTGTTCTTTTTTCACATCACTTCCTGTATCTGTAGAGTTTACATCAAGGAAAGAGTAATTTAATGCTAATGGGTCACCTTCAGAAACGGTATAGTTCTTTCTTGAGTACCATTTTAAACCACCTGCATGTCCACCAACCATGTAAAGTGGTGCATTTTCTGGCTGAATGATTGTTCCGTCTTCGTCTACTTCTGGATTTGCATTTTCACCTTCTGCAGTAACGAATCCTCTGGAATATACATGGTCATGTCCCTGTAAAACTAAGTCAACATCAAGTTCTGCAAAAATTGGTGCCCAGAATTTTCTTGCGGAAATAACGTCACTATCTGTGATGTGAGATGCACCTGTGTAAAGTGATTTGTGGAATCCAACGATTACCCACTGACCATTTTCTTTTGCATCTTTTACAGCTTCTCTTAAATATGCTTCCTGTTTATCTCTTGCATCATCACTTTTTCTAGCTGATTCTAAGTTAAGGCTGATGAATTTAACTGTACCGTAGTCAAAGCTGTATACGATTCTTCCTGCTTCTTCTGGTGCATTGATATGCTGATATAATTCATCATTGTCATGATTTCCCTGTGTAACTGCAATCAGGTTATTTGCGAACATGTCTTCGCCGCCTGTTGGATATAAACCGTCATTGTTAAACAGCCACTCCCACTGAGATTCGTTTGTTGCAGAGTCTGTAGTATCTCCTGCGAGATACACAAAATCAGGGTTCATTTCGTTTACTGCTGCTAATGTAGCACCTAATGCTTTTGCGTTTGATGCGTTAGATACCTGTGTATCTGCGATATATGCAAATGTAAATGTACGGGTATCGTTCTGTGCTAATGCTGTACGGAATGTACCGCTCTTAGAGTTGAAACCATCACCAACAGTATACTCATAATCTGTGTATGCCTCTAATCCTGATACAGCAATTTCATGAATGTATTTACCGGAAATTCCCTGATAAGAAGTTCCTTCTACATAAATGATGTTTGCGTCGTCACCTGCTTTGTGTAAGCTTACCATTGTCGCAGTATCAGTTTCTGTTGTATAAGTGATGTTTACCTGTGAGGATGCATCATCGCCTACATGAACATTTAACTGTTTTGGATTCTTTGCTTCATCAACAACCTCATCTGTCTCTTCCTCAGCTCCCTCAACAGTGCTCTCTACGCTTACATCTTCACTCTGATTTGTTTCCGCAGCATATCCTGTTACGGCGCTTCCATTTCCCAGCATCATTGTCAATGCCATTGTTGCAGCTGTAATTTTTACAACCAGATTCGCTTTCTTCCTTTTCATTCTTTTGTCTCCTCATTATCTTTTTTCTTGATAAATTTTCTATATATAAATGCAGCCATAATAACAACGATTGCACCTGCAGCAATGCATACCGCTATGATTACTCCTACATTCATACCTGTTGTTCCTTCCTCTATATCAATCAGATTCAATAAAGGATTCGAAGATGCTGTCACATTGACAACAATGTCCACCGGCATTTTTTCTTCTGTATACTGCCCCTCGCCTACGATGTAACGTTTTACCATCTGAAGCGCCACTGCAGCTTCCTTTTCAACGTCACATTTTCCACTTACAGTTGCCACAACATCTTCTGTATAGCAGTCTTCACCATCAAAGAAACCAAACCATGTCACGCCTTCGCCTTTGGTTGGTGCTGTGTTATTGGCTTCCACATTGTAAGTTACCTCTGTCAGTTCACATCCTGCTGAACAAATCACACCAAACTCCATACCAGCAAAAGCTTCCTCTGTATCTACTGTTATGTCAAAAGAAAATTCACCCGTCTCTTTATCCATACGCACCTCTGTGCTTGATACCTTTACCGGGGTTTCATTTTCTGCTACATTTTCACCTGCCAGACAGCACACTGGATTCAACAAAAAGCATGCCGTAATTACTGCACTTAATATCTTTTTCATTTGTTTTTATTCTCCGTATTTCTTTTTCTATAGAATAATGCGCAAATGTAAAATCCATAGCTGTGGTTTTGTAAAAAATATCTGCTTTTTTTGTAAAATTTGAACAAAGGGTATCTTTCTGCTTTGCCTATGCCTTGCACGCAAATAAGGCTGCCTCATGAGCAATTGTAACCGCTCATGTGACAGCCTTATTTTGATGTCTCAGTCTCTCTATTCTTATAATAATTATTGCTATTTTACTCTTTAACAATATTTCTTTTGTAGTTTTTACACATAGGTGCTTTTTACATTTCTATTAATGATTCGGCAATAACAAATCTTTAAGTTCATCGACAGTTTCTACGATGTGTAATGCCCCAGCATTTTGCAGTTCTTCTCTGTCTCCATAGCCGTACAGCACTCCAATGGAAGCAATTCCATTTTCTTTTGCACCAAAAATATCATGCTCCCTGTCGCCAACCATAACTACCGAAGACAAGTCTTCAATGCCGCTCTCCTTTAATGCATAAGCAATGACATCTGCTTTTTTGCTCCTAGAACTATCCATTGTAGCACCTGCAATCGTATCAAAATACTGCTCTATTTTAAAATATTTCAGGATTTCTACTGCAAACTTTTCCGGCTTTGAAGTCGCTAAGATTACCTTTTTACCCGCGTTTCGAATGTCTTTCAGCAGCTGCTCCATACCATCATATAACTCGTTTTCATATAAACCGCGTTCCTTAAAATATTCCCGGTAATAAGTAATTGCATTCTCGCACTCTTTCTCGTTAAAACCGTAAAACTGCGCAAAGGAATCCTGCAAAGGAGGTCCAATAAATTTGTATAACTCTGTTCTTTCTTTTACTTTAATATTGAATTTCTCTAAAGCATAGGCTACCGAATTGGTAATTCCTATCCCTGGGTCTGAAATCGTTCCATCCAAATCAAATAAAATGATGTGATACATGGCTTTTCTCCTTGATTTTTTAAAATCTAGCATACGCTATGACGGTGGGGTTGTCAATAAACAATTTTTTTACACTCTGTTTGCAGTTCCTCATAAATCTGCCGCTGCATTCGCTTTGCCTGTTCCCTTACTATATCCAGATACATCCCTTTGCTTTGGTCATAATCCGAAATTTCTAAATGCTGATACAATATTCCTCTGGAAGAATTTACAACTGCCCCCAAACCATCCTCATTAAAACATTTCGCAATATCCTTTACCGTTCCACCCTGTACACCGAAACCTGGTACTAGAAAATAATTATTTGTCATATTTTCTCGCAGTTCTTTCGCCTCTTCAGGAAAAGTCGCACCCACAACTGCTCCGATGGAAGAATAGCCACTGCTCCCAATACACTCTAAGCCTGCCTGATGCACAAACTCTGCAAGGTAGTCTCTTATCCTCTGATTCTTGGCATTTTTCGCCTCAGAAATCTCCACCGAACCAGGGTTAGAGGTTTTTACCAGAATAAATATTCCTTTTCCTTTTTGCTTTGCAATATCAACAAAGGGCTGTAGGCTGTCTATCCCTAAAAATGGAGAAACTGTAAGAAAATCAGCATTGATAAATCCTTCCGGTGCAAGATGTGCGTATGCATATGCCTTTGCCGTATTTCCAATATCGTTTCTTTTACTGTCATCAATAACAACCAATCCTCGTTGATGTGCATATTCAACTATTTTCTGAAATACAGCTATGCCATCTCCACCATAGATTTCATAAAAAGCCATTTGCGGTTTTATGATTCCTACAACATCTGCCACGCTGTCGATGATATCCCTTGCCCATCGTAAAATTGTATCCGCTCTGTTCGCATCTGTCTTATAAATCTGTGGTATTTTCTCCCAATCCGGGTCGATTCCTACGCAGCTTGGATTTTTCTTTTGGATTGTCTGCTCTATCAACTGGTCAATTACCATCATTTCCTCCATACTCCGCTCTGTATTGTTTCATTGGTATCAGATATTCAGTTCCTGCAATCACACCTTTTTCCAAGGCATGAATAATATCATCTAATGTTACAATGGAAAAAATTTTTACGTGCAAATTCCTCTCTATTTCATCCTTTGCTGTAAGACATGAACTGTCGCTTTTCTCCATGCGGTCGACCGTTACAACCACATTTTTTACTTCTGTACCGGCAGCTTCTTTGATTTTTTGCAGTGTACATTTCAGGCTTTTGCCGGAAGTCAATGTATCTTTTATCAGAGTAAATGAATCTCCCATCTCAGGCTTTTTTCCAATCGAATCCAGTACACAGTAATTCATATCAATTCCGTATTTTTTATATAAAACCATACTCGTTGATACAATACCTGGAATATCTTCCTTTGCATCTCCCACAAGCGTATCCGTTTCGATATTATTTTCCCGGATGCATTCTGCATAAAATTGTCCCAGCTTTGCTATTTGTGCTCCAGTTTTGTAATTTGAGGTATGGATAATATAAGGCGAAATCCGTCCACTTTGCAGCTTAAATTCTCCAAATTTGAGTACCCCATTATCCACCATAAAACGAATAAAGCGTTCTTTATAATTCAATGCATCCAGCCGATATCCAAACAACTCGTCCATCGTTATTCCAAAATACTGTGCTATCACCGGGAGCAGCTCCACATCCGGCACAGAATTTTCTGTTTCCCATTTACTGACGGATTGTGCAGAAATATTTAGCACCTCTGCCAACTGCTCCTGCGTTATCTTTTTATTTTTTCGCAATACTCTGATTCTTTTTCCAATTGTCATATGGCAGCCTCCTCTTTTGTTTCTATTATCATAAAACATCTGATGCCTGTTATCCATAGCCTGTCTTTTTATTTTTTTACAACCGCTGGTTGAGTTTTTAAAGTTAATCGCTATAGAAAAACGCCGCATTTTGATTTTCATCATTCCTGCGGCGTTTTTCTAGCCTGCCTGTTATGGCAGCTAATTATTAATTTTTCCCTAGAAGAACTTTATCTGTGAAAGTGTTCTTGTTTCCACATCAAATGTCAACTGCATATGGTCACTTGTTTCATCATTTGTTACTAAAATCTGCAGAAAATCATCTCTGTCTGTCATATGGTCATCATCCGGCTGGTATGCTTCCGCAACTTCATCAAATGTGCTCTCCCATGTGATTCCTTTTGGAAGAATTACAGTTGCATTTCCACTTCTACTCAAAATAAATGTTTTGAGAGTGCGTGATTCGAGAGATACGTCCATTGAAATGCGATTTTCCACTACGAAATAACAATTTGCAGTATCGTAATTTTCATTCCCTTTTTTCTGAATCTTAATTTCTGTTGTAACTGTGTTTGCAGGAATTTCTTCAATTTGAGCCAATGTCTGTTTGTCAATTGTCCATTCCCGGTCAAACATTTCCTGCATTTCCATTGGGAACTGGTAGATTTCTCCATTTACGGAAAACAATAATGTCTTCGGGTCTTCGCCTAACTCAGCCTTGGCAGCCTCTACCTGCTCTGTTGTAGGAATTCCTTCGTTTTTGTTTATACTAGCTCCACATGCTGTCATACAAGCAGCGCCAATTACAAGCATTGTAACTGCTAAAAATCTTGTTACCTTTTTCATCTTTTGACTCCTTTATCATGTTTGGTATTTTTCCCCATACATTATACTTTGATAATCAAAGTATTTCCATTATAATCCTTCCTCACACTTATTACAAGTCCAAAACATCCCACTTGCATATGCTAGAAAAAGATTTGCAATAAGTGCAAACACTTTCATGCTGCCATAAACCTGGTTCATGACAGACACGACTATCATATCCATTGCGGATAAATTATCCATGACAAATAGATTTTGCACCATCCGAAATGCAAATGGAAGAATGACGTAGGATAACGCGATGATAATTCCTATCAAGCTCACAAATAATGTCGCGTCCAAAAAATCTTTGCGTAAAATTGCCCGAAAAAGTACATACCCTAATAAAAAGAAAGCCACAGAAATTCCAATGAAAATTAGCTGCATATAGTCAACGTGATATGTATACTCGGTATAATTATCGGTGTACGTTTTAATGAATGAATTGTGGGTTACCGTAACACCAAATATGGCAAGTATATATAATATTTCAAATATGAGTGCTGTATTTAATACCTTTTTCATGCTTCGTTTCATCTGTTCTGTCTGCATCGTGACTTTTTCTCCTTTTTTAATGTTTTTATTACAAGGTATGATTGTAATAGAAGCATTGTGAGAAAAAAGTCGGTTTGGGGCAAGAACATTGGTTTGAGTTTGTTTGCCATACGTCAAATAACCTTTCAGCACTATAACTATAAAAATGTCCAAAAAGGCGCAATGAAGGAACGGGCTTCAAAAAAATAGAACTTTTTTAGAACTTTTACTTCTAAATCTCTAAAAGTTCCTTCCAATTTTCTGAAAAGCCCATAGTCTTAATATCTACACTTTCGTACTTCTCAAATAACAGCTCAATATTATCTACAAAGATATTCCAATGACTATCATTCTTTAATAATTGCTTAAGACACAACAGTACTCCAAAGATACGATTGTTCCCAATGCCAGTTTCTGAATATTCTTTATACAATATCGGTGTTTTTGACAGTTTCGCATTATACAAACGTCCATAATGTGCACATATGTTGCGAACATATGAAATACTCTCTAACCAGCTTTCAAAATATGTATAGCCTACTCCAAATGATTTTGCTACTGCTTTTTTATCTGGATTCTTCATATTCTTGTAGAACTTAGATAATGTTCCAAAACTGAATACTTCGACTAGTGCATAGATTGGTAATTTTCCACCTTCATAATTATCTCGGAAATTCTTAACAAACGGAGCTTTTGAATTCCTTCTAATTTCTTCCTCAATATCATCTATGAATGATTGATGATACTCTAGATTCACAAAATTATCTGCTTTTAAATAACCCAAAACTCCATACTGTTCAGCGAAGTAATTTGCAATTCTACATCTTACATTTATTTCGATTTTTTCAATTTCTGGGAATATGATTTGACGGAAGTTTGCATTAAAAAGATACAGTTCCACAAGCTGCTCAAACGTAACTTTATCTGCATAATTCCCGTTCTTAGGCTTTAGATTCAAACTGTATGCTTTAATCAATCTAAAATACGATATATCATTTAGTATTTTCTTCGCATACTCCTCGTCCGCGACAATCAATCCCAGGCTCTTTAGATTTTCTACTTGTTCATCAATTGTCATAGGAGGCTGATGCTGTTTAAGTTCCCCCATACAATATTCTCCCTAAAATTAAAAGACCCAACGTGGTCCGCATCGTTGAGAGGCGTGTTGGGTTCTGTTACCCTTATTATATTCGTTTCGGGAAAAAAATCAACCTTTTGGTGCAATTTTTTACACTTTATAAGTAAAATTTTTCGCTTTATAAGAAATAAATTACCATCTACTCTTTTCCATAAATTTCATCCACATCCTATAGTTCAAGATTTCTAAGATGCAGACGGTCTGTCTATGTAGTTGACATTTTCTTTCGTTCCCAGCCCTGCAGCTTGTGCTGCATGTTTCTGCGACACGATAGAACGCCATCTGTTTGTTTTCACATCCCATTCACTATCATTTGTTGGATGATAGCCTTCTGGCGCACTTGCAAATCTATCAAGACTTGCGATTCCACATAAATCTGCTCCTAGGCTTTTCATTATTTCTTTTACTCTGTCACTATTTATCGTCATGCTTCCTCCATAATCTGCTTCTGCACTTTTTTACTAAAACTGCTGAACACTGTGTCATATGCATGGTCTATCATATTAAACAATTCATCCTCTGAAAAATCATCCAGCTGAATTGTATTCCAGTATGGTTGCTGTACCGGTGGACAGTGATATCCTCGAACCACCTTTTCCGGATAAACCATTCGATAAAACTCACCCATTTCCCTAGTGCATTTCAGTGTAATTTTATAATCCCACTCATGTGGATATACTTGTGCAAAAATCTTGCCATTTAGTTTATAGCAAATCGGCACGTCGCCAAAAGGATAGGTTTCATCTGCTTTATGTTTTTCTAAACAATATTGTTTAATATCTTCTGCGTTCATCCCTACTGTTCCAATACCTTTTTATAGAAATGATTTCCTACTAACATTGCTCTAATGGATTCAAATTTACATTCACACAATTTTTCACAAAAGGTAAGAACTTCACTATTTTCATAATCATATACTTCATATCTTTTTATTCCCTCTTCTAAATGAAATAAAAATACAACTCTGTCTTCTGTCAAATATTCATTCCAATATCCTAATTCAAGATACTGTTTTATGAATTCTTTCCAAACATCACTTTTCTCTTTCGGAAAGGAAACCATAGTAAGCGCCCAATAATCGGGCGTCCTATATAATTATTCTCGCATCCGCCAATTAGTTAGCGAGGATGCGAGAAGTTTACTCTAATTATTATTGCAAAGTGCCTGCACTTCGCTGCTCCATGGAGCAAGTTTTTCTAACTGGTCATCACTCCATTCAAAAGATGGTCGTTGTTCCAGTAAATAGGTTAGATATTTATATATGTTAAGGTTATGAGCTTTTGCCATCTCAACCATAGTGTATACGGTGGCACTTGCCTGGGCACCTTCTGGTGATTCACTAAACAACCAGTTTTTACGTCCTACTGTAAATGGTCGGATTGCATTCTCACTTAAGTTGTTAGAGAAGCTGCATCGCCCATCCTCAAGATAAGTTTCTAAAGTATCTCGACGATTGTTGATATAAGTAATGGCTTTGTCCATTCTTGAATTCTTGATTGGATTTTGCAAATCAAGCCACGACCAAAAAGCCTCCAGGACAGGTTTTTCCTTTTGGAGACGAAGCTGTTTACGTTCTTCGTATGAGACATTTTTCTTATTGATCCAGTCTTCATACTCGAAAAGTTTGTTGCAGTACTGGACACCCTGCACGGCAGGATTACTATAATCGTACTGTTTGCCCTTTGGCACGGCATCTATCAGGTAGCGTCTAACGTGTGCCCAGCAGGCACAACGTTTGATATCAGGTACCTTATTGTATCCTTGATATCCATCACACTCCAGGTAACCTTTGAAGCCGTTTAAAAATGCCTTTGCGTTGTCACCGGCTCTGGTCTCAGAGTAGCCATAAAGGATTATGGCAGGATTGCCGTCCTCACCAGTACGATAGAGCCACATATATGACTTTGATTGTGGGCGACGTCCAGGTTCATCTAACACCTGTGTGGTCGTTTCATCCGCCATCAGAAACTCTCTTTTTAAGAGTTCACGATGAAAGAAGTCATACACCGGTTCAAAGTAATTCGATGCACAGTAGATAATCCAGTTGGCTAAAGTAGAACGACTTAATTCTATGCCATACTGCTTCCAGTCTTTTTCCTGTCGGTATAGTGGCAGACCGTTTGCATATTTCTGATACATGGTCCATGCCACAGATGATTCCGATGCAAGAGAGTGCTTCATCAATGGTTTTTGTTTTGTTGTAGCTTTTATGATATATGGTTCCTCTGTTTCTTTACATTCAGGACAACCATAGTGTAAACTAACATATTTTTTTACTTTTACCTTGGCAGGAATGTATTCGATTTCATGGCGAATTGTTTCCTTTCCGATAAGTTCCAACTCAGTACCACACTGTGGGCAGATTCTATCTTCATCTGAGATGTCTACAATGACTTCCTCTACAGGGATACCTTTTAATTTTTCCTCCAGAGTAGTCTTAGTCTTACGAGTGTGTGATTTTACAGTGGTTTCGATATCTGGCACCTGAATTTCCTCGTGCTGGCAGATTTCAGCTTCATTGAAGAGATTTAACTGACCTGCGATATCATCAAGTCTGCGTTCACTGGAACTGCCAAACAACTTCTTGGTCAGATAATCAATCTGCTCCTTTAATGCGGCATTCTGCTTCGCATGTTCAGCTTCTCGTTCGTTTGCAGCATCCAGAGATTTCTGCAAGGAAGCGATGAGCTGAGTCTGGGCAGCAATGGTGATATTCAGTTGTGAGATAGTATCCTTCAGTTCACCGAACTGGATATCTTTCGTATCTCTAGCCACTGGTTTTCTCCTTAAATCTGATACATTTATTATACCAGATTTGGAGTGTGTTTAAAAGATAAATATGCCGAAAAGCCCAGTAAAATCAATGGTTTGAGGCATGTTGATATATCATCAACTTATATAAATTTATGCGGATAGATTATCCACATTTGAATTGCTTCCGATTGCTTTTGGCTGTTCAATATCAAGCCCTGACATGAGCCAGTCGAACTGTTTCCAGGTCAGTGGTTTTACTTCGGATTGATTTCGCGGCCAACGGTATCTGCCATCCACAGCAAGTTTTTTATAGAGAAGCACAAATCCATCCGACTCCCAAAGCAGAACCTTTATGCGGTCGCATCTTCTTCCGCAGAAGAGATAGAGTGCACTACGTCGTGGATCCATATGCAGCTCGTTTTCAACCAATGCACAAAGTCCGTCGATCGACTTTCGCATATCGGTGTACCCGCAAACGATATAGATCTCATCAACGAGTGAAATATCGCCTAACATGATGCACCTCGGAGGAAACGAAGTACAGAAGCAAGTAGTTCGGGATTTACGTCGTTTGAAACTTCAAGTTTGGCACCGCCTAGTTCTAATCTTAGAGGCACCGCGCTATCGGACGCTGGTGATGAAAATGTTTCTGGTGATGTAATGCCAACAAATGGAACATCTGGTACCAAATCTACTCGAACAACATCCTGGTGTGATATTGGAAGAAAATCTTCCCTGCTTGCAGGTGGCGGAACTTCACATCCTCGCTTACGAATACGATTCACCCAGTTATAAAAAGTACTTGTTTGAATTCCGTTTTCTTCACACCAGCGGGCATCGGATAGTCCACTTTGACGACAATCCATGACAAGTCGATATTGTTCAGCTGGTGATGTACGTGGTCTACGCATAAACAGTAACCTCCATAATAACAGTGTAGTAAAATGCTCGCTAACTCACATCCTATCAAACAGAAATGAAGTGAAATGCTCGCATTTTCACTATTTATTATGGGAAAAATTTATATTTTACACAAGCCGCCCAGTTATTGGGCGCTTACAAACCATAAAATTATCTCCATCATTTTGTATATCAAATCCTTGACTTACTAATTCCATGATTTTATTATCAATCCCTAAAACCTAAGAATAATACATTTTGCACCTCCAAAGTACAAATCTACGACTAGTTTTATCATACCTCTATCCTGCTTTTCCATAAAGGAAATTATTTTCTCCCCTTCTCGACGGCACTTGCCCTTTTCCCCAACACTTGACAAAGAACCAATTAAAAAAGGCTTCCCGATTTCTCGGAAAGCCTTATATTTACTGCATTATTTACAATTACTCGATAATCTGAGCAACACGACCTGAACCTACAGTACGTCCACCTTCACGAATAGCGAATGTAAGACCCTGCTCCATAGCTACTGGATGGATAAGTTCGATTGTCATTTCGATGTTGTCACCAGGCATACACATTTCTGTACCTGCTGGTAAGTTACAAACACCTGTTACGTCTGTTGTTCTGAAGTAGAACTGTGGACGGTAGTTGTTGAAGAATGGAGTATGACGTCCACCTTCGTCTTTTGTTAATACGTAAACCTGAGCTGTAAATTTGCGGTGGCATGTTACAGAACCTGGTTTAGCAAGAACCTGACCACGAACGATCTGGTCACGGTTGATACCACGTAATAATGCACCGATGTTATCACCAGCCTGAGCTTCGTCTAACATCTTACGGAACATTTCGATACCAGTTACAACTGTTTTCTGAACTTCTTCTTTAACACCTAAGATTTCAAGTTCGTCAGATAAGTGAAGAGTACCACGCTCTACTCTACCTGTAGCAACTGTACCACGACCTGTGATTGTGAATACGTCTTCTACTGGCATTAAGAATGGTTTATCTGTATCACGTTCTGGGTCTGGAATATGCTCATCAACTGTAGCCATTAATTCCATAATCTTGTCGCCCCATTCACCATGTGGGTCTTCAAGAGCTTTTAATGCAGAACCTTTAACGATTGGGCAGTCTGTGAATTCATATTCTTCTAACTGCTCTGTGATTTCCATTTCTACTAACTCTAATAATTCTGGGTCGTCTACCATATCACATTTGTTCATGAATACAACGATGTATGGTACACCTACCTGACGAGATAATAAGATGTGCTCTTTTGTCTGAGCCATAACACCGTCAGTTGCAGCTACTACTAAGATAGCTCCGTCCATCTGAGCAGCACCAGTAATCATGTTCTTAACGTAGTCAGCATGTCCTGGGCAGTCAACGTGTGCGTAATGTCTCTTGTCTGTTTCGTACTCTACGTGAGCTGTTGAGATTGTGATACCACGTTCTCTTTCTTCTGGAGCTTTATCGATGTTCTCGAAATCTGTAGCTGTGTTACCAGCAACTCTTTCAGATAATACTTTTGTGATAGCTGCTGTTAAAGTTGTTTTACCATGGTCAACGTGTCCAATGGTACCGATATTACAATGTGGTTTTGTTCTTTCAAACTTAGCTTTTGCCATTTTTGAATATCCTCCTTAAATTGATGCCTCTATTGGGCTATAATTTTTATACGAAATTACTCGGCTAATACTGATTATATAAAATAATCATACGTTTTTCAAGTAATTTTTCTAACAGAATTCCCATATTCATGGGAAATTCTGTTAGTTTTTGACAATTAGTCATTATCCTATAAAAAGGATGTCTTATTTAGCTTTCTCTGCAAGTACTTTTTCCTGAACAGATTTTGGTACTGGCTCATATTTCTCGAAGAACATTGAGTAGTTACCACGTCCCTGTGTCTTAGAACGCAAGTCTGTAGAGTAACCAAACATTTCTGCAAGTGGAACATATCCACGTACAATCTTACCGCCGCCAAGGTCATCCATACCTTCGATACGACCACGACGAGAGTTGATATCACCGATTACATCACCCATGTATTCTTCAGGCATTGTTACTTCCACCTTCATGATAGGCTCAAGTAATACGGCACCAGCTTTCTGCATAGCCTCTTTGAAACACATAGAACCAGCAATGTGGAATGCCATTTCAGAAGAGTCAACTTCATGGTATGAACCGTCGTATACGTTAGCATGTACACCAAGTACTGGGAATCCACCAAGGATACCAGCCTGTGCAGCTTCTTCGATACCTTCACCAACTGCTGGGATATATTCCTTAGGAATAGCACCACCAACAACTGTTGATTCAAACTTGAATGTTTCTTCAGCGTTTGCATCCATTGGCTCGAATTTAACTTTACAGTGTCCGTACTGACCACGTCCACCAGACTGTTTTGCATATTTGTATTCAACATCAACTGCTTTAGTAAATGTTTCTTTGTAAGCTACCTGTGGAGCACCAACGTTTGCTTCTACCTTGAATTCACGAAGGAGACGGTCAACGATAATCTCTAAGTGTAACTCACCCATACCAGCGATGATTGTCTGACCTGTTTCCTGGTCAGTATGAGCACGGAATGTTGGGTCTTCTTCTGCAAGTTTTGCAAGAGCTTCACCCATTTTACCCTGTCCAGCTTTTGTCTTAGGCTCGATAGCAAGCTCGATAACTGGTTCTGGGAATTCCATAGACTCTAAGATTACTGGATGCTGTTCATCACAGATTGTATCACCAGTTGTTGTGATTTTGAAACCAACAGCTGCTGCGATGTCACCAGAGTAAACTTTCTCTAATTCCTGACGTTTGTTAGCATGCATCTGAAGGATACGGCCAACACGTTCTTTTTTATCTTTTGTTGCGTTTAATACATAAGAACCTGAATTTACAGTTCCTGAGTAAACGCGGAAGTAAGCTAATTTACCTACGAATGGGTCTGTCATAATCTTGAATGCTAAAGCAGAGAATGGTTCATCATCTGATGAATGTCTTTCTACTTCGTTACCATCCATATCAACACCCTTGATAGCTGGGATGTCTGTTGGAGCTGGCATGTATTCAACGACAGCGTCGATTAACTTCTGTACACCTTTGTTTCTGTAAGCAGAACCACAGCATACAGGTACAGCTGTACATTCGCATGTAGCTTTTCTTAATACTTTTTTCATTTCCTCTACGGATGGTTCTTCACCCTCAAGGTACATCATCATTAAGTCATCATCTAACTCGCAGACTTTTTCAACTAATTCTGAACGGTAAAGTTCAGCTTCGTCTTTCATATCACCTAAATCATCTGTAACAGTGATATCATCACCCTTATCATCATTGTAGATGTATGCTTTCATCTCGAATAAGTCAATGATTCCTTTGAAATCGTCTTCTTTACCGATTGGTAACTGAAGACAGATAGCATTTTTTCCTAATCTTGTACGAATCTGGTCAACAGCTCCGTAGAAGTTTGCACCTAAGATATCCATCTTGTTGATGAATGCCATTCTAGGTACGTTGTAGGTATCAGCCTGACGCCATACATTTTCTGACTGAGGTTCTACACCACCTTTTGCACAGAAAACGCCGACAGCACCATCAAGTACACGAAGTGAACGCTCTACTTCTACAGTAAAGTCAACGTGTCCTGGGGTATCAATGATGTTGATACGATGCTCTAAAGCGCCTGCCTTTGGTTTAGCAAACTCTTCTAATGTCCAATGACATGTTGTAGCGGCTGATGTAATTGTGATACCTCTTTCCTGCTCCTGTTCCATCCAGTCCATAGTAGCAGTACCTTCGTGAGTATCACCAATCTTATAATTAACACCGGTATAATAAAGAATACGCTCTGTTAATGTTGTTTTACCAGCATCAATATGAGCCATAATACCAATGTTTCTGGTTCTCTCTAATGGATATTCTCTTCCAGCCAAGGTCTTTCCTCCTTAATTGCTACATGGTTTATGGCAAAGGGAAACCCTATGCCACATCCACGCAAACATTATGCTTACTATATTGATTAAAATTAGAAACGGTAGTGAGCAAATGCTTTGTTTGCTTCTGCCATTTTGTGCATTTCTTCTTTTCTCTTAACAGATGCACCTGTATTGTTGTATGCATCCATAATTTCGTTAGCAAGCTTTTCTTCCATAGTTTTCTCTCCTCTTTTACGAGAGAAAGTGGTCAACCAACGAAGAGCTAATGTCTGACGACGGTCTGCTCTAACTTCGATTGGTACCTGATAAGTTGCACCACCAATACGTCTAGCCTTTACTTCAAGAACAGGCATTACGTTATTCATGGCTTCTTCAAATACTTCAAGAGCAGGTTTCTCTGTTTTCTCCTCTACTCTTGCGAAAGCTCCATATACAATTTTCTGTGCTACACCTTTCTTACCATCTAACATGATGTTGTTGATAAGCTTTGTAACGACTTTGTTGTTGTACATTGGGTCTGCTAATACGTCTCTTTTCTGAGTATGTCCTTTACGTGGCACGGTTCTTCCCTCCTTAATCATTATTTACTATACAGGTCAATCCCTGCATTTACTGTGTCCGGTTGCCCGGCTCTTATCGCAGAAGCTCCTCTGCGATAACAGTGAACTTCATTTCGATTAATTCAACGGTACTCACAATGTGTAAAACAGGCATACTGCACTGCAGCTATGCTGTCTCGAAATACCCAGTCGGATATTTCCCCTTAGTGTTCGTGCGGAAATCTATCTCACGTGATAATAATCCCAACACTAAACCGCAAGTTCTGTTATGTGATACTATTGGTTTGCAAAAATAATATTAAATTATTTTGCTGCCTTTGGTCTCTTAGCGCCGTATTTAGAACGAGCCTGTTTTCTGTTAGCTACACCTGCTGTATCAAGTGTACCACGAATAATATGGTATCTTGTACCTGGTAAGTCCTTAACACGTCCACCACGAATCATAACAACGCTATGCTCCTGTAAGTTATGTCCTTCTCCTGGAATGTAGCTTGTTACTTCGATTCCGTTAGAGAGACGTACTCTGGCGATTTTTCTAAGAGCTGAGTTAGGTTTTTTAGGAGTAGCTGTCTTAACAGCTGTACAAACACCTCTCTTCTGTGGTGAAGGAGCATCTGTAGGTTTCTTCTGTAAAGAGTTGTAACCCTTCTGAAGTGCAGGTGCTGTAGACTTCTTAACTGTAGTCTGACGTCCTTTTCTTACTAACTGGTTAAATGTTGGCATTATTTTCACCTCCTGTAAAATTTGTTTATCTACATGTGCATTCGCATGCACACTAAATCAGTATATAAATCGTTTTCAAAGTTGTCAAGTATTTTTTATTTTTTTACAAAAGTGTTTTCGCACTGCAAAGCAGCAGTGAATTACTGTAAGAACAAAGACTTTCCTATCAAGCAAAAAGAGACAGCATATGTTTTCATATACTGTCTCTTTCGTTTTATTCTTCGATAATCAAGTCATCATCCATGAAGGATTCTTCATTAAACTCTTCAAAATCATCGAAAATGATTTCATCATTTGCACTGACTTCTGAATCAAGTTTGATGTTGCGGTATCTCTTCATACCTGTACCAGCTGGAACGAGTTTACCAATGATTACGTTTTCTTTCATACCAATCAATGGGTCAACCTTTCCTTTGATAGCTGCTTCTGTCAGAACTTTTGTTGTTTCCTGGAAGGAAGCTGCTGATAAGAAGGAATTTGTAGCAAGAGATGCTTTTGTAATACCAAGTAATACCTGGCTTCCTTCTGCTGGCTCTTTGCCTTCATTTACAAGGATTTCATTTGTATCTTCGAAATCAAGTGTATCAACCAGTGTACCTGGAAGCATATCAGAATCACCATTTGTTTCTACGCGGATTTTCTGTAACATCTGACGAACAATCAATTCGATATGTTTGTCGTTGATTTCTACACCCTGTAAACGATATACTCGCTGAACTTCGCGAAGCATATAATCCTGAACGGCACGAACACCTTTAATCTTTAAGATGTCATGTGGGTTTACAGAACCTTCTGTCAGTTCATCACCGGCTTCAAGTACTGCTCCGTCCATAATCTTAATTCTTGAACCGTATGGGATAAGGTATGCCTTTGTCTCTCCGGTTTCATTATTTGTAACGATGATTTCTCGTTTCTTCTTTGTATCTTTGATAGTAGCTACGCCACCAAATTCTGTGATAATTGCAAGACCTTTTGGTTTTCTTGCTTCGAAAATTTCTTCGACACGAGGAAGACCTTGTGTGATATCGTTTCCGGCAACACCACCAGTATGGAACGTACGCATGGTAAGCTGTGTACCTGGCTCACCGATGGACTGAGCTGCGATAATACCAACAGCTTCACCAACCTGTACTGCCTGACCGGTAGCCATGTTTGCACCATAACATTTTGCACAAACACCCATATGTGAACGGCAAGATAATACAGTACGGATTTTAATCTTTGTTAAAGGCTCACCTTTTTCATTTACACCGCGGCTCATAATAGAAGCAGCACGTTTTGGTGTAATCATGTGGTTTGCTTTTACTAAGACATTACCATCTTTATCACAAATTGTATTGCAGGAGAAACGTCCTGTAATACGTTCCTGAAGACTTTCGATTTCTTCTTTTCCATCCATGAATGCTGTTACCCACATTCCTGGAATCTCTCTGTTTTTACCTTCGCAGCAGTCTGATTCACGAACAATCATGTGCTGTGAAACGTCTACAAGACGACGTGTTAAGTAACCAGAGTCGGCTGTACGAAGCGCTGTATCGGAAAGTCCCTTACGAGCACCATGGGCAGAAATAAAGTACTCCAATACGTCCAGACCTTCACGGAAGTTAGACTTAATAGGGAGTTCGATGGTACGACCTGTTGTATCTGCCATCAATCCACGCATACCTGCTAACTGCTTAATCTGCTGGTTAGAACCACGGGCACCTGACTCTGCCATCATCTTGATATTATTGTAAGTATCAAGTCCATCTAACAGTGCCTTTGTAAGCTCCTTATCGGCAGCTTCCCATGTTCTTACAGTAGCTGTATAACGCTCTTCCTCTGTAATATATCCATATTTGAATTTTTCTAAAATTAAGTCTACTGTATTCTGTGCATCTTCAAGAATCTGCTTCTTCTTAGCCGGCACCGTCATCTCAGAAATAGATACAGTAAGAGCCGCTCTGGTTGAATACTTATAACCAATGCTCTTGATATCATCCAATACCTCTGCAGTTCTTGTTGCACCATGGGTATTAAACAGTTTATCCAAAATTCCCTTTAACTGCTTCTTACCAACAAGGTAATCAATCTCTAATGCAAGCTCATTACCTGGGATACTACGGTCAACCATACCAAGATCCTGTGGAATAATCTCATTAAAGAGAATACGTCCTAAGGTTGACTCAATAATCTGTCTTCCTTCTGTACCATCCGGCATAGTTCCTGTCATACGAACCTTAATCTTCGCATGCAAGGTAATCTCTTTGTTCTCATAAGCAAGAATTGCCTCATTCTTAGACTTAAAGAACTTACCTTCACCCTTATCACCCGGCTTATCAATTGTCAGATAGTAAATACCCAATACCATATCCTGTGAAGGAACCGCTACCGGCGCACCATCTGAAGGCTTCAATAAGTTGTTTGGTGAAAGAAGTAAAAATCTACACTCAGCCTGTGCCTCAACGGAAAGTGGAAGATGGACAGCCATCTGGTCACCATCGAAGTCGGCGTTAAATGCAGTACATACCAATGGATGAAGCTTAATTGCCTTACCCTCTACAAGAATCGGCTCAAATGCCTGAATACCTAATCTATGAAGTGTCGGAGCACGGTTTAACATTACCGGATGTTCTTTAATAACATCCTCAAGTACATCCCAAACCTCTGTCTCTAACTTCTCTACCATCTTCTTTGCAGATTTTACATTATGAGCAAGCTTACGTGAAACAAGCTCTTTCATAACAAATGGCTTAAATAACTCAATTGCCATCTCCTTTGGAAGACCACACTGGTAAATCTTAAGTTCCGGACCTACTACGATAACGGAACGTCCTGAGTAGTCAA
>JBGVHB010000039.1:0-17089 GCA_045121975.1 Roseburia sp.
GTTAACGGCAATCTTTTGGGAGTTGAAATCAAGTGAGTACAAAGGGCAAAAAATGGACTAGAAAAGATCGAAAGTGGTCAGATGAAATCACTGAGTTTGTGAAATCTGTCTGCCCTTTACGTGAACATGGTTTTAGCTCCAGAAGAGAGCTTGCAGAAGAAATTAACAGAAGATTTTGCAGAGAGTTTACTGATAGGGCTTTATGTACACACTGCTATGACAATGGCATTCAGTTAGGTTTGTGCAATAGCAATTCAGATGTGCCACGCGGAGAGAAACACTGGAGACATCGACCTGTTGGTTCTTTTCAAGAGAAAAAAGGTTATATAAGAATTAAAGTGGCTGAGCCAAATAAGTGGATGCAGTATCAGCGGTACGTATGGGAGCAAAATCATCCAGGACAGAGTGCTGAAGGTAAGACAGTTATCTTCATGGATGGCAACATCAGAAATTTTGATCCTTCAAATCTTGAATGTGTTGAGCGTGCTGAACTGTCTGTAATGGCTGAACTGGGATGTACTGCAGAGAGTTCCAGAGAAGAAAGAGAGCTGTACCTTCTAAGAGCAAGATTAGTATGTGCTAAATCAAAGATGTTAGGCCCTAAAGAAGCTGCTAAACGTCATAACAAAATGAATTATGAGAGAAGAAAAAATGATCCTGAAGTAAAAGTCAAAAGAGCTGCATATGCAAAACAGCGATTGGCAGAGATTATGGCAGATCCAGTAAGACATCAGGAATATCTTGAAAAACAGAGAGCGTATAGAGAGAAGAATAGAGAGCGAATCAATCAATGGGCTAATGAGAGAAGAGCTTATTTAAAAGAGAATGAACCGGATAAATATATGGCAAAGCTCTTAAAAGAAAGAGCCAGACACAAGAAGGAAGGGAAAAGAAATGACTGAGAATGAAGACGTAATCAATAAACCATCTCACTACCACAAACACGCAGTTTTAGTTGAACCTATAGAACTATGTGAATTACTAGGTTTCAATCTTGGAAACTGCTTAAAGTATTGCTTCAGATATCTGGATAAGGGTAATCCTCTGCAGGATTTAAAGAAGGCCCAGTTCTATATCAGAAGAATACTTGCTGATGACAATGATCGGATTGCATTTAGAGAGTACAACGGAAACGCGCTCATGAAGAAACGCACAAAGGTCTATCTAGATATCTTCAGAGAAAACGAATTTGTACTAGCTCTGTCTGCAGATGGTTATATGGGACTATCTCATCTGATAGATGAAAAGATTGCCGAGCTGGAGTCCAAGAATGACTGATTTAGAAATCTACAAAAGACTAAGAGCACAAAACGGTGATACTGCACAGCTGGTAGTAGCTATTGAGGAGTTATCTGAATTAATAAAAGAGATAACCAAGTGTTTTAGAAATAAAGGCAATATTGACCATCTGGCAGAAGAAGTTGCTGATGTTGAAATCATGGTTGAGCAGGTTAAGTTGATTTTTTAATGTTCAGGATAAGGTTGAAGTAGCAAGACAGATTAAGCTGCAGAGACTTGAGAACGGCTATAGATAAGGAGTGAAAAATGACTTTAAGAGAAGTGATTGAAGATAGCGGTGCTTCAGAATATATCGCTAATGGGTGGGCTAACATCAGGCTTTACTATCATGGTGAGTTGATTGAGATGAATAAGAAGTATCTTAACTGTGAGGTTAAAGACGATTTTTCCCCATCTTATGATATTGATCCTGAGTCAGGAGAAATTAACTTTGACAGTATGTATGTTGATATTGAGTTAGCTGATGATGTAATTCTCTAAGGAGTTAAGCGTGACAACACAGTTAAGATTTATCCTTTAATCTTATGGGGAATGACTGAGAATGATTGCTTGGTAAAGGCTTTTAAGTACGGCATTGAGTGGAAAGAAAATGATGGGACAAACTTATACCAGGTATTAGATAGAGTTAGTTGTTATTGCTGCGGTAATAAGAATTTAAAGGAGCTTAAAGCTATTTATGAACACTTGCCTGAATATTGGCAAAAACTAAAGGATATGCAAGATAAAACAAGCATACCTTTTAGAGATGGTGAAACAATTTACGACTTAGAAAGGAGATTTGAGAGTGACTAAAGAAGAAATTGACAAAGAGCTAGAACTTGAAGATTACGAGAAGTATGAAAGGATTAACCACGTTTTTAAGTTTTGGTTACTTGAAAGATTGAGTGGTTGCACCATCGTTGCTTTAAGTGTCATTTTTGGGTTAGGGTTGCTTTGTTGTGTTGGTGTGCTAGGCATGTTAGCAGTTAAGGTTCTGATGTGGTTTTATGGGTTAATCTTTTAGGAGTTAAAAAAAATGACACTTAAAGAGTTTAAAGACCTTATTTCAGATTTAGAAAAGAAAGGTAAGATTAACGATGACTCTGAGGTTTTCGTTTTAAATGACGACCAAGATGTAATGAGCGAGCCTGAGCTTCTTATATCTGACATGGATTTAATCTTAAATTTTTCATATCGTAACGAGGTTTTAATAGAATCGGATAATGTAAACAGATAGGAGTTAAGAATGGTTTTTAGCAAAAAAAATAAGAGCCAAAAACCAAGAAATTTTGGAGCTTAGGTTAAGGAGTAAAAAAAAATGACAATTCAAGAGTTTTATAAAGAGTTTGAAAAGCAAGCAAGACAAATGGGCTTAATTACTTTGTTAAGTGGGTTTTATCTATACTTAGACACAGAAACAGATGTTTTACACGACCAAATGAGAGATACTTCTAATGAGCAAGAATACAAGAAGTATGCAAAAGAGCTAGTAGCTTTAAATGCTATTAAAGGTGATGTAGACAGTTGCATTAAAACTTTATTTAATAGAGTTGAGGAATGATTTGTAATTTTAGAGTTTATGAGAATATAGACCACTACATACTTGTTGTAGTGGTTGACGGTGTAAGAGAAGCTTTTATTTTAAAGAGGTAGTTATGACTAAGCAAGAGTTGATTAAGGCATATCAGAAATCCCTTAAAGTAATAAAAGAAGACCAAGAACGTTTTAAAGAATTAGGAGAGGATTTCTTAGTAAACCAATATAATATTTACATCAAGTTACTAAGAATGTTTATTAAAGATTTAGGAAAGTTGGATTAGTGAGATTAAGGAATGATTATTTTATCATGTATTCTATTTGTTTTAGCAATCATTTCTAACATTGTTAGTGCCTTATGTTATATAAAAAGTGCTAATAGAAAAGCACACTACACAATGCTTGAGATTAAGGCTCTAAGACAGGTAAGAGATCAAATTAAGAGATTATCAAAATGAAAGACACAAAGCATAAACAGAAAGTTTTTGAGGATAGTACCTCAGTACCTCAATACTATTTTGGTGGTGGTGCAATTAAAGAAAAGAGATTATAAGTTATTAGTGATTGGTTTACTGAACATTCATAAGGAGCAAGAATGAATAAAGAAAACCCACTACTATCTGACTTTTTAGAAGAATTAAAGACATACAAAGAAGGTGCTTTCTTGGATAAGACTATATCAATCTTCTACAATGATTGGTCATTAAATTCAGACTTTGAAGATGATTATTCTGAGAGAGTAATTATCAATACTGCAAAACTAAAAGATATCGATACTAAAAAGTATAAATCATATAAAGTATTGGATAGTTATCAAAACTCCCTTAATCCAAATTTTGTAGAAATATGTGTAAAGTCAAGGTCAAACTAGACGAAAACAAGACAGCAGAAATGCCGAAGGCGCTCTATAAATAGCAGCGCCCTCTAATACTCCTTCTACTACTAGGTAGATGAGCTATGACAGAGATGACATCTCAATTTTTCTAATGTTAATTGCATCGGCAATACTTCTAACCACGTTTTGAGAACCATTAATAAGCTTTATTCTTTTTATTAGGTTTTCAAAACCAATCTGCATTACTAACACACCGATGCATTCATCAGCGAAAGATCCTGAGATAGTTTTTACACCTTTAAGGTCAATATTAACTAATCCCTCAGAATTCTCATTTAATATCTGTAATATTTCTTGCCTGTATGGAATAGCATTTTTTCTGGAGGCTAAAGCACCATCAGGCAATACAACTGTTTTTATAACATGAGCCATAATGTTTTACCCCAATATTTCTTTAAGAATTGCATCAATATCAGAAGCATCTGAATTTTGAAGAGCATTTTTAATGTTACGGATGTTCAGTGTACAATATATAACGACACCCTGCCAGTGATTTTTTAATTCAGAGTCAAACTCTCTTTCTGCACTTATAAATTTTAGTCCCTGTCCTGATAAAATCGACAGATTTCCTTTAGTTTTTTGAACTAAATCTACAAGCTTATAAAGTCCCAATCCTTCATGGTGATTTTCTTCTTCTTTTATAGGAACGCCACTAGAGAATGGATTTTCATAACTATCAAAAGGAAGAAATTGAGCCCATTCATCTTCCTGTCCTTTTGAAGTATGCCCTTTCTGAATACTCCAATTGATAGCATCTATATCACTCTTTATTCCAGATATATTTGCTTCTTGAAGGACATTCTTGAATCCTTTTCCTATATCAACAACCGAAAATTTGATATCATCTCCAGACACTTGAGCTACAGCATAGCCTAAAGCTTTTCCATGAGACCATACGTTATCAATAAGTTCTCCAATAACATCGATAACAGAATATGCATCTTCTCCGCATCTTCCTTCAAGGATATTACCGATAATTGTCGTAGCGGTATCTGTATGTTCAGGAGAAGACAACTCTATTAGCGGGCAATAAGACCTGCCTATAGTCCATTGTTTATTAGTTCTTGGTTCACCCCATACAAGTTTATAAAAATCTATCGTATTTAGATAAGAATCAACATTATCATCTGGAACAATTAACTCTTTTGAGATACTATTCTTTTTTATAAATGCAGCAAGCATGGCTGTATCAAAAGGATTTACAAAAGATAAATGTATTAAAGTATGATTGTTTAATGCTTCGTATAATGAATTTAGTCTTAATTCAAGATCAAACATTTGTATTTCTAATCCTTAGTTTCAAAACTGAGTCAAAATTACTGCTAAGCTCCAAAATTAGCATTTTTTGGATCTTAGCATTTCTTAAGCTCCAAAATTAACGGTTTTTGGCTCTTAGCATTTTTTAAGCTCCAATTCTGCCTTTATCCTTATTGTTTTACCTTCATTAGAAAGTTCATGAACTGCAGAATCGAACCCTTTTTTATAATTTATGATTGACTGTTTATCCATAATTAAACCTTTTTTTATTTTAATATCAAATAGTTATCTTGTTTTTTTTCATTTTACTGACATCAGTAAAATGGAATTATTATTACTTTTATGTTAGCTTATTCAAACTAACTTTGCTTAGTTAATTCCTTTCTGATCTTCTCATGAGCCTCTGCCCTGCAGTGATCGACATAATCACACCAATCCTGCATTATTGGTCTTCTCTTTTCCAGAAAGTCACTTCTCTGATAAGCTTTTCTAACCTGATTATCTGATGAATGGGCAAGACACATTTCAGCAACATCTTCTCTATACCCCTGCTCAGCTAACCAAGTAGCACCTATTGAACGTATGCCATGGGCAGTCTGAATACCACCTAGGCCGGCTTTTGAAAACATCAGTCTGACTGATTCACGGTTAATAGGTTCTCCTTTGTGTTTGGTATGGTCACTTACAAATACATAGTCATAAACCTGAGGCATACTCTGTAGCAAGATCTTCAATTGCTTTGACATTGGCACTTCATGAACTCTGCCTGTCTTCATTATCTCAGCTGGAAAGCGAATAACTGCATTATCAAAATCTATCCAATCCCATTTCATTTCAGCAATTTCACCTGGGCGAGATAAGGTATAAAACTGAGTTAACATTGCATTCCATACCACGCCATAAACACGCGGTTTACATTCAAGGGCATAGAAGAGTTCAGGCAGTTCTTTAGGAGTGACTGCAGCTAAATGTTCTGCCTGCTTACGTGGATAATTAACCTTGATATGAGTAAGGTCATGCATTTCTTCTAAACGGCCGGTATTCTGCACAAAGATAGCCATATCCTTAACATAATCACAAAGCTTGCGTAAGGTTTCGATCTGACCTTTATCTTCAAGAGGCTTCCAAGCGGTTATGAGGGCATAAGCTGTAAGGTCTTTTAGCTGAATATCACCAAAGATAGGGAGAATATGACGTTCAACTCGCAGCTTCATATATTCAAAGGAACGTGCAACAAGTTTCTTCTTATCGTACCAATCATTAAAAGCTTCTCTAACTGTATAAGAAGCATTTGCGCTGATGTCTGGAATAACGGAAATAGTCTTAATCCATTCATTCTTTGCTTGTCTGGCCATAGCAACAGAAACTGCAGGATAGTTGCCTAAACATTTATTAAGAGTCTTATTATTCTGTTTAGCTTTTGCATACCATGTTGCAGTTCCAGTAGGAGCAATTCTTATAAACAGATTCTGTTCTACAGTATGATTGATCTTTTTAGCTGTATCTTTAGCCTTTTTGGCCAGGGCTTTAAACTGAATAGGTGTCATATAATTAACCTCATTTTTGGTCACTCCTAAAGTAAAAATACAATGGAGTGACTTAAGAGTGACTTATCTTTTATGATATGGTTAAGTTGGGATAAGTTGGGATAGGTTAATTATAAGTTAAACTGCATCAGAATGCGAGTTTTAAATGGTTTTGGGATAGGTTGGGATAGGTAAGAATATTCGGAATTGGTGCCCAGGATGGGACTTAAAACAATTTTATAATACATTGAAAATAAACACAAATTTGTTGTTTTTGATAAAATGTCACTCCAAGTCACTCGTAACTATAAGGTTTTGTATTCAATGTTCGGTTCTAATAGCCCCTTACAAAGAGGGGCTATTCTTTTACATGTGCATGTGCTTTACTCTGTCATGTACCTCGGCACGTTTGGCATCATTGAATCTGTCCAGGGTGCCAACAAGATAACCGGTAACACGTCTAATTCTCTCGAACTTAACGCCCTTGCCAATGATGCCGTTTTCATCTGCATGAAGTCTTGTGTACATAATGATATCTCCATTTACTCTTGCAAATGAGGGTAGTAAGGTGCTACATCAACTTTTAACTCATCATACTCTTCACGAAGCTTTGTACAGCGCTCAAGCATGACGTCTGCATCGTAAGGAAGTTTTACATCAGGATGATCTACTTTAAACTGCTGCACTAAGATACCTACGATTTTAATCCATTTATAATCGAATTTCTCTTTTAGCTCTGCTTGAATTTGACACATTCTAGAGAACTTCTTCTCGATATCTTTACTAATAGTGTCTGATGTTAAAGTTGAAATGTTATCTGACATAATTTTAATTCCTCTTTAAATAAGTTTTTGAAAAAGCGATCCATACGAGAAATTGACTTGTAATTACAGTACATTCTCTTGGTAAGTGTTTTTCTGTGTTTATCTCTTACAGGTTTAGCTACAGTGCCTCTCCATGTTTTATAGCAGTGATAAATGTCTGATAGGCTTATACGATGTGTCTGTAACAGTCGTTTTTGACCTAATAGTCGCTGTTTTTCACGTTTAAAGGTATCTGAACACAGCTGTAATCTAATTTTACCTGTGAAAGATATTGAATATTTAGTTTTAAGAAAGGTAATTCCTTTGTTTAAAGGTGTAATGTGAGTTTTCTTTAGGTTCAGGTGCAAACCTAATTCTTTACAAATTGCTTTGATATCTCGCAATAGGTTCTGCAAGAACGCCTTATCAGGATGAATGATGTAGAAGTCGTCCATGTACCTGCCATAGTATTTACACGACTTAACTAATTTAATGTAATTATCCAATTTTGTTGGATAGTAAATTCCAATAATTTGACTTACCTCAGATCCAATATCTACAGAGATATCTAATGTTTTAACTGTATCTTTACTGCGTTTGTGTAGAGTTAATGAATTTAAGAGCTTGGTACCATTCTTAATATCTTCAATTTCAGTATCAGTTAAGCTGCTTAAATCAGGTCTAAACATCTTTAAGAGCTTCTTCAAGAATTGAATGGTTTCTGTATCTGGTATCTTTTCAGCTACAGATTTTACGATCTTGTCATGCTGTAAGTTGTCAAAGAACTTGCTAAAGTCGCCTTGTAATACATAACCTTGATTAGTCTTGTAATGTCTATAATAACGCATCAGGTGTACTTTCAAACGCTCTTTCTGCATATCAATGCCACGACCTTCTAAAGAAGCGCAATTATCATAAATTAAATATCGTCTTAAGATTGGGACAAGAATGTTGTTACACAAACTTGATATTGGTACTCTGTCAACTATTGGAGTTGTAACGATATGCCTTACTTTACCTCTTTCACAAAGATTAAATTCAGCTCCTTTAGTAAATTCAAAAGTGCCTGTTTTATAAGAGTTTAAAAAGTTATAGATGTTTTCAAAGATGTAATACTGATACTTCTGAATAGATGGTTTAAAGCTGACATTCTTTTTAAGTTTGTAAAAGGCATTATGTAAAGCGGTAGGATTAAAGGCTTTACTTTGCAAGAGTGACTGTCTGCTTGTAGTGTCACTTGACGTATCAAGACACGTCAGACAGTCTATTTTGCTCGTTTGAGACAGGTTCATAATCTCCTCTTTTGAACAGGCTTAAAGTTGTAGCTAAAGCTAAGCTACTGATAAAGCCCTCTCTAAAAGATCGGGCACACACGAAACGCATTAGAAGCATTGTTGTTGCTGGCATTGCCGTTCCAGTTGACATTGCACGCATTGGACACGGAAGCAGATTTACAGATTATGACCATTAGCTCCATTATTTAATAAACTTGCTTCTAATTCAACTAGTTTTCTTTGCTCTTCGGGCAATATACTTAAATATCTCTTAGTACTTGCTCTCCAACCTTTTAACTTTGTTACAAAACTTTTAAATGAAGGCGTTAAGTTAATATATTTATCTGGTTTAACTTTGTAGTTTTTAGCTACAAATTCTAATTCAAGTACAAGACAGCTTACCGCTCCTATAGCTAGGCTTTGTAAGTACCTGCGTTCTTTATACTCTTCAAGATTTGTTGGAAAGATCGAATTAGCATCGTATATAAGATCCTGGATTCTATCAATCAACTTTAAAAGTCTTTTTCTTTCATGGTCAAAATCATAATAGTAGATGTTTGGATATCTTAAGGTATCAGTGCCGTTATAGCTGATCTTGTTATCATTAAAATCAGCTCTTAAATATTCTGAAAGTTTTAGTCTTAGATTTAACCATTCATTGCGAATTTGAAATGAACTTTCTTTACGTTTGGATTTAAGTATGTTTGACATGTTTAAAGTTTAATTAAAGTTAATTCTTATATAGCTTCGCTCTCGTGCAGGCAGGCGCAAGGCCTGCCGATTTGTTGCACGATTCGCTACGCTATGAGAAAGAGCGGGCACACACGAAACGCAACAGAAGCAGAGTAGCCGCCGGCATAGCCGCGCCAGGAGACATGGCACGCATAGGACACGGAAGCTACATCTTTCAGCCATATATCAGCATTGATAATTTCATGAATTGATCTGTGTCTGAACAATGGTAGTTGCAGGTGTTGCATGTGTGAGTCATAAGGCGATGACGCCCATCTGTAGCCACCATAAACTTCAGGTTCTGACATTAGAACAGCTTTGCAGTCAGCCCACTCTGCATAAAGACAAGCTCCTTTCCAAGCTGGATATGACATGCAAGGAAGATTTGCGTCAAAGCCAGTAGAAAATAGATTTCTAAAAGTGAGAATAGAAATACCTTGATCTTCAAAATCTTTCTTTAACCAGTTGTTGATGACCTTTGGAATAACGGTTTTAGCCATGTAACTGTCTTTGTAAGCGCAAGTTTCATTCTTACCTACATTCTCATTGTCAGCATTCCATGGGGCATAACCTTGTGTAGTATTTCTAGTAGCGTCTCCAGTCCATCTCTGACCACTCCATAAAAGAGATCCTGAGTTACCTACAAGCTGAATTGGAATTAGACCTAAGTGGTTTCTTGTAAGTAAAGTATCACCTCGGTTTAAATAGACATTGCAACCAACAACAACGTAAGTTGTACCTGTAACTCTACCTTTGATGTACTGTCCTGGATGTAATCTTTCAAAATTACCTGCAGCAAGCTCTGCTCTTACAGTGCCTGAACCGTTGCCAGCATAGATTAAAGATGTAATATCGCTATTATCGTAGTAATCGTTGCCGAAGCATTTAGTCTTGTCTTTTAGAAGTTGAGTTGCAATGTACGGTGGCAGTGAGATAGTAACGTTTTTAGAACCGTCGAAGGATACGCCTGCGCCGAGGTTATCGCGAGTATCATTAATTGTTAACACTCTGGCATTCTGTAACTTGCTTGAAGTAGACGCATTACCTTCAATACCATCTGCCAGAACAATTTTTGAAGGCAACTGAAGAACGGCATCTTTGCTGCCATCAACAGATACAGCTACAGAGACATTCTGACCTGTAGCATCCTGGATCTTAATATTACGAGCTGTACCCCATTTTTTAGTGGTGATGTCGACGGTTCCATCGAATGCGGTATTATTAATCATATGTGCCGTCTGCAGTTTAGTTGCAGTTTCAGCATTACCGAAAATTGATGCATCTACTGTCTGAGTAAACTTCTTTTTACCGTCAATAGTTTCATTACCGTCTGCATGAAGAATGCTGTTATCTTTTTTTAATGCATTCTTTAAGGCATATGGTGAAACGCATTTGCTGTTATCTGAACCGTCAAGAATTTCAGAATCTGTAGCAATTTTTACCACACCTGCAGTTACAGTTGATGCAGGAGGATTTGCAAAAGATGCATCGCCAAAGTCGATAACGCCAGGATCGACAGAAGTGATAAGAATATCTAAAGCGATTGAAATGTTACTTAATCGAGCCTTCTGAGCTAAAGGCTCTGTCGATGAGTTTACAGCAAATAAGATGCCGTCTTCAGTATACACACCAACAGTGTGTACCTCGTACACGTTCTGAGAACCGTCAGCACCTGATACGTGAATGATACCATCGCCAACATTCAGACCTGCAGTTGCAGGACAGGTACAGACGACAGTACCAATATCTTTGGTTGCTGAAGTTACTTCAATAACATCAGAAGAGAACTTCATAACAGACAACTTTACTTTTTCAGTTCCTGTTGCCTGAGCATTAATCATGGCTTGTAAGCCTGCAGATGTAATTATCGCTGCCATTTATTCTTCCTTAAAAATAACACGAGAAATAGTTGAGGTTCTGACTGCAAGATGTGCGACAGATTCTACATTTGTCTTCACATGGTGATAGTCAGGAATTTCAATATGATGAGAAGTTAAAACACGAATTCCAGGATGAAGAGAAATGCCGTTTGTAAGAGTATCCGTCTTGATTGGCTCTGCATCGCATCTATATGACGTACATACTCTTACAGCAGGTCTTAACTGAATGCCGTCTAATAGATTTAGTCCCTGAGTAATCGAGTACTGCGACCTAACAGGCTTAACAAGCTCCAGAGCGGTTGCAGCATCGTCAATAGCTTCAGCTTTTACCTGCTGAACATTCAAATCGATGTTGATTGAAAATGTGTGAGGTGTCCCCGGTGGAGTTGTTTCCCACCATTCCTTCATCTGCACACCATTGCCAAGAGAAGCCAGCACGTCAATGATCGCCCGTCTGGTGCCATAGTGTGAGAGCGTTTTAATGATGGTTTTTAAAACAATTCTCTTTCTTGATACTGGCCATGAATCTCGCCAAACACCCACACGCCACTGTGATGCCAAATGATCTAAAAGCTCACTGGATGCACTATCTAACAGGTAATAAAAAAGGCCATCGTTAAGATGACCTTTTGTATCGCTGTTTGTATGTAATGCCGTAGCAGCATTTTTAAATATTTCTTCATCTGCTATTGAAGACGGTAAAAGCTGATGAAGAAGAGTTTTATCTTCAATCTTATTACTCATCTTCAACACCACCGTAGGTAATGGTTACATCTGATGCAGGGCACTGAGCAACCTGTGATTTGGTGACTTCTGTAAATACAGGAGAGGTTATTTCAACTCTTTTGGCTCCTGCATTACGAAGACGCTTAATTAACTCATCAGGGTTAAGATCGCGCCCAATCTTTGTTTGCTGCCACTGTCTGTACTCTTCAACGGCCTGTACTACAGCTGATGTCACCTGAGCTATTCTGTTCACATCACTGGTGTTTAAAAACCACTTAAGATTGATTGTGTAAGCTACAGCTTGAGGTGCACTTACAAGTACGTTGTCTGTCAATGGTCTAATATCATCCGCGCTCAGGTAGTTCTTTAATTCACTAACAAAGGTTTCTGTTGGTAAAGTACCACCTGTTAACAATGGATGGATATATACATTGCCGGCATGCTCAGGCAAGCCGTAAATGCTGCAATCAATAATAGCAGCTGAGAATTTTCTACAGTAATACTCGTAACTGTCATGAGGTCCTGCAACAGAGAAAGAGCCTGGTGCTAAATGTATTCTTTGAGCATAGGCTTCATCTGTTTCTGTATCAGCTCCACCTGATGGTTGATTGATATTCTCTACACTCTCAAGATTAGGGAGAAGATCAACTACAGTGTTGATAGCACCTGCTTTGATATTGTTGGTGTAACTGCCTTCTACAGTTGAGGTTGCAACAACATCAATAGTAGTTTCTCCCTCAGGTATTTCTGCTAACTCATTGGTAGCAAACATGGTTGTACCGTCTGATACTCTTGTACCGGCAGGTATTGCATACACACCTGATTGGGCAGTGTTTAAGTTAAATCTTAAAGTGACGACTGACTTTTGAGCGGTAATACGCTGAGTGTTTACCATTTCACCTAGAGCATCTAGATGATCACCTGTAGCATAGGATAAAAGGTTTTGTCTTGCAGCAAGGTTGAAAGCCTGTCTTAACATAGTGCTTTCTGCAGCTAAAGACAGTAAAAACAGCCTTACAGGATCACCGTTAGCTAAAGTTCTACCTGTAAGCTCTTCATACTTACCGATAATGCGTTGCTCGTTAGCTGTAGCATCAACTGTTAAAAAGTTAAGCTCTGGTAAATCAAATCGTGGAAATATTTCACTCATTAATTACAACCTCCAGTGTTACTATAGGAACTAATACGCCCTCTGCTACATCTGATTTATCCTGATCTAAAGCAACAGATTTAACTTTAACTCTAGGTTCATCGCGCTCAATGGCATCAATTATGTTCAATCTCCATAAAGCTAAAGATTGGTTGGTAGGAGAATCCAAAGCACTATAATCAACCCCAAAATCTCTATCCAACGGAACGGAGCCTTTAATCGTTTTTAATATAGTGGCAACATTCTGTCTTATCTCAAGAAGTTCATTAGGAGGAGCAAGGCTAATCAGTTCATTTGTTGATACAGTAATTATCGATACGTTCATATAGAGCCTTAAATAATCTTAGATACCATTGATTTAGCATAAGCTACTAAAGAGAAACCTTTAGCTTCGGTTAGGTTCAAAGTAACATCGCAATTAAGCAAGCCACCTCGTCCGTCATAGTATTTGCGATCTTCTGACAAATCAGAGAGAATATACTTGCCAAAATAGTCAAGACCTAACACTAAACGATAGGCTTCTCCACTCTCAAGCATCTCTCTTAAAATTGCTAAATACACAGCGGGAGATACTCCTAAATTTCTGATTAACTGAATTTTAAAAGAGACCTTATCGGAGTCAGGACCTATAAATTCATTTACAGGCTTTTGACCTATAATTTCATGAGATGCATACCTGGCAGAACGCTGCACTTGAAGATCTTGGTAGGTCAGCACTCTTTTATCAGAACAAGTAAACGGCACTAGACCAAACATACCTTGTAAGCCAATCTTCATAATTTCATTCCTTTTGGCAATAAAAAAGCCTCTGGGAGTTAACCGAGAGGCTGTTATTTCTTTTTTTTAACTCTAAATACTTGCTAGACGTTGCATTATATGTTCAGTTGCTGCTGTAATAAAAAGTCCAGGTTAAATTTGCACCGGACTTGAAGGCTTGATTTTTAATCTTATCCCAAACTTCCTGATTTCGTAAATCTTCTAAGAAGTCATGGCCTTGCATAGATAAACGGTATACAAAATAAGAATGGACAACACCAATCAACCATAAAATCGGCAACGAACATATAAAAACTAAAAAGATTTTTTTACCATGTTAATCGTCTTTATCTTCAGTACTTATCAAAAAAAGAACCTTGTTAAACAAAAAAAGTATTCTTACAACTGCAATGATAGATGCAAAATAAACTGACAAGGATAAACAATTATAGTAAGTTACGATAGAAAATTCTTTAAAAAAGGCCGACAGTAAAGCAATACATAAGGAAAAAATAGACCACTTAATTGCTATATGAATATACTTCAAAACATCTTGGTAGGCATTTGATGATTTCATCATTTTGATTGACGGCTTATCTGGAAAAGAAATCATTATAGATAAAGCTGTAAACAAAAAACCAGCAACAGTAGAAAACAAAATTACACAGTTATTTGTAAAATCATCTGAAATAAAAAGTTTAGCTCCAGAATACCAATAATATAAACAAAGAATGCATAAACTTACTCCAAATGTCATTTTGGGAGAATGAGATTCTAGCAACCTTATAAATCTTTTAAGAGGCATAAGTTTGTAATTCCTTTAAATTACTACTAATAGCACGAGATGATGCTTTTAACAATTCGTCAGCATCTATACTTCTACCCAATCGAGGAACTATCTCTTTTGCAATTAATTTATCTTCAAGAAGATCTATAATAACCGGTTCAGACTGTTCATCTTCATATCCAGTTACTTCTAGAGACTTTACAAGTCCAAGATTATTTTTGTGTAATGAAACTAAATTCTTAACAAATTTTACAAGATGATTTAATGATAAATTCTTCTCCCGTCCACAACTTAATGTCATAGTAACGTAAGGTGCAATGAGTAATTTTTGTAAAGATAGTTTTTCATCAGTTGATAATTCACTGTCTTTTAAAAAAGAAAGATTGTTGGGTTTTGCTAGCCTAAATGAAATCTTACGTAACGAATCTAAATCAAGGAATCTACTGAATGCGCCTGCTTTAATAATTGGATAAAAATTCAAAGATTCATTTTCGGACTCTTTCTTTAACCAATCAAGCAAATATGAAACAGAAATTGAATGAATGTTTCTTTGAATTGCAACAATTCTTAATTTAGAGTCATAGCTTAAAGCTACATCCTCTCCTAATCCTTCATCATCAGCTAAATCTAAATTTTTCCCGTTCTCCTGATAATTTTGTTTTTACAGGAAGCTGATCCATTCTTATTCTTGTAAATAAAAAACAATGAATATCATTGTATTTTTGATGTCTACTAAGAATACATTTGTCTTTTCCTATTGGGTAGAAACACTCTGCAGGAGATTTTTTGGACATATTATCAAAAGTAAATAATAACGGTTTATCCAGATCGCCTTTTATTTGATAAAAATCAAATTTCACTTCAGGCATAAAACATACCCCTTTACAAATAATGAAGTCTAGACAATTGAGCTATATAGATAAAAATAAAATATTACAACTAAAAATAAGTTGCTAACAATTTGTAATCGATAGGCCATAGTACAAGAAGACCTGCAAGTATAAAGGCCAAAATAAGCCATTTGTCCTTTAAAGTTGCACTCCATATCAATAATAAAATAGGAATCGATAACAGAATAGCATATACAGTATTTCCTGGAATAAAATCAATAATTCTGGCTAATCCTGATCCCAATCTATAGAAATATTCATTCACAAAAATAATAAAAAAAGAGCTTGATCCCTTTAGTGTCTGAATAATTGCACTAGGAATGCAAATTAGAAGTTGAACTAGGAACAAAAATAAACTGCCAATAATGAACCTAGTTAACATCAATCTTCCTTTCAGAAAACAGTGTAATTTTATATACATCTGATATAACAAAGAAATCTTGCCCTCTTTTAAATCTATCTCTGAATGAATTAAAATCACTATTACCTAAATTATAGTATGAATCACCACCAATAAATTGAAAATCAAGCTTTTCTTTACTCCAGAAACCAAGATTATCTACTATAAAACTAAAATATTCAGATTCTTCAAATTGAAAAATATCAAAGATAAATAAGCCTATTTCCTCAACAATAATATGCAGACCTTTTAAATCTTCAATTACATGTCCCTTAGCTAAAGATCTAATAGAACATCCTGCTAAACTTGCCTGCAAACCATCATCTTTAGGGAATTCCCTTGAAATAGGATAATAAGCAAAACAGTTCTTTTTAAAATTGATTTTATCAGTGTTTATAAAATCAAAAGTTGCACCTGAATATAATAAATTATTCTCTTTTAAGATCTGAATTAAACTTGCTTGAGAAGCCTTATTAAAAATTCTATATTCAGCATCAGGGTCTGATTCAGATAAAAAAGAAGCAATTCCATTTTGAATTTTTGCGTAAGTATTTCCCCAATCCCAAGATATATCAAATATCTGATCTTTCCTTGCAATAGGCGTTTTAGAAGTTACAATCTCACTCTTTCCGGTAAGCCACTTTTTTGCCATATTCGCTAAATATAGCCAACCTTGTTGATCATTATCTTCTTCAAATGATACTGAGACGTTATTTGCAATATCAGGAAGAGCAAGAATAATCTCATCAATTTTAGTGCACAGTGGAGAACATGAAATAACATCTCCAACGCATTTACACTTAAAATCTAATGCAGATACTGAATGACCGTTTACTGTCAATGAACCACCGCCACCGTTGCCAATATTCACGTTAGGAGAACCAACGGCAACAGAACCACCACAAGAGACAGGATCACCAATTCGACCTGCAGCTTTTCCATTGATAAAGACATGAGATGCACCTGAAGCAATATTTCCTACATGAGGCACATGTGCAGGGCATCCGTGAGTGGTATAAGGGTCTCCTACACGACCTACTGGAATTCCATTAACATTTACATTAGGAGAACCACTTGAAAGAGCTGTTGGCGGACATGCATCATGTCCGGTGTTATTGTCTCCTACGCGAGTTACTGCAGGCATATTATCCCCTAGTTAATGTTAGTTGTTGAGCCTTGAAGCGTTAATGTTCCACCGG
>JBGVHB010000040.1:0-126561 GCA_045121975.1 Roseburia sp.
GCTTTCAGACCGTCCATATCTTCCATATTGATGTCCAGAAACACAAGCTGGCACTTCTGTAATGCAGATTCATCCTCACAAAGACTGGCTCCTGAATCATACTCAATCATTTCAAAACACTGCTTCTTTTCCTGTGCATAGCTTTGCAATAGCTCTATTAAAATTTTTCTGTCATTCTGACTGTCATCGCAAATAATGATGTTCATGCTTTCCCTCATTTCCAATCACATATTTTATTTATTATATCGGAAAAATCATTTGTTATCGTTAATTCACTGCACCAGATGACTATTTGTTGCACCAAATGACCATTTCGTACTTCCCTCTGCTCGTCACTTAATCTTCTCTGCTTACGATAACCACATAACAGGAAAAAGCAGATAGAAACTACCTGCTCTTTTCATGTGTGCCTAGCGGCGCACATGAAAAAAAGGCGTACCACCATTTCTGATGATACGCCCCTCGCTATTTGGCTTCCTGAAACTTTCTACAAAACAATTCTGATATCCGAAAGCTCTGCTTTCATGAATGAATACATTTCTTACACTGCTCATAGTATTCAATCTTACCAGACACATTCAGAAAATATGCCCCGTACCGTTTCTCCTTATCCGTCATAACTTCTCTGCGGTTTTTCCAAGCTTCTCATATTTCTTTTTATTTTCAGTATCTATAGCCGTTGAATTTTTCCTATCCAAAGCATCAAGTAAAGTATTCTTCCCATTCCCACCTATATGATCCAATAGCGATGAATGATTAATTGGCAAGCCTGATCGTCTTGCTGATTCATTTAACATCTGTGTCGTAACTCTCATGACTTCTTCCTTCAATTTCTAAATGCTATAATCTTATTCTACACAACATACTCTTTCATCACAGATATCGTCATCTTCCTTTTCTTCGATTACTATCATTTCAAAATTGGAACGAATATATCAAAATTGGAAATAAAAACACGCCCGGACGCTTGGTATAACCTATACAAATTTATTTAATTATCCTGAATCAAAGCTTCCCAAGGTTCATAACCTTTCATATATTCATATCCTTCATCGGTTCTACAGCTTTCTAACAGCTTATCTTTTATTGCCTCATAATATGAGCTATCAATATCCTTAAAACGCTTGTGACTATATAACTTCGCCTTACTGAAATCATAAATACTTTCTACGCTATCCAACAAATGGCTTACAATATCAAATGTTTCTTCGATATCTTTTTTTGCACACACAATATTTAGCTTTGATGAATACTCATGGTATTTTCCCATTTCAAATGTATGAGCCAATGCCTTTGCTTTATCTGATAAATATTCGGCATAATCTGTATTATTCTGTTCAAGAGCTATATCCATCATCAATGAAATTACAAAGTTCAATGTACCATATTCAGTGAACATTATACTTTCCAATGTCTCAAGTGCCTCATCCAATTTCCCCTGCTCTTTGAGTAATCTCCCATAGTTCACTTTTTTCATCGGATCATGTTCAGAAAAATTACTCAAATACTTTTCAGCCTCTATATAATTATTTTTTCGTATATAAAAACCAAATAATGAATCAGCTGCTCTATATCTGATTTCCTCATTTTCATCAGTTAACACCAACTCATACCATGCATTAATCTGATTATCATAGTCTTCTGGTTTTGGACAATCTCCTGTCAATCTTCTAGCATCAAGTACCACAGCAGCCTGCCATATAAAATTATTGCAATTAGGATACTCTTTTATTAATGCCAACACCCACTCAAAGGTCTTAGCATACCCTTCTTCTGCAAACATAACGTCCATCTTTTTAATGATTTCCGATATTTCATCATCTGTAAGTGCTTCATGAAAAGACATCAATGTATCAAGAGAAATATTAAGAAGCCTCGCAATTGGAGCCAATAATTCAATATCTGGTTTTGAATTCCCATTCTCCCACTTATTAACAGCAGGTGTGGTCACACCTAATCTATTTGCCATTTCTTCCTGAGTTATTCCTGCTTCTTTTCTGTATTTTTTAATCACTGCACCAATATTCATTTACATCATCTCCTAAATCAAATTCAAAAGCTTTTGTAAATAAATCATAACAACAATCCGTCATAAAAACAATTGAGTGGTTGTTAAATAATATTCAATTTTATTAACCTGTAGGAAATAAAAACACGCCCGGAAGTGGTATCATGCCACCCCGGACGCTTGGTATAAATACTAATAATTGTATTTATTCAATAATTCATCCCACTTCTCCTGAAAATATTCCACACTCTTATTTCCAAGAATATCATCCTCACTAATTACCTCTTTAAGCTTTGCCCAACGGAATCTTGTCTGTTCTCTCTGATATCTCACAACTGTACCTCCAACAAACTGAACATCCTTAAGTTCAATATCTCTATCTGTATATGAATGACGATCTGGTCTTTTAATAACTACATCTCCCATTTTAATATTCTTTGCATATCTTGAATCTGCCTCTACTATATTTATAAACACTGGATCTACACTAAATTGCGATACTGTCATAGATGCATACTTTTCAGAACAGCCAATCTCGATTAATGCAAAGAACTTTTCAATATCACTCATTCTATCAAGAAACAAATCAAATAATTTTTGAACATTAATGTCCATGACCTCATTTTTAAGTTCTGGTCCTTCATTGTTCTTGTCTGCAAATGCTTCCCCTTCAATACCATCTTCTTCCATCATTTGATCAATAGACATTCTTCCATCCAAAAAATCCAATGCAGCCTTTATATCTTTAACTGACAACTCTTGTCTTTCTTCATGAATCATTTCTGGTGTCACATCATAAACATCAATATGATATCTGGCTGCCAATCTGCTTCTAATACTAAAAATAAGATGAAATTTCTTTTCAACATCTCTTGTAACTCCATGAATACCTGCATATGTGAGGACAAGTGCCTCTGATGAAAGATGCTTAAGAAATGTAGAAAACTGATACTGTTTCTCCTCATCCTCTAAATGCTTTGAATCATTAAAACTAAGAAGATTATCAGATATCACAATCTTAAAATTACTAATAAAGTCCTCTTCATCCTGTCCGAATTTGTGTCTCTTAAGACAATGTTTTCCTGTTGTCTTCTCCATCTCATCAATCGCCATTGTAAGCACTTTCTGATGGAGCTCTAACTTCTCCTCATCCGTAAGCTCAATACTATAGTCAATACCATCAGCTGCCGGAACATGATCTCTAATTGCTCTTAAAATAGCAATTACCCTTGTCATGTAATCTGAAAAAGACTCTAAGTTACTGTTAAATGTAAATGTTGTACGCATAATTTTTTCCTCCTGCGACTTAAAAATTTGTCTTGGGAGGAAGCGCACACATCCTCTGGGTATTTAATTGGCTAAAAGAAAAAGGCCTCCCTCCCGGTTGTTACCAGGAAGAAAGCCTTCGATTTCCATATTCAGATAAAAAAATAAGACGTGAAAAACGCCCAGTCCTCGCTGGTAAATGTTTTTCACGCCTCTCTTGGGTCATGCCCGTGTATCGTGATGAGCACTAATTCAATTGTGTTCTTGTCGCTACTTAGATATAAAACCTATCAGCCGTAGCATGTTCTAATAACTTCTTTTCTGTGTACTTTTTTAACTGAAGCACACGCTTACAGCATGTACACTTGATAGCTACGCTCGATAAAACCGGCGCATCATCTTCACCTGTAAGAAAATAAGACATATGCAAGCTTTTCTTACAGTTCTTGCAATAAAAAACGATCTCTTGCAACAGAATTCACCTCCAAAAAGATAAAATAACGTTCATCTTCATCGAGAAAAAAGGGAATTGTCATTCTCGTGCAAACGTAGCCATAGCCGTTGATCTAGCGGCTAATGAAGCGGGTTTTCCGATAACACCGAGTCCGTGTCCCCACTGCAGAATACTCTAGCTGATCCCATATATTTTCAAAAGCCAAACATATGTTCTGTATGTATAATACTCTGCATTGGAGATTTTTTCAAGCATTATTTTTTAATCCAGCTCCCCTAAATCTCTCAAATATAGATTTTACGCATATTTCAACAATTTTATTTTTTATAAATCCAATGCCATTAGATGGCACAGAATGCAAAATAAAAACCGGCACAAATAAGATAGAAGTCTTCTATACTTCCAATCTCATTTGCCCCGGCTAAGTGGTAGCTCGCTATGCGGCCCCTAGTGCTCAAGTAGCATCTACATTATTAACTTACAAACTTCTTTGCTGAAGCTTTATACGCAGTTTTATGATCAAAATCCCAAAGGACTATGCGTTTACATATACAACAACCACTTGATTGCATCCCTGTAGCACCATAAATATATGCCTTTCCTTTGCCACAGTATGGACATTCAATAACTCCTGTGGATTCCAAATCATTCAAATTTACAGTATACTCTGCACTCATATTTTTCCTCCTCTTCGTAAGAACTATTGAATTCTATATAATAACAAACATTTTGTTTACAAGCTCAGTCATTGCATTTCCTATCTCAGTAGATATCATTTCTGCAAAACTGGCTGAAGAGAAGAATTTAATGAAATTATCCTGCATTTCTCTAATAGTTTGGTCATATGTAATATACGACTCATTGTACTTCTTATCTACCATATCACGAATAATTTTATTACCATATGAAAGATTAAAAGCAACCTTATCTATGACCATATTGTACTTCTCTGAAGCTGCAAAATAATGTCTAAAGATTAAATGCAGTTTTTGAATCTTCCTAACACTCTCAGGTAGTCCATCAAAAACAGCTGGATTGATATCTGCAAATGCAAACTTTGTAATATCCTCATTAGCATCCAATTCTTCAATAATGTTATCAAGTTCAACATCATCAAGATTATTTGCCATTGTTTTAATTGCTTCGCACTCATATAATGTAAGAAAATCAGGAACATTCCTCTCAAGAACTTTCTTAAGCATCCCCTTCATATTAATACTAAAATTGCCATACACATAGGCATTAGTAGTATATCCTAAACCGATCTGAAGATTTTCATAATACCTAACTACACTACGTCCATGGATTCTACGAGTATCTGTAATCTGATATCCATTTACAATCGCTTTATCATTAGTAAGTGCTTCAATAATCTGACTATATTCGGTCTTGATAGCTCCAGATACCACGCTAATATCAATAGCTGGAAGACTAGTATCTTTTACAGTAACAAACAGTGGAGAGCTCATTCCTTTTGGAAGAATTCTCATTTGAGTCTCTAATAACATATCATTTATAAACTCATATAAACCATCCTGCGTAAACTTAAGACGTCTATCATCATTTAGGCTTCTAAGTGCAGTCTGAATAGGATCAATTTTCTCCTCCATATATCTAATCGAAAGCCATGTTGAGTCCTTGTTCTTAAGACATGCAAGATATCTTGTAATCTCCTTCTCCATAGTCTCAATAGCATCACAGATATTTCTCGAATAGTCTTCTTGTTTTAATTCAACAGTATCACGATCAGCCTTGTTTACGATGTTACTAATCACTCTATCTGCTTTAGTAAATACAACATAAATAGGAATATCCAGCTTCTGCGCCTTACCAACCCTAGAATTTATTGCCTCACAACAGTCTATAATGACCTCATCTTTCTCCTCTAGATTCATAAGAAGTAAAATACTATCTGGACTACAATTCAAAGCAATATCAAGTGCATCCTTAATGGAATTATTGTCCGCGCTAATCTGATTAAGTCCCATGGTATCACGTAAACAAAATCTTAATGGTATTTTGTCCCCGAACTTTTTAATAAGCTCCTCTCTTGGTCTGCATGCAACCGTCATATCCTCAATCACGAGACTGTATGGCTCATATGGATCAAAAAGGCTTTGTAAAATTGCCCCACCATATAACAAATTGCTTTCGTTTTCATCCACTGTGTATTCATGTATCTCATAAAGATTATTCAATCCGCCTAGACATTCATCAAGTCTATTATTAATCAACACACCAATTTCGTTTAACCATTGCTGATATTCTTCTAATATTGCTGGATTTAACTCACTCCACATATCCTCCATAACAATATTACGAATCTCTTCTATTGAAACCTTACGTTTATCAGGTTCTTTCTTTTTGTTCTTTACTCTACTTAAGAAAGATTCTTCAGCATTCTCAATTGTAAAAAGAGCTGTGTTGATTACAAGCTTAAATTGCTCAATTGAAATCTCCTCAGATACTTTTCCAAGATGATACGCAGCATCTGTTGGTTCGAGCACCATCTGAAATACAGATTCATCAATTGAATCAAGTGTGTCCTCGCTATCATAATCATTTGTCGCAAACTGCTTTGCCAACATTTCCATAACCTTCATATGGATAGGTTTTGTAGAAAATGCCTTACTCTTAATTTGAATTGAGAAATCTTCATTTCTTTCTATTCTCGCATCAAACATAAAGTTACACGGAATAATTGTTGTCTGACACTTATCCCCTACACCTACCATAATGTACTTAATCAGTTTATGGTTAACTAACGCATAAACTAATGTACTCTTTCCTGAAGATGTTGGTCCAATGACCACAACCGACTGTGCTGTTTTGATTCGCTTATGCGCTTCACCCGGCATAAGCTTTGTCATCTCATGTTTTCTCATAATGAAAAAACCTCCTTGTAATTAATCATCAGACATGACTATTACAAGGAGGTTATAAAATAAAAAAACCGCGCATATGCACGGACTCATATCATAAATCTCTCGCCGCATACTTGATAAAGGTGGTGTTCCTAAAATCTTGCACTCGTAATGACTTCGACTCAGCGTTTTCGTAGTTCGCATCTTGTAGAGTCACATCTGTAACAAATATTTTACTCCAACCCCTTTATCTTGTCAATATTTTTTTATTCCGTCGTCTTCAAATACATCTGAACTCCACCGTACACAACCGCCAGATTCAAGTTTTCAACTTCTTCCGGTGTAACCCATACAGTAAATGCTGTTGCAATCCCATCTGGTTCCGTAATCTTATTACCTGCATTATCATACACCTCAGCTACATATACATTTTCAGCATATAATGTCAAAAGCTCTGTGGCTGGATCAAGCGCATATACATCTACGATATCACCGCGTCTAAGGCTACCATTTACTCCATCAGCAAAATTCTGCGCATCAAAGGATGTCACTTCGTACCCAGATAAATACTTATCCATTACTTCATCCTTAGCGGCAAGATTATCCGTTAATACCATCTGCGACTTCTTCATAGCATCCTCAATGTAGAAACCATCCTTTGAAAGCTCTCCTACTGACTTTATTGCATTTACCGGAACCGCCTCTAGCTGAACCTTCACAGTCGTAAAATACTTATCAATATCATCAACGGAAACATAGGTATTAGCAGCAACATCTTCCTTCATACATACAACTGTGGTTTTAAGGTCATCCTGAGCTTGCCTCTGTTGCATGGCAAGGTAAATTGCACACACAACAATTCCAGCCAACAATAACGGAAGCACAATCACCTTCAGAGCAGATACAATCTTTGAACTGTCACTCTCTGCCTTTCTCTCCCTTTTACTTGCCTGCTTTGCCTCTTTATTCATCTTTTTCTTCTGCTCTTCGCTTACTTTTTTCTCAAACATAACAAAAATCTCCTTTCCTAATTGTTAATTTCCAAGGTGCAATAGATATCCTTGGTTTTTGTTACCATATCGTCATTAATAACGCTCTTTATATCAAATCTAACTCTGCCATATGCAGATGTCTCTGTGACTAGCTCTCCGGTTGGTGCCCTCTCGCTTCCAACTCTTCCGGTCGTAACACGCTTATTTGCTGCATTTCCCAAATACTCAGTAATGGTTATCCTACTTCCTTCCACTTCATAACATACAAAAGTATCAAAGCTGAAATTATAGTAAAATCCATCTGTTTCTCTCACTGCATCAGTCATACAGTCCCTGAATATTCTGCAAGACTCGTCCGTATTTTTAAACCTAACAATAGGAGTTCCTAATGTCTCATAGGTTTCAAAATAATACACATCATCCGCTACAAGACTTGCAAGCACTGCGTCTGCCAGGGAATCATCCACATGGTGCTGATGGGTCATAAGCTTACTCACCTGCGCCATATACAGTGTGATAATCACAACAATCATTACGGTCATAAACATAAATAGATATCCAAAAGCTCCAGATGCTTTCTTTTTTTGTAAAACCATACTCTTCATTACACCCCCCTACTGTTTTGCTGTGGTCTGACGATTAATCGTAATCCTGCTCGGATGGGTGGTATACTTTGATATCGCCCCTGCAAAAGAAAGGATATTATCATCATATGTACCACTAATACACAGATATATTCTCTCGCCATAATCCACTTCCCTGGTTGTTGTTCCGGAAAAGCTGATATTGTATAGCCCATAGCTTTCAAGTTCTGCTTTAAGAGCTGCCTGATCGGCTGGCTTTAAATATCCTTCTGTTTCCATAATAAGCATGTATTCTCTTGCTGCCTGACGCATTCCCCATTTGTCGCTTACTCCTGAAAATGCTCCAAAAACAATCACAAGAAAAGCACATACCAAAATCAGATTTACAAACATAACCAGTGTATTCTCAATGACGGAGGCTTTTTTCTTTTTCTTAATAATTTCCATCATAGCCACCTCCTAAAATCCTGCCGTAAGTTCTAAAAGCTTGATAACAATGCAGTAAAGAATCATCGCTAAAATATCCATAGCGATAAAAATCACATACATCATGGTCTTCTTCTCTAGTATCATGCATCGTCTCTTATTTACACTTACCTGCTCTCTTTCGATATTACTCTCCAGTGTCCTAAGTGCTTCATCCACCTGTCCGGTAGACTGTAATGATTTGATTACCGTACAAAAAGCACTGATTTCACCATTGGAAAAGCTCATTTCAAGCTCATCCAAACAGCTATCAAGACTTCTTCCAGAATCAAGCTCGCTTCTAAGCTTCATAAGAGCCGTCTTAAGTCGTTTGTTCTCTACTACGATTACGGAATCCTTTAATGCGTCTGCAATATACTGACCACCTCTTTTTCCGTACAATACAGATCTACTCATCTCCATGATATCCGGCATCATTTCATCATTTGATGATTTATTCTGCAATCTTAAAATCAAATCAAGGAAAAACCATCCAGCAACCACTGCTATACCTGTGATATACTTTCCGACTTCCAAATCCATCAACCCACATAGTATAAAAAATGAAATGAATCCAAATGCCGTTGCCATAAGAGCCTTATACATATACCACTGGCTGACAGTCATCTGATCCTTAAGGAGAACTCCGGCTCCAAGCTTTTTAAGCTCAATCTGTTTCTCTGCCACAAATTTTGTAACAACAGATGAATTCTTCACCTTTGAAAGCTTCTTCTTTGCTTCCTTTGCAGGAGTTGTTCCCCTTATCAGATATACAATTCCTTGCGCTAAAGAAAATACAATGACAAACAAAAGCGCATATAAAATCTTAATCATCCCTCGTCCTCCTTTCCTACTTATCTGTCTTAAACATCTTGATTCCAACCATCAGATACAATAGCCCTGTAATAAGAAGCAATATCTGTCCAATTATTGTTCCTGTAAGACTTCCAGCAACATCAATGTCAAGGCCAGCTCCAATGATTAATACAATCACTACCGCCATAATACTGATTACAATCAGTGTCAGCTTCATGGAAAACAAAATATTCTTTCTATCTTCTCTTGCTGATAATCCTGCAGCCACCTGACTCATCATCTGACCTAATACCTCTTCATAATTTGCCTGATAATGCATACAGTTTTTTAAGTTCACAAAGATCGTCTGAAGCTGCCTGTTATCAACCGATTCCTTCATATAGTCAAATGCAATGTCAACATTTCCCGTACTTTCTGCATCTGCTACAAACTTCTCTGCTATTTTCTTTAAAGGACCCGATAACGAAGGAATTGTATCCTGAAAGATAGTTACAATATCACTACTGCCCTTAGCATGATTAGATAAGATGGATATAAAAATCGCTGTATTGTCTTCAATCTGGTTATAGGTCTTTCCTGCAAGTGCCATAGCAATACCATATAGCACTACCGCCTGTGCAGAGGCCAAGAATATGCCTACTAAACCATTGCTCCATATGAGAGTTCCTTCAAAGAAACCTGCTATTGAAGTTAAAATGATAGCTCCTAGAAACACTTCTCCATTTATAAACTTGAAGCGATTCTTAATTCCGCTTAAAAGCATAAGCCTGTCAAGCTTATACAAAATGGAATTATTTTCAATGGAACCAAATCGGGTTACAAACGCTGCTTCCGATAATACCTTTGCATCCACATTGTCCTTGTATTTTTTGACTACTTTTCCCCAGACATTGTTCTCTACAAATCGTCTATGCAGTAAATACATAAACAAGAATGCAAAGATAAATATAAGCGCCCAGGGAAGTACTTTAACTACTGCCTCCACTTGTATCCTCCTCCTTTTCTTCAATGTTTATAGGAACATTAATATCTACATCCCCTTCATCGCCAGGATCTGACATATCGTCAATGTCCTTTTCAAATCTATCTGGATCACTTGGATCAAATAGAACCGTGCCATCTTCGTTATACAAAATCATAGGCTCATTCCAATTGATATTCTCATCATAAGCTTCGCCATTGTACTTGCTCGCGTCACTATCAGCGACATATCTGAAAAGCCCTACACCATTTACGAAATAATATCCGCTGACAAAATAATCTGGGATTTTTATTGCTATAAAGTTGCTATGCATAAATTCATAATCATAACTTACAAATCTTTCAAAGCTTCCAAAGCTGTGAATGTTGGCTTTCAGATTGAAATCCTGATAGAAAGTTCCTGTGTAAAACTCGCAGGTATATGTCTTATCTTTTTTAAGCTTAAGAACTGTTCCACCATCTGATACTGTGTCCTTATTCACCCTCATACTTCCTACCTTATCCAAATACAGTCTGGATATTGCTTCAAGTTCCGTAAGGGCAGAAGCATCTGATTTCATGTCAATGTAATACTTGTAATCATCATCTTCTACATCAGCAAAAACCAAATAATAATGACCGCCCATATCCGCCTGCAGATTGGAAACGCCAATGGTGTAACCATAATCTGCAAAACGTTCAAACACGATGGAATCTGGCACTGTTTCATCATGCACATAAATCAGATAATCCCCGGATTTTACTGTTGGTATCTTTGAATCTGTATCAGAATCAATCCATATGCTCCTCGGATACTCTGTTACCTCTTCAAGCTCCTTTTTCTTAAAGTTGTAATCTCCTGTAATACAGGTAAAAAATACATCCATATCTGCTTTTTTCTTTAAATCGTCTTCTAGCTTTCCACCATCGTGATGCCATACATATGCCTTACCACTTTCAAGATCATTTACGCTACTAAAGCTTGTAGGCTTGTCATTAGATAAACCAAGCAGGGTATCAAATACTCCGCAACCTGTTAATGATAAAGCCATTGCACATACCAGCCCCAAACTACAAGCTCTCTTTAGGATCATATTTGTACTTATCTTTCTCATCGCAAACTCCTTTCACGGTAAATGGATATACCTTTTCAAAAATAAGGGCGTCTCTTTCTTTGTCCCAACCTGCAATTCTAATTACCTCATCTACCCTGAAATTACGAAGATGCACTACATACTCAAAGCCCTGCAACTGCTTTAATGAATCCTTTGTCGAATATCCAGTTGCCTGACTGATATAATCTGCCATCTTATCTACTGCCATCTCACAAGACTCACCGTGAACAGAAGTCCAGCATTTATGACCTGTCATGGATGCTTTTGATAATCCTGCAGCCTCAGAGCCTTCCTTTACCTCACCAACAATCACTCTGTCCAAGTCCACAAGAAGTGCGGCTCTAGTAAGATCTCCAAGCTCATAACTAATCTTGGAATCTCCCTGATTTGTCATTACATGGCAGCTAAACAAATCCGGATGTACTAAATCAAAAAGCTCTGCATTTTCCTGACAGATCATTACCGACTCGTCATATGGAATCTCTGCTATCATCGCATTCATAAGCGTTGTTTTACCACTTGCACCCTTACCGGTAAAAAGAATCCCCTTTGATGAAATCATACAATTCATCAGCTGATTAAAATCTTCATTATCATCAGAGAAATATTTCTTACATTTACTCTGACTAATCTTGATTTTTTTACCTGAATCCTTATGCCGAAACATTCCTGCTTCCTCTAAGGTTCCAAGATTATACTTGTTCTTAGGAATCTTTCTGATTGCTACCACTGGCTTTCCACCATCTACCAAAAGCCCGGAAATAACTGTTATTCGAAGAATAAAGTCATCCTGAGTTGAATCCGTAAAAGTCTGAATAGCATTTGCCGTACCAAGATTTACTTTGTTTCTCTCAAGAAGCTTTGTCACAAAGACCTTATACGCCACCTCATCAGAAAAACTAATATCCGAACCGCTTCTTCTACCAGTCTTCTTAATACGAATACCTTCCGATCCATACAGTTTAATATCAGAGATGGTTTCCTCATGAATTAAGTCATCAATGATTCCATAACCCCAAAGCTCCTTTTTAATAAGGTCAACAACAAAATCTTTCTCTTCTTCTGTAAGTTCCTTACCAGTCTCATCCTGATAATCCTTTAACTGTTCTCTCATATCTTTTAATATCTTGTCTCTGGTGACATGAAGCCCTTCGACATTTTTCTTATTCAAATTGGCAAGAATCCCAGCGTCCTGTCTGGCATGAAATTCTGCTTCAATGAGTCTTGCCAATTCTACATATTCATTTTTTCTCTTATCCATCTTAATCCTCCATTACCCTCTCAACTTCATGATGAAGGTTCTTATCTTCGTTGATTCCTTTGTATATAAATACCGAGCCAATTGCGATTGCGATAACAACCACAAATAAAACCAGCTTTATAAGAAGCTTTCTCTGCGCCACAGGATCAGCCTGTTGCTGGCGTCTTAACTTCATATCTTCTTCTCGCTTCAAAATAATTGCCTTTTCCTTTACCTTTTCCACATCCTCAGTGGACTCATAAAAAAGCGTAATTGAGGGCTTAAAAAAGAAGCAGTATAAATATTTTCCGTAGGTCATATCCTCTGTGTAATTACATCCAAAAGCCACTCCAATCAGTAACAATCCAAGAAACATGAGTATGCAAGCAATTCTTGGGGTGTCACAGTAAAGCGGCAGTAACACATTGAGCAAAACTCCAGCAATTACACTTCCGAAAAATACGATTTTTTGAAAAATAGTCTGGTTCTTTAAAGCATCAATACCAAATAATGCATCAGAATCAATCTCTTCCAAATTTACGTTTCTGTTCATCTGCGCCATAAGCTATACTCTCCTTTCCTAGAACATTCTTGATGTTATTGCGTCACTACCCTTTACTAAACCACTGATTACAATTGGTGTAATTGCCATCTGCACGGTAATCAAAATGCACTTATATACATTCGATGCTCCAGCAAGATTGAAATTCACAAGATTAGTGCAAAGCGATACTCCGGTCTTTACCGCTACTACCATAAGCGCACCTGATATACAAAAACCAAAGAAGGTCTTTATATAAGTTAGCAGTGACCTTGAAATGTCATGCCCACCTGCTCCTAGTGCAATCGCAATTCCTGCAAATGGCAGTATCATAAGTGGCTTTAAAATTCGCTGAAATGCACTACTTATAATAGACAGACAGCTTGCAACCATTATGAATAAAAGTACAATTCCTCCTATCAAAAACAGCAACGAGCAACCTATCGTACTCCAGAATTTTTCAAGCCATTCTCCCGACAACTCGAAGCTTGGTAACTCTAAACAGCTATCGATTATGGATTCCATATCTCCGCTAACGGATAATGTGTAACCACTTGTTGCCGAAATCTTTCCTGTAATTCCATCCGTAAAATCAATGATGTAGCCCATAATGCTCCACATGTTTGCAGCGATGTATAAAATAATGCAGTATCTTAGTGCATCCTGCAGAAACCTTTGAGCCTGCTGACCAGGTGGGGCTGATACCACAGTTTTATAAATTGCAATGATAAAAAATACTGTTGCAATCGGTACTGTAGCGTCTGCAATCGCATTGTAAAATGCATGTACCGTAGAATACGGGGTTCCACCACCTGCAAGCTTTGGGCTTGTTGTAAAGAGTGTCATGGCAATCTTCATAAGAGCATTCCAGACAGTAAAAGCACAGTTATATAACGCCTTTACAATATCCGCCATAACGTCTCCTTTCCTGAATTAAAAACCCCGACTCCTATAAATACCTTGGAGCCGGGTTACGTCTTAAGTAAGTGCTGTAATAAGAGCACTTAATCCAACAAGCACACCACCGGCCACTACTGAGTAAACAGCCTGATGTTCACCCTGCTGATCCATCTGACGGAATGCCATAGCAAACTTGATGCCGCCATAGACCAACATAACCGCTCCGATTGCACTACCAAGTGTAAGAAGTACAGACTTTAAACTTGTAATCGCCTTTGTGTAACTTGCTGCTGCTAAAACCATGTTTCCCATATTTTCGTTCTCCTTTCCTTCTTGATAAGGGGTAATTCCTTAACCCTTTCATTAAGTACTTGGAGCCTGAAAATCGTGATTACAGAAAAATAAGTAATTTTTTTATTTATCTGGCATATTTTTGCATAAAAAAAGCACCTATCATTTCTGATAGATGCCATATGTACTATTTTTCTATTTTAGGATGATTCTTCTCCCACTCATCACATTTTTGTTCAAGCAACTTAAAATCTGGTGTTGCAGCTCTAATATATCCTATATTCATACGATTATTTATACGATTATTATATACAGGATTAATATGCTTTTTTATAATTGTTGTTTCATTTTTTCTTACAAAATTAATTTCTTTTTGGAGCAATGCTTTATATGCTACATCTGATTCTGCATTGACATCAACCTTTATCAATTCAGATTCAGGAACTGGTATCATATTATTGCATTGTATTTTGCTATAAAAATCAATTCCATCTGTGTCCTTAGAGTACATAAACACAACAGGCTCTGTTGTATCCTTCAAAAGACAAATATCCTTTTTATACTTCTTGGTTGAGTAATCTGCTGGAAGCTTATCTCCCGTATATCCATTAATAGCAAAATCTTTTCCATACTTTGGTGAACTTAAAGGAACAACATAATTGTATTTTCCCTTCTTTACTATTAAACCTATGAACTTTCTTGTATTCTTTTGATCCGCATTTGATAATATCTTTTTAGGTTCAAATTTTCTCAAATACGATACATACGCTTCCGTAACTTCATATAATTCCATATCTTCTCCAAACAAATAAAAGGGCAAAGCAAAACACTTTACCCTTCATCTCACACTTAACGGTAGTGAATCTCCAAAATATTATCGCTCACACTTGACGGCAGTGAATCTCCAAAATATTATCGCTCACACTTAACGGTAGTGAATCTCCAAAAGACATTACTGTCTTTACATACATTATATGCAACAGCCAGCAAAAAATACAGTATTGACTTTTATAATTTTTATGGTATAATATATACCCTTATTTGTTAATTTGATGCAATATAGTATATCATATTGTACTTGGTTTGTCATCAAATTTTATCTATAATATTTTTGCAAAATTTTTTATTTCATCGATGGTACAATCAGTCGGGAACATCTTCTGTATTCTGTCTGCACCATAGTCTGCCATAATAAGCTCATATAAAAACCTAATCTGCGCCTTTGTATATCCCGCCTGAATAAGGTTTTGAACTGTTTCTGCTCGTCTGACATATCTGTTTCTTGCCTCCATACTGTCATCATCTTTATCCTTGTAAATTGAAAAATCCACAGGAATGTTAGAATGCTCATCTACATATCTTTCATAATTTTCATGCAAGGTTTTCTGCATTGCTTCTGTAAGCTTTAATGTTGTTACCGGAGCATCCATCTTCCCTGCAAGAATAAGATTATTTACATCGGCTTCAGTAAGTCTGATAATTGGACTACCTGCTTCCCTTATCTTTTTTGCCTGAGCTTCAGCAACCTCCCCGCAAAGGAAAAAGGATGAGTTCTCCGCCTTAAACATTTCTCTTTTCTGTCTGGTCTTCTTTGGATCATACGGATTATGTTTTCTGCAAAGAAGCTTCACAAACGGTGTCTTTTCCATACGACACTTTGTTTCAAATAATGGATCAGCACCCTTTATAACAATGGCACACTCTCCATCTTTCTTCATTGCAAAGATATCTTCTGCAGATAACAGCGGCTTTTGCATAACATCTTCTGAACGTGAGCTACTCCCCTTATAGTCCTTCGCATCAGAATCACTGGCTTTATGAATTGTCTGCGTTCCAAAATGCTTACTAAGATATTCGCAGGAATCCATATCGGGGGCACCTAAAATATCAATAATTGAACAGTTACCAATTAAGTCCTTGTCCATATCAAACTTAGGAAATTTTCGCTTAAGCTGAATCAAGTTCTGAACAATAATCACTGCTGACATATTTCTGCTTCGCATTGTTGAAAGCTTTTCTACAAAGGAATCCGGTAAGGTAACATTGGCAAATTCGTCCATAAGAAAAGTCAGATGATGAGGCAACGTCTCATGCAGCTTGGGATCAATTGCTGTAAGGTGATATAGCTCATCAAAGAACAATGAATACACCATACTTGGAATCCAGTCATAGTATCGCTTATCTTCTGATGTAACGATGAATAATATTCTCTTACCAGTACTTGACTGCTCTGTCGGCTTTGAATAGCCAAAGCTTTCACTAATCTTAATTTCATCCTCAGATAACAAATCAATAACACACTGCAATTTCATATATCTGCAATGCGCATCAAGGCTGGCAACAATGGATGATGTTGTTTCCGCTGCACCGTTATAATACTTTTCAATTGCAACATAGCCAGGAAAATCCGAATCATGAGATTTTTTCCACTTAAGCTGAGCTTTCTTTGCAATATCTAAAATTCCACCAGGTCTGTTATCAATCGATCCATCCGCTTTTGTATATACTGTAGTTGCATTAAGGAGCTTTACAAAGGTTGCCCAGTTTCGTTCCTCTTCCACAATATATTCCTTCATGATATAGATAAGCGAAGTAAGAAGTACTTCCGCACTCTGCTCAAAGAACTGGTCATTTCCGCCACCCGCTTCATCCTGTGGTGTGGTCGCTTTCATAAGAATACCTGCAATGGACATAATATCTGACTCATTTCTAATATAACGGAATGGATTAAAATGAATACTCATAGGTATTCCTTCTTCTGACTCAACATTCATGACCATTACTTCATATCCGTTATCTTCAAAATACTGCCCTGTCTGCTTATAGAGCTCACCCTTTGGATCTGTTACCAGAAAATTTCCACAAAGCTGGCTAAGCATCGGACGTGCAAGTCGAAATGACTTACCTGAACCTGGAGGTCCTACCACAAGCATATTAAGATTTGATGTCTTAACATTATCGATTGATAAATACACTCCTTCCGCCAGCCAGTAATTCTTACAATTTACCGTAAGTTTTTCTGAAATACCCGCATCGCCTGTTACAACCTCAATCTCATTATCTGGGTCATGATTCGCAAACTGCCTTGTAAAGTCCTTTGCATTCCCCCACTTGGCAACACCATATTCCTGACCAGCAAATGGATGTTCAAATTTGGTTGCTATAATAATAAAAATCATGGAAAACATTACCCAGAAAACACCAATAAAGATAGGGGTCGCTTTCGTAACCCCTACCAAGAAATGGTGCTTAAGAATAATGAAATCATTAAAGTTTGCCATAAACTCCCACAAGTCATTTTCCGGCATCCAGACAGCTCCACATAAAAACCCAAGATAAATACAAATAACCGTACCTATTCCATAGATAATCAATGTCTCCTTTAATGTTCTGGTATGCTTCTTAAGGGAGGTTCCACTATTCTTACCCATAAACTATCTTCCCCTTCCTGCGACCTTCGAAATCGCTTCCTTTGCAGAATCTGTTACACTCTTTGCAATATCAGAACCCTTCATTTCTTTTGTGGTTCCATCATGCTTTGTCACAGAATATGTTGCGTCGTCCTTAATAAAAACCTTGGCTGTTTTAGAATCCATTGACTCAATCATTACACCCTTTACAAGACCTTCTGATATTTCCATGCACATCACTTCTTCTCCATCCGGCATAAGCTTTGCTACAGGAACTGCAACTGTAGAATATAAGGTTTCCTCATAATCCTTTTTATCTGAGACACTTCTGTTATGCGCATTAACAAATTCTTTCGCTTCTTCGCTACTACACTCACTTGCTTCTTTTGGTGTCTCACCCTCAGAAGCCTTTCTAAAATTTGCTTCTACATACTCCTGATACTTCTTGAAACGTTCTTCTGACTGAACAACAGCAGTCTTTTGACCATTTTCAAGACCAGCCTCTTTAAGCATTGCCGGAATCTGTTTCTTCCACTGTTCTTTACTAAGACCATAATCAGAGAAAATCTTAATTTCAGAGCTTCCAGGCATACGCACCTTGTACTCCGAATAAATATGACCTGCATCGTCTTTTCTAAACTCACGCTTAATCATATGGATTTTCTCATCGCTGGTAGTCTGACTGTAAAATACCTCGCCACTTTCCGGCACATGATCTTCATCCCTTACAGGCCACATACAATCATACGGCGTATACTCTCGAACGATGCCACACACCTCTTCCTGTGCTAAGGCCTTCTCAGGATCTTTTTCAAAGAGACTTCCTTCTCCCTGCTTTAAGTACTCTGCAAAATCGATTTCATTTTCATGCTCCATCTTTTCCTTGGATTCCTTAAGTAAATCTGCATTTTCGCTCTTGGCATCAAGTAACATCGCAAGCTCCTTTTCTGCAGCTTCACGCTCAACATCACTGGTTGCATTAGCAATCTTTTCTTTTGCCATAACAATCTTTGCGTCAAGAACCTTGTCCTTATCCTCTTCCCCACTAATTCGTCTCTCCATAACTGCTTTAATCTGCTCTTTATGGATTCCTACATCCTGAGCAGGTACCGCTACAGGAATATAATCATCATTAGGGTTAAGGTCTGGCATGATGCAGTATCTGAGATTATATTTCTCACAATACAAATCAAAATCGGACTTCATAATCTTGGTTCCGTCCGATTCGATACGGATAACTTTTTCCTCAAACATTTCCTTTGGAAATTCCAAAATAGGCGGAACTCCTTTGGAAATCTCCTGCATCTTCTTCCAATCGCAGTTTCCCGGTTTATTCAAATACTTAGTATGATGACGATCTGTAAGCGCTTTAATAGCCTTTGCCATAAGGGCAATCATCGCCTTGCTTCCCTTAAAAAGATAGTAAACTCCCTTATATTCCATCTCTACTACCTGTGAAATTTCATCTGCCATAAATTCATCTCTCCTTTCTACTTGTTCGGTCTTGCGACCATAATGGCATTCTTTGTACGAAGCTTTTGATATACAACTCCGTTACTTTCATTCAATGCTTCTACTGCATAACCATTTCCGATATAAATTGCCACATGATAAATGCCCATATATCTTCCATTACTGCTACCACCGTAATAGACCAAATCACCGGGCTTTAGGTCCATCGTATCTAATGTTTTACCTTTTTCATTTAAAACTCTTGCTCCTTCAGCTGCTGTCGGAGGGTATCCTGAACCATAGCTTATATCTGTACCCGCATCATTCCATGCGTAGTACGCTAGCGAACTACAATCATACGCAGAACCACTTGTTCTATTTGCCTGACTATATGGATATCCCACCTTACTTAATGCATATCTAACAACCTTTTCTTGCGTTTCATCGCAAGTAATAGAATCCACAATGTCATTAATCTCATCATCCGTCATATAGCTATTGATAAATACATCTGGCTCCGACGAGAAGAAAGATAAAAATCCGGTAATCGCATCACTAACTGCTTTTAAAGGCTGTAATACCGAAAAGATAAACATCACAATAATCATGACCACAGTTGCTATTACCATAAAAATGGCAAGATATGGTGCAACTATCGCTGCAAGCTTTGCCATAAGTGATTTCACCCATCGCATAGGATTAATAAAATCCACAAATGTCTTTAAAAGACCAGACACTCCATCTGCAAATGCATTACCTGTAGACTTATCATTTACAAGATCATTAGACATGTCTTTTTTCGCTCTAAGTAATGTAGCAACAGACGTCTTTGATGCTGCCTTTTTCTGCTCCTTCGCCTTTTCTTTCTTGGCCAAATCCTGCTTTTTATCAAGATCCTTTTTCTTAGCTTCCTTATCAAATTTTGAATCATCCAAAAATCTATCTTCGCTATCTCTGTTAAAGGTTTTCTCAGACACTTCCTCTTTTTCCTCAAAGCTCACCTTATCAGGCTTTGTATTACTAGATTCAAACCTTGCATTTTCATCTGATAAAGAACGAGAATGAGTAACATCCACCATTTCCTGATAGTAAGACGGATTACCAGAAACCTCACCTTCTGATGGATGGATTGATTTTTCCTTAAGTTCTTTCTTCTTATCCTTAATCTCAGCTATTATCTGTTTCTGTTCACTAACAGATCTCTTGTTCTTCTCAGCTGAGAATCGAACTGCTTTTTCTGCCATCTCGTCTAACGAAGCTGAGGCAGCTTCATTACTGTCAGTAGTAAATCTTGCTGCCTCATCAACCACAAATCTTTTCATATCATCCGTGAAATTATTCTTAGACGAGAAAGCTACTTTGGATTCTTTAAACCCCATAGCTTCCACCTCCATCCGTATTAACAATGCGATAAATTTCACTGTTTTTATCCATTCTCATATCAAATGGCACCGTTATGGATCCCATCTTAAGAAGCCCTGTTCCGGATGATGCATTATCCACAAAATTAAACATTGCCGGACTAATGCTCGGTAAAAACTGCATCAGCTTATTCTTATCAAGCGTAGACTGACTAAGCAGTGCAAAGTACTCTGTATTTGACAAAATCGCTTGGAGCTTACCGCCGTTATCATTGTTTAATAAATCCGACATGTTCTGGGTAATACCATTTAAGATACCAGACATTTTTCTGATTTCCTTCCAGAGTTTAAGGACAAAACTTGCTACCTGCTCTACCGCAAGGAGCTCATGGAACTCATCAATATAAAGATGTGTCCATCTGCCAAGCTTGGCATTTTCTTTAATCTTGCTTCTTACTGTTTCCATCATGATAAGCATAGCTGTTATTCGAAGGTTATCCTTTAAGCCAGATAAATCAAAGACAATAAAACGGTTACTCAAATCTACATTTGTTCTATGATTGAAAAGATTCAAAGAACCATTAACAAAGATTTCCATTGCAGCTGCCAAATGCGTTGCCAAATTGCTTCCTTCATCTAAAAGTCCCTGATATACATCCTGCAATGTTGGCGAATACGCTCTAATCTGCTCTTCATTGGACATATCCGTTTCTGCAGCAAGTGTTACTGCATCACTTCTCATATATCCCGGCACACTAAATTCTGATTCTTCCTCAGAGATACCATTAAGTCTTTTTCTCATGGAATAATTCTCTGAATATACCTTTTCAATTACGCTATCTACAATTCCCTGCTCTTCCGGCAACATATCCCTTTTCAAGCAACTGGATAACAGCGACAATATGAAATCCGCTTTGTCAGATATGATTTCTCTAAGCCTTCCATAATCAACACCTTCAAAATCAACATCCATAGGATTTACATATGCTTCCTTATTGCTGTCAAAGGAAATAACAGTTCCATCCACCTCATCCGCAAGATCGTTATACTCAAGCTGTGGTGCTATGATAATCAGCTGGTCTTCTTCAAAATTTGCAAAAGTACAAATAATCTCCGATTTTGCAAATACAGATTTTCCCGAACCAGACTGACCAAGTATCAACCCATTATGGTTTTTAAGCTTCTTCTTGTCCGCAAAGATAACATTCTGAGACAACTGATTTACTCCATAATAGATACCGCCCTCATCATTTAACTCCTGCGTCTTATATGGCATAAGCATTGCAAGACAACTTGATGACAAATTCACCACTCTCTTAAATTCCTGAATTCCCAAAGGAAGAACTGAGTTAAGTCCTTCTCTCTGCTTTCCAAAACAGCTTTTTAACTTCACTGACTTAAGCGATGCAGCATTCATAAGCTTTTCCTCGATTCTTGATAGCTCATCCTGGCTTTCAGCTAGGATAAGTATCATCATCGTTGTATTAAAATAGTGATCATCATTGGTATCCAGTTCCTTCGAAAACTGATCTAACTTTTCCTTTTCGTTAAGTAGCTTCTGGCTGGCATCTGCAAGATAATCATTGTTGTTACGATTTCTCTGCTTCTCATTTTCAATCTTCATACCGACAGCCATATACTTTCTTCCAATCTCCTGCTTAAAACCAGAGATATCAAGAAGCTCGTTATTTACGGATATATAGCTTGTACAGTTCATCTTACTAAGAGCAGAAATAATATCACTCTCCAAACTCTTTGGATATTCATGAATATAGAAAACCTTTCCTACCTGACCATTCATTACAAAATGCTCATTTTCAAAACAGATGCTTGCCGGTGATAAGACGTTTACCCAATCATGCTTTGCAGCCACTTCACTTTCAAAATCAAATTCATACTCTGAATCAATTCCTACATGAGTAAGATTGAATAAAAGCTGCATTCTCTCATTAATACCAACGGTTCTCATAACAGATCCCTGAATACCATTTACACCAATTCCAACAAAGGCGCTTCTTACAGCACTTTCAATAGAACCGAAGCTTCCCTTGGCATCCACCATATCCTCAGCTTTAATCGTAAGCGTCAAATATATGGTCTGATATAATCCCTGCTTTGCATCACTAACCTTATCTTTAATAATTTTGTTGTAGCTCTTTCTTAAGGAATCATATTCATCGTGTTTCATACGATATAGAATCTTCTCATGGAATTTCTTTTCATCCACATGCTCATTTGCTACAGAATAAGAAAATCGGCATGGTATGGTTTTAAGTACCTTAGAGAAGTTTATGATAATCGCTTTCTGCTCCTCATCGGTAACTCCGGCAAAGTTGATATCACTAAGCACATAAAGCTTGGAAAACTTTCTCTCCGGCAATTCAAAAATTCCCGATTCATCTATGCTAATAATGGAAAAAATATCCTGAACTGAAGTCATTTCCTTTACCATTGGTTCATCTGGAACCTTTGTCTGTTCATACTTCGACTTAGGCATTTTCATCATCTTCACCTCCAAACATTGCCTCTAATACATTTACATTGACGTTTCTCATTACCTTGGCATCTTTTATCCCAAATCCAAGAAGACTGTGATACACAAGTCCTTGCATTCCATAAGCTGATGCTGGCATCAAGTCGTGCCCCTCAAGTATTGAAGAAACTGTCTGCTTTACAATCTTTCTTGCATCATCTGAATCACAGATAATAACAATCATTATGGACCCATTCACATAATCGTCCGTATTTCCACCAGATAATCTCTGGTTATATTTCTTCTCAAGGTTTCTGTTAAAATCGCTTTGCTCTTCTACAGATAATGCGTTCATATCTACCCCAAGAAATATTTCACATCCTAATTTTTTTAATTTGGTTACAAGTCCTGCCCTTGCTTTTGTTGGTAACGAAAGCGTAATAAAGCTTTCCCCATAATTTCTTCCAGAAATAAAAAAGGAAGTATTTTCTGTTACTTTCGCAAAGCATTCCTTCTCCCAATCCTTGTTGCCACGCACATATGATGCATATGAAAACCTGATATCAAGAAGGAAGTTTGCTGCGATTTCACTCATAATTTCATCCACAGATAACTGCTTCATATTGCAAATACATCTAAGAACGTCCTCATCCTTCTTAAAATCTTGTCTGACTTCCTCATAAATTTCTCCGGTTTCCATAAGGGAAATGTGGCAGGTTGCCCTGCCACTCATTTCGCTCATGTGCATGGTAATTCGCATTCTTCCGCTTAATTTGATGCTTGCTTTTGCCATCTGACATAAGGTGTCTTCCGTTGCCTCAAACACTCGAAGCCAGCGATTATTTTGAAGCCTTAAGGTTCCTTCTGGATCAAATGAAATGATTCCCAAGGACTGATTGGTCTTCTTGCTCACTGGAATGAGCATTTTATTAGCCTGTTCTATTTGGCGCTTTTTCTCTTTTGCAAGTCTTTTTTCTTCGCGGAGAATTGCTCTTTCACCTGCGTTCTTTCCCATGAGTCCTCCTTATGCGTGGTTAAACCACTGATTGATCAAAGTTGTAAGTTTGTTCTGAATGTTTGGAAGTAATGTGTCCTTACCAAAGATATAAAGAAGTCCTGCGATACCTGCTGCTACTGCGATAATGATGAACATTACGATAAGCTGGTCGCTTCCTTCTCTCTTTTCCATAAGACGGCACTTTGCTCCGATGATTGCAGAATCAATCTTGTTTCTAAGCTTTTTCATACGACTTTTTTCTCCTTTCCTACGTATTTGCAGGCGACTTCTTTGAAGTTTTTAAGTTCATTTCTCATCGCTTACATTAAGTACTTGGAGCCTGAAAATCGTGATTACAGAAAAAACATAAAAAAATCTCCAAGAATTTTTACATTCCTGGAGACCTTTGCCTCATAAGCCTTGATTTTTCGCCTTTTCCTCCACTTTCAAGGTTCATTATTATTTTTTAATCTTACAAATTTTCTTCTGTTTTCTTTTGGTACCATTCCGAACCACCCTAGCCCTCCTTGCCCGAACTCCCAGGAGGGGACTCTACAATTTGGGTCTTATTCATAAGTGCTTCTATCAATACTGGTATGGAACCAGCTAAGAACACTATACTGACTAGTAAGCTTCTTCTTAACCCTGTTACCTGCAAAATCGGTAACAATAATCTCATAATAGCTCACTGTCTTTTCATCAGCAGTAATCTCGTAATACATATCAAAATATGAATGCGTATCAGATGACAAAAAGGTTTTCTGCGTCCTGTCCGTTCGAATTACCTCTCTGTTGCTGCCAGTTACTCTATAAAGTATCACACTCTTAACCCCAGAGCTTAAGTTTGCACCATTTGGACTACGACTAATTTCATCATCAATATGCTGCTCTATAATATTGTCCTGACAATACCCAGAAACAGTAACTCCATCCGGTTTAACAAAAGTAATCTCAGTACCATCAATACCCGGTGGCGTACAGTCATACTTTGTTGTCACGGTTTTAGTTGTCGTATGATTTACATTATCCGTAGCAACAATTGTCCATGTATGCTTTCCTTCATACTTCTTTTCTAACGTATAACTAGCACTTGCAATTCCCGATGCAACCGTTACTCCTGCATCATCCTTAATGACAATACTCTTAAGACCAGAACCATTATAAGTTGTTCCAGTTAAATAATCAGTTGACGATACACTGATTGTCAGTACCACATTCGTCCAATCAGTTACTGTGTTTTCTACACCATAAATCACTGGGTTGCTATGATCCAAATATATCGTAGCTGATGTATGTGATGACGTGTTCCCTAATGCATCTGTAAGTACAAGTTTATAGTAAAATACACCTTCTGAGGTTTCCGTATAAGTTCTTGATACATAACTTGTCGTATTTCCAAATGTCCAGCTAGCAACATTAGACCAAGTCCCTGTCACATAGGAATATCTTTGTAATACAGCTGATGCCAATCCAGACCACAGATCCCTTGCGGTAAAACTGACCGTTCCATTTCCCGCACTCCAATTATTTGGAACCGCTACAAGGCTACTGCACTCAGGTCCAGTTTTATCAAATCTCGTTGTGACAGTTTTACTACTAGTATGTCCTACATTATCCGTTGCTACAATAGTCCAAGTATAAGTTCCCTGGTAAGCATCACTAAGTGTATAGCTGGCACTATTGACTCCTGACGCCATTACACTTCCTGATGAATTCTTTATTACAAGAGTTTTTAGGCCTGACCCATTGTATGTTGTGCCTGACAAATAATCTGTTGCAGTTACACTAATAACAGGTGCTGTCTTCGTCCAACTAGTTACCGTATTTTCTGTTCCATGAATTACAGGGTTGCTATGATCAAGATAGATATAATTTGATGTCTTAGTAGTAGTATTTCCAGCCTTATCTTTTATTGTAATCTTATAATAAAATACACCTTCTGAGGTTTCCGTATAACTTCCACTTTGGGCATCAGTCGTGCCATTATAGCTCCAGGTCTTTATATCAGACCATGACTTGCTGACATCCGAATAGCGTTGTAATTTCACTGATGCCAAGCCGGTTCCTTGATCTCTTGCCGTAAAGCTTACCGTACCATTTCCTGCGCTCCAGTAATTAGGAACTGCTGTAAAAGAACTGCAATTTGGAGCTATATCATCCTTCCAGTTCGCATACATGGTAACAGTTCCACCATCCTGATCATGAGTATAGGAACCACTTGGATAATAAGTGCCACCAATACTCGCTGTCCAATACTGAAAACTATATCCTGTTCTTGTTGGCTTTTTTGATGACAACGTCAAAGTAACATTTTCTATTTTAGTCTGATTCCCTGGGGAACCAGTTCCACCATTTGCATTATATGCAACTGTATGTTTCTTAGGCTCTGGTCTAATCTTCGTTGCAGATATATACGTTAAGTATCCACCACTATATTTCCATACCCCATTACCCTTATCATAATAACCAAGGTCATTCAATTTTGACTTTACCTCTGCTACCGTAAAGTTATATCCGCCTTGAGAAATCATACTAGAGATAGCACCATCAAGGGAACTTCCCAGTTGAGGATACTGTGTATACAAGGTGATATTATCCGAAGGACTTGTATACGTATGAGTTGTCGAATTTCCAAATGATTTTAAAGGATATTTTGTATCAACTCGAAGCTGTATCGAATCACTCCCCGCATCATACAAATATGAAAATGTGTATACATTACTTCCGCCTGATCCATCGCCTTCTCCTGTTCCTCCAGCTCCAATATCATCTGCATATGCAACTGTGCTTACAGACAGGAGCAGTGCCAAACTGCACACTGCCCCTGCTATAATTTTCATAAACTTATTCATCATACCACCTCCCATTTATTGGCAGATATCTGAAGATAAATGCTTTTCTCGATAATCTGATCTCCTTCACGATATTTGATTACAGCCACAAAAAATTCCGGAATCTCCATGTTTCCTTCCTTAATGGTCTGAAAATATGCCTTTTTCTCAATAACGTCTTTACTCTCATAATCAGGTAAAAGTTTCTCGATAATGTGGCTATCATCGTTAATAATATAATTATTTTGACCGGTTAATTTTGTTCTGTCTTCGTCCAAAGAAACATCATTTACATTTACAGCAAAACCTTCAATATCTATCAAAGTTTCATAGATACCAACCGCATTAAGACCCTGATAAGAAAATCCAAAGCCATCACTAAAGCTTACCTGCTTAATCAATTCATCATCATACTCCTTGGCAGAAACTGCTTCTGTAAAATCTTCTGTGTCATCACTTCTCTTAACTAAATCAACATTAGACACTACATACACTTCATAATTTGTACTATAATTACCATCAGCTTCTTCCACTGAAGTTCTAATAACTTTTTCCACAAGAACATTAGATGCTTCATTTAAGTTTTTTTCATAATTAGCAAATACCTTCTCCGGAGTATCCTTAATTTCCTCTCGATATACGAGATCATCAATGATTACATCATCTGGCCCACTAACCTCTGTCTTCTTCTTATTATCATACGAAGTTGCCATAAGAATGGCGGTTATAAATACGATTGCAATTGCTATCATCATAATTACTATCTTTCCTTTCTTCATCTAAACCATCTCCTTTTCTTCTTTGCAAAATATGTCCTGACCATTGTTTCTAAAGCCAAGACGTTTAATACATCCACTCTTACTCTGGTAATCATAAAGAGCTTGTCCTATGTTACTTCCTGCATAAAGGGCTTCATCTACCACTTCTCTGTCCTTATTCAGTATCTGAATCACAATCTGCATCACACCCTGATTGACACCCATTGGCATCATAGGCATACCGTACATCCGCGGCATCTGAGCAAATTGTGTCAAGTGATACATATCCATTGTCTGCAACGGAAGTACTTCTGCTTCACTATTTTTTTCTACAGGAAAATCCTCCGTGCATTCAGGCAGATTGAACTCAGAGATTTTCCTTTTTAGTTCTGCTAAATCAGCCCTCGCATCTTCATCACAAACATGATTGTCCATAATAAGATTAAGGTCATCGATATAATTTCCATGCTTCTCCTTTACTATATTGGCGATAATTGTCTCTTCATCATCCACACATTTCAGGTCATATCCATCCATGTAGGACATATAGCAATCTGCCAATATTAATGCTTTGTAATAGTCTTCCTTCTGCTTCTTCTCTAACTCGAACATACGTAAAATCAGCTTGTTGTAATATCTCTTAAATTCCAGATACTCCTGCACGGTAAGCGTTACACCTATATGTTTCTTGAAGCATCCAGAAACAAAATTGAAATACATCTTCAAAGCTTCCTTTTCAGATTCATTAAAAACAGAAAGCTCATATTCCTCAGACAATAGATTCTCTGTCATAAACTGTAAAAACTCTTCATTCGCTTCTGTCAGCTCAATCAGAGATGCATCCTCATTGTCATAGGTGGTTTTACTAATGTTTCTCGTGAGCCCAAAATAATAATTATTTCTCCGCTTTAAAATGCTGTATGCCGGAATATCTTTACACTCAAATCTTTCCGTGAATGTGAGGCTCCTATCATAAAAAGATATTTCCTCACATCTTGTTTCCGACTGTTCCTTCTCAACTTCTTTAAGTTGTTCATCAATAATCTGCTTGTCCTTAGCGTCATGAATCTTTTTTGTAATGACACTAAGCGGATTGCTCCTCGTCAATTTATGCGAATTATTGACACTTTCCTTTGGTTGCTTTTTTTCACTAGTTCCTGCTGACTCTGCTTCATCTTCTTCAACAGGCATACGTTCAAATCTGCTTTCTAATGAATCAATTTCAATCTTCAAAGCATCCAACAATGCCTTATGCTTTTCCAGGGTAAGTTCTATTTTTTCCTTCTGATAATCACTAGCCATCATTGCATTAACCTCAGAAAGATGAATAATATTTTCAATCTTTGTGTACTGAACCTTGAGCTCCTTGAACAATAATCTGTGGCTCTTCTTATCAAAATTTACCTGTTTCTGCTCAACAAGAAGTCTGATTTTGACATATGCAATTGCAGCCACACGTATTCTATGAAGAGTACAACCTCCTTTTTCTGTAAAAAGCTCATTGAATGCACAAAGCTCCATACAAAGATCACTTTTTTCCATACGCCTTTGAAGAATCAAAAGCGTATCACTATCCTTCATGCGAAATTCTTCTCCCGGCAGAATATTCATAACCTCTGCCATCTGTGGGAGTAGTTTTTCTATAAGCTGTATTTCATCCATTACATTACCCTCCAAATAAACCCTTTCATTAAAAGAACACACATAATAAGTGCAATTCCTGGCACAACTGCCACCTCACGTTTCAGTTTTATATCTTCTTTTTTGATTCCGGCCTCAATTCGACTGATACCAATTGACACACCAAGACCTGCACATAGATACAAGCATTCAGTTATTGCAGCTACATATCCGTTTGTCATCAGACCAGACGCAAGACATATATTTCCAAAAAGCAAAAACATATCGCTATCTCCAGCTCCCCAGATTTTAAATTTGTTCAAAATCAGATATACAATCAAATTTATAAGCCAAAATATGCTTATAAAATCTGCACTGTATTCACTCGCAAACAGCAAATAAAAACTCCACGCAATATGCAACACCATCGCCGGAAACACATATATCATTCGTTCCTTTATATCCATAACCGATGCCACAATCAAATAAGCAATGGTAACTATTGCTAGCACCGCAAAAATCACTACATTCATAACTGTTCCTTTCTATAAACCTGTGCGAATTTTAATTTACGATTAGTTCCATCCCATCCATCAATCTCAACAATCTCATCTATGGAAAAATGGCTCATGTGAATTAATACAAATGGCATACAGGTAAGCATCTCTTCCAATGTTTCCATAGGATAATCCGACACATACCTTGCACATTGCGCCAGTCTCGTTACAGAACTTCTTGCATCATTGGAATGAATTGTTCCAAAAAATCTTGCACCGGTACTCATGGCTGTAGTAAACACATGAAGTGCTTCTCCGCCTTTAATCTCCCCGATAATGAAATTATCAATATCCTGCAAAAGTCCTAACCTAAGCTCATCCTCCAGAGTGAAATCTGTAACCACATCATTTTTTCTGACAGTCATGGTATGCTCAAACTGAATCTGAGGGTGAACATTGCTGTAAAGCTCGTCTGATTCCTGAGAAACAAGAATGGATTGATTGAACGGAATCCAGTCAACCATATTGTTAAGCAATGTGGATTTTCCTGAACCACCTCGTCCTGAAATCAGAAAACCATATCCTGCATTAATTCTGTCAGCCAGATACTCCATCATTTCATCATCCAGCATTCCATTTTCCTTAAGATAATCCCAAGTCAGCTTTTCCTTTGGCATTTTACGAATATGAATATTATTCTTCTCCGTAGAAGTAATACAGGAATGCTGCACATCGATTCTAAGATAAAATGCATCTACACCTTTTCTATCAGTACAATGCCCAAGCGCAAATTCCTCTGCTCGTCCTAGCCTGTGAATTCTATGGATTCTCTCATACCAAGATCTATAGTCATCCTCGCTAAAAAAACTAACATCGGTCACATATCTTTCACCATTAGCCTTTACTACAACGTGGTCAAACCCTAGCACCTTAATATCCGAAACATCCTTAGCGATAATTAACGGTGTCAGTACATAATAACCAAATACACACTGCTGAAACATTTCTAGCAATTGCCTCTTTACCTCAGGACCTGCTCTTTCAAAATTGAATTCAATAAATTCCTTAGCACGATTCATGAGCATAATAAAATCCTGCTCAGTACCGGTAATACACTTCGTTACTAAAGCAGGATTCAAATCACATACGTTTGCCTTCAGCTTTAGAAACATATCAGTAAGCTCATCTTTTCGGAATAAAGAATCAACATTATAAGTGCTGGACTTCAAAACCGGAGCCCCTAATGCCTTTTTCTTGTAATCTAATTTCTGCATTCTTTTCTCGCCTCCTACAATGTACTTGGAGCCTGAAAATCGTGATTACAGAATTAAAGAGCATTTTTTCTGATATTTTTTCTGTGCGTCTGGCACTCCCTTAAATCATATTCAGTTGATAATTCAAACAAGGCATCATTAAAAGCCTTTGCATCAAGGTACTTTGAGGATATTTCCTTTACAACCTTTTCATCATTTGTTAGCACCGTCACTGTAGTTGTTACTGTATTTTTCCCATCAATTACATCAGGGGTTGTAACAACTCGAATAATAATATCCTCTACATCCTTTGCAGTAATATATTTCATATCACTTGCAAAGATTCCATATTCTCTCGCTTCACGCTTTGCTTCGCTATGACCAACCGCCTTAAAGAAAGATAAACCTCTCTCGTCAACCTCAAACTTCTTATTATCTAAATAATTCTTGATAATCCTATATTGGTCATTTAGCTCAGTATCCTGCGCTTTTGCGTAAATTAACTGTGCCTTTTGATCAGCAATATAATCTGCTACTTCTTCTACACTTTTTCCATAAATATTCATCAGCCTATTAGACAACTCCTGATATCTTTTGTAGTCTTCAATGTACTCACTCCTTCCATACGCATCATATAAATATGCCCGAATCATATACTTTTTCATTTCCTCGTAAATAGAAATAATAGGCTTATATGCTTTTAAGTTTTCACGGATTTCTTTTCGCTCCGCTGCTAAGTTTTTTCTTCTACTTATGATATCTGAAAGAGCAAGCTCCGCATTATCTACACCTCTTGAATAATAATGGACCAGCTCATAAACATAACCTATCTCATTTAGTTGCTTACTCATTCTTTGAATCTGCCAGTTATCATTCCTTGTTTCTTCCCACGGATTTCTACCAAGACGAAGCATACGAACAGCTTCTTTCTTCTCGTCCTGATTCATATCCGAATAGTTTTTCATTTTATTTGGAGTAAATAACAACATCTCTTTTTCAGAAATATAGTGGGCTTCCTCAGATATAGACTTCCATACCAATGGATCCATTTTCGTAGATAATCTTTGACATATACCTTCTATCGTATAATTCTTACCAAGCTGTCCTGTTCGCATTGCCCTTTGCATTCCATCCATCTGTAGTGACAAATTCTTACCTACATTAACCGTAAGACCATCCGCTCTAAGATATGCAATAAAAGCAGCAAAATCATCTGTCTGCTCAATGGCATTATCTATAAGCCCTCTAAGAATCATCTTTCTTTGTGGAAGCGGAATATCCTCTGGCCTCTTCTTCCTATTCCACTTTTCATTAGGAGTAAAACCATATTTCTCTGCCAATTCATTAACCGCTGGTTCCAATACCTTACTCATAAAATCATTATCCATATGAATTTTCTTTCCATCCAACCCTACAGTATTCAAAATAAAATGAATATGAAGATTCTCAGTATTGGTATGAACCGCATACACCACCTGATTATCAGGAAATACTTTCTGCATCAGCTCATCAAGTAATAACATCAGCTTTCCTGCATTTTTTGGATTAGACTCTGTAACATCAAGTGAAATAACCCCATGGGTTGCAACTCGCCCATCTAACTTTCCATAAAACTCCTTAATCTGCATCATCTCTTCTGTCGCATTTTTAATGTCTGTAATATGTCTTGCCCCAACATATAGACCATCCACAGTTTTAATATCATTCATTACATATGTAAGCTCATTTCCCATCTGAAGCTGAGATGAATCTGATATTCTGATGCCAACTTTTTCAGGGTTTTCAATATAATCAATAGAACTTTGAATCTGTGATGCTCCTGACCTTGTACTTCTACTAGCAGTAACATTCCAAATTTTAATTACTATACCTTCTGCCATGTCGCCCCCTTTCCTTTTCCCTATATACAACAGCAGCCGTCCATTACTGGACGGCTACCTGATTGAGGAAAATACATATGACAAATCATAAAACAATAACCTAATTTAAAGTTTCTCATACTCTTCAAGAACCCTTACGGAAATGTCCTCTCTAAGTGATCTCGCCATAGGAAAACATACATCTTTATATTCTCCACGGCTATTTTGTTTGGAAGGATAACCCACAAATAAGTTCCCATCCTTTGTTTTTAACACCCTAATTCCACAGACCACAAAATCACCATCCAACGTAAAGCTCCCGTAAGCTACGCAACTATCTTCACTCGGTGCTTTTGTAAGTCTAACCTCTGTTACCTGCATAAAACACTCTCCTTATCTGCTTTTTCCTTTCTTCGGAGCAGGTGCGGCTGCGCTCTCTGCCTCTGTCTGGGTCTGTTCCTGTGAAGCCTCCTGATTCTGCGCCTGCTCCTGCTTTTCCACCTGCTGTTTATACTCGTCAATAATCGCACCGGTAATGGATGCATATAATTCCTTACTTAATGGAAATGCAATATCCTCATAGGAACCGTCCTGCTTTTCCCTGGAAGGGAAGGCCACAAAATTATGACCATTCTTATCCTCCATAACACGAACACCTCTAACCGCAAATGCTCCATCAAGAGCAAAACTTCCAATTGCCTTTACGGCTGTATCTGTCTTTAACAGATTTAATCTAACTTCTGATACCTGCATAATTAAAATCTCCTTTCTATCTATGGTGGCGAGGACGTGTTACCTCTGCCTGTGACTGTGTTGCTTCATAACTCTGAGTATTCTCAGATACCTTAGCTTCAAGCTGTTCAATAGTTGTATCTGCAAGGGAAATTGTCTTTGCCTTTGCATCATATCTATAAACATGATCTGAAAGCTGTTCCTCGGTAGCTACCTGAGTACCATTTACCTCCTGAACCATCTCAGCTAAAGATTCCGGTGTTCCCATATCTGTAGATACTGCGATGCACTCATGCACAGATGATGGAAGAATAAAAAGATCCGTTCCTACCTTTTCAGCTAGTCCAGATAATGCATCCTCATAAAACATAGAAGCTGCACCATTAACCTTTGCTGTATTCGAAATTACATACATCTGCTGGTTTGCCGGCATATCTGCAAACATCGCCTCCGCAATCTCGTCTGGCATTCCATCCTTGGAAAACATCTCTCTCATAACTTCATTCATCGACTGAACCGTAATAGGAAGAATTTCCTTAGTATTCTTCATTGCAAGCTCATGAATGGTTTCTGCAGTAACTCCCCACATAGCCATATGCTCATTTTTGATGGTGACTGTAGCCATTCCATCAAGATTATTACCAAGCATCACCTTATAAATGAGAGCCAAATCTTCTCTGTTCATATGAGGTGCGCTAGCAAGAAGAACTCTATTTCTTTCAGCATTTACCGCTACCATAATGATCTTGTCCTGCACAAAATCAAAGTTCTGAAAATCCTTTCCAATAGAAGCAAATTCATCTGGAGCATTGATATGTTCCATTGCCACTCTTCCGACTTCACCCAGTACAATATCAAGATCTGCACCCTCTTCGTACTTCTTGAAAAATCCTTCAAGATAAATATTTGGTGCAATGTTTGACCCCTCCGGTCTGACTGTTACCGCGTGAAGGACTGTACCATTGTTCTTTGATACTTCATTAAGTGCTACTACCACATTCTTGTACTCATCGGATAAGACCTCGTGAAGGTTCATCTGAACGTACTCCTGAAATTCCTGAAAATTAAGCATGTTTCTCTTTCTCCTTTCTCTTACCGCTTTTTCTGTTCTTTGCAAGATACATGTCATAAGCCAGAATTGTACCTGCCTTATCTGATCTGCTTTCTTTTGCAATGATTACATTGCCGTTAGTTACATAATCCATAATCGCTTTCTCCTTTCATTTATTTGTTGGATTTGTTCCTTACATTTAGTACTTGGAGCCTGAAAATCGTGATTACAGAAAATAATGAAAAATTTATCTCACTTTTTTTCTTTTATTTTCTGTAATCGTTTCAACTGACTCTTCGCTCTTCGCTTCCGTCTCTTGCTTTTCCTGCAATTTAACAAGAGCATTTTCAAGATTGCTTGAAATACGATCTGCTGTTTCCTTAATCAAATCCAAGCTTTCCTTGAGTTCCGTCACTTCTTTATCCTTGCTCCATCCCGAAATATAGCCAAAGGAATAATCAGACGTATCAAGTCCTCCATCCTCGCCAATCATAGCCGCCACCCAAAAAGCTACCGACTCTGCCTGGACCTCTTTAGTCTTTCGATCAAACTTATCTTCTTCGCTTCCATGCCCTAATTCCGCATGAGCAATTTCATGAATCAATGTCTTAATAGTCTGTAACTCTGGCAAATCTTCTTTCACTACAATCCGCTTTTCCCCAGGACTATAAAATCCATTGGCACCGCTATTAATAGGTTCAAATGTTACAGGCACAGGACTAATCTCAATCAGCGCAGACTTAATCACGTCAAAATCATCTACCCCGCCTTGAAGCAAATGCACCAGACTTGGCAGTGGCTCTCCACTTGTCTGTGCCACATCAAATACGTAAGCCGGTCTGAATCCCTGAAACTCCTTAGTAACCTTTTCCGTTTTCTGCTTTCCGTCTTCTCCAAGCACCGGATGCGAATTTTCATCATATACAGGCTCATCCACATCTGCTTTGTATTTCACAGGGGCAATAATCACAATTCCAGATTCATTCCTATTAACAGTTCGATTAAATTCCGTCTGCCAGGTCTTGTACCCGCATACATAAGATGCATCAGGTCTCTGCGATGCAATCAAAATACAGTTATTGATGCTATAATTTGGAAATTTCGCCATCGTCCTTATGTAGTCCTTGTAATTTTCAGATTCAAAGATTGCCCGTACACCGTTCTCCAGCTTTTCCTGAATCATGCTCATTTTTTCTTCCCTACTGACTTTTGGTTTACTCAAAACAACTTCCTCCTTTCCTAGACTTGTAGAAATTATCTACATCATGTACTTGGAGCCTGAAAATCGTGATTACAGAAAAAGCTCGAAGATTTCTCTCCGAGCCTCTTGTCTATCTGCTTCTTTTTCTTCTTACAGGGGTTATTGCTTCATCAACTGATTGCTCCGCTACTGCAAATCTATCACGATCTATATTCTGATAGTTATCTTCCAGCTTAGCATGTTCAAATTCCATCAACCCTTTTTCTCTAAAGCTAAAATAAGAACGATTGTCTCCACCCACAATAATATGATCTCTGAGTGGTATTCCTATCAGTTCACCCACCTTAAGCATTCTATCTGTAATCATGGAATCCCATTTACTCGGACTCAAATTACCCGATGGATGATTATGCAGTAAAATCATAGAATTGGCATTTGATAAAATAGCACTCTTTAATATCTCTCTTGGATGCGCCACACATTCATCTACAGCCCCCATACTGACAAAATTACAATTAACCGGTATACCGTCTGAACGCAAATTAATAACACAAACAACTTCCCTATCTAATTCACACATATTTTGCCCAAGCAACTCCACCACATCCATAGGCATCGTAATCGGTTTCTTGCTCATAAGCGTCGCATCCTTCACTAACCTCACTGATACCACATCTATCTGACTCTCCACGAATATCTCCTTCCTCTGTAAAATCTACTCGTATAAAAAACTCCTCCGTATGATTATTCATAAAGCGGAATAAGTCCCTTACATTTATTTCTTGTTCCACCATCTATTCCTCCTTCGACAACTTCTGGTCAACTTGACCAAAAGTGTCCCTCGAACTTAAAATCTTCTTTATTTCCTGTAACTCACTGTATATTGCAAGCTTATCTTCTTCTGAAACTGAATCCTTAAGTACAATTGTCCGAAGCGACAAGTCAATACTTGAAAGCCTCTTTACCGCATCCATATATTTAATAGAAGGGCAAATTAACTTTTGCTGGCCAGACAGAACATAACGGATATACTGCGACCTATTCATTCCAAGCTCTTCCCTTAAACAATCAAGCCTTAACACATCGTCTTCAGAAAGTGACAAAAACAATCTCTTATTTGCTGCCATCCTTACCCTCCTCGTATTCTTTGAAATCATCAGATGTACTGTCATCTTCAATAGGCACATTGGCATTTATTCCAGTAAGCGCCTCATACTGATGAATCATCTCCGAGGCATCTGCATAATAATCATCATCTACCTCATGAAAACCTGCACTTTTTACCACAAGCTTCTTTTCAGGATCATCATCTAAAAAAGCAGACTTTCTATAAGTACCAAGTAACTTATCAAGTTCTGCCACTGCTTCAGAATACAATCCCTGCTTTAAATACCTCTCAAATGAAATCAGCTCATCCATTGGCAGCATCTGAAAACGACATGGCCTATCGTTATACTCAGCAACCACAAACCATTCCCCAGCTATCAATTCCTTTGCAGCCTCTCGCTTCATTCTTGCTTCACTTGCCTTACAAATCTGACGCAAAAAGCCTCTAACATTTTCATAATTATTTGCAACATTTGGCATTTCCAAGAGCCTAATAACATACTCTGCATTAAGTCCATGATCACCGGCATAATTCAAAAGATCTTCAAGCTCAGTTCCATGATATTCATGCCATCCGGCATACAGTGCTAACTTTGCTTGATTACAAAGTGTTTTATCAGCCAACAACAACTCTATGGATTTTTTTCTATTTGCACTTATTCTCTCTGACGTAATCTCTCCCTTAACGGATTTCTTTTTCTCAAGATTCTCACAATCACCCAAAAGCTTTTCAAAAAACTTGCACCTGCACAAAAGACCAGCAATTCTACTCTTCGCATTTTCTACTGAAAGCAGATGGTTCTTATCATCATCTTTCCGATAAAAGCTTTCTCTACGTCCACCAGTTTTACTACAATCCCTCTCTCCCGGAAAAATATCACTCACGTTATGAAGAAAAATATCTTCCTTTACATCCTTCCCCACTACACAAGCAGTATCTATTCGAACTACCGGTTCCGTCATAACAGCAAGAATATTCTCTGACTTAATCTTTAGAAGTTGTTTTTGTAGTTCTTCCTTTTCAGTCTTAAGTGCTGCCACTTCATTTTTAAGTTCAGTGTTTCGCTTCTTATATTCTGCAAACTGAGGATTTTCTACTTTATTAGGCACTTTCACCGCCAAAGGATCTTCGCCTTTCCTTCCTTTAGGCGCAGGAGCTGGGCCAGTAAATAGAACAGCTGCATCTGTTCCAACATACTTGCACAGGTCCTCAATAAAGGTTCGAAATGATGCAATATCCAAAGATGTCTTATTGTCCTTTACTTCAAGCATCGGGCATTCACCCTTAAATGGAGCTTCAGCTTTACTCTTGTTTGTGTTATAGGATTTTGCCAAATTAGCATCCTTTACCTTCTGAAATAGGGAATCAAAATCTATTGGATCTGTCCCAACTAAGTGATATACCTCAATATATTTTTCCAAGGCCGTTAATTTATCTTTCATTTCTTTCTCACTCCTTTCCTTGACCTCTAATAATTACTTGGAGCCTGAAAATCGTGATTACAGAAAAGTCAAACAAAAAAGCATTTCAAACTACTTGAGAATTTTTCAAACACCTTGAAATGCCTACTTTTAGACTAACTATTTAATTTTTCCTTATTTCAGTTCTCTTGAAACCTCCAACCCCAGTAAACAAGCCACTTCACAGGAATTGAAACTTTTTCAAAAGCGTTGAAATGCTCTACTAATAAAACAAATAACAGGATACGCCTATAGTTGCATAAACTACAGGCAGAAAATCCTGTACTCCTATGTCGTACACTATAGGGTATCCCTATGACCCAATCCAAACCTTTGGTCAACTTGACCAGAAGTTGTCACTCATATGTTGACTGCATGAACCCACGGTTGCGCTTGAAGGCATAAAGAAAGGCTCCCACCCTCAGACATAATAAATCTGACAATCAGAGCCTTCCGCATAGAGACAGCTTAGCACAACCGTCCCTACAGTAAACATATGTTATAACAAATGTGATGGCAACGAATTTTCTCTTTCCTCTATCCTCGTAACCTTAAATACCTCTCTCTCTGCATCCTCGTTATAATCCTGTATAAAATGATTATTTTTCATAGCTTCTAGAATTTTCCTGTTTTCTGGAGTTATAGAAATCTTAGGTCTACGGTTTGATTCAAATATTTTAGCAATTTCATCAAATCCCAAAATAGTCAAGTATTCCTTGCAACGAATCTGAGAAATTCTGTCCATGACTAATAGCATCAATTCTTTTCTTGAGGCCATCGCTATTTCATCACTTCTTAATATCAAATCAAGCAAATTGAAATCAACCTTTTCATGTGCAGTTTTTATAGCTGCAAAATCTGATAATGCAATCTTTAATATGCATTTTTTTACTTCATTATCATATCTTGAATAATCTTCAAATAAAGCTGGACTATCAGAACTATCATAATTATTCTCAATAATATATCTAAACACCTGTGAACTTATATTTTTATTTACTACCGAAACAGATTCACCAGGTATTGTATTTAATAATTCTATTTTTTTCTGATCTTCAATTGGTAATTCTAACATTTCCGATATTTCATTAACATCAGCCAATCCATTTGAAGAAAGTTCAATATATTCAGAAAGATATGTCTGTGCATATTTTATGGTTGCTTCAGGATATGTCTGTCTAATGAAAATAAGATTTTCTTCATTCATCAAAATCCATTTTCTTCCAATCAGACTATCGACTTTAGAAACAGATAATTCAGCTTCAGTAAACACATCACATTCATATCCTATTGCATCTAATATTTCCAAATATTTCTCATCAGTCAAATCGTTACAAGACAATATATCTTGCCAAAATTTACCCAACAGTTCTGATTCAGTTTCATTATAAACTAATACTTCTTCATTGTTATTAATAAATTCTATCAGTACACCATCTAATCCATTGTCTCTATAATATGAAAGCAAATTGTCTAATGAAAAAATCATTTTTCTCAGCTTTACAATATCAATTCTCAACTCAACTGAATCAATTTTATCTAGCTCAGATAACTTATAAGTCATTCTCTCTACATAACTCTGTTTATGCTCAATTTCAACTTCTTCATTTAAGACATAAAGAACTACATCCTCATCATCACTGTTTGGAATATCTTCATTTGCAATAATTTCTAAATATCCATCTAAATTTTCCTTTACATAACGCGATAGCGGTTCTTCCTCTTTATTAAATACAATAGAAAGTATTTTCCCCTCTGTTTTAGGTATTATACTTATCATATAGTAAAGCTGAAGCCACATTTTTATATTCTGCAAATTTATAACATACATATTATGTATATACACTTGTCTTAATAACTCGGTATCAGCCTGTTGCGGATTTATTCCAACAAATTTAACATTGAGCATTTCGAAATTTCTTACAATACTTTCTACATCCGGGTTTTCTATATCTAAAAAGCTTGCTGTATTCGAAATATAATTAAGTAGACAACTATCTAAATTAATTTCTGCCATCATCTCATTTGATAAATAGCTCACAAAGCAAACACAGAACTGATGTATTTGCTGCTCTGTATATTTTTCATTTTTCAAAATGACACTAACAAACTCCGGCCATCCGGTTGCCAGCTTATTTATGTACTCATCTGTATTTTTCCCTGTTTCAAGATATTGATATAGGAAATCAAAACAATCACTGGATTTTAACTGGGATAGAAATTTCTCTAAATAATTACTTCTTCCTGTGTTATTAAGAATTTCATAAAATAACGCAAAATTCTTTGTTTCTTCCTGTGTAAAATCTACTGGATTCAAATTAGAAAATACCAACGCAACATTATCAATTGGATAATCATATTTCTTTGCTTTTCTATCAGTAATCGAACGCAGAAACATTTTATCATTCACAGTCAAACTGTTATCATAGAAAAATGACATATAATCATTATAGGATTCATCTATATAACCGTTTCTCAACAAATATTTTAGCAAATCAAAATACTCATTACCCTTGACGTCATTAAAACATATTTCTTTACCCAACTCGTCCGTGTCCGTCGTATGAAAAATAACATCTATATTATCTCTCGTAATAATTTCACATAATGCGCTCTCTGATAGTTGATCTCTTTTGATTTTTAAATCTTGGATAATTGTATGATACTCAGCAACTCTATTATTTTTCTTATCTTCAACAGCTTTTTTACGTTCCTTTATTTCTTCCTGTAATCTACGAATTTCTTCATCTCTTCTATTGTAATAATTTGAATTTCTTGCACTTTGGAGTCTTGGCCCATAGGCAAGATCAATCTCTTCATTAGATACAAGATGCTCTTTTTCACATAGTTCGATTTGATGTTCATAAGATTCAATTTCTTCGGTAACAGCCTTTATCTCTTCTTCAATAAACATATTTTTTTTCGAGAAAAGAGTCCATACAAATCCTTTATTCAGCTGTAGTTCAGAAAAGTCCCTTGGAAAAATATTCTTATATACAATAATGCCCATCATCTTGTTTGGACTTAATTCAATCTTATTCAGTTTTTTAAAATAAATCATAAACTCATTGCATATATTTTTTAAGATTCTTAGGTCATCAATATACAATGAAATACCTCTTAAAAAATGTTCATCAAACAAGTTATAGACGTTACCTTCTTCAAGATAACTTTTTAGTTTGTTAAATGCATTAGAACTATCTACTACAGGAATAACTGGCATAATAAAGTCAAAGAACTTTGTCCTATCTTTATTGATAAAGATATCATCCCTCAATAAATAAAAGAATCTAAGGGTTTTTCCGTCCTTTTTCATACGCGCATTTGCTAACCGATTAACTTCATGCAGTCTTTCAAAAACAGTACCTATATCAAATCTATCTATATCTTCAAATACTATGACATCTGCATTTGTATTTTCAAACAGATAAAGCACTTCGTTTAGATATTTATCAAAATATGAATCTTCTGCATCTGAAAATATCTCTATCTCATTCCCCTGAACACTCAGTTTTCTAAATATGCCCTTATTTTTCTGTGTTTTAATCAATTCAAAAATTCCAAATATTGATATTCCTACTACGCCTACTGCATAAACAAATCTCGCAATTGGATCAATTAGATATTTAAGGAAATTATATATATTATAATTATGGAATTCTTCTATCCAGCTAGAAAAAGTAGCAAATTTAGCAGTAGCCAATAAGCAAACAGCAAAAACTACAATCAGTAATGCCGCTCCAAAACACTTAAAAGCACTCACTTTTCTTTTAACATGAAAATTGGTTTGAGGAATATGGTTTGCATCAATTTGCTGAATCAGCTGATTTAAAATCTTTCCTTCTAATACTGCCTCAATATTTTTATCTTCACCGTTTTCTTCTATGCCTGTTTCTTTCTCTGGCTCCACTCTAAAATGCGCCAAAGAAATATGAAGAAATTTCTTATCTTTACAATTTTTCTTATAGCTTTCCAATAAACTACTTTTTCCAGCACTATACGGTCCTGATATTGCCACATTTTTTATATCATCATTTTCAAAAATATATTTGAACGCATCCTCATACACCAAAAGATCAACCTTATCCGTCGGTGTAAGCTTCTGAAATGTATTATTCATATTTTCTCACTTCCTTCAATAATCTTCTGAAAAAACTAATTGCATTCATCCATTTTTTCGCCTTCAACATTATTTTCTTTAATAATCCTCGATGCCTCAATCAAGGCGGTTCTTCTCACAAATTCACTGTATGATGCATATGCCTCAAGCTTTGCAGCTTGCTTAAATTTATCCAATTCTTCCTCACTTACTCTTATACTTATTGATATCGACTTTTTCATTTTCCGTTTCCTCCATTATTAAAAATTATACATCGCTTAGTGTGACATTGTCCATACTTTGTTGCACAAACAAACGTTTTGCATACGACAAAAAAGGAACCTATCAGAGCTCCTTGCCCATCCTGGTTCCCAATTTAATTACATCCTAGAATATAGATGTTCTTTATTTCTCCACTCTAATCCGCGGCTTATTTGCTTCTCTACCTTCTAACCAAGGCACTGTTGCATTTGCAAATATCGCCAGTTCCATAAATCCAAAAATAGCTACTATAACCACCTTTACAATAATTCGTACCACTTGATTACCTATATAATCAGCGAACACCCAGAACAATCCAGAAAAAATAATAACACTTGCAACCGCTGGTACAACAACAATAATCGGAAGATAACTGAGTATCACATAGGCAATTACAAACAAGGCACATAATCCAAATGTCACCCACCATCCCGCATCAGGGAAAAGCTTCTGATGAACTGGAATGCTCCATACCACTGCAGGAATAATATTGATTAATGGAAACTTATAATTCTTTTCATATGAGGCTTTGTATCTGTCCTCAACAATATACTTTGCCATAATCCAAACCTTCTTTCTCTCATAAATATCTTACCGATAAAATACAATATCGACAACCATTATTTACTTCTGGTCAACTTGACCAAAAGTTCTAATCAATGCCATAAAGGTCATGTCGCACCTCTGCATTATAGTAATGACTCATGGTATTTGGTGCATTATAAAGTGCTGTAATCAAATAAGCTTTTATATTAGCAACCTTAGTAGTGTTATTCTGCATACATCCAATTACATACTGCAAGTGGCTACTGTTAAGCTTCAAGAACTTGCTCTTTACCAAGCTATATGGATATTCTTCTCCTGCAATTCTAATAGTCTTACGAGGAACACATACCACATCACAGATAATTTGATAAAGCTCATCATACATTTCTGCATCATTCCAATTCTTGTTAGACATCATAATGTCATATTCAATATTCTCTCTGATAATTTCCATATAGGCTGTTGCCTCATCCATCGGATCCACCTGCTGATAAGATAGACTGATAAGATTATTCTTAATCATATTATTATCAGATTCTATATTATTCGTGTGTAGATTTTCCCCTAGTACCGGTTCACTTTCTACACTGGTTGCTGTGTTAAAGTTACGCTGGTGTAAGTTTTGAACTGGTGTGAAATCTTCACTGGTGTAATCATTGCACTGGTGTACTTTCTCTACCGGTGTAAAATCTTCACTGGTATCATTGTTACACTGGTGCATATTTTCTACTAGTGACATTTCTTCACCGGTTGCTATTTTACACTTGTCCTTTGGAACCCTTGATTTTCCAGTGCTTTCATGAGATTCAGACACAAAATTTTTTACATAAATTATATTGGCAATACCGTTCTGCTGAACCATCTCTATAAGTCCAATGCTTTCTAACTCTTTTAAAATGTTTCCTGCAGTTTTACGACTTACATTCAAATCTTCTTCAATATTATTAAGGGAATACTTGATGAAGACCTTATTGTCCTCATCAAGCCAACCTCTTTTCTTGGAAAGTGACATACGATCAAGCATTAGTCCATAGAGAAGCTTCGCATTATTCGAGACTGCCTTAAAACGCTCATCTGTGATAAGCGCCTTAGGTAATCTGTAAAATGTAAACTGTTCTGATTCTTTTCCATAATAAAAATCTAAATCTAGCTTCTCCACTAACCTCTACCCCCTTTCGCTTTCCATTCATCAAGTAACTTCACGATAATTCCTTCAATATCCTCATTTGTCATATTAGGTTCAAAATAAGAATCCAAACGACTCTGATTAAATACAACCTTTCTTACAACAGGCTTCTTATAATTTAAGATTTCTCTGAGCCACTGTTCACTGAAAAGTCCTTCCTTTGAAGCATTCTTTATTCTTGCAGACTGCTCCATATTTATAATTAAACCCATATCCTTCATAACCTTTAGAACAACCTCTCTATGTTCCTCCGGTATATAAGAAAGATCTATTCCTTGGGCTATACCAAGCTTCTTACTGTCAATAAGCTCCAAATATTCATCTGATAAATTCGATAAACAGATAAGTCTCTGAATCGTCTTACTGCTTTCTCCAGCTGTTTCACTCATTTCATCAAGAGTAACACCACCAGCCATTCCCTGATGCTTCATAGCATCATATTTCATTCTATATGCTTTTGCTTTTTCGCTAATACTGATATCCTCTCTTTGAATATTAGCATCTACCATAATCACAGTGGCTTCATCATCACTACAATCCTTGATCATAACCGGCATAGTTTCAAGCCCTGCAAGTGTAGCAGCATGATGTCTTCTATGTCCTGATATAAGCTCGTATCCACCTTCTACGCGTTCCCTTGCAATAGCAGGAACTAAAATGCCATACTGTTTTACACTTTCAACCATTTCTTCCATTTTGGCATCATCACTTACCTTAAATGGATGATTCTTAAAGGTATGTAGCTCAGAAAGAGCCACATCCTTTATCTGTTCCTGTACAACAATCTCCGTATTTTCATCTTCTCCAAACATGTCGTTATATGACTGCAATTTAATCTTTTCACTTAAATTTCTTTTACTCATGACTGATAACCTCCTTTGTTAACTCTTCATACGCAATAGCAACTTTTCCTTTTGCATCATGCTTATAAATACTTACACCTTCCGCCGGAGTTTCTGCAGCTCTTACAGACATCGGAATCACATTTTCAAAAATATGAATACTACTTCCATATACCTGATATAAAACTTCTGTGATTTCATTAGCATAATTAGTTCTGTAATCCACCATAGTCAGCAAGATACCCATAATATGAAGCTTTGGATTCATCTTTCTTTTTACCCTGCTAATGGTCTTAAGCAACTGCTCCAAGCCCTTAATAGGAAGATACGCAGCCTGTACCGGAATAATAATCTCATCCGCAGCAACAAGAGCATTTAATGTAAGTTGACCTAAGTTAGGTGAGCAATCTACAATGATGTAGTCGTACTTATTACCAAGCATATCAATGTATTCCTTTAATACAGTTTCACTGCTCATAATACCCACTAAAGACGTCTCAACTCCGGATAACTCGATATTCGCTGGCATAAGGTCAATTCCTTCCTCATGGTGAAGAATACCCGCCGTAATATCAAAAGGTTCCTCATTCAATACCCAGTCCATAATCTGAGCCAATGTTATCTCCAGACTATCCGGTTCCTGATAACCTAATGCCTCTGTAAGAGATCCCTGCGGATCGTTATCAATCACTAATACCTTTTTGCCTTCTCTGGCAAGTCCAATGCCAAGATTGACTGTTGTGGTGGTCTTGGCAACTCCACCTTTCTGATTTGCGCAAATAATTACTTTACTCATATGGTCTAATCTCCTTTACTGTTTTTCTTTCTTTTTGCTGATTTCTAAGTATTTTCTAAAATATTTATTGGTTCCTTTGTTCTGATACATATCTGAGGATTCTGTAATTTTGACTTGTGAACATGACTTTAATTGTTTCTCCAGCCAATCCATATCCTCTTTGGTGCCTTGCAATCTCACTTTGATCATCTCTCCACCTCCAGGGTCTCTCAATGAAATGTCCACCATATGAGCTGCACTTAACGCTGTGTGATTCATATTGTTTTAATCTCCTTTCAAAATTCGTAACTTTTTCGTATACCATATCGCAGAAATTCGTATACCAAACTGAATATACGAAAACGAAAAAAGGACCCTTCCTCAGATTAAAATCTGAAGAAAAGTCCTCATTTTTCATAAAATATCAATCTATAGTTTTTAAAGCTATTCGTCAGTTGACATCATAATTCTTCATATCAACTTAGAAATTTGTTGTAGTAAGCGTTGTAGTAAGCGTAATTTTTACGTCCTACAAAGCCCTGAAACCCTTGATTTTACGGCATTCTTACTTATCGATGCTTTTCATCGTCGGGATGCCACGGGTTATTTCTTTACCTTTCCTCATCACCGCTTGTTATCGCTTATTTGCTTGATTTCTACCAAGTTGTGATGATTTATTATTCTTTGTTGCAAAAATGATTTTGTTGTCAAATTGCTGTATGCGTCGAATTTTGTTGTCAAAATTCAGCAGGGTCCCTTTCTTAAAAAATGCTATCTAATTTCGTAGCTAAAAGTTCAAATGATTCCTGCTTTTTACGCTCGGTTGCTTCAGCATATATATCCATGGTGGTCTCAATATTTCTGTGACCCATGATTGCTTGAATAACCTTTAAATTTGTTTCTGTCTCACACAGTCTGGTTGCAAATGTATGTCTCAAATGATGACAGGTAAAATGCGGAAGCAATATAGCCTCTCGCTTTTCCTTTTTTGCATTCACAACTTCTTCCGTATTGTAATTATTACGAATACGATCAATAGCATCATTTACGGTTTGCGGATTAGGAATGTTCCCATAACGGTTCGTAAACACAAATCCAGACATACCATCAAGCACCTGCGTATTAGGTCCGGTTTCCTTCTGAGCTTCTCTTTCCAACTCAAAAGCATCCTTAACTACATCCAACATCGGAATAGTTCTGATACCAGCTTCCGTCTTCGGAAGATTAACACTCATTACGCTTTTCTTGGTATCTTTTCGACTGTAACAAGCTATACTGTGATTGACACTAATCACACGCTTCTCGAAATCAAGGTCCTGCCAACGGAGCCCTATACACTCTCCTATACGACAACCGGTTCCCAATAGAACTGTGAACAATGGCCACCAGTGATAATACACCGGATGATTTGCGATATATTCCATGAACACTCTCTGCTCTTCCACTTTAAGTGCATGCCTAATTCCACGGTTCTTACCACTCTTCTTTCCGATTTCCTTCATCACACCATCCGTCGGATTCTTCCTTATGATATCATCTCTCACTGCCAACTGAAATGTCGGATGCAAGAGACAATGTACGGAATCCAATGTACCAAGTGCAATTCCCTTCTCGTTTAAAAGGTAGTAATAAAATTGAAGTACATCTGAATACTTGATATCTATCAACTTTTTTAATCCGAAATTATCCCGAATAAAGTGGTCGTAGGTATACAAATATCCATTTTTCGTAGAATCTCGCAACTCATATTTTGTTGCCATGTAACGGTCAAACGTATCATTGACTGTTGCCTTGCCAGCTGCATATAAATCTAAACCATCCAGCTGTTGTCTTTGAAGCTCAAGCTCCTTTTCACGGAGCTCTGTTAAATCATTGGCATAAATAAACTTCCTTCTCCCTAACGGGTCAGTGTAAGTATACATATACCTCTGATCACTTTTTCTCTGGACCTCGCCTTTCTTCAAAGCACGTCCACGTAAATCTTTTCTTGCCTTTGCCATTCTCTTATCCTCCTATAAAATAGGACCCGATATCAGAACCGCAAGCGCAAAATATTTGTTACGCAAATAATTATATCGCTTTTGTTCTTAAAACGCAATAAAAATCGCGAAATATCAAGTCCTAAACCGCTTTTTATCATCATCACGTCACTACCGGATTTCTGGCTAAAATTCCCTGAATGTTTCCAGATATTTTTCAAACAGGTCACAGTTTACTAACACCAACTTATCTACCTTGTAAGTAGCCTTAGCCTCTCGTGCAAGAGACTGGAACTTCGAAAGTCCCATGCTATATTTCTTTGCGCCCTCTTCGTAACGTACAAACTTTTTTGCATATAATGCCGTATCTTCCACATCTGTTCTTCTATATCCCATAATCTTACGCTCCTCTTCTATTCATAACAGTGAGCTTCGGCTCAACCTTCTCAATCAATCGCTTCTTTATTCTATATACATGCTTGACTGCCGACCGATAATCAATTCCCAAATCAACCGCTAACTCGTCCATTGACTTTTCCTTCAACAGGTACGGTCTGATGATTTTCTGGTCTTTCGGATTCATCGTGCCAAGTTTCGCTGTAAATGTCTCCAAATCTCTGTTTACCCGGTGATAGCTAGTTACTTTTCGAATCAGTTCCTGCTTATCATCCGTATCCTCAAAGAAATCCTCATCCAATAGCCCTTCATCAATTGCCTGAGCCACCGTCATGTGCTCGATTGCTTGATTCATAGTAGGATTGCTAATCCCCATAGATACTTGAATTCTCACGCCCAGGTCTCCGCTCTGTGACCTCCGATTATAGGTTTTCTGCTCTATCACTTCCGTGATAAGTTCCTCTCTGTAATCCTTTAACAACTCCTGTAATATAGAGAAGTTTTCGTAAAGGAAATCAAATTGCTCGCCTGGCTCCACGCCAGCGTATCTGTCAATATTTATTGCTCCAGATTTCATACGTACCTCCTTATGAACTTCTGAAGCAGAACCGGTTTTGCTTCTTTTATCTCGTTGACAAGGTTTATTATAGCTTGTCATTCGTTATCGGTCGTTATTGGATTATTGGACAAAAAGTACAATGGCATTGGATTTTTCATCAAAAAAAGGATCAAGCATTTTGCTTGATCCTCAAAAAACTACTATTGTGCACAAAATCGTCATCTTTTTGATTAAACTGTAAAACTCTTTTCACATATAGGACACATAAGCTCTGTTTCCTCCTCCAATTGCCAATCAAAAAATGATAATTTTGCATTGCAATGTCGGCAAACTACATCGATAAAGGCTCCATCCAGCTCAACATCCTCGCTTTCAATAATGCCTTCATCCAATGCATCTTGCTCCTCTTTGTACAATCTCTGATCCTCGATAACAGAATAACCCTCTTGCGATTCAGAAATGCAAGAAACATCATACTCATCTACTCTTGAAGTGTAATTGTGTAGAATTTCAACACCGTTTGACTTTTCATCATATTTAAAAATGATACTACACATCGGGCAAGTCACTGGCTCTCTTAGCAACCAATTCATATAAGAAAGAGGTTTCTGACATCGTGGACACAATAAATCAATATAATACTCTTCTACATCTTCTTGTAAATGCATTATCTTTGGCTCGCTAATTTCTACATTCCTTAATGTTTTAAACTTTTCTTCATCCTCTTGTTTTCTTACCGCCTCATCCAGATAACCATCCCTAAGCGTTTCTATTAGATGCCCTTCTCTTAAATCCTCCGTCACCGCAATTGATGGTGGATTCTCCTCGATATGTATCTCATTTTTTTCGCTTACCTGCTCTGTGTGATAATCATTTTGCATTTCACGTGCTTCAGTCTGCCATCCACATTCCGTGCAAAAATATATAAATTCACTTTCTATTTTCCCACACTTTGGGCAAACCCTCATCTTCGACATATAGCCTCCATTCCAGGTGCATTAAAGTTTTGCAAACTCCTCCAAAATCCTCTCAGAAATCGCATCACGTTCTCGATAGATATCTCTAAATTGACCGTATTCTACAAACATCTTATGAAGTATCTCTAAAACATTAGATTTCTGCTTTTGAATTCTAAGTACAATATTTTTTCTCTTAAAATTATTGGCTACTAAAACACCAATTCCTCCTATTGCACCTATAGCTGTACCTACTAGTAAAAGCCAACTCAAAAACGGAGACACAACACCACATACAACCGCAACCCCAAAAGCTACATATGCACCTAAATTCTTAACCGTCGCCAACTCTGCAGATTGCTGTTCCTGATAAAATGATTCTACTTTACTATTCTCCGCTGCCTCCTGCGTGAAGTTCATATCTGTACTATAATCAAGTATTTGAACCGGACGAACATCTTTATACATTGAGCGATACTTCTTAAAATACAAGTCAGCCGCTTTCTCCTGCAAAGTCTTTACCAGTGTAAACATGTTCAAACGCATCTGACCATTAACATCATCATTTCCAAAATCGTAAATCCATCCAATAATGCTTGAAATAATATTCAACTCTGATTCTCTTCTCAGTAGCTCCGCATCAAATCTTTCTTTTGCCTGCTCAACATCACCGCTTAATCGAATAACAAGCTCGTTGTACTCAATCTCATTATATGTTTCAATTTCAACATCATTTGGCTTAGCCAACAATTCATTTAAATATTCCTTCAAATAAGTATTTCTCTCTGCTATCGGAACATTCTTTATTTTCATGATAAACTCAAGAATATTGTAGTTATTATTGGCATAGTTTGCCATTCTATTCATGCTACTGTAATCCTTACAGTATTTTGCAAGAGTAGGTAAATCATATGACTCAGGCTTAAGCAATGATGTCATTCTTGAACAAATCAGTCCAACAACATCCTCTTCGCTATATCCCTCTTTTTCTGCGCATTCCACAATCAATCTATGAATGTAATCTGAGATTAATCGAGCTGTCTCATCATCTACAGTATCTGAGAGAGTTTTACTAATTAACGAAAACAGCATCAGAAATGTATTTTCATCGCTACCTTTAAGTTCACATTTTTGATACTCTAGGAACCATTTTACAGCAGCACTATCTCGCCCCATACGCATATTGAATATCATGTAAAACATACATGAATTCTTCATATCAAGTTTTACAGCTTCTGCAGTTGCTCTATCTGCCAATGGCTTATCATCATTCTTCCAAGCCATAACACTTAATAATGCCGGCGTGAGCCAAAAATCCGGTGTCTTTAAATGCTGTCTTTCTATTGACTTATAAATGATTGCATCACTAACCATATTCAAGTCAAGGTTGTCCATCATTCCCTGAACAATCTTTCTAACTGTTCTGAAATTGTTAAAATCATAATACTTTTTATTGTTTAGCGCTCGAATTTTCTTATTTGCCAACTCTACATTTTTATAACGAACATAAAGCTTATCGATTTGTCCCTGAAGTTCGTAAGCATCCAAAGCGCGATTTATAGAACTATTAATTGTTCCATTGGCATTATCTAAGGTATTTCTAATATGCTGATTATAATCAGCTAAATTTCTTTCTGCTTGATTTACGCTATTAACAGTAGAACTAATCTCGGATCTTAAAGCATTATTCTCTCGTTCAATTTCTCTAAGTTCAGACTCTAGTCTACTTACCTCAGCTCTTAATTCATAATTGCCCAATTTATTCGCCTTCCTTTCTAAATTGATACATTAATTGCTCGCTCTTTTCCCCATTCTTCTATTTCTGAAACAAATTCATTATTGATGGTTGAAATGGGGATTATAGATTCAATTGAATCCACCAACAATCCTGCATCAATTGTATTTTTTCCTTGAATAAGTATCTGTTGCGCCACTTCCTTAATTGCAGTTTCAATATCGGCATAAGAATATCGATCTGTCATATCAACCAACTTATCAAGTAACTCATCAGATGGTGAACATCTTAACGATCCTGTTATATATTGTTCAAGAACACTTCTTCTTTCCTTTGCGTTAGGAAGCCCCGCATAAAACACCTCTGAAAAACGTCCTTTTCTATATAACTCATATGGTAAAGCTTTTACATTATTTGCAGTCGCCACCATAAATACTTTATTCGATGACTCTTGAATCCAAAAAAGAAATTCTCCTAGTACCCTTTTTCCTGCTTCATTTCCAGAATCCGTTGTCGAAAGTACCTTTTCAATTTCATCTATCCAAAGTACACAAGGAGATATGTTTTCGATAAATTGAAGTGCTTCTCGCATCTTCTTTTCACTTTCTCCGACCCATTTATCAAAAATAGAACCTATATCAAATCTAAATAATGGTAGTTCCCATTCTTGTGCAACTAGCTTTGCAGTTAACGACTTTCCACATCCCGGAACCCCTACAAGTAAAATACCTTTCGGCGCACTAAGTTCATATTCCGCCAACTGCTCTTCTGGTAAAAAGAAAATCCTCTTTTTTTCATCAAGCCATTTTTTTAGCCTATCCATGCCCGAGACTTTATATGTTCTATTAACATTAATATGCTGAACAGCACCTACCTTGGGATATAAACGTTCCTTTTGTGATGTAAACTTATATATTTTATCCCTACGGAGACCCTGATTCCCTATTATTTCAGCAGCCAACATATTTTCTATTTGTATTTCAGAAAAACCTCGTAGTAGTGCCGCTGCATGTATAATGTCCTGCTCCTGCCAATCAATTGTAAATCTTCCAGAATACATTTTTATAAACTTTCGTATCTGACTGATTCGTTCATTGCTGTCAGGCAAGTCCAATGAGATAACCATTCCGAATGATGCAATTCGGCTCCAAGCTTGATCAGTCGTTATCAGTACAACGACGCCATTATTTTCCTTCGCCATATAAAGTATATTCATCAACTCTCGTGAATATGCATTATCATCTGAAATTCTACGTACATCTCCTAAAACAATATTCAAGCTTCGCTGTTTTTTCAATTGCTTAAGGAAATATCCCAGTGGCTCATCTTCCGTATCAATGCTATCGCCCTTTGCCCCGAGACATTTAACCTGTTTCGCATCAGTATAATAAAGCATACTGATTTGACTCTCATTTGAAATTTCATTCAGCATTCTTTCAACACGTTCTCTTTCATCTGAATGAATAATAACAAGTGGTGTTCGTGCATATATGTAATTAACTAATTCTTTTTTTGCCTCGGCAAAATTGGACATAACTAACACCTCTAATACATATTTTTTATTTTTCTCAAATTCTTTTTACTAATATAAACATAATCCTGTATGAAAACACTGTTATCTGCATATTCTATCTTTTTTAAATACTTTTCGAATGATTCTAGAAAAGAATTCATATTTTTGATAATTTCATCAGACATCTTGCTTTTTACAGATTCCGAATAATCCGGAATCTGTAAAAAGAACATGCAGTTTATATAATGCTTTCTAAACCGTGAAAATGCCATTTCTGCGATTTCTAAATCCATCTCTTCGAGACACAACGTCATTTGCTTTTGAAAAGAACTGACTGACTCTTTAAGCATATATTCCTCAAGTTTTGCCAACTGATTATATATCATCGTATCATATGAATCCCCAACTGAATGAGGATACACTTTTTTCAGCTCGTCAAGTTCTTCACACGCTAATCCTTTTGTTATTATACCAGAGATTAAAGAAATCCAATCTGCATATGAAATATATTCTATGTTCTCCATAGTTTATTTCAAAAAGCTAAACGGAGGCTCAAGACTCCAATTTGGAAGTTTTTTGTTCATCTCCTTAAGTCTCTCATCTGAAACATCGTATGTATTACCCTCACTTGAGCTAAAATTCTCCTGAATTCTCTGCTCAAGCATTTCACCTAATTCTAAATTCATTTCGTTATCCATGTTGTTTCTCCTTTCAATCGCATCTTATAAATATTCTACTTTACTTAATAAAACATCTTTCTTCTCACTCGAATCAGTATAGAATTGCTTGTAATCTGCAAGCTCAGCCATACTTTGATTCAATAATTCAAGAGAAGCATTTACACGTGCTGGATAATCCTTATTTGCTTTAATAACCCTAAACACTAAAAATCCAAGGGCTACTGCAGTAGCAACCAATGAATATGGTGTAACAAAAGCCAAACCAATTGATAAAATAAAAATGATTATTGCCGCTATGTTTGGTGTATTAACGTACATAAGCTGGAATTTGTTATTGTTGTAATACTGTTTCATATTCTCAACCTGATCATTTTGATCCTGTCCGTTAGATACAGAGCTCCATGTATCAATTGACAACGGATAATCTAAAGGTTGAGTTTCTTGTAACATCAATGCCCAGTTCTGAATTGCTGATACAAACCATTCTTTAGTATTCTGCAAGCCAAATTTCTTTACTTGTACGTTTGTCTGATCAGTGTCATCATAAACAGCCCATCTAACCATTTGCTTACCAATGTTAAAGCTCTCTTCCTGAACCGCCTGATACTCTTGATACTGCTGTTCTGCAGCTGCGACAACGCCATTATTTTCAATGATAAAGTTGAAGTATTGCTGCTGATTTTTAAGTTCTAATTCCTCTTGATCATAATTTGAAATCAATGTCATAAGAATCGCATCAACACGGCTCTTATAGTTTGCTTCTGTCTGTTCCTCAAGTTCAACATCCATTGCCTCAATCTCAGCAATCAGTTTTTCGTATTTTGAAACATTAGCATATGACTGTTTTATTTCCTCGTAATTACCGCATGTTCCTGACAATGTTCTATAATCACACTGTTTAGCTGCTGGTAACAACTGAATATACTTCTGATAAGAGGCTGTTAATTCGTCTGCGATTTCCTGATGAGCATTTAATTCAGAAATCCAACTCTTGATGACATTATTTACATCATGCTCAAGCTCTTTATCGGTTCCAAATAAACCATTAAGATATGCCTGCAATAAGACTGCTGATTCCTGTTGAACTTTGGTTGGATCAATTGTTTTTAAATACTCAAAAAACCACTTCTTAGCTACATCATTTCTACCAAAACGAAGATTAAACAAACAGAAAAATAATGACGCCTTTACTGGATCTCTTCTAAAACACTCTGACAATGCATTATTAGCGACTTCTTTATAGTCATTAATCCATGCAGTAATAGCCATCAATGCATACGAAAGCCAATATCTAGAACTTGTAATCCAAAGTTCTTCTGAAATTTCCTGAATTGATTCATTTCTAACAAGATTGATGTCAAAATCCTTAACAACACCCATAACAGTTTTTCTAATGGCTTCATGATCTCCAAACTGTTCTTTTAAGATCTGATCAATTCTTAAGATATTCTCATGTGCTAACTGCTTCTCTTCATTCTGAACCATGTTCTCTTTGAAGCGATTAACACTATCATATATTTTGTCCGTAGTTGCCTTAATACTTGCTGTAGATGTATTTACGGATTCAATTTTTACATCTACTTTTGATTTAAATGAGCCAATAGTTTCATTTAAATTATTGACTGCATTATAAGATGAACTCGCCATGCCTTATCTTCTCCTTTGCTATATTTCTATATTTTCAAATACACTTACAAGGTCTGCATTCTTTTCGTCCGCCGACTTATACATTGTTCTCCAGCTTTTTAATTCCTCAAGTGCTTTCTTCAACAAAGCATATCCCTTTTCTCGCTTCGTCCTTAGAATAATCTGCATATCGGAAATTCTACGCCAAAGTAAAAATCCGCTGACCACTCCTAAAAGAATTCCTATTACCAACGCAATCTTATTAAACTTAATTACAGTAATTCCTAAAGTCACTAAAGATGCAATGACCATTCCTATAAAGATAAGTACATATTTATCTTTTATAGTATCCCAGACCCTATTCTTATTGTAATGTTTCTGAAGTTCGGCCTGTGCGCTATCAAATGAATTTTCATCACATTCGCCTTGCCAACCATCAATTTCAATCTTGATTTTATCTTTTTCTTTCTTTCGATAGTTGTCAGCGTATGTCTGAAACCCTTTTGCAATCCATTTTTTTAGATACAATATAGAAAACTTCTTTACAGTTATATCAACTCGATTAGCATCTTCCTCGAAGGCCCATGAGAATAACAAATCTTCCAATTTTTTAGCTCCAGAATCCGCTGGAAACTCATTGGTAAAATATTGCTGAGCCATTCCCAAATCACCTTTTGATTTAAGAATCATTTCATTGTATCGTTTATTTTTTATAACTACTAATTCATCCTTATCATACGCATTTATCAAATCGTATAATATGTTTTCAATTCTCTGAAACATATTAGATTCAACCTGTGTATTATCTTCCACTATTTGTCTGAAATAAATTGCTAATTCTTCATTTTTCTCAGCTGTGGATAAAAGGCGTTTTAATTCTTCATAATCAGATGAATGTCGTCGTAATGTTTCGAATTCATTTTTTGTAACATGAATATATGAATTCGAGAATGCCAGTGTTTTTTCTGAAACTCTATTACCATAGTTTGGATGCATGCTCTCCATTTGTTCAAGCATATTGGTAAAGCATTCATGAACAAGGTGGTTAAATTCTTTGTCAACTCCAAAAACACCCGATAGGTATGCTTGAAGTAAATACTGCCATTCCTCACCAAGGTTCTCCATATCAACTCGGTCTAAATATGAAAGGTACCATTTCTTAGCTGCATCAACACGTGTAAAACGTAAGTTAATAAGTAAGAAGAACAATGATGTGCTGAAATAATCCATAGTCAAAGCTTTTGACATCGCTCTCTTTGCGGCTTCTTCTTCGTCACTTGCCCAGAGCATAACAGCCATTATTGCATATGCGAGCCAATATTCGCTATTTTGGAGATATGCCTCTTCGACCTTTTTCCTCATAGTTTCGTCCGAACAAATATGTGCGTCCAAACCTATGACATATCCCAATGTTATTCTTCTAAGTTCGTTAAAAAACTTAAATCTTGTGTAATACTCATCTGTAAACTGTGTTACATTCTTTGACGCAGTACTCAAATTCTTAAAAGTAAAATATGAATTAGTGAGATCATCTATCAATTTGAACAACTCACTAGTACTGACATCAGCTTCTTGAATACGTCCTTTTACGTACTCCATAGACTTATTGACTTCAACATCCATCGCCGCAGCATTTTCAGTAACTATTTGAACATTTTCTACTAGCGATGCCAATTCAGCTTGAAGATTTTGATTCTCTATAATAGCTCTTTCAATCTGATTCTGGAGTCTTCTAATTTCCGCAAGTAGTCGTTCCGCTTCCTCTCGTTCAGCTCTTGCTTCTTCTTCTGTCATGCGAACTTCCCTCCTATATACTTAATTCTTTGTAAAACACTCTGTATTCCTGTGGAGTTATGGCATACAAATTGTTTAAATATGCTTGGTAATTAGGCTTATCAAATTTGTTTCCATAAATAACACTAGCTCTTGCCGTATCAAATAACGTATCCATCACTCTGAAATAATCCTCTGTACCTTTCTTAACCTTTGGATCATTAAGAGAATATAGCTTGTCAAACATTTGTACCGAAAAATCTTTTTCAGTACAGTCAAATAATTTAACCAATTCTCCGGTCTCAATATCAATCAGAATCCATCTTGTTGGACGATTATATCTATTTTCAACCATGTTTTGCTTGCTATAAGTATATCCAAAGTAAGCAATGTACATCTTTCCATCTTCACTATGTAGAACAGGATTTGAAATTCCATTAGGAATCTTTATATCGCCGAATATATATTTCCTGGCTTTTTTATTAATTTCATTTATAGTTAGCATCATTACTCTCCTTTCCTATGAAAAATCCTATCAAATAGCGTTGGTCGTTTATTCATTTCTACATTCGTATCATTCTCTGGAAGCGAATTTATGTTTTCGGAAATGCTTATCGAACTATATTGTTCAAGTCCCTCCTTACGAGACAATACTATACATGTAGGGTCAATTACCCTATGTTCATCAGTACCAAAGCACATATCATTGTATTTATCCAACGACACATAACTTTCGCCACCTCCCGAATCAATAATATCAAACCCTCGTATGCCTCCATCCTCCATACGTTCAACTCCCGTAACTGTAATCCAATGATCCGAATAAAAGTCATCTTGTCTTACGCCAAATGCATTAGTATAATCTCTCGGTTGATCCCATAATGCACATGCATCAACAGCAACATTTATAACATCACCATTCTCAAGTCTTTCAGCCACTTGGTTCGCATCAAGAACGTTATCATACTCAAATAATTCTGTTTCAAATCTATCTCCCAACTGTTCGTTCATTTTGTCATACAACTCCATGAACTGTTCAGTCGAGGTTCCTCCACAACTATCTAATGCCCCATGGGTCTGGCATAAATTGTTATCAATTGCAACAGAGAGCACCTTATTTTCCGTCAATTCGTTAGTGCCTAGTAATTGATTAATAGCATTTGCCTGAGACGTCGGACCACACGTTCCTTGATACCCAAATTCATTAACACCTTGCTCGTAGTAGCTTCCCGTTTCATAAAATTCCGGATTGTATTCCAATACCGACTGTTCAAAATCATCGAATTCTCTCTGAACAATTTCTGAACTTGCTTCTTGTAAATCTTCATTGATTTGCTCTGTAGGTTCAATTCCGTTTGCTATTTGCAAATCTCTATTTAATGCTTGCCACTCTGGGTCTTTTGAATATGTTTCATAATCTTCCATTCCGTAATTATGCGCATTCATATATTCGCTCATATTACTCAAAGCTTCATGAGGATCCAACTGTTCTTGAATTTCCATAGTATCAGGCATTTCTTCTACATATTCGGTAGGTTCAATTCCGTTTGCCACCTGTAAATCTCTATTTAACGCTTGCCATTCCGGGTCTTTCGAATATGTTTCGTAATCTTCCATTCCGTAATTATGCGCATTCATATATTCGCTCATATTACTCAAAGCTTCATGAGGATTCAACTGTTCTTGAATTTCTTCAGACTGGAGACTACTTTCTACTATCTCTGTTGATTCCGCAAAATCATCTTGTTCCCCCACTCCTTGCTCTTGTATATTTTCGAGCATATCTACCGTTCCATCTTCCTGCAATATTTCTATTTCTGAGTTCGGGGTAGCCTCATACGGCTCTTCCATCTGTTCAACAGCTTCCGGTTCTGCTTCTAACTCTGCCTGTATATTCTCAAGCGTATCTACCGTTCCATCTTCCTGCAATATTTCTATTTCTGAGTTCGGGGTAGCCTCATACGGCTCCTCCATCTGTTCAACAGCTTCCGGTTCTGCTTCTAACTCTGCCTGTATATTCTCAAGCGTATCTACCGTTCCATCTTCCTGCAATATTTCTATTTCTGAGTTCGGGGTGCCCTCATACGGCTCTTCCATCTGTTCAACAGCTTCCGGTTCTGCTTCTAACTCTGCCTGTATATTCTCGAGCGTATCTACCGTTCCATCTTCCTGCAATATTTCTATTTCTGAATTCGGTGTGCCCTCATATGCCCCTTCCACCTGTTCATCAAACTCTAATGCTTCAGGTTCAGCATCATCCATTGTTTCAATCAAGTCAGGGATCGGTTCTTCAATCGGCTGTTCTATTTCCGACTCCAAAACTTCAAACGACGGAATATCTACAATTGGTTCATCATCAAATGTCAACTCTTCCACCTCTACACCATTCATAACATCGCTTACTTCATCATTAAAAAGTTCTGTATCTTCATATGAATAATCTTCTATATTCCCACTCTCAATACTATCGAATGAAGCATCTTCGATTGTAGGAACTTCAGCAGCATCCATTGCATCAAAGGCATCTCCTGACGATTCAAAAGAATCAAGTGAACTATCATCTGAAAATGAAGTATCTAACGAATCATCAATTTCAAATTCGTCCATATTCCAGCCCCCTTCCTTTGAGTACTTATTCAATCAAGAATTTTGGATGACTTAATATCTTTTCATATTCATCATTTGAAATACCAAAATCCTTTTTCATCATCGCTTTACGTAAAAATTTAATCTTCGTACAATTTAAAAATTTCTTTGTAAATGTAATCGAGCTTGATTTATCTGCTATAGCTTTAATATCTGTGTTCATTGTAACCAAATATTTCAAAAAAGCTTCCTTATCTGCTATAGCATATAATCGCTCATTAACAAGCTTAGTTGCTGCAAAATCTGCATTCGTTCTTAATACTTGATCACATTCTCCAACACAACAATGATTGTAAGGACATTCTCTGTGTGCCATTAATAAATCCTGATGCTCATCCCAATAATGAATCTTGGTTCTCACGTCATCATCAAAAATTACATCTCTAATATCCGCTTTATCATGAACATTGTATGTACTAATTTGAAGATGATTATCAAGCTTTCCAAAATGAAGAAGTGCTTCACCAACTCCCAATCTGCCTAATAATTCATAATTCAAATCGCTCATATTGGTCGCTGTTCTTACAGCATCTTTGTTGTCTTTTTCTACAAGCTTAAACATTATCTTGACATCAGTATTCGCTACTATCTCTTTTCCGACTGATGTAGGAGATTGGTCAGCAATAATAATACTTGTACCATACGAACGGATTTCTTTAATCAAATCCTCCAATGTTTCAACTGTGGAACCTTGAGAATCTGCCCCTTCAGAGTTACTGGACTTCTGTCCCAGTAAAACATGAGCTTCGTCAATTAATAAGACATTTTTTAATTTTCCATCGCCTGATACATTATTTTTTGTATAAACGCAAAACAGAATGAGCATTAACGCCATTATCAGTGACTTCTGTTCCTTGTTATTAATTGCATTCAATTCCAAAACTGTTGGATGATGCAATAAGTCTCCTATCGGGATAGTATGTATTGTGTCGTAAATATTGCTGTTTTGCTCTATAAGACTGATCAGTCTGACAATACCAGCACTTTCTATATTTGCTTTTGTCTCTCCTTTGTAATTAGAGTGTTCTATTGTTTTTTTGAAAACTCTGATAAACTCATACATACCAAAAAGTTCGATATCAGGATCATCTATAGTACTGCTCTTCTTCCATCCATATTCGGTATAACAATCATTTACAGCTCCCAAGAAAATGTCCGGCAACGGATTCGGCATAGAAAATGCTGCTTTAAAAGCTGCTGCTAAACTTGGTGTATAACTTTCCACTGTAACACCTTTAGGAGGAATAAATGGATTTATAACAAATGGAGAAACATTATTTTTTCCTGGTGTAAATATCTGCAATTCTGGAATTGCATCTATTAATGATCTATACTCTGTCTTGGTTGGTTCAATTGCCAAAAACGGAATCTGAAAGTCCCTCCAAAACTGTAAAAGCAAACCTAAAGAGAAATTGGTTTTACCAGAACCAGGCATGCCGACAATTAATCCATGCTTTGTAAACTGATTAAGAGGAATTCCTGCATGAGCCCCATCATCAAATCCGTTTCTTGCAGCATTTTTTATTAATCCAACCTTGAAATTGCCTTCTGAAATAATACTATCATTAAGTTTTTCTCTATTGATTAATACTTTTTTGCTTTCAATACCAATTGTCTTTCCATCATCAATTGGAAATTTAAAAACTGCTCTTGCCTCATGTGCAGTTATTAATTGTTTTAATCTAATTAATGCTTCCGGTCTATTATTATTTCTCCAAAACGCAGGGTTTCTATCTTCATATATCAGTGTGTTTGATATTTGCCATGGAAGAACAGCAAGAGATTCTGTCAAATCTATACCAGATATTCTCATTCTTACTGATTCATAACTGCTTCCACCTGCTTTTGAAGCATCTTCTAATGCATCAACAACTTTACTACATATATCATGTCCACAATATTCTGGTGAACAAATAATAAAATTATAATAAAACAAATCTTCTTTAGACTGCGCTTGATAAGTTTGATAAACATTCTGTAAATTCTGAAATGTTTGATCCGGACGCATCATCATCTGACGCATCATTGTTGCAGCGTAGTATTGCAAAGATTTATTGATTTGCTCAATAGCCAATAACTCATCTTGATTGAAATATGTCGGTATAAGTTGCAGAATCACGGCACAATTTGGATACTGTGACAAAACATTACTAACACTTGATGTATTCACATTTTCAGCCGGAGTGGGTATAAATGTTTCATAAATATACCCATTTTGTGAAAGAGATGATACAATCTCATCTTCTTTTTTAGATACACTATAAACAGTTGTAGTATCTATACTTCTAAGATGCGCACAATAATTCTCATATGCATCTTCTGTTTTAGCAAAAGAAATATCAAAGAAATTATCCGTGAATTCATTTTTTAAGCTGTTCTCATATGACTCAAGAACAGCATTTATTGCAGAAACATTTGCCCCCATTTGCCTGATGACCAAATGCATCTTAACCTGCGCATTATACGTCTGGTTAGTGACTTTTGAAGACGAAAACATAATCTCAAAGGAAGTCATTCCATCTGAACTTTTTCTATGAAAATTATTCAATAAATGAGAGGAAAACACATGGTTGGAATAATTTGCTCTATCCAAATTATTATCAATCAACGCAAAATAAGGGATTGTTCTTATTTCTGCAATGCTTATTCCAACATTCATCCCATTGGGAAGGCCAAATATCTTTCCCATGCAATACCTCCTTTCCCTTTAAAACAGAGAAAACATTCTATTTTCCTCACATATTTGAAGTGCAAGTGGCGACAAAGAAGCCTTATTATCTGCGACATATTTCTTAAACTTTATCATACTACCGCCGACTGTAATCTCCGAGTTAAGTTTTATCTTTAAAGCTAACATTTCACTTACTATCGTCTTTACCACATCATAGCTGTCATTAGCACTGAGGACATAAGCCTGAAGGACATTACCAGTCAGAGAACTACCCGCATGGCTAAAACTTATATGAGCAGTATTCAAATCAGATGTAAGCGAAGATAATATCTTGCTGCTATGTCTTGCTTTATCTATATCTGCACATTCAAGCAAAAATTTTGCATAAGCATTGGCCGATATAGTAAATGTATTCTTTGATAATAAGTTGAATAGCTCTTCCGAAAACACATTTGTTTTACCGACTGACAAAATATAATTCTCTAAGCAATCAGCTTTAACTTGTGTTCCGTTCTGCATCAATTTTTTTACCTTATCAATTTTTGCATCTATTACATCGGAACTATTTGCAACATATTGAGTAAACACATTAGAATCAATCTTGAAACCTGCATTAATCAGCAATTCAAAAATAGCATCCTTAATTAGCTTCTCATCACAAGCAGACATTAGGTACTCTGACAACAAGTCTCCCAGATAAGTCTTATTTATGCCTGTTGCAAAAATTAAATTGATAACATCTAATTTGTTTTCTTCATCCCTAGATGTCTTTACAACATAATTTTTTACAGTACCATTTGATATAGGACATCCCTCTGTCAAGAGTGCTTTTAATATCTCTAAACGAACGTCTTTTTCATCCGCATTATTGTTAAGGTAATAATTGTAAATTGCATCTTTAGATTTTGCGTCTATCTCGAATTCAAACATCTTTTTTACGATATCTCTTTTTTCATTTGCTCCTAAAGAAGAACTATCCAAGAAGGAAATCACCGCTCGGGAGCTAAGCTGCATAAAAATCGTTTTTTCAGACAAAGCATCTAAAAACGCTTTTAAGACATAGTACTCCTTATTTACCATCAAGCAAAAAACAAGTAATGCCTCAGTCTCTTGATCGCTAATCTTTGTTTCATACAACGCAGAAAAGACAGCCTTAGAACTCTCATAGCTATCCATTTGACTATGAACAGCTTTAACTATTGCCTCTGCATTGCATCTCAAATTTGTTGATGACAGTTTCGAAATAATTCTTGTCTTCATTTCTATAGAATCAGAACTATTACCAAAATACTGTTCGAAAAAACCTTTTCCCAACGTTTCAGCAGTTTGTGTAGAAAACAGTTTGTCAACAATACCTGCCTTCTTCTCCTGAATTGGGTAATTCATCAGAATCTCTTGTAAGCTATACTTCTTATCAATATGGCTTGTATTGTTCACAACCGCTTCAGCAATGTCATAGTTTTGTCTCTTAAGAGCTATTTTTAGTAAATTCTTGTTTGCAAACTCTGAAAATATTTCTCCGGTATGCAACTTACTTGAAACGTACTCTATTCTGCTCGAATCGTTTAATGTATCAAATACAACTAAAAGATTTGCATATATATCAGCAACGCCTTCGCCAAAAGCCTCATATAAATTTATCTCGTCCTCAGCTATTACAGGAAACTCCGTTTGGAGTCTCTTCGCATATACTTTGACTTTATCTAAATGTCCTCTCGCTTCATCCTGTGATTTAGCACAAGATATCATCGACAAGTTATAACTAATGTGAGCAAGCAATGTTCCTACATGCTTGTGATTTTTACGTTCACAATCTTCCAAATTGCGGCTTGCATTGTCCATCTTATTATTAGCAATATCCATAAGAGTTTGCCTTACAACATCACTAATTCCCTCTATACCATCAACTTGAACCTTGTCAAACGTTGCCTCTCTTTCTACAACAGTTCCACAATACTTACATATCCAAATCTTCTTTTGAGGATCAAATTCAAGTTTCCCACCACAAGCACACTTTCTGGCTATGAAATTAACCGCCATGGGATTTTCTCTCCTTACTTTGAAATCATTAACTTCTTATTTCTTTCCACAAAAAGCAATTCTATTTTAGCACAAAGTTCCTTGACAGAATTCATATCTCCAGAGTCAAAAACTGTTCTTAATTCAGCCACATATTGCATAATCATCTGTTCTTGAGTCGCCACAACGCTATTTGTCATAGGGTCAGAATACTTAATTGTCTCTGAAAGTTTTTTCAAAGCCCCTGTTGTCTCCGGGTTTGTGCATCTTTGTATTAACATCTCAACATCAACATTGATACCTTTAATAAAATTGACATTCTCTTTTATCTTTTGATCCACATTATGTACTGCGTCTCTTGTCATGATGGAAACAATTGCAACTACTGCAAATACACATAATAATAATGCCTGAATAACAATAGTAACTTTAACACTTGCATTAGCCTTAAAAATCATGAACACAAGGCTCGTAAACAATTCTGCAAGAACAAAATAAATAGAAAATGCTCCAAGCGGTATTCCAAAAAATAAGGCTTTTACATTGGTGTTTTTAGCAATACTAAACGCACACCCGATATGAATCAAATAAGCCACAATCATAAAGCCATAACTAATCCAAAACACCGCATTAAAATTCTTGAACACCAGAAAAACAACAAGATTATAAGCAACAAAAATAACTAAATAAATCAAAGCTATCATTAAACCATTTTTCTTTTTCTGTTCCATCTTCTACTACCTATCCTCTCTTAGTTCCACAATTCGGGCAGAAATTCGCATCATTAGTGAATTCATAACCACATGAACTACATACATTACTCTTTTGCTCTGTCTTTGTCCCACAATTCTCACAGAATTTAGCACCAGGATTTATTGGATGACCACAATTCATACAGAATTTACCTCCACCAGACTCCTGACTACTCTTTTCCTGCACAGGCTCCGCCTTTTCTACTGGCTTTCCATATCCACTCATAAATCCTGCAACATCGAAAGGTTTCGGACTTCTATCATCAATAGGAGAAGAGGCATTTCTTAAATCCCTAGGTGGATTCTGTGTAGGAATATTTTCTGGATTCAATGCATTTCTTGCAATATCTGCTACGCTTCCTCCAAATGCTCCTCCCATCATAAATCCGCCTACAGCACCCCCTATATTACCCATAGTGCCTTCGTTGCCGGCAAAAGTCTGAGCAATATCCATCTGTCTTTCTTCTTGCCAGGTATATCCCTGAATAATACGAGATGCACGTGCTTCCTTAGCCTTTTTAACCGCATCAAAGTCTTCATCCGGAACTGTAATTGATTCTATATTAAACTGAAGTACTTCAATACCATAATCTTCGAAAAGTGGTCTTAATTGTTCTCTAACCACCTCTGATATTTCAAAGAGATTCTCGTTCATGTCGAAATAGCTTACTTTTCCGACATTCATAATCTTAGATATGTAAGACTTTACATATTGTTTAATAATGCCTCTAAATTTAGAAACCATTCCCTCTGCATCAAAGACGTCTCTAAACCCAACCATCTTAAGCATGAACTTTCTTGAATCATTTACCAAAAAGTTCATATTGCCACACATACCAACATGAAGAAAAATATCATATACTGGATCATTCAATGTAATTTCGCCTGGAATTCCCCAAGTCAAATCCATCTGATGAACTTTATTAATAAAAAACACCTTACAAGGAAACGAAGTTTGACCATCCGTAGGAATATTTATTATTCTTTTCACTAGCGGAATATTTGGTGTCTCAAGAACATGACGACCCGGACCAAACAAATCACATGCATTTCCATTAACAACCAACAACGCTTCATGTGTCTCATCAACTACCAAGACCGATGTAGTATTAAAATCTTCAACCGGATTCTTCCACACTAAAGAATCAATTGGTCCTTCAAACTGAAGCACCTGAGAAAATTGTGAAATTTCCTTACCTAAGCCCATTTTGAATCCTCCTTATCACTTTTCGTTTTTTATATATTTTCCCGATTTAATTCTCGCATCGTCTGGTTTTTCGAGATCATCAGGTATGGCCCATGTATTTCCAAATTTGACAGCTCCTTCTAATCGTCCTTCTAGGCAAAGTGCATTTATTCTTCTTTCACTTATGCCCCACTTCTCAGCAACCTCTCGAATTTTCAGATAACCATTCATAATTTGTTCCTCACAAAACCCACAACAAATGCCATATATTTCCACTATATTAGTGGAAAAACATCAGAACATACTGCGTTTTATTATAAAAACCATTATTAAAAAGCATATACAAACGCATAACATGCCCTATAAAATATAGTATATACTAACATTCGTATAATGTCTACCACTTTCTGACCATTTTCGACAACAATCCTCTGTTTTGTGTCGATTTTATGTGCATCCTGCACAAATATTTATTTTAAAAGCCCCTTCAACACCTTCACCTGCTCCACAGCCACTTTCCTCAACTCCATCGGCATATCCTGCAACATCTTTACCACCCGCATAATGTCCTCATCCAATTCCGGCATATCACCATCAATCAAATATCCAGCTGTAGTATGAAAAATTGCAGCTAATTCCTTAATTGTTCCCATTCTGATATCTACCTTGTCACATTCGTAGGCCGATAAAGTTGACTTAGGAATGCAAGAAACAACTTCCAACTCCTCCTGTGTCATTCCCATCTTCTTTCTGCATTCCTTAATTCTCTGTCCAATTGTCTTATTCATATTCTTCTCTCCATTTCCGGAGCAAAACGGAGAGAACGCAAAAAGAGCCCACAAAACGTATGACAATAAGACCGGTAGCTAAATGTATATGCCACCTGGCGTCATCTCCGTTTTGTAGGCTCCTATTTTTTTCTCAAATTCCAGCTCGTTACAAACTCTTGGTAACCAGTGCCGACCCTGATGGTTCTCTGCCAAATCCGACGGTTCTGCTGGTCCCTCATTCTATTCGATTGTTATGTGTTACTTAATAATTTGCAGCTTTCCTAACCGGTGCCATCTGCGGATTCTTTGTCTTCTGGACGCTAACTCGAACCTGCCCGGCTCCTGCGTCCTTACGACTCCCCCGACGATTTTCAAGCACCATCACTTTCTCATCATCCAGCAAAGCTACTATATCTCTTTTACAAGTTGAACAGGTTACTTCTATATTGCAATTTCCGTAACCCTTAAATAAAATCTTGCCACATACCGGGCAACTTACGTACCTACTTATTCTTCTATCTGTCATCATCAAAATCCTCCTGTTGATTTTTACAATTCAACGGTAAAGGGAAAGGAAAACCATTGATGATTAATTTTAAAAGGCAGATGAGTTCCGATGTGCCGAAGTGTGCACCACCTACCCGTTGTACTTCTCGCTGATCACTATTCAAAAGTAAATTCATTCTTTAGAATTATCGCCCTTCCACAAACCACATATTGTTATCCTCATAATAAAGATGACTTTCTTTGCCATCGATAATACATGTGTACCTCATGCCAACTCCTCCGGCTTTTAAGCTTGCCGCACGGCATACATGTTTCACTCGTTGGATTTCATATCGATGTCCATCCGACCATATGATACTTTTAGGTAAGAGCCTGCCATCCTTGGTAAAAGTGGCATCTACATCCACATAAATCTTACATGATTCCATAAAGCCTCCTACACTACTGTAATTGTCCTCGGACTCTCCGTAAGCTTTCGAATCTTTCCTAAGTTCTCTAGCTTTTTTAATCTGCTGTGAACGGTCGATGTAGAGCGAACACCTGTCATTGCACACAATTCTCTAACCGTTGGAGAATACCCTTTTTGTGCTATGTACAAGGAAATCACATTGTACATCTCTTTATCCTTATCCGTCATTATCTGTGCTCTGTTCATTGTAAGAATTCCCTCCATTTCTCTATCCGAAGTAACCATGAGGATGGACCGTATGCTCTGCTTTTGCATCTACCGCAGACAGTATTCTGTCGCAGTACATCAAGCCTCGCTGCACGCTGTAAAATCCAAATCGTTTTCGAATGGTATCTACAGCCTCATCCACCTTCATTTGCTTTTCTCTTTGCTCTGCGCTTGAAAATAAATCAAGCTGCTCCCAATAGTTGTCATTTACAAGGTCTGCTCCTCTGACACCTACACTTCGAATCGGTTTCTGCCAATTATAATTTTCCTTAAAAAGCCGGTAAGCTTCCTCTGCTATCTCTCTTGTCACATTGGTTGCATGGTCGATTTTTCGCTGTCGTGTAAAAGAAAACAAACCGTTATCCCTTACACTAATCTCAACCATCCGACACTTAAAACCATTCTCACGAAGTCTGGCTGCCACACTTTCTGCAAGTATCGTTAGGACAATTTTTACATCCTGATCATTCACTAAATCCCTTGGTGTAGTGGTGCTGTTTCCGATGGATTTTATCGGCGCATGAGCATTTTCATACTTTACCGGCGAATCGTCGTATCCGTTGGCAAACGCCCATAGGATATCTCCCATCTTTCCCAGCTGTGAATGTAGAATTTTTTCATCTGTCGTAGCCAAATCTCCTATTGTACGGATTCCCATCTTGGCAAGCTTTGCGGAAGTACTTCGCCCTACATACAATAAATCTGACGCAGGTAAGGCCCATGCTTTCTTTCGGTACTCGTCTCGGTGCATGGTAGTAATTGCATCCGGCTTTTTGTAATCCGACCCTAGCTTAGCAAATATCTTATTGAAAGATACACCGATACTTACCGTGATACCAAGCTCTGACTTCATTCGATTGGAGATTTCCGTTGCAATCTTCTCCCCATCTCCTTTGATGCTTACACTGTCCGTTACATCCAGCCAGCTTTCATCAATCCCATAGGCTTCTTGCAAATCCGTGTACTCTCCGTATATCTCATGAGCCATTCTTGAAAACCTTAGGTATAAGTCCATTCTCGGTGATATGAAATTGATTTCCGGACAAACCTGCTTTGCCTGCCAGAGCGCCATGCCTGTCTTCACACCATGTTTTTTAGCAATGTAGTCAGCTGTTAAAACAATTCCATGCCTTGCTTCCGGGTCACCGCCTACTGCTAAAGGCTTGCCATTAAACTCCGGATGATGCAGATGCTCGATTGCTGCGTAACAACAATTGATATCTGAATGCAATATAGTTCTGTCCTTCATCTCTTCCACCACCTTCCATCTGATACTAGGTAGGTCATATGTCTTATATGAACCTTCCTCGCACGGATAAATATAAATCAATTTTAAAGCTAATGCAACGGGATTATTTATCACACTTTTCTATTTTAAATAGATTTTGGTTGAAAAATCAACTTTTAAGTGGTATATTCGTATATATAAAATTGATACCGTATCTTTAACGGTATCAGCATTTTCCTTTGGAGAATTAGAAAAGAGGTCTATATGAATAAACAAATCGGAAGTGTACTTGCTTTAAAAAGAAAAGAAAAAGGAATGTCACAGATTGACATAGCAAATGCACTGGAAAAATATGATATCCATATTAAAAATGCAGCTGTAAGCTCTTGGGAAAAAAACAATAATACTCCTACTGCGGCACAACTTCTCGCTCTTTGTGAAATACTGGATATTACTGATATCTATACAGAATTTATCGGAGAACATAAGAACGCACCATTTGCGGGGTTAAATGAAGAAGGTATTCAAAAAGCAAAAGAATATATAGAGCTACTCCGCAGTTCCGGACTTTATAAGAAAGAAACAGCGCAGATTATTCCTTTCACCCCACGTAGGATGAAAATATCTCTCCTTGCCACTTCAGCCGGTACCGGAGAATATCTTGATGATGAAAACTTTGAAGAAATAGATGTGTACGAACCAGTTCCTGAAAAAGCCGACTTCGGTGTGCATTTGCATGGAGATAGTATGGAACCGCAATTTGCTGATCAGGAATTAGTATGGTTCGAAAAAGTAGATGAATTACAGTCTGGTGATTTTGGTCTCTTCTACTTAAATGGTATGACCTACTTTAAAAAATTTTTGCAGAATAAAAATGGCACATTTTTAGTATCCTTAAATGCTAAATATGCGCCAATACAGATTCAGGAATTTGATTCTTTTAAAATTTTTGCGAAGCTGGCTACGGAATAAGTCCGTATTATGGGACACAACTTTCTGTAGACTGAAAACTGGAAAGGCACGTTGCAGCCCCTAAAACCAGTCAAAAAGCCAACTTATAAATCGGAAGGAGATGTCTCAAATGATTTATTCCAATAATGTATATGAACTTAGAAAACAATGCAAAATCAGTCAAGAAAAGCTTGCTCGAGACTTGGATATCAGCCGCCGTTCTGTAAGCAAAATCGAAAATGGTGAGCAAAACCTTTCTCTTGAAATGGCTTACCGCATTGCAACGTATTTTGAGAAGTTAGTTCCGGAAGTATTTCCTCTTCTCTCCGGAGAAAAACTGATTACCTTATCCGAAACAAGAACATCGGATGGATTGGAGGCCTGATATGGAACGTGATTATGAAATCATCGCTGTAGATTTTGACGGTACCCTATGCTTTAGTAAGTGGCCTGACTGCGGAGAACCCAACCAGACCCTTATCAATTATCTTAAGAAATGGAAATCCGATGGCAACAAGCTCATCCTCTGGACCTGTCGCATCGGCGAAGCACTTGCCAATGCTGTTGAATGGTGCCGTGGTCATGGACTGGAATTCGATGCTGTGAATGATAATCTTCCTGAAATTATTGAATACTACGGTAGCAACAGCCGGAAGATTACCTGTGATTGGTATATTGATGATAGAAATATGATGTTAGAAAAGGTGGAGGCAAATTAAAAATGCCTCCTATTTCTTTTCTGACCCTTTATTGATATCCTGCTATTTTATGCACCAATACCCTTCCTTACTTGAACCTACATATTCAATTAATCCATTTGCCTTCAACTTGCTTATAGCACGCTTCACTGTACTTAATGAAACATTCAACCTTTTTGCCATTTCATCTCTCGAAATATGAGCATCCTCTTTTACCAAATTCAAAATAGCCTCTTCGAAATCTCCCCTATTTTGAGGTTCATTTTGGGGTTCATTTTGGGGTTCATCTGTTTCTTTGAGAAAATCCGGATGAATTGGTATTTCAACCGTAACAGCCCTTCTTTCATCATCCGTTTCAAATATTGCCTTTGGAGAACCATTTGTTTTTAGCTCTTCTTGTATAGTAGGAACTCCTGTGGACTTTCCTTCTGTTAAATCCAATTCTTTCAAAAATTCTCCAAGACGCTTATTTCTATAGTACCGTGATTTGAATCGCTCTCCTTCAGCAATTGTTTTTTGAGAAATTGAACGGTCGATACCCGGATAACTGATAATGCGAACACACTCTGGCTCAATCTCTATAATTATCGCCTGATAGGATTGATAATCTCGATGATAAAAAGCATTTACAACCGCTTCTTCCAACGCCTGATAAGGATAACTAAACCGACGGATTGACTCCATCTGATAATCCACCTTCGTTACCTTTTCCTCAATTACCATGTCCTGCAGCTTTTCCATTGTCCTTTTTATCATTGTCGGAACTGAACCTTTAATAACGGGGACTTCAATAAAATTATTTGGATTCTTAATACTCCCCTCTGGAAATTTTGTAATCTCTACCTGCGTGTAAGGAAAGAATTTATCCAGGTGCTCACAAAACATCATCAGCGCGACATTAGATATACATTGCTGCTCTGGTGGTCCGACAAGAAGCTGCATATCTCCAAGCACTTCCATAACACCACGTTTTCCAATCTGCTTTGCCAGCTTACTCTTTGTCGTATTCAAATGATCCGTCAGCAATGCAACCGAAATGTCTGCTTCTGTAGCCTCAAAATTTGGTCTTGTATCGAATGGTGCATAGTTTGTCATATTGATTAATTCTCGCTCTTGCTCCGCATTTGCACGAACAGAACTTGTTGCGTAACGAATATAATAGTAATACTTTTTATCTTTTTTAGCAGTAACATGCTCCGGCGCCTTGTATGGTCTCTGAATTCCAGTTGGCACCCATAATACTAAAATATTTCTTCCATCCACAGTCTCAATAACTACTCGAGGATAGTACGCTGGAATCATTGTGTTATTATACCCCAAAAGCTCCTTTTGTATAGTATCCAGCTCATATTCTTCCAGGCCTTTAACAGGACGAACCGCAACTCCATTCTTTTCTTCCACACCAATCAAAACATATCCACCACCAACATTGTCAAAATCATTGGCAAAAGCACAAATACTATGGTATATATCATCTGGATTCCATGAAGCTTTAAATTCAATCCTGTCAGATTCGACTCTACGCTTATTTAACAAATCTTCTATATTAAGCTCTAATTCCATTCAGTTCACCACTTTCAAAATTTAGGACTGACCCATCTCTTTTTCAGCATCCTCTCGCTTAATCCTATAATACGAAAGTACTTTCAGTATTTCTGGATCACTTACACTGGATTCATAATCGGAAAAATCATTACTTTCAATTATTGGCTTTATTATAGCCAACTGCTCTTCTGACAGTGCACTATAATATCTCCACCATTCATCTGTTAACCCTGAATTCTCAAAATGCATACGATAAATAATCATTGCTTCAGGCATATAGAGTAACTTAAAGAACTCTTCTTCATTACTTCCAAAAGCTTTACAGAAGAACGAATGACCTTTTCCAACTTTTCCTTTGGTTGAATTAAGCACCGCTTGTATAGTACGAATAAATTTTCTATTCCAATGTGTACCTATATAATCTCTGTTACTGAAATAATCTGGATCTTCAATCGGATGATACTTCATTGGAAACGAATATATACTTACACCTAGTTCATCGCACAAATCAACATTAAGCTTTAACCGCCTATACAGTTCCACAGGCTTATCTTTAAAATTATACAATACATAATTTGACAGATTTGTATGTCCATGGCTTACTGCTGTTCTTATAGACTTCTCATAGACTTCATGTAACTCCCAATGGTCAAATGCTATACGTACAGGACGCACTGGAATCTCAAACATTTTTTCCATATTTTCAGGAGTTATTAGTCTTGAATCAATACCCTGATTAAAATCAACAAACCTCTTTCTTGGTCTTTTCTTACTATAAATTTCCTCAAAATAAGGTTTTACAATTTCATATGTTGCAAAAACTGCCTCTTTCTTAGCCGTATAATCTTTTAATAAATGATTTTCTTCAAGTAAATCATATATTTCCTGAATCTGTGCACCCATTTTTGCTACGAGCATCTGATACTGGCGCACTACAGTCCTTATATATGCTCTTTCATTATATCCTTCTCGGAGATTTTTGACTGCCACTTCAAACATATTAGGTTCTGTAAATGTACTATCATTTGTAAATCCAGCTGCTTTAATTTCATCAATAATTCTCTCATACTGACACGAAGCCAATACATTGTTGTCTAATAACAATAAATCTTTCTTTCCACCAAACTTTTCACTTGCCCATCGTACTTGTTCAGCAATCGGTAAGTAATCCTTGTATTCAGGCTCCAACTTCGGTACTGCGCAAAAAGCACATTTATTTACGCAACCACGTGTCATATAAGCCAAATAACCATCATGCGCTGGATATTCGTAATCAATTTCTTCCAAAATTGAATAATCTAATGGCAATGTGTCAATTATGATATCATTATCGTCCAGTACGCCTGGTGTACTGAGAGTTCCTGCATATGGCATTATTCCTGTTGCTTCATAAACTCTATCTTTTAAAATAGTCGCCATAACACCACCGACCATAACGCCCTCTGGTGTCTTACATAATTGCTTTGCAAAATTAATTGTCTCTATAGTTATATCCCAATAGAATGTAAATAATGTCGTAATTCCAACTCTATCATATATCCTGTTCTCAGGCAAAAAGTATTCCTTTTTATAAAAATATTTTCTGTAATATTTGAAGAGTTCTGCAATAATTATATTTTCATTTACAAGCGGAATTTCATCCAAAACCTCCCTATTCCCCTTTTTAAGATAAAGACATATTTGTGGCTTAAACTCCTCCCAAAAAATACTATCATCATTTGCATATAATTGTTTTAAAAGCGCCTCATAGGTATCATTTAAAACAAGTTCCCTTAGGTCTCCCTTAAAGAAAATCACTTCATCTCCAAGATTTCTATAATATGTTGCTAATTTCATCAAGCCCATCGGTGGATATTTGTTCTTGTAATTCGGCTCGATTAATAAAACCTTTCTGCTCATTTATTTGCTCAACTCTTCCTGTATTTTTTTCACTACCATTTCAGCCATATCCTTCGGAAGAATAGACTTAATAATCACATATATTCGCGAAATTAACTTCTGTTCTTTTTTGCCAAATTTCGACAATGACTGTGTAAGGTACTTATTGTTTTTTTCTTGATTATCTGCTTTATTATCCTTCTTTGATTTATCAGATTCCTCCGATTCATCTTTTTTATAGGTTTTCTCGATTTCTGCAAATACTTTTCCTAAAACTTCATTTTCAACTGCATCTTTACGCCGATTCTCGATTTCGCGTTTAGCCTTAGCTACTTTTTCTCTACTTTCTTCAATCTCTTTCTTAGCAATTTCCTTTTCTTCACTATCTATAAATCCCGCATTTTTTACCTTCGATTCATATTCTTTTTCTTTCTCCTTAAAAGTTGCAATTGAACGTTGCGCACTACGTACTTTACTTGCATAATGATATAAATCATATAATTCATAAAAGAAGAAATCATGAATCGCCTGTTCAAATTCCTTAAGCGCCGGTGTCGGATTAAAATAATCTCGTCTTGCATTTGGGATTAATCTTTTGTCAATCACAAATAATTCGCCTATAAAATATCCATTACCCCTAGGCTCTTTAAAATATCCTTTGGCATATCCAATTGTATCTTCATCACCAATTTGAATATTTTCTTTTCGTAGGCGAATACACCTCATACTATTAACAACAGGAATATACTTCTCATATTTTGCAATACCATACCACATCCATGCAATTGGCTGTCCATCAGAACCTTTAAAAGTCTTAAATTCAACATCATGAATTTCATCGTACTCTTTCTTACTTCCCTCAGTTCCTTCGTATAATTTTGTTCGGTACGGCTTTGCTAATCTATTGCCATTAACATTAACTGCATATTCATCAATTCTAAAACCATTCTCTCTTGCATATTCATATATCTTTGATGAAAATATGAAGTAATTGGCATAAGGCACTGGTGACACAGCTTGCAAATAACTAATAACCTGTTCTTCGTCTAATAGATCATCACTCTCGAAAATGACATCTTTCATCGTCACCTGAAAATAATGCTCATCCTTATCTGCATCAACATATTGTATATCTGTCACCAACTCAATCAGTTCATCAGATGTTGGATGCTGTGTCGGATCCGCAACAATCTCTTTTAATTTAACACCATCCCATGTAATAATTGACTTTTTATCCTCTCCCTTTGCAGTGGTTTCAAAAATCAACATGTCACAGTATCCTAACCCTGCGAGTCTTCCGATTCCTCTAAATCCTTTCTCTGTGTTTCTATCCTTCTCAGAATCTGCAACATCGGTCATGATTTTCTTAAAATATCTCATAGGTATTCCCATTGCATTATCATGAACAGATATTCTTCTTCTGTTACACTCAATATGAATATCTATGACCGCATCTTCTTTATCCATTAAACCGGTTGCAACCGCTTTATCAATAGAATCTGCTGCGTTTTGGATGAACTCTCTGTACACAGTAAAACTATTCTCGTACATCGCAACTGTTAAGTTCTCTAAAAAATTTTTACCTACTGCCATTGTACTTCACTCTCCATTTATTTATATTGCTTGTAAATCGGTTTCGGGAACTTAACATTAAGTAATGAACTGAATACTGGATTCTGCACAATGTATTCTCCCTGTTTTAAACGTGTCATCATATTTTTATATACCTGAGGAACATACTTATAGTCAGCTTTCGCAATTTCAATAGCATTTGTTCTTCCATATGCATGAGTAGAACAATTTCCTGTAACCCTATTATGGATAGCACTTCTAAACTGCTCTGCCGAAAATAAAACAATACCCAATGAACGACCTCTCTCTGCAATATCTAAAATCTGATGCAATATTGGTGAACTCTTCGGTGTATCAGAAGATGCATATTTATTTAACTCGTCAATAAAAATAACAATTTTCTTTGGCGGTTCTATGCCATCTTCATCACTGTATTGTCCTAATTGCAAATCATAAATTGTTCTTATCGCATCGCCAAACACAAACCCTTGCATATCCTCGTTTAGTTTTGCAATGTCAATTACATGTACTTCATTTTTCTTTATATGCTTTAATGACTCTCCAATTCTCACCTCAGAATTATTATTATGCACATTACCAAAAATTTCGTTGCGATATATGGACTTTCTAATGATACGATTAAATTTTCTCCAGCTTGCTACAGTTATTTCCTTGTCACCACCATTTCCTGCTTTGCAGTGTTTCTGGATTTCATCTAAAAAATCATCCCAATCATCCAATCCACCAAACCCTCCTTGGTTAGTGATTATATAGTTAATAATTGAGTCCATAGTTTGCTGCGGGTCGTCCATACTTGCAAACATCAAATCTAAATTATCCTTATCATCTTCATACGAATACTTGTATAAATGAGCCTTTCCAGCTTGCTTTTGCTTGTCATATGCCTCTTTGTGAAGATAAGTATTTCCAATTTTATTCGAAGAATATGGATAATAATATTGTACATTCTTAAATGGTTCTGTTGTCATTCCTAAATGTTCGTACAACGCATACGTACTTTGTTTTTCCGCCTCTGATTCAAAATCGTTTGGCTCGTCCAATGCCAGCAAATCTTTTCCCTTAACATTAAACAGCACAAACGCAACATCATCGTCCTCTTCTGAATATAGGCATTTATCTTGAATTGCTTTTAACAAAAACATTGAATATGATGTTTTTGCAGCCAATCCAGATATACCTGAAATATTCAGATGCGCGCCTTCCGGACCTATTAAAAATCGCGAGTCCATTTTTACCGGCAATGTAATTCTATCTTCATCACCTGTATACATCTCCAAATATCCACAAGTCACAGGATTTTTCACGTCACTAAGTCCTAATGCTTCTGCCACTTCATTTTCATTTGCAAGTTCTACTCTAGAATTGTTAATCAAAGGAATATAAATATTTCCTGTATTTCCTATCACACGTGCTTTTACATAATTCATCCCAATCCTGTGAGTGTTCTCCTCAGCAGATACATCTCCGAAGTCGTTTGAAACATAATCCGCCAAGAAATTTGCAGTATCTGTAATGTGAGAAATTTCTTCTATTACTCCATAAGAAACACTACCTTGAATATGTGATACCTTTACTACATCAAACGGATTTAAAATCAAATTTTGTTTTGTCCAAAAATAGAAATCATCAATTGTTGACGGATTTTTTTCAGTTGCTATTACTTTTCCAATTACTTTTCCCATCTATAAGTACCTCACTAAAAAAGATTTAAAAACATCGTATTGCTTAAATATTTACTTTTTGCATAACACTCTGTTACATACACCGGATATAAATGATTAGCCCACCGTGAGTCCGCTCCATAGCAAACCGGGTTTCGTTCATTGATAATATTTGCGGATATCAAATTTACCTCTTCCGTTTCCAACCCCTTGCTTATCTGCTCATCTGTAACTAAAATCTTTTCAATTTTTAAAATCCCATCAAAGGTATTGACTGTATATCTTTTATCTCTAATACGTAGATACCATACTGCATATTTCATTCCCGCTAATCGTGGAGATGAATACATACTTACCGGTGTCCTATGATACAAAGGTAAATCCGCAATCATATTAGAATTATTCTTTCCTCTCTTATCCTTACAGTTTTCTGGATTAAAAGATTTTGAAACGCCAACAACATATCCAAAATTACTCTGAAATTTTCTTCGTTCTCTATCATTGGTCAAGTGGTCTACTCTGTATTCAAGTGAGCCATCTTTTAATAGATAATTGGTCGGATTAATTTTATGTTCAGCAACTAATCTGGTCACCATATCTATTTCTCTATCTATCATCAAATTTTGAATTACAGCTATCCCTTTACTTTCTAAACGCTCAAATTCATCAACCTTAGTGCTATATGGAATAATATCTGTAAAAATAATGTGATTTGCTCTTAGTCTAGAATCTTCATTCAACTTTTTTCTTAAGTTTTCAAAGAAAACTGCTCTATTCCAATCGTCCTGACTAGCCACCTTAGGCAAAGAGATAGCCAGTCTTCTATCAAATGCAAATCTTTGCATTTCTTTTTCAACACGCTTACAACAACTAACTCCTACTTGACCCGCTATAACTGGATAAACCTTATTTTTATATGCAATATCATCAACTTTATATGTGTGACGGGAACCATCCAGAAAATATGTAAACAACGGTTTTGCAATTCTGCATGTATCAGCCATCACTTTCATACTTATAGAACCGTCCGGTGGATCAGTCTCTCCATATCTATCCCAAGTTATTTCTTGATGGTCATCATAATCAAAAGAAAGTGTATCCGAACCTTCAAATGTGTATTTATATGTTTTATAACTCTTCCCATTTGTCTCATGAGCAATTATATCCATAACATTACTACTCATTCCATTCACCTTCCTTCTTTATGTTCAACCCAACAAATATCAGAGAGTTGACATTCCAATACCTTGCATATACGAACCAACACATCCAACGATACTATTTCATTTTTTGTAAGCTTCGCAAATGTACTTGTACTTAACCCCGCCGCTACACGCAGCTGAGTTTTTGTTAAATTATGCTCTTTCATTTTAGTCCATAACATCGCATACGAAACCATTTTACCCCTCCCGTATATACAAATGCATACAGAATAATTCTACCATCACATATCTGGATTTTCAACAAAAACCTTCGCGAACTCGAAAGTTTATTTGTAGAAAAATGACATTCTTTCAATTGAATAAACAATATTCTATTACTCCATAAGTAAAACAAAAAGGCGGAGCCACAATCCCTTAAGAATCACAACTCCGCCACATAGCACTTACCTCACATTTTCAATTTTCGACCTTACATCCTTACTGTTTTTTTCATCAGCTGCCTGCACTGCCACTTTCTTCTCTTTCAGCTTTTCTCTAACAGACACCTTCTGGCGTTTCTCCTCTAGATACTTCTCCACGCCGGGCAGATATTCTTCCAGCGTACCGGTTCGGTATTCGTTAATCGGATTGATATCTACCTTCACTCCACCAATGGAAAACCTATCTTCGTGAAGCAGATTGAACATATCATCCTCTCGCTCGTCGCCGATATACTCCACCACCACATCCAGGTCGGAGTTTTTTCCCTCCAGACCTCGACACCTACTTCCAGAAACTACTACATCACGAATCTCCGCATCAAAATCACATTCTGCAAGTTTCGTTGTAACATATTCCTCTACTAACTCCTCAATCTCGGTCGCACTCATTCCGTTAATCGGTTTAAAACAATCTTCTGTCTTTGCCTTAAATTCCATCACAGAACGGCTTTGATAGACTGCGCTGCCTTGCTCATTTTCTCCTAACATGATCTTCCTCCATTTCCTGAAAGTACCTTCTAAAAAAGCCCTATTTTCATACCTCAAAACAAATTGGCAAGCAAGGCAAACATATATATGTTTTGCTCCATCTGCTTGTTGGGGCACTTCCCCAATCCCCACCGATCTGTCATTTTCATGACAGGACTACGCCCCATAAATGGCGCTATCTTGAAAGTACTCTTTTCTTCTTTTGCTCCTGTTCCTCCTGTTCGGACTTTCTCATAAATTCATCAATATTGTGTTTTGCCATAGTGTACTTTTTCATTTCTTCGCGCGCCTCGCGATATTCACTATACGCCTTTTTCTTCCTATCAAGTACTTTGGCATATTCTTCACTTAACTGTTTTACCGTAGGAATTTTTCCATCCTTTTTCTGTGATTCCGGTAATGCGCTAAACGCTTCCTTCGCTGCTTTATGCAAAGTAATTTCTTCACGATGAGCCTCAAAGAATTTTTTGCTATATCCACTTTTTCGATAAGCAACATACACATCCCTGGTCTTAGAATAATTGATGATATGAGTTTTTAAAACTGCTATCTCTGCAAGTCTCTTCTCTGCTGATTTAATGGTTGCACTCAATTCTTCAAATCTGGCAGAACTGGATTTTGCTTTTTCTTCAAGTACAGAATAATCTCGAATACCACTCTGCTCCAAAAACAAAAGTGTCTGTGCTATCTGTTTTACATTAAACACCTTAGCCCAATTTTCATAACCACGCCCTTTTCCCTGTGCCAACTTCTCTTGAATATTGATAAGTAGGTCAAATTCTTTTTTAGGCTTAGGACGCTGTTTTTCATTTTGCACATCTTCAAAAATACTGCGTAGTTCTGGCTCTGAATAACCTGCTCCAAGAGAATCCAAACGAACAAAGCGTTTTTGTTTTTCGCCCCTAAGAGAAATCTGCTTGCCGCGCTTAATTTCATATCCTTCCTCTTCTAACAAAAGCAGTAATTCATCAAAACTTCTCGGATTCTTGGTAATCGCAATATCAATTGCCACACACACATCAGAACGCAGAGTCTTCCTTTTCGTGTATCCTGGAAACTTCTCTCTTTCTTTACGTGGTCTCGGCTTAATTACAGACAATCCATGTTCCAAACACAACTGGTCGCTAATGCGTTGTACTATCACAAAGGAACCAATGATATTCCTAAATTTTCGCGTGCAGTTTAAATCCGTGGAATTCCAGATAATATGATTATGAATATGCTCCCGGTCCGTATGTGTGGCAACGATAAAAGCATGATTACCCTTCGTTAATTTCGTCGCCAGCTCATAGCCAATCTGGTTCGCCTCTTCGGGCGTGATTTCTCCCGGTTTAAAGGATTGCCGAACCTGATAAGCTATCACATCTCCTTTGGGTGCCCTTCCGGTCAATTCAAAATATTCTCGTTTGGAGAGCATGAACTCTTCCTCGGCAGTCTCCGGATCACAGGCATAGGAACTGATATATTGTCCCTGTTCGGTCTTTTCTCCATTTTCTGCATAATCAATTCTAGCCTTAAGGCACTGTGCTACCGTTTTGCCTTTATTATGATGCATCGGTATGATTCTGGTTGCAGCCATGCTCTTCCTCCTTCCTGCTAAATCGTAGATAGCCGCGCCAGTATATCTTTCATAAGCTTCCACAATTCTTCCTGGCTTCGTTTGACATCTTTAATATCTTCCGCATAAACACTGCCGGTCTCATTTGCTTTTTTTACATATTGGTTTAGATTATTGCTGTTGATACGAAGGAGGCGAACCGCCTCCCTCATATCACTTAAATCCAGTCGGATAATATAACCCTCAATAGCCATTTTTCGCAAATATACGCTGAGTCGACTAATGCTTGCTTCTTCCATTTTCCGCCGGATGATTTTTTCCTCTTCCTCATTTACAAGAAAAAGAATCTGCTTCGTACGATTAGACATCTCTCTCCATCTCCTTTACATGACAAGGAGCTCTAAACATTTTACTCCTTTCTTCCGCGGAAGCTTTTTCTCGCTCTTTTAATCTCTGCAATACTGATTCCCTGGTTTTTTCTGCTTCATCCGGCTGTGGAAGATTATTGATAACGCCATCCAGCGAATTATCGTTCTGCTCTATGGCATCCTCAATGCTGCGCATCTGATCACCTAAACGCTCTGCAATGTTTCTGCCCTCTGTCGCCTGAGAAGCATCCTGCACAGCTACTTCTTCTGTGAGACAACCATTTACCTCGTCCCACTTTTTAACTGGCGTACCTTTTCTTTCTTCTGCCATAACATTACCCTACCTTTCGTAACTTTTTCTTTTTTCAAATTCCAAACCAAACTGTGGTCTCTTCATTTCATCCACCGTCATTCTTACAACACAGTCGTAAGTCTTACCGGTCTTCACACTACGACACCCTTTCAGCTTCGCTTTGCCATCCTTAAGCAACTTCTCTGCTACCTGCTTCGTTAATTTCTTACTAAGAGAATCAAAGAAACGATTATTCTTCCATAACGCAAAATCTCCACCGTCACAGAAGAATCCTTTACTTTTTTCCACCACATTTTTACCGCAACAAGGGCAAGAACCTACGGGTTCATTTACCGGATGCATTAAAACCTCCGCATCCTCAATTACCTTATAAGTCTGCACCAACTCCGTAATCATGGCCCCGATTTCTCTGATAAACTCATCCGCAGAATATTTCTTTCGCTCAATATCAATGAGCTTCTCTTCCCAATCCGCAGTCATGGAGGCAGACTGTATTTCTTCCGGCATAACCGTAATCAGTGCAGTACCCTTGTGTGTAGGAATTAAATATTTTGTTTTCTTATCCCCTTTACGTTCCACAAAACCGATACGAACCAACTTCTCAATGGTACCCGCTCTGGTCGCAGGTGTACCAATACCCTTATGCTCCGCATCATCCGGCATCTCATCTGCACTGGCATGCTCCATCGCACTAAGCAAAGTATCTTCGGTAAAATGTTTCTTCGGTGATGTCTTGCCTTTCTTTACTTCCGGTTCCCTAACAGGAAGTGATTTACCCTCTTCAAAGAAATTAAGATTATCAAGAATTCTTCCCTCATCTGAATCCGCTGTATCTTCTTTCTTTGTCACAAAGAACCACTCCTGAATATCACGCCATCCCTTTTTCACTACCTGCTTTGCTTTTGCCTTAAAGACAACACCGGCAGTTTCAAATTCAAGTTCCGTCTCATTTATTACACAAGGCTCTGCCATACCTACCAGAAATCTACAGGAAATCAAACTAAGTACCTTCTGCTCTCCGCTAGGTAGCTCTCCATAATTCACATCCACAATATTTATTGTGGGAATAATCGCATGATGGTCGCTTACCTTCTTGTCATTGATAACCTGCTTACAATTCGGTTCAAATCTTTTAGTGTAACCATATTTCTCCGCCACGGAATTTGACAACTTTGGCAGGTTGACAGCCATATCTTCCGTCAAAAATCTGCTGTCTGTTCTCGGATAAGTAATAAGCTTCTTTTCATAAAGACTTTGAGCATAATCCAAGGTCTGCTGTGCCGTAAAGCCAAGCATCTTGTTGGCATCCCTTTGGAGATTGGTAAGATCATAAAGTTGCTGTGCTTTCTCCTGTTTTTCAGTTGTTCGGTTTTTCCGAATAACTGCGGTACCGGCATCTCCTACTTTCTGTAAAACATCCTCTGCTTCAGATTTTACCGAATACCTCTCACTGGTAGCTGTAACTCCACCTACAGTAATAGCAATCGTGTAAAACGGTTCCGGCTTAAATCCGCTAATCTCCGCTTCCCTTGTTACAAGCATCGCAAGTGTAGGTGTCATCACTCGTCCTACATTCAGAGTCTGACCATACAGGGTTGAAAAAAGCCGAGTAGCGTTCATTCCAACCATCCAGTCGGCACGCTCTCGGCATAGTGCTGCTTCATACAAAGCATCATATTCAGTTCCACTTTTCAGATTAGCAAATCCTTCTTCAATCGCTTTATCTTCCATCGAAGAAATCCAAAGTCTTTCAAACGGCTTTTTACAGCCTGCCTGGTGATACACCAGACGAAAAATAAGTTCTCCCTCTCTTCCAGCATCTGTCGCTTCCACGAGACTGGTAACATCACTTCTCTTCATCAAATCCTTCAAAACCTTAAACTGCTTTCTAGTCGATTCTGACACCTGATATTCCCACTGTTCTGGTAAAATCGGCAAATCCTCATATCTCCATTTATTGTACTTCTCATCATAGTACTCCGGCTCCGCAAGTTCCACCAGATGCCCCACACACCAGCTTACGATATAACCGTTTCCTTCCAAATATCCATCCTGTCTCTCTGTAGCACCAATGACCTTTGCGATGGACTGTGCCACGGACGGCTTTTCTGCAATCACTAACTTCATCCAAATCCTCCTATCTTCCGGTAGAGCCAAATGCTCCCGTACCTCTTTCTTTCCATTCCTCAAAAATAAAATCAGGGATTACCACAGGCATAATAATCAGTTGACCCACCTTATCATTCTCCTTGATTTCATAATCCTGATTACTTACATTAGAAATAATTGCATGCACTTCTCCCGTGTATCCCGAGTCAATTGGCGGTAACTCACAAACAATACCCATGGAACTTAAACCGCTTCGTGGAAAAATATATCCCGCATATCCATCAGGAATTTTAAGACCAAATCCCAACGGCAGCTTGCAAATCTGTCCGGGATGAATCACTTCATCCCTTGGACTAAACACATCTGCTCCGGCATCATTTACATGTGCCCTCATTGGCGCTTTACCACCAAAATCAATCAACTGTATTTTCATCTGCTACTCCTTCCTGCAAATCATAAGTATCAGCAATTCTCAGGAAGTCCACTCTGATAATGTCCGTAGGAGACATATCTACCGGAATACATTTCCCACAAGTCATCTTCCCTTCTTCACAGCCACCATTCATACAAAACGGTCCACTATCCATAAACAACTCCCTATTCTGGTTCATCAGCTGCTCCCAGATTTTTAACATCACATATCTGGTTTCCTTGGTATTCCTTCTGCATACCCTTTGACGAATCATGTGCTTCCACTGATATGGCGTTGCACTTATCAGTAAAATGTTTCTCATGCCCTGTGGCGCACAGTATCCGGCAGAATCATTATCCACACCGGATTTAATAATCTCCTGATAACTCTCCATTGCCTTTTTACACTGCACCAGATATTCCGCTTCCTGACTCGTACCAATGATGTCATAAGGTACCACAAAATCATCTACTCCGGAATAATCGCTGTACTGCAAACTGGCCGACATATACTTCACTTCGTTCTGATGCCTTGTAATCTGCGCCAGGAATCGTCTTGACGCTCCTACAATAACCACATTGATAATTCCAAACTTCTGAATGGTTGGGTGTGGCAGCTTCACAAGTCTTTCCACTGTTGACCTCTGATAGGAACTTTCATACAAATCCATAAAATCCTTTAAGCAGGTAATCTGATGTCCTCTCTGTGTAAGTCTTGCTGCACAGACCATCATTTTCTCCGCCTGGTCAATGGAATCCGGATTTAAAATCTTAACCTCTATCTTTTTCATGCTGCGCCTCCTCCACAATCGCCCGAAGGATTAACAGGTAGTTAATACTGTCCGTAATCTTTTCATCCCACTGCTCAATAGGATAATCCCCCTCATCCAGACACATATCCATGATGGAAATATAGTGCTTTACTAACATCCCCATAAGAGCAATCTGCGGTGTCGTACTCATTAGCATTGCTGCCTTTTTGAAATGTGCCAAACGGTCTATCTTGATATTTTCCATTGCCTCCGGTGCATATTCATTCCCCTTAGTTATCAACAGCATTTTACAACGTTCCATCTGGTCGATAACCACATCATTAAATTCATTTATAATCATGCCCTCTCCTCCTGCTTCTTAGATTTCTTTGCCGGTGTTTTCGCTACCTTTTCCTTACCTTCCTGAATCTTGGATTTTACAGAAGTCTTCTTGGCAGCTTTCTCCTTCGGCTTTTCTTCCTTGGTCTGTGGCTTAGGCGCAAGAATTGCTTTTTCCTTTGCTTCCAAGGCTTCCCAAAGCTTCGTTCTGTTTTCCTCACCTATTCTGGTAGTTCCCTGCTCTAGCAAACCTGCCTTCACATCTTCCACTTCCGTAGGTTCCTGTATTGCATCAATTCTACGCTCCCAATGATAACTTTCTGCCGCCTGGCTTACCTTTTCTTCCAACTTACGAAGCTCTGGCTCACTCATAGTTTCCCAAATATCATTCTTATCCGTATGCATCACAAACCCTTGTCCGTCATCATGATGTGAAAGCGTATAAGTCAACACCGCAGGCTCCCCCTTCACTTCACAAGAGAATGTATACTCTGCTTCACGACTTCCCTCCGAATATTGATAATCCATTCCCTTAAGATTGGTGACATCCGATGCTAAAACCATATCCTTTTGCTTCTCTTGAATCAGAACTTCCATCTTCTCATCAATGGCAGAAATCATCTCTGATGCAGCCCTGCGAATAGTATCAAGAGACGCCTTAAGCTCCGGTGTTTCCTTCCCCTCAGACCAACCTGCCACATAAGAAAAGGAATAGTCAGAAGTATCAATACCATAGTGCTGGCATACTGTGTACGCTACGCTCTCGGCCTCGACCTCTTTACTATTCCTTGATTGCTTAGGACCATTATTCTCAATAGCATGAAGCTTCTGGTGTGCCATTTCATGAATGGCCGTCTTTACTGTCTGCGCCTCACTCATATCCTCCTGAATGGCAATACGCTTCTCTGTCTGACTGTAAAACCCCTTGGCTCCACCTTCGATATTTTCAAAAGTAATAGGAACCGGACACACTTCTTTAAGTGCCTCAAAGAAGGTTCCGTATCCATCCACACCGCCGGTTAATTCATCCACACCAAGAGAAGGTAATTCCTTACCATCCGTCTGGCTGACATCAAAGGTACTTACCACCTTAAACGCATTTACCTTAATCTCAACGCTTTCCATGATAGGCTCCCCATCCTTATCCATCATTGGCTTGCCCCTATCATCAAGCTTATTCTGCTCCCTCTGAATGGTATAAGGCGCCGGTGCCAAAATCTTAATACCCTTTTCGCCCTTCTTCACAAATCTGCCCATTTCCTTCCACCCGGTAAAACTCTGGCACATCTGAGCATCCGGCTTCTGCATCATGATAAGGATGTTGTTATTTACGGAATAGCGCGGAAACTTCGCCATGGTATCAAGGAACTGCTTATACTTATCACTGGAAAATACTTCTGCCACGCCCTGTTCCAACTTATCCGTGATAGCTCTCATCTGCTCTGCCTGTTTTTCTCTTATGTCAATAACGCTTACCTTCTTCTGAATCTCCTCCGGCACTGTACCAATGATTTCAGCCTTCGGCATTGCATGAATCATTTCTGCTATAGCAAACTGTGCCGACTTATTGTTTGCTATCTCCGGCACATATGCAAGCATATCCACATCACTTGTATTCCCTCTAACAATATCAATCTCCGTAAAAATCTCCGGATGATTGGTATCCGTAACACGAATTCCAATAGCAGGAATTCCATGCATTCTCTCCGGTGGAATCTGCTCAAACAAAGCAAGGGCTTCCTTCACGCTACCTACATTCTCGTGAAGTTCTCCCATATTATGAAACTCACTGCATTCTGCCACCACGAAGCTCACTTCTTTAATTTCCTGTTTTTCTATAGTTGCTGTTTCTGCCACTTTCATCCCTCCAAATTCTAACTGGTCTATATTTGTTTCAAGTTTCAAACTCGGTACCGTAAGAACACCTCTTTCATTAAAGGAATAATAATCATTCCCCGGTCCCACTATCACATGGTCTAAAAGCTTAATGCCAAGCATATTGCAAAGCTGCGCCATACGGTCTGTTACCGCTACATCTTCTCTGCTTGGGTGAACAGCTCCTGTGGTGTGGTTGTGGACTAACATCACCGAAGCCGCATTACTAAGCACCATGGACTTTATTGCTTCTCTTGGATGCACCAGCGACTGATCCAGTGCACCCATACTGACAAAATTCACATTGATAGGTCTTAAATCCGGACGGAAATTAATAATGGCAAATACCTCCCGGTCATAGTCCGAAAGGGTATCTGCCATCAATCTAATCGCATCCTGCGGATTGTTTATGGGAGCCTCACTGTAAAGCGGAGGCTCCTTTACCATACGAATTGCAACCTTATCCAAGTGAAAAGGCTTATTCTGCATCATTTTCCTCTATGGGAACATTGACAATAAACTCCTGTCCCTTCAATTCTTTCAGTCTGCCAAGAATTGAAGACTTTGTAGACTTTGCCTTTTTATTCTTTACTGCCAACGCTCCCTTATAATAGCTTGCATATCTGCTTTTTCTTGCCATTACACTTCCTCCTCGTCTTCAATTTCATCCACAACTACATCCTCTTCATCAAGCTCTGCAAGGTAATCCTCCTCATCTTCGTTGTAATCGAAATCAGGGTCAGGTCCTGGTGTATTTTCCTTGCTCTTACCCTTCTTGATAAAGATATAAGCTCCTCCGCCACCAATAGCAGCAATTAAAATAAGTGCCATGATTCCCATGGAAGAATTCTTTTCCTTGGCAGGTTCCTCAACAGGCTCTTCTACTGGTTCCTCAGTAGGTTCTGCCGGAGTTTCATCCGGTGTTATAGTAGGCTCTGCATCTTCCTTATCCTCACCCGTATACTCTGCCACCTGTTCCTCATCCATAAGAGAAAGCAAATCCGCTTCATCCACTAAGTTAAGGAAGTGCACGGTTTCTGCACCATTATCATCCCTGTCGATAATAAGATAAAAATAATTTCCGCTCTTGGTAGTCAGGGTAATAAACTGCTTTCCCGCACCTGTGGAAGAGCCATAATCGTCAATCAGATTCATGTTACCGTCAGGAGTTAATGCCATATTTACAGGCTCCTGGTTATTCATGCAATCCATAAACATCATCATGAACATCTGCAAAAGCGCCGCATCTGTTTCATTTGTAGCAGACTCAATCACGTCCAGATAATCTTTATGCACGTAACCGGTTTTTTCCGGTACTACAATTTTGTACCAGTTTCCTTCGGTACCAATCACAGACACCTCTTCCCCTGGACAAAGCTGATCAATAACCTCATAATTCATTCCGGCACCGGTTCTCACATTTAAGCGATACACATCATCCTTAAGCTTTCCGGTAGGGTCTTCCTCCTCGCCATAAACATATTCCTCGCCATTAAAGTTAAACACGATACTACCATCCTCATTTACGGTGTAGCTGTAAGGAAGCTCTGTATCTGGTACTTCTGCGGTATTATCTGCAACATTATCCACATTTCCCTCTGTATCTGTAGCAACATTTCCACTGCCATCAACAATAGTTACTGTCTGCTTATCCACTACGGAATTGTCAGAAACGCTTTCCTCTACCACCACCTGATTTCCTTCCGGATTTGCCTGTGCAAATGCCGTCATAGGGGTTACACCAATCACAAATGTCATTGCAAGAGCAATTGCTCCGCTCATCTTTTTACCAATCTTACATCTCTTCATCATCAAAATCCTCACTTTCCATATCGTAATCTTCTACTTCATCGTTTTTCTTGCTATCTTTTACCTCTGTAGAGCCCTTAATAACCGTAGGCTCTGCATTTCCTAATTGTCCGCTGGTAACCATCTCCAAAAACATCTTAAGCTGCTCCGGCGACAACTTTAATGCGCCAACCTCAGCAAGAATCTGAGAGTTCTCTGCCTCCTTTAATCTCTGCTCCAACTGCTTTACCTTAGCATCTGCTTCCGCCCTACGCTGTCTTGCTTTTTCCAGCTCCGCACGAAGCTTATCTAATTTCTCATACATAAAACTGCCTCCTTCCAAAGCAAAAGCCCCTGCAACGAGGGGCTAATCATTAATTCGTCCATAAGTGTAAAAATGTTCCTGCCAGTAGCTTGAATTGACTGATGTGTACTGAATCGGATTTCCGCAATGAATCATCATCCCGTCTCCCACATAAATTCCTACATGACTGGCTCCGCTTGTTTCATAGGTACCCTGAAAGAAAATCAAATCTCCCGGCTTTGCCTCAGTTGCGGATACCGTTGTACAGCATCCAAGCAATCCGTTTGCCGTTTTTCTTCCCACATACCATCCATTACCGCAGTTATTGATGACATAGCTTACAAAGCCGGAACAGTCAAAACTTGTAGTTGGTGACGAGCCGCCCCATACATAAGGGTATCCCAAATACTTCTCCGCCTCATGAAGCATGTTTCCAAATTCCACATCGGTCAAATACTCCACAGGTACTTCATAATCCTGATACTCGCCCGGGTCCACCATGCTGTAGATGTCATCTCCAAACAGATAGGCTTTATTACCATAGGTGGCAAGCAACAGCTCATATCGGTCTATATCATCCGCAGATAATCCATAGTTTCTCACTACCGCATCCATTGTGACATTAGTGAGTACAGTTTCTAAAATATAATACTCATACTCTACTTCCACTTCGTACTCAACCTCTACTTCGTATTCATATTCCTCCGTTGTGGTTGAACCATCAGGATTAGTCACGGTTCTTGTACCTGTTCTTGTCTCCGTCCGAGTCCTTGTCTCTGTCCTCGTTCTGATTTCCACAATCTCTGTAATTGTAAGCTCATATTGTGCATCAAAGATACTTTGCAATTCACTCTGTACCTCAGACGGTGTATAATCCTCATACAATACCGTAAGCAACGCAGCCAGCTGGTAAGGATTATGGTTGATTTCTGCTAAAGTATAGCGATACTCATCATATCCCGGATAATCCGTTTCAATAGAATCTACTTCCGCTTGAAGGTCTGCCTCCATCTGCGAATAAGCCGCATCTACTTCTAAGATGTCATCATCATCCGCTGTATAACTGGTTGATACAGTGGTAGTTCCTACGCTTCCCGCCATCATGGAACAGGAAGTAAACATACAGGAAATCAAAATAAGTACCAGACCAATAATACCTGCAATGATTAGCACCTTAGGATTCTGCACAATGTGCTCCATCACAAACTCTCCGATACGACCAACCATATCTCCTGCTTTGTCCACAAATTTCTTTCCTGCACTTCCTGCGGAACCGGCAGCTTCTTTTGCTTTCTTTTTCTGATAAGCATCCACCATTTCCCTTTTGGTACGGGCCTTTTGTATCTGCTTTGAAGCCTCAGATGAGGTCTGTTTCTTTGTACCCTCTAACTTCTCAGCATCCTTAGCTGACTTCTTATGAAGCTTTTGGTTATACCTGTCCGATTTTATTTTCTGACCGGCACGGCTAGCACCTTCTGCAACATACCCTGTAGCTTCCATACCTCGGCTCACAGCCTCTACAGCTACATTGTCATCCTCATTAGCCTCATCAATTTTTTCATGAGCCTGTCTTCTGACCGCTGTTTCACGCATGGCAAGTTTCTGGCTGACCTTCTTTTTTTCCTTTAATTTCTCCAATTGCTCTACTGACAGGGAATTGTCTTTTTTTCCGTATCTAAGCTTCTTCCTAACAGCCTCCCTGGCAGACTGCTCATTCTTAAGCTTCTCTCCCGGCGACTTTTGATGTGTCGCCCGGGAGGACTTCGAAGAAGCATTGTTTGTACTCTTTTTTGCTTCATCCATCTACTATTACTCCTTCTTTGCATCAACCACTTCATTAAGCTTCGTGGTAAGTAACTTATAAAGTTCAAGGTCGGTAGGGAATCTGTCTACGAATGGCAGAATAACATTTCCATAAAATAAAAGCCCTTCACCTTCTCCCGAATGTGTTACATACGAAAGCTGATGAGGACTGATATTTAACTGCTTCGCAAGGATTTGTCTGTCTCCCACTGCCTGATTTAACATATATACAAAATCAGAGTTTTCGAAGATATTTTCCACTTCCTTAGATGCCAGAAGGTCCTTTACGTTCTGTGTGATACCTGTCGGGATACCACCCCATTTTCTAAAACGCTTCCAGATTTCCACGGTATAAGCCGCCGTCTGCTCATCACGAAGCAAAAGGTGCATCTCATCCATGTAGTATCTGGTTGATTTACCGGCAGAACGGTTCTCCGTCACTCTACCCCACACCTGATCCTGTACTACCAACATACCAATCTTCTTTAACTGCTTACCTAAGTCCTTGATGTCGTAACATACAAGGCGGTTGGTGATATCCACGTTGGTACGATGATTAAATACATTTAAGGAACCATGCACATAGATTTCAAGGGCAGTTGCCACATGCTTCGCCTCGGATTCCTCCTGCGCCAATAACGCATTATATAAGTCCTCCAAAAGCGGCATATTCTCCGGTGTAGGGTTCTCAAAATACTTCTGATAAATCTTATGAATACAACGATCGATAACCGTCTTCTCGATAGGTTGAAGTCCTTCCTTACCACCTACGATAAGCTCACACAAGGACAGGATAAAATCTGCCTTAAGAGCCACCGGATTATCGTCATCCGAATAATTCATGTTGATGTCCATAGGATTGATAAACTGCGAGCTGGTAGGACTGATTTTGATGACCTGTCCTCCGAACCTCTCTACTAATGGGCTATACTCTGACTCAGGATCCGAAATAATTACATCATCATCCGTTACAAGGAATGCATTGGCAATCTCTCTTTTTGCAGAGAATGATTTACCGGAACCCGGTGTACCAAGAATAAGTCCGTTTGGATTCTTAAGCTTCTTTCTGTCCACCATAATCAGGTTATTAGAAAGTGCGTTTAAGCCATAATAAAGAGCTTCCTTATCTGGCTGGAACAATTCCTGTGTGGTAAACGGTACAAAAATCGCTGTACTGCTTGTGGTCATACCTCGCTGAATATCAATCTGATTGTATGCCAGAGGCAAACTACTCATAAGACCCTGCTCCTGCTGGTAATCAAGACGTACCAGGTTGCAGTTATGCTTCTGTGCGATACTGGATGCCTGAAATACATTGTTATCAAGCTCCTGCTGTGTCTTACCGGTATTCAAGATTAAAAAGGTCAAAAGGAACATTCGCTCATTCTGGCTCTGCAATTCCTTAAGTAGTGCCTTTGCATCATTACCATAGGTAGCAAGGTCCGAAGGGATGATATCCATATCGTAACCGGCACGCACCGCCTTTTTCTGTTCCTCAATCTTACTTCTGTCAAGCTCTGTAATGGTATGCTTTACCGTCTTAATGGCCTCATTCTGGTCTACGGACTGAATGTGCATGGTAACAATCTGACTGGATTCCATACTAAGAAAATCCGCCAGTAACCTGTCGCTGATATCACTTGCCGTAATGGACAGAAATGACATGGAACCATACAAGCCTCCCATCTGAAAGCTTCTACCATTTTTGAAGTTAAAACCGCTTGGAGCGATAAAATCCTTCACAGAAAGTCCGGTTCCCGGCAGCCACTTCCAATTAAAGTTGAACTTCTCATCATCTCCCATATGAAACTGTGAGTGCATAAGCTCTAATCTTTCCGCACCGTTTAAGGACTTGGCACGGACACCGATTCTCTTAAAATTATTCAAAATATCTGTCTCAATATGGGACAGTCTCGGCTTAGCCTCCTTCATGGACGCCGCCTTTATTCCGAAGCTGATAAATTTGGTCTTTGTCAGACCATTATTACCCGCTTCCATCTGATGAAACAGCATGGAACTGTATTCATCCCTGATACCATTAAAATCATCTCTTTTATGAGGAATGGCTATACTTCTGCTAAAGCTTTCCGCATCCGTTGCCATGTTCATAAAGGAAAACTCAAAATGAATGGAACTGTCAAAGAAATTTAAGAAGGAACACCACTCTTCAAAAATCTCCGTCTTATCCTCCTGCAAAGCAAGCTGATAATTGATATCCTGGAACTGAATAGTCTTGGTGTAATAATCACTTCCTACTCTACAGATACCATTCTGGAACATTCTCTCAAAAGGAATGCTCTGCTGCGCCGTCCTCGGCACACCGTCATTTTTCTTTGCCTTTCTTATGATTTCCTTAACCTGTTTTCTTTCTTCTTTTGTCAGATGTTCCGGTAAGGTTATTTCCTGATCCTTGTCTTTCTTTTGAAATACGAACAATCTCTTCTACCTCCTTCTGTGCCTGTATTTCACGCATAAGTGCTGCGTAATAATTATCCGTCTGATAAGGACGAATCTTTGGGCGAGTGAAATTCGCCTCTATAAAGTGACCCAAGAAAACTTCGAGGGGCTGACCGTTTTTCTCATACATGGCAAGGAAGAATAGTGGCATCATAACCACCATCATTCCCATAGCTGCCATGCTTGTGCTTCCGATACTTTTGAGCAAAAAAAATGTGGGTACACCAATCAGTGCCGCCACTCCAAAACAAATCAGCTGTCTCTTTGTTAAATTGAACATCACTTTACTCTTTACCTTCGTTAAATCACGAGGTACCGATATATAGGATGCTGCCATCTTAATCTCCCTTCTTTTAATGTGCATGCAGAATTGATTTCGCCAGTGCTCCTGTTTTAAACAGGGTAAATGCAAGCAGTACCGTAAAGCCCATAACACTCCAAAGGGAGCCAACGATATCCGAGGTAAATGCCACTCCGGTAATCAGTACTGCATAAATACCTACGCAGACCAAAATCAAGAACCCTTGGAAACCTAACGCAAACAGGGACCTCAAATAATTCTGCCCCATCATGCTCTGCTCCTTATTTCCGAAGGTTGCAAAAGGAATCGGAGCTAAGCTTGTCATAAGATAAATCTCAATCATTCGTCCATTGATAATAACAAAAATGACGATACTTAAAATCTTAATACCCAACTGCACGATAAAGGACTGTAGGTAAATACCAAGCAGCTCTCCTACCTCTTTTGTTGCAAGTGTCAGTCTCATGGTTGCTAGCGTACTATCATCAATCGCCGTGCTTCCCTGGATAATTCCTCCGCTTCGTTGCACTACCCACTGCGATAAATCAAACACCGCCATGGTTATATCAAAGGTATTCGAAATCAGACATACCGCCACAAAGGTTTTAAATATCCATTTCCAAAATACCCAAGTTTCAAAGTTTGCTAAATTATTGTGACTAATGACCAACTGTATCAGCTCATAACAGGCAATAAACGTCAAGATAATTCCCGCTATCGGCAATATCACAGATTCAGATAAATTTCTGATAAGGCTGTAGACACCGGGCAAAAATGTCGCCGGAGTCTGTCCTACATCTGTTGCAATCTGACCAACCTCCTGATTTACTGCATCAAAAGCATTGGTCAGATTAGTCATTATTCCTGATATGAGCAAATCCTCGATCCAGTCCATTAGCTCTTCGAGTAAGCTCTCCATTTACGCCTCCTTGTCTCTTAGAACAAGCCTGCAAGTAAAGGCACTAAGGTTGTACCAATAAGTGCTACACCGCCACCGGCCATTAACTGCTTCATACCCTGGCTCTTTGCACCGGGATTATCGTTACCGTAACCTTCCATAAGGTTAATCGCACCCCAGATACCAAGACCTGCTCCAAGTGCTACTACTAATGTCTGTAATGTGCCTACTGCACTCTGAAAAAATGCCATAATTTTTATCCTCCATAATCTTTCTTAAAATAAAAGGAGCCGAGGTTTTCCCGACTCCATGTGATAAGTTACTTTTGCATGGACCTGCCACGCTGCTTCTTAGAATAAACCTGCAAGCAAAGGTACTAAGGTTGTACCGATAAGGGCTACACCGCCACCAGCCATAAGCTGCTTCATACCCTGGGACTTCGCACCAGGATTATCGTTACCATAACCCTCCATAAGGTTGATTGCCCCCCAGATACCAAGACCTGCTCCAAGTGCTACTACTAATGTCTGTAATGTGCCTACTGCGCTCTGAAAAAATGCCATAATAAAATTCCTCCGTTTTTCTTTCTTTTTGTGTGATATATTTGTTTCCTTGACCAAAAGGTCGTTTATAGTTACTGCTCCAAAGCCCGTCGACTGACTTTGAAAATACGGCCGTACCTCACCCGGACTGCTACATCCGGGCAATAAAAAAACTCTTAAGCTCTGCCTTTATCGCAAAACTAAGAGTTATTCTTCGTTTACTTCGATGACGGTGAATACGTCATCCTTTTTCAATATTAAGTTGTCTCTTTTCTTAAGGAACTTCTCGATATCGAACCAGTTCCTCTTATCTGCATCCGCTGTCTGCTTGTACTTCGGATGTCTGGTCAAATCATATTTGTCTGATAAAAATGGTCTTACGCCTCGAACCTGCACAATACATTTCGCGCCGTCCATAACTGCCAATTCATCGATACTCATAAGATCATGACCTAATTTCTGATAATTCATATTATAGCTCTGAGACTGTCCTCTGGTTTCCCCTGTGTTATACATATCAATTGTCTCTTTGCCAAGAGTAGCGTTCAGGTCCTTCAGGGTCGTCTGCTCAGAACCACCCAGAAATATCTGGGAATCACAGTTACCTATAATGGTATCTGCGTTGTCCTTATAAATTGCTTTCAGCTGAGACTTTGCCTGTAAAACAAGCGCCGCAGAAATCTCTCTGGAACGAATGGTCGCCATCAGTTTTTCCAGATTTGGTATCTGTCCGATGTTGGCCATCTCATCAATAAGACAGCGCACATGAATCGGCAACCTACCACCATACACATCATCTGCCTTTTCACACAGCAGATTGAAGAGCTGCGTATACACCATGGATATCAAAAAATTGAAGGTAGCATCCGTATCCGACATAATCAGGAACAATGCCGTCTTTCTATCTCCCAACATGTCTAGCTCCAATTCATCATAAGCGGTAATCTCACGAAGCTCCCTAATATCAAACGGCGCAAGTCTTGCACCACATGACACAAGAATCGACTTCGCTGTTTTTCCGGCTGCCAATTTATACTTCGCATATTGGCGCACCGCAAAGTGATCCGGTTCTCGCTCCGCAAGCTCATCAAACATTAAATCCACCGGATTTTTGAACTCTTCATCATCCTCACGGACTTCCATTGCATTAATCATTTCCAACAAGGTTGTGAAGTTCTGCTCCTCTTCCGGTGCCTCATAATGAATATAACCAATCAATGCAGAATACAGCAGCTTCTCTGCTTTCTCCCAGAATTCGTCTCCGCCTTTACCTTCCCCTTTTGTGTTAGCAATCAAGGTTGTTACTAGCTTTAAAATATCTTTTTCACTGTGCACATAAGCAAATGGATTGTAATGCATACTCTTCTTAAAATTGATGGTATTAAAGATTTTTATCTCATACCCATTCTTTTGAAGGGCTGTCCCCACCTCATTTACTATGGTACCTTTCGGATCGGTGACGCAATATGACGAATGCATCTGTAGCAAATTTGGCTTAATAAAGAACCTTGTCTTACCGGAACCACTACCACCTACCACAAGCACATTCTTATTTCTGGCGTATTTCGGTTCCGACGGTCTGCTATTCATGGTAATTCGTTCCGTCTGGGATAACAACACATTATTTGCAAAATCCGCATCCAAAAACGGTTCGATATCAGCATGTGTGCCCCATCTTGCAGAACCATACTCTACATTATGCCTGTACTTCTTGGCATTTTTGCCTTTCATATAAACCGCTAATCTAAGAATTGCGCCTACTACAATACCTATCAGCAAATCCATCGGATGCAAGCTTGGTAATGGATTAGAAAAAGCGGCACCAAAGCCGCCTTCCAATACCATACCGGTTATCTTCTCAGACATATTGGCTCCATCTGCCAATCTCCAAGCTTCACCCAAATTTGTAGCAAAAGCTCCTATCAGAATATAAGGAATATTCAGTATTAGGAGCTTCTTAATGTTCTTTGTTTTCATCGCTCGTGCTCCTTCCTTCTTTCCTTTTCTTTCTTAGGCTGCTTCGCAACAATATCCTTAAATTTCTTAAGTTTCTCCAAAATGCTTGGACGCTCTTTCTTCTCCTGCTTTTTCATCTGCTTAGCAGAATACTCCTTTAGGACACTGGCGATTGCATCTGCATCCTTTGCTTTAAAGAATACTGTATAAATGGGTGGGTCCTCATTCTTATCTTTAACGATTGCAAAATCCACACCATACTTCTTACAGATTTTCTTAAAATCACGCACACCCTTATCTCCGATAGGCATGCTAGATACACCCTGGCCCTGACCGATTAATTCCTTTACCGACTGCTCACCCTTTATAGGATCCTCCGAAGCTGCCTGCTTTTCCAAGGACTTCTGCTTTCGATGATTGATATACCATTTAAGTGCCTTATACAGTACAGAGGCCGTAACCTTTGTTGACTTCACAGCTAAGTTGACTGATTTATTTTCGACATCTTCCTGCAAATTTCTCCCTCCTTCCTGCTACGAAAGTTATCCGCACTGCAATACTCCGGCAAGAGTTGTAGGAATTACCTTGGAATGCTTTGCAATGGAAATATCTTCTTTTACTTCATCACTGATAACATCCCCGCAAACCACAAGAAATCTTGCTCTCTTAAGTAAATCCTCTGACATCTCTCTGCGTTTCTTTTCTGCATCCGGGTCATTTTCACTAATAACACCGCTAAATGCCAGTACCGGACACAGTGGCAAATATCCAGCCTTTACAAGCTCCTTACAATACTTTCTTGCCTCATCTTCAGCATCCACTCTGTTCTTGCTCCACGCTGCTGTTACATATGCTCTTGGAATCGTTCTACTCATTTTCACAAACCTCCCTAACCGATTTCATAAGCAGAAAACTGAATCCCACCGCCACAAAGCACTGCCAAACGGCTCTCAAATTCAATTTTTGCCTCTTCCACTTCTACTTCATTTAATAACTCAATACCATGTTCTGTACCCTTAATAATCATCACAGAGCCTACAACAAACTGGCATCCTCCGGTATTTAATACTTTCTTTGAATTAAATACTGTTATATAATCAGTCGTCCCCATATAATCAGCCGCACAGTTCATGCCTAATCTATCAAGGATTTCGTATACTTCCGCCTCTTTTGCAAAACGGAATTCTCCATTGGTACCTATAATCAAAGCACCCTTATCTTCTCTTACTACCTGCTTGGGAATCACAATTGCTCCATCTTCCACAGGATCTAACTGAATATTAATTTCAATCTCTTTCATCTGTACCTCCGTATAATTTTCCTGTGGCCATATCATGATTGACCCAGGCTTGATAATAACTTTGCATTGTAAGTGGAGCATTATATAGTGCTGCCAAAATATACTGCTTGATGTTACGCACTTTAGACGCGCTATTTTTTAGTCCATCCAACACATACTCTACATGTCCGGCTTGAAGTTTCATAAACTGCGCTTTAACTACATTAACCGCCTTGTCATCCCCGGCAATCCGAATAGTCTTTCTCTTAGAACAGACAACATCCAACACCATATCCAGCAAAGCATCCAATACCTCTTTATCATATGGATACCTTTCACGCATAATATCCATCTCCAACCGATCATAAAAATAGCAATAGTACGCATCCCTATCCTCATCCTTATCCACATCCGTCTCGGATAGGATAGGATCAGTATAATTAATATCAGTATTATTAATATTAGTATTATTAGGTTGTGCTTTTGACAGTTCTAGAATTGTGCTTTTGACAACACTAGAGTTGTGCTTTTGACAAGTCAAGACTTCTCCTTTTGACAACACTCCATAAAAGTTTTTCACATAAATAAGAGTAGGTTTTCCCTGCCCGCGATTCACCTTTTCTATAAGCCCAAACTGCTCCAATTCCTTCACAAGTTTAACAGCCTTTTTCACTGCACAATGCAAATCTCTCTGTATGCTTCTAATCGTGTAAATTATATACACCCTGCCATACTCATCCACCCATCCACTGTTGAATGACAATGACACCCTATCTAGGAACAAACTATAGAGCACTTTTGCATCTGTTGATAATTTTTCAAATGCATCATCAGTTATAAGTACCTTCGGAATTCGATAAAACGAATACTGCTCAGCCTGTTCCCCATAAAAATAGTCAAAATACATGTTTATGCTTCCTGCACGCTTTTCTTCTTAGCGGCATTATGCTCTGCCATAATCTTTGCCATACATGGAAAGCAGAAGGCTCTGCCATAGCCATAAGGGCATTCAGTTCGGCAATTCTGTGGATGCGGCAAAGGCTCCTTCTTACCGATAACTGATGAATAGCTGCTTGTCATTGTTTGTTTAATATTATATTCTCTGGACATTTCCATTCCTCCTGTATTCCAATCCATTTCATAGAAAAAGTGCCGGACACCCTGATAATCATCCGGTGCCGACACTTCTTTCACTTTATATTTTGGCCGATTATGGCAGTTTATCTTAGAGCTCTTCGCCCTTTGATTTGGTAGCCTTTTCTACGGCCTCCTTCTTAGGCTGCTTTGCTACTTCGTCTTTCTTAGCTTTAAGCTCACCGAGCACAGACGCCTTATCAGACTTCTCATCAAGAGCATCTCTGTCTACATCCTTTTCAGCCTGGCGCTCAAGGAACTTCTCGCCAAGTTCGAAGACTTTTTCCTTACTGTCGTAGTGATAAACGCTATCTGTAAGTTTCTCCTCCGGAGCAACCTGTGTAGCATTTACTTCACGAACCATATCTTTGAGCTGCTGTAAGTCTGCTTCGCCGTTATCTGGTACAAGCAAAATCTCATGACGGCTAGAAGGAAGAATAAAGAAATCTCCTCCAACTCTCTCTGCAGCCTGATCCATAAAATTCTGATATGCCAAAACACCAGCACCGTTAATCTTATCTTCTACCGTAGCCACATACATAAATTCCTGTGTAGGAGCTTCCATTCCCATCATTTCCATCGGCATTCCCATATCTGCAAGCATTTCACTCATTCCCATGATAATCGCAGGCTTAAGCTCCGGAGCATTTTCCATTGCATCCGCATGAAGCTGTTCCGGTGTAACTCCCATAGTTTCAATCAGATGGTTCGTAGCAAGGATTGTCGCTCTGCCATCTTCATTACTATCAAGTACGAAGCGGTACACAACTGCCATATCCTCCATTTCCATATGAGGAATATTTGCAAGCATTTCTTCATTTGCTTCCTTAGAAACAACTTCCATAATCAGCTTGTCTTTCATCTGACTGTAATCTGTAAGAGCAGATACATCAATCGCCGGCTGATTGTTGAGACCGTTTTCAATTACCTGAATTGCTCTGTCAACTACAGCATCATAATTAACACCGTTTTCATAAGCCTCAAAGAAATTCTCCATATTTACATTCACACCAACATTACTGCCTTCCGGCGTAACTGTAAGTGCTTCGTAAGACTCATTCAACTTGGAAACTTCACTAGTGGAAACATTTGCTTCAATTCCCTTCTCGTAAAGACCCTGCTGTACATCCTCAATCAAACTCTCTTTGAATTTTTCAAAATCCATTCGCTTTACCTCATTCTTTCTATATTCTGCTGTGAAGCTTAGGTCGCCACCCTCACTTCCGGTTCCTGACATAATAAAAGCGCCAGACCCACAACTGCTAAGCTGTAAGCTGACGCTTCAATTACCATATTCACTTTTGCAAAAGTTAAGGACAATCTTTGGAGGCGTTTTTGTGTTCCCCGTTCGATTGTCCATTATAAATATAACACAGGTAAAATCGTTTGAAAATGGACATTTGGTGGACATTTGGTAGACATTTGGTGGACATTTTTCATTTTACGCCATTTTCGCAAGTAAGATTTCTATACCCACCTTAATCTCTGCTGTTAACAATACAAAGATTATACCTACTACCAGGATACCTGTTAATAAACCCACATGAATCCATATCTGGTTCACAATCGAATAAATCAAGCACCCGACAATAAACAGACCGCCGATTCCTGCCACAAGGCTCTCTACCCGCATAAACAGGTCCAAAAGCACATTCAATAGCATTAACAACAACCTAAACGGAAATAACAGTATTTTCTTTAATGTTCTCATAAGTTCTCTCCTCACTTTGCTCTGGCATACTGCGGAAAATCATGGTTCACTTCTGCCTGATAGTAACTTCCCATCGTAGTCGCGGCATTAAACAATGCTGCCAACAAATACTTCTTGATATTCTTCACTTTGCTCGTATTGGCTCTCATGCAATCCAACACATACTCAATATGCGATGCATTTAATTTCAGCATCTTAGACTTCACAAGCTCCACTGGGTAGCGATTGCAGGATATAACAACCTCATCTGCTTTTGACAAGACCATTTCAAGCATAAGATCAAAAATTCCACAAAGCATTTCTCTGTCATACGGATTTCTTGCAATCAGCAAATCATACTCAATATTATCCTTGATAAGCTTCTCGTACTCTCTCATCACATCATATCCCTCTTTTCCAGATACGATAAGATTAGATTCAGTATCACTTATATTATTATATATCATTTTATTATTATTTGCTCCCCAAAATGAAACTTCTTGAATGTTATTTTGGGTGATTCCAGAATCCCCTTTTTTAACATTCTGGAATGTTGAAATATAACATTCTGAGCCAGTATCTTCTTTTTCAGAATCCCCAAAAGTAACATTCTGCTTCTCTTCTACAATGAAGTTCTTCACATATAATATGTTAGATTTACCTTGCCCCTGACGCTTTTTCTCTATCAATCCCACGCCGGTTCCGTCTACTAATTCCTGCAAGGAACGCACTGCTTTATTCTTGCCACAATTCAGTAATTCCGCAATATCTTCTATTGCAAAATATATGTAAGCACGCCCCTCCTCGTCAAACCATCCATTCTTTATGGATAATGTCATCCTATCTAATAACAAACCATATAATATCTTCGCCTCGCTAGATAAATCCTTAAACATTGGTTCTGTAAAAAGTAACTTTGGAATCCTGTAGAATGTAAATGTATCCGCTTCTTTACCATAAAAATAATCAAACTTAATTTTCTGCTCCATTGCCTTTTCCTCCTTTCCATGAGTGCAATTTTTGCACTTCACACCGAAGCTGATACAAAATTCTTTACATACAGATGAGCAGCTCTTCCATTTCCCTTCAATCTCTTTTCAACAAGACCAATACTCTCCAATTCAGCAAGACAATCAATCGCCTTATGTTTGGATACTTTCATATCCCTCTGAATTTCCTGAATAGGATATACAATATAAACACGGTTCTCTTCATCAATCCATTGATTTTTTCCCGATACACTCATTCTATCAATCAACATTCCATACAGAAGCTTGGACTGTAACGACAGGGAGTCAAAAGACTCCTCTGTCATCAATACCTTCGGAATGCGAATAAAGTTAAACTGATTTGCCTCTGACTTTCTATAATAGTTAAACACCATTCTGTGCCTCCTGTTCTTCTTTCCACTTCTCCAACAATTCCGTAATAATACGTTCACACTTCGACGCTGGATAATCTGCCGGAAAGTACTTCATCAACTTTTTTTCTGAAAAGCTTACTTTCTTCACGGCGCTCTTTTTCGGTAGCGCATTATTTAGAATTGCTATCAATGTATACTGCGTCATATTCTCCAGATTCTTCTGCTCCTTAAGAGCTGCCATTTGCTCTGCTTTCAGATTTCCGTTATCTCTGATATATTCATAAAGCCATTTCTGAACATCCTTATCAAAATAAGAAATATCCACGCCATTTACCAATGATAATCTTTTCGTATCTACCATATCAAGAAGCTCCGGTATCAATTCCGTAAGTCTTATGTACCTTTGAACACTGCGTCCAGTCAACCCACTTCCTTCTCCAACAATTGTAGCCGTCTTTCTTTCCAACGGACTCAACTTGGCGACATCATGTCGACAAGCTCCTTGGTGTCTCATGGCATCCATTTTCATCTTAAGAGAAAATCCTCTTTCACTTGGTAAAATTTCTTCTCTTTGCAAATTTGCATTTACCATTGCAATTATCGCTTCATCATCCGTAAGTTCTCTCACAATCGCCGGTATTTTTTTCAAACCTACAATCTTTGCCGCATGCAATCTCCTGTGCCCTGAAATCATTTCATAACCGCCTTCATCATCAGGACGCACTAACACAGGCGAAAGAATTCCTTGCTGTCTGATACTCTCTACCAGTTCCTCCATTTTTTCATCATCCACTACTCGGAACGGATGATTTTCAAACGCTGATATTAAACCCAATTCAATCTCCGTCGTACCGTTTGTTTCCGGCACACACAATAATTCATCTATACTTGTTAATTTGATTTTATCTCCAACTCTACTAGCCATTGAGAACCTCCTTTGTCAACTGCCCATAAGCATACGCCGCTTTCCCTTTTGGATCATATTTATAAATACTGCTTCCTTCTGCACTGACCTCAGCTGCACGAACGGATAACGGAATCTCCGTCTGAAATACTTTTACAGAAGATGAATACGCTTCATTTACCATTGCGCAAATATTCTTTGCATAATTCGTTCTGTTATCTACCATAGTAAGCAGAATACCTTCAATTCTTAATTTAGGGTTCAATTGACGCTTAACCCTGCCAATTGTCTTAATAAGCTGTTGAAGACCTTTTACGGGCAAATACGAAGCTTGTACCGGTATTAAAACAGAGTCTGCGCACGCCAGAGCATTTATAGTCATCATACCTAGCGACGGCATGCAATCAATCACTATGTAATCATAGGCATCCTTTACGCGCTCCACCAACTGCTTCAATATCAGTTCTCTGCTCATCACATTTACCAAGGATACTTCTATAGCAGAAAGCTCTATATTCGAAGGAATAATATCAACACCCTCCTCATGATGTAACATAATATCCTCTAAACAAAACTCCTCATCATTTACAATGTTCATCATCAATGTTGCTAATGTCTTTTCCATTGCATCCGGTTCCGAATATCCCAGACTGATAGATAAGGAACCCTGCGGATCCGTATCTATCAATAATACTTTTTTACCTGCTGACGCCAAACCAATTCCCAAATTCACACAACTCGTTGTTTTGGCAGTTCCTCCCTTTTGGTTTGATACTGTTATGACCTTGCACATAATTTGCCTCCTATTCTCGGTACCTTCCTTGTTTTTCTTAAATACCGGTCAAATAATTCTCTTTTAATCCTTACCATCTTACCTATCTTGTAATAGGCACCTGCTTCCTTCGCCATACGAAGAAAAGGCCTTTCACTAAATCCGTAATAATTCACACCCTGCTTAATCGTGATGAAATCATGTTGCAAAAACTCCAAGTCCACATCATCCAGCTTGTGCGAATACTTCCATGCATTTCCTGCCATAATGCCTCCTATTCTGTCGCCGGTTCATGAAACTGTTCCAAATACTCATCAAAAATATCTCTATCTAAGAGCACATATCCATCAATCCTGTAAATCGCCCCAGCCTTTCCAGCAAGCTCCAAAAGTTTCTTATGCGTCATGCTGTAAACCACCTCTGCATCTTTATAACGTAAAAACTTCCTTCTCAACTCTCTGGCAGTGTCTTTTACTGCTGTTCTTCTCTCAATGTCATAATACTGTTCGTCCATGAAATCCTCCTTGTCGTATACATTTCGTATACTCGATGCTGCTTTTCGTATAAATTTTGCAAATATACGAAACTTTCTTTTTTCATTGCTCATTTCCTTGTAACAAATATCCTGCAACGCAAAAAAAGGGCCACTCTCCTGAAATTTCTTTCAAGAAAGTGACCCTTTTAGGTCTAATTTCTATTGCTGAATTTTACTTGAACAACTTATCATCACTTATTATAACTTGTGATTCCATTCGCATTTGTTGTCAATTTGTTGTCAAAATCATTTTGAAAAGCCCGCAAACCCGCATAAATACTGAATTTATTTATCCAAACTTTTCATTGTCGGGAATAAAATTACATCTCTAATAGCTGGTGAGTTTGTCATCAGCATTGTCATACGGTCGATTCCGTATCCGATACCACCTGTTGGAGGCATACCAACTGCAAGTGCATTTAAGAAGTCCTCGTCTGTGTGGTTTGCTTCGTCGTTTCCGGCAGCAAATAATTCTTCCTGAGCTTCGAAACGTCTTCTCTGGTCTTCTGGGTCATTTAACTCAGAATAAGCGTTTGCCATTTCCCAACCATTCATGAAGAACTCAAAACGCTCTACATAGTCTGGGTTCTCTGGTTTCATCTTTGTTAATGGAGAAATCTCGATTGGATGGTCCATAACAAATGTTGGCTGGATTAAGTGCTCTTCTACATATTCTTCGAAGAATAAGTTTAAGATGTCACCTTTCTTGTGGTGGTCTTCAAACTCAAGGTTATGCTCTTTTGCAATCGCCTTTGCTTCTTCTGTTGTTTTGATTTCGTTGAAGTCAACGTTTGCATATTTCTTAACAGCATCTACCATTGTGATACGCTCGAATGGCTTAGAAAGGTCCATTTCATGCTCGCCGTATGTGAGAACTAAAGAGCCGTTTACTTCCTGTGCTACATAGCGGAATAACTTCTCTGTTAAATCCATCATGCCATGATAATCTGTGTATGCCTGATATAATTCCATTAATGTGAATTCTGGATTATGTCTTGTATCTACACCTTCGTTACGGAATACACGTCCGATTTCGTATACGCGCTCAAGTCCGCCAACGATAAGTCTCTTTAAGTATAACTCTAATGAAATTCTTAATTTTACATCTTCATTTAAAGCATTGTAATGTGTCTCGAATGGTCTTGCTGCTGCACCACCTGCGTTAGAAACAAGCATTGGTGTCTCCACTTCGATAAAGTTCATGTCATCTAAGAAACGTCTGATGCTGCTGATAACTTTTGAACGTTTAATCATTGTTTCCTTTACATCTGGGTTCATGATTAAGTCAACGTATCTCTGACGATATCTTGTATCTGTGTCTGTTAAACCATGAAATTTCTCTGGTAAAATCTGTAAGCTCTTAGAAAGAAGAACTACTTCTTCTGCATGGATAGAAGTTTCACCTGTTTTTGTTTTAAATACTTTACCTTTGATTCCAAGGATGTCACCTACATCGTATTTCTTGAAATCTTTGTAAGATTCTTCACCGATTTCATCGCGGGCAACATATGCCTGAATGTTTCCCTGGATATCCTGAACGTTACAGAAAGATGCTTTACCCATAACGCGCTTAAACATCATACGTCCAGCAACTGTTACTTCCTGATTTTCTAATGCATCAAAGTTGTCTTTGATTTCCATGCTGTGATGTGTCACATCATATTTTGTAATTTCAAATGGGTTTTTGCCATTTGCCTGTAATTCATGTAATTTGTCATAGCGAACCTGGATTAACTGATTTAAATCCTGCTGTCCGCCGTTATTGTTCTGCTGGTTATTCTTCTGTTCAGCCATTTTATCCTCCTTAGTTTGCTCTGTGAATAGAGAGAATCTTGTACTGTAATTCGCCAACCTGTGTCTCTACAGTTACAACATCTCCGATTGTTTTTCCAATTAAAGCTTTTCCTACTGGAGATTCGTTTGAAATCTTTCCTTTTAAGCTGTTTGCTTCTGTACTTCCGACGATTTTGTATTCTAATTCTTCGTCAAATTCCATATCTAAAATTTTAACGCTGCAGCCGATGTTTACTTTTCCAAGGTCAGCTTCTTCTTCTACTACTACTTCTGCGTTCTTTAAAATTTTCTCGATTTCTTCGATACGAGCTTCGATATCTCTCTGCTCATCTTTTGCTGCATCATATTCAGCATTTTCAGAAAGGTCACCCTGTTCTCTCGCTTCTTTAATCTTGTCAGCGACTTCTTTTCTCTTAACAACTTTGAGTTCTTCTAACTCGTCCTCTAACTTCTTAAGTCCTTCGTAGGTCAGTATGTTTTTCTTATCCATTTTGCTCTACCCTTCTTTGTATTTTTTATTCTTTGTAAAAAGCCTCTTCAAATCGGTCTTGTACGGGCTTTTTCTTTCCCATTTGTATACTCTTGACAATCACAGTATTATACCCGAAAGGTACTACAATGTCAAGATTTTCCGCCATTTTCCAAGGTTTCTTATGGATTGGAATGTAATTTTTCCCTTGGCGGATTTGTGTCTGATAGCATTCACCCTGCCATTCAAAATCCAATACCAGCTTTTCTGTCCAGTTTTTCTCATTGATGTGCCAGCTTTTTTTCCAAAACAGCGGCTCTTTTCCCCGATACAGCTCTTTTTTTGAAAAAAACATAACTACAAGTCCGTTTTCTTCATACATTATTTCTGCAAATTCTTTGAAATATGCAGCCCGGTCCGTATATATGGTTAAAAAATTAAGCTCGGAGGAAATCTGTCCCAAAACATCCTTCACATCTGCCGGCTCAAAAATACTGTAATTTTCCGGCTCTTCGTCAATTACTTCTAACTCCAGATATTTCGGCTTAATTCCGCTCGCCTTTAATATTCCATGAAAAACAGGTACAAAATCTGTTAAAAAATAATTTGCATATGACATCTTTTTTCCGGCAATTGTTTTTACTCATTATATGACAATACCTCTGCAAATAATGCTTCTAACTGCTCGTAGCTTTCTACCTCGCAGACCTTTGCGCGAAGCTTGGCGGAATTTTTATAGCCTGCGGTATACCATGCCGCGTGCTTTCGCATTTCGCGGATTCCGGTGTATTCGCCCTTAAATTCTATCTGCATTCTCGCATGACGGAGCATCATTTCGGTTACTTCTTTAAAATCAGGCTTTGCAAGCTTTTCACCTGTTTTTAGCTGATGCAGGATTTGTGCAAAAATCCAAGGGTTTCCCTCTGCTCCACGCGCTATCATAAAACCGTCACAGCCGGTCTGTTCTTCCATTCGGATAACATCCTCTGCACAGAGAATGTCACCGTTTCCGATAACTGGAATAGACACTGCTTCTTTTACCTGCCGAATAATGTTCCAGTCCGCTTTGCCGGAATAATACTGTTCTCTGGTTCTTCCATGCACAGCGACTGCTGCTGCTCCGGATTCTTCTGCGATATGTGCCATTTCAACCGCGTTGATATGCTCGTCATCAAAGCCTTTCCGAATTTTGACTGTGACCGGTTTTTGTATGGCACGCGCTGTCTTCTCGATAATTTTTCCGGCAAGAATTGGATTTTTCATAAGCGCTGAGCCATCACCGTTATTGACGACCTTTGGCACAGGGCAGCCCATGTTGATATCTAAAATATCAAACGGACGCTCCTCTATCTGCTTTGCGATTTCACTCATGATGTCCGGGTCTGAGCCAAAAAGCTGTAAAGACACCGGCGTTTCCCGCTCGTCAATCGTTAAAAGCTCCTCAGTATTTTTGTTTTTGTACAAAATGGCTTTAGCACTTACCATTTCCATGCACAAAAGCCCCGCGCCCTGCTCCTTGCAAAGCAAGCGAAATGGCAGGTCTGTTACGCCTGCCATTGGTGCTAATATTAAGTTATTTTCTAAGGTTACATTTCCTATTTGAAGTTTTCTGATGGAACTCATACTTCTCCATTTCTATTTCATAATTATGGGTTTCTCAGCTTTGTCGCACTTTTCTTAGCTGATTTTTCCTGATTTACGGTTCTGTTTCTTGTAAATCAGATTCATTCCCTTTAAGGTCAGATTTGGGTCATAAACATCAATCAAATCTGTCTCATTTGCAATGATTCGTCCTAAACCACCTGTTGCAACGACTTTGATTTTACCCATGTTCGCCTGCTCGATTGTGTGCTTGATAATATATTCTGTCTGTCCAATCTGTCCATATACAAGACCTGCCTGCATACTGGTGATAGTGTCTTTTCCAAAAATGCTGTCCGGCTTTTTGATTTCAATTTCTGGAAGCTTTGCTGCATCCTCCCACAATGCTTTTGCAGAAATACGGATGCCCGGTGCAGTAACGCCTGATACAAATGCTCCGTCTTTATCTACTAAATCGTAAGTGGTTGCTGTTCCAAAATCAAGAACGAAAACAGGACCGCCATATAAGCCATAGGCTGCTGCTGCATCTACAATACGGTCTGCACCAATCTGACGTGGATTCTCTGTTACCACGCGGATACCAGTCTTTGTACCTGGCTCAATCACGATTGGTTTGATGTTAAAATATTTGATAATTGCGCCTTCTAATGAGTGCATAACCTGTGGAACAACGGATGCAATAATAACATCATCGATTTCATCACTTTTAATCTTATTCTGCTCTAACAGGTTAATAAAAATCATTGCGTATTCGTCTGATGTACGCGGCATCTTTGTTGTTACGCGGAAGGTCGCGCGAATATCATCTCCTTTAAATACTCCGACTGTAATATTCGTATTTCCCACATCAATTGTAAGTAACATATTTTCCATCCTTTCCCGCTGTAAAATCCAGCTAAGTCAATGCCATTTTGGTCACTGCTTTTATTCTTCGTCGATTCGTCCTGTCATAACTTTAAAATAAAGCTCTAAGGAACGAAGCAATTCTTCTTTGGTGCGCTGCAATTCTCTGATTTTTAAACCGCAGCCGATATCATCATATAATAAATCTCCTTCATCACAGGAGGTACGGAATTCTAACTCGCCATCCTCATCAAAGACAAGTTCTAAAATTCCACCGATATCCTCGGTAAAAAGAACGCACATGATTTTCAGTTCGTTCTTGATTTCATCCGGGAGATTTTTAAAATTCTGGTTAATATAAAATTTTTTGGTATAGGCGTTTGCAACGCAAAGTACAACTTCGCCGATTTCTTTTTTTTCAGACATATCCGTATATTCCTCTCACTGATACTTCCCCCGAAGACACAAGTTTTCTGCCTTCCAAAGTGTCTACGATTAATTCCCCTCGTTCGGTAATTCCTAATGCTTTTCCTTCAAATGGCTCGTTCGGGTCTAATACTTTTACCATCTGATGCAGATTTGCCAGATTCGCATTATATTCTTCTGTCAGAGCACTTACATCTTCTGTTTTGAGATAAATTTCGTAATAATCTTCAAATGCTTCCCAGACTGCTAAAATCAGCTCTGACCGTTTATAATGTACTCCTGTTTCTAAAAAAAGCGAGGTTGCCATGTTAGTAATCTCTTCTGGAAAAGCATCTGCATGTACATTAATGCCAATGCCAACGACGATATGGTCTATATCCGTAGACTGCAGGCTCATTTCTGTTAAAATCCCGCATATCTTTTTTCCATTCATGACAAGGTCATTCGGCCATTTAATCCCAGCCTGCTTTCTAGTCAGCTTACTGACTGCCTTAGAAACTGCCAATGCCGCCACAAGCGTCAGCATGGATGCATTGTCCGGTCTGATTTGCGGTCTTAAAAGCAGGGACATGTATATGGAACTTCCTGCCGGAGACTCCCATGCACGCCCTCGTCTGCCGCGTCCGGCTGTCTGGCTTTCCGCGATTACGACTGTGCCCTCTGGAAAACCCTCCGATGCAAGACTCTTTATTTGATTATTCGTAGAATCTGTTTCTTTTAAATATACAAGCTCCTGCCCCAGCCACTTGGTTTTTCTGTTGTCTCTCAATTCCTGTTCGTCAATGCTATCCGGGATGGAAGTCAGCAATTCTGCTTTCATAGGTAAGTTACCTTCCTAAAATTAGTCCGCTAAGGTTGCATACATAATTGCTTTGATGGAATGCATACGGTTTTCTGCTTCATCAAATACAACAGACTGTGCTCCTTCGAAAACTTCGTCTGTTACTTCAAGCTCGCTGTAGCCAAATTTCTCGTAAACTTCTTTTCCTATTTTGGTCTTTAAATCGTGGAATGCTGGCAGACAATGCATGAAAATTGCGTCTTTCTTGGCATTTGCCATTGCTGCTGCATTTACCTGATAAGGTACTAAATCGCGCAGACGCTCTTCCCAGATTTCGTCCGGCTCACCCATAGATACCCATACATCTGTATAGATAACATCTGCGTTTGTTGTTGCCTCTTTGACATCCTCTGTCAATGTGATTGTTGCACCTGTCTCTGCTGCAACCTTGTTACAATAATCCACAAGTTCCTGCTCTGGGAAATATTTCTTTGTGGTACATGCTACGAAGTCCATTCCCAGTTTTGCACAGGTAACCATTAAGGAATTACCCATATTATAACGGGCATCACCCATATATACAAGCTTTACTCCTTTTAATTTTCCAAGATGCTCTTTGATAGTAAGCATGTCTGCAATCATCTGTGTTGGGTGGAATTCATTTGTTAAACCATTCCATACCGGAACACCTGCATACTCTGCAAGTTCTTCTACAATTTCCTGTCCAAAGCCGCGGTACTCGATTCCGTCAAACATACGTCCTAATACTCTTGCAGTATCAGCGATACTTTCTTTTTTTCCAATCTGTGAGCCTGATGGGTCTAAGTAAGTAACATGCATTCCAAGGTCATGTGCAGCAACTTCAAATGCACAGCGTGTTCTTGTACTTGTTTTTTCAAAAATCAATGCGATATTTTTACCTTTGAGTTCATCATGCGCAATTCCCTGCTTCTTTTTAGCTTTCAGCTCAGCTGCTAAATCTATGAGATATGTAATCTCTTCTGGTGTGTAATCCATTAATTTTAAAAAATTGCGTCCTTTTAAATTCATAATCGTATTCCTCCATTATATTGCAAAGCGAGCTGCCATTTTCATGACAGCCCGTTTCTCATACTAATTCATTATAATACGCTCGCAGCTGCGGCTCTTCTTAATTCTCTTTTCCAACTTCTACGAGAGATTTTGCAAGACCTGCCATTCCCTGAATCTCGGATGGAATGATAATCTTGGTTGCTTTTCCATCTGCAGCTTTTGCAAATGCTTCTAAGCTCTTAAGCTGGATAACACCAGAATCTGGTTCTGCATCTTTTAACATGCGAAGACCATCTGCATTTGCCTGCTGAATCTTTAAGATAGCTTCTGCCTGACCTTCTGCTTCGCGGATAGTTGCTTCTTTCTTAGCTTCTGCACGAAGGATTGCTGCCTGTTTCTCAGCTTCTGCATCTAAGATTGCAGATTCTTTCTTACCTTCTGCAACAAGGACGGTAGATTTCTTCTCACCTTCTGCACGAAGAATAGCTTCACGACGTTCACGTTCTGCTTTCATCTGTTTCTCCATCGCATCCTGAATAGCTGCTGGTGGAATGATGTTCTTTAATTCGACACGATTTACTTTGATACCCCAAGGGTCTGTTGCAACGTCAAGTGTTGCTCTCATCTGTGTATTGATTGTTTCTCTGGATGTTAATGTCTCATCTAATTCCAAATCACCAATTACGTTACGAAGTGTTGTTGCTGTTAAGTTTTCAATTGCCATAAGTGGATTCTCAACACCGTATGCGTAAAGTTTTGGGTCTGTAATCTGGAAATATACAACTGTGTCAATCTGCATTGTTACGTTATCTTTTGTAATAACTGGCTGAGGTGGGAAATCCACTACCTGCTCTTTTAAGATAACTCTTTTTGCAACGCGGTCAATAAATGGTGCTTTGAAGTGTGGTCCTACGCTCCATGTAGCAAGGTAAACTCCAAGACGCTCAACGATTACTGCATTTGCCTGTGGTACGATTTTAATACAGGATGCTGCGATAATCAGTACTAAAATAACTAAAATAATAAATACGACTATTCCTAGCATAATCTAAACCCTCCGTTTTTGTTTGATAAATTCTTAACCATTTCTCATATTACTATATTTAATTTCAGATTACAATACAGGAAAAATAAAAAAACTATCACAAAAAGAAATTTTTTTACGAATTTCTTTTTGTGATAGTTCTATATAATGCTCTATTTTAACAATTATTTTTATTTAGAAAAATACGTGATTTCCAATCACAACACCTGCATGACCAGAGCTTGCACGACGGAATTTGGTTGCACCGCCTGTGTTATCTGTTCCATTTAATGCTTCCTGTGCTGCCTGAATACAGCTGTCTTTGATGCCGCTTGCGATTCTTTCTGCTAATTTGCCAGAACCTGCTGGTGAGAACTGTCCTCTCTGGTAAATAACCTCAGAAATGGTAGATGGATAATTTCCACTTCTTACACGATTCATGACAACTGCACCAACTGCTAACTGTCCCTCATAACATTCATTTCCTGCTTCGCACTGGATAATTGCGGCAAGCAGTGTTATGTCATCTACGGAAGCTGTAACTGCTTCGTTCTGAACAGTAGTTACTTCTGTAACCTGCGCTGCTTTTCTTGCAGCTTCTTCCTCTGCAAGTCTCTGCAGTTCTGCCTGCTCTTCTTCGATTGTGACTGCTTCACCTAAATTCAGTTCTACTTCAACATACTCTGCACTAACGTATCTTGTTGAGCCGCCATATGTAACTGCAACCCATTCTTCTGATGCTTCTACCGAAGTATCTACCTGTAAATCTGTTCCCTCTGATACAACAGTAACAACTGCTGCATCCTCAGATGCCTCACTACGGATTCTAAGACCGTTGGTCTGAACCTCTGCACTTGTTTCAACATTTGCTGTTGCGTATTCGTATGCTTCCTGACCTGTTACAACGTAATCGTTATGAACATATCCATCCACATTACCTGATGTTACGTGTGTCCATTCATCGCCTGTTTCTACGATTTCTGCCACATCGCCTTTATACATTTTTCCGATAATTTCTGCATTCTCATCTGCAGATGCTCTGACATATAAAAAGTCATTTACTTCTGCCATCAGACGTGTTTCCCAAAGCTGTTCTTCTTCACTCAGCTCTGACTTTGCTTCAATTTCTGCCTGTGCTGCTTCATCAGCATTTTCTTCTGTCTGTGCTTCCTCTGCGCCAACTGCTTCTACAGTTGCTGCTTCGGCTTCAACATCATCTCCTGCTGCCACAAGGCTGCTTTCAAGCGGACTCACACTGACACTTGCAATTTCAATGCTTCTCAATGCGTCTTCTTCAACTTTATTCATGGAATCAACAATACCTGCTGTTCCGTTTGTAGCTAAGTCCGTTTCTACTGTCTGGCTCTTCTCTGTCATAACAGGTACTGCCTGAGTAGTCTGTGCGGCTGTACACAGTATAATTGCCATTACTGCAACTGCACTACCTTCTGCCGCTCTTTTTCTTAAATTCATAAAAAACCTCCATCGGTGTTACTATCTAACAGATATAAAATAGTATTACACTTTTGTTCCGTTTTATTCATAATTTATTACAATTGTTACGGATTTGTTACAAACGCGATTATAGCAAAGCAGATATACCTTGTCAAGTTTTTGGAAACCCATCCAACGTTTTCAGTACTTTTTCATAAGACAAAAGTACCAGTCATGTTCTATTTTCATAGAAAATACCCGGCACTTTTACAGAAATCATCAGCTGTATTTTGTATATAATTCACAACTTTTGTCCTATATAATATTAGGAATTCTAATCTTTTTATTCATTCTGCATGGAAATATCAATACAGCTCAACGAAATACCTCTGCAAGTACTGCATCGATTAACTGTTCCGGTGATTCTTCTATCTGCTGACTTTCCAACGCACTCTCTTTTTCTCCTGTCTCTTCTGCTGTTTTTTCCTCTTCCTCCGGCTGGTTTTCTTCTGACAGCTGCACCTTCGGATTGACTTCCTCTTCTTTCCTATATGAAATTTCTATTTGCTTTAGTAGCTTTCCTGTTTTTCTTATCTTATGTAATGTTATGGTTTGAAGCAGCAATACCATAAATAAGCCACCGGACAGAATCCAAATTCCGTATTCCGACAGCCACAAATTGAGCCATTCCATTCACATTACCTCTTTTCTCCTGCAGCTTTCTGCCGGGTTTTGTACTTGTTTCTTCTATTATAAAAGAAACAAATTTTTTTGAAAGAGGTGTGCGCCGGATTTCGTTCGCAAGTTCCGACATTTTTCTGCGTTTTCTACAAATCAGAAGCAGTCTGACCGCCTTACTGAAAACGTTTTCATGACAGGCTTTGGAGCACGAAGCGCGAGATTGCGAATGGCGTGGGCTGAACTGTTACGAGTTTTTTTCATTTTTCAAGTCTTTTCTTGACTTTTATGCATAAGGGTATTATAAATAGAAAAGCATCATTTTGGTATGTATTGTGCATCCCGCGGGTGAGCATGCTTATTCCCGCCAAGCTGCACAGAAAGGATATCTGACATGAAGAAAATCGTAATGACTGGTGGCGGAACTGCTGGACACGTCACTCCAAATATTGCTTTAATGCCTGCATTAAAAGACGCTGGTTATGAAATCTCCTATATTGGTTCTTACGAAGGAATCGAAAAAGGGTTAATTGAAGGACAGAATATTCCATATTATGGTATTTCCTCAGGAAAACTCAGACGTTATTTTGATATAAAGAATTTTTCAGACCCATTCAAGGTGGTAAAGGGCTATTGTCAGTCTGTTAAGCTCTTAAAAAAATTAAAACCGGATGTTGTATTTTCAAAAGGCGGATTCGTATCTGTTCCTGTTATCTTAGCTGCAAAGCACTGTAAGATTCCATCCATTATTCACGAATCCGACATTACACCTGGTCTTGCAAATAAGCTTGCCATTCCAAACGCAACAAAGGTATGCTGCAATTTCCCGGAAACACTGCAGTATCTTCCAAAGGAGAAAGCCGTTCTCACCGGTTCTCCAATCCGTAAAGAGTTATTATCTGGCGATGCCAAAAAAGCACTTGCTTTCTGTAATTTCACAGATGAAAACAAACCTGTTATTTTAATCATCGGCGGAAGTACCGGTTCAAGAGCCATCAATACTGCGATTCGCGAACTGCTGCCGGAATTACTGAAAAAATACAACGTGATTCACCTTTGTGGAAAAGGAAATTTAGACGATTCCCTTCAGACACTTTCCGGCTATGCACAGTTTGAATATATTAACAAGGAATTATCCGATTTATTTGCACTCTCCACACTTGTGATTTCCAGAGCAGGTGCAAATGCTATTTGTGAATTACTTGCTTTGCACAAACCAAATATTTTAATTCCATTATCTGCTGCTGCCAGCCGCGGCGACCAGATTTTAAATGCGGCTTCTTTCGAGAAATCCGGCTACAGCTATGTTCTTGAAGAAGAAAAGGTTTCCAACGAGACGCTTCTTACTGCCATTAATCATGTCATGGACAATAAGGACGCTTATGTAAGCGCAATGAAAAACAGCAGCTCTAAGGACTCGATTGAGATTATTCTTGATTTGATTAAAGAAGTTACAAAATAAAAAGTTCTGCACTCAGGCAGGCTGATTGATAAGAATTTGCGCAATTTTCTATAGACTAAAAACAGGCTGATGATGTTTTACATCGTCAGCCTGTTTTTGTTTTCTTGGAAACAATTTTGTCTATGTCATTCCAAAACCGATTACATTTTAATAGAATTGCAAATCTCTTCCATTTCCTCTGGAGAAAATGTTTCACTTGTGTATTTCAAAATATCACTATTTTTTGCACCTTCATATCTTGGAATTAAATGCATATGGAAATGGAACACTGTCTGTCCGGCTGCTTCATGATTATTCTGGAGAAGATTAAATCCGTCACAGTGCAGACGCTCTGTCATATGAGCAGCAAGCTTTTTCGCAAGCTTCATCGCACGTGCTGCAACTTCCTCATCAATCTCATATAAATTTGCATAATGCTCCTTTGGCAGAATTAATGCATGTCCTTTCGCAGCAGGATTCACATCTAAAATCACTTTAAATTCATCATCCTCATAAATCACCTTTGAAGGAATCTCTCCTGCAATTATTTTACAAAAAATACAATTTGTGTCTTTCATTTTATGCTATGCTCCTTTCAACCTTAAGAAAATTTAAATGCAGAATCTAACATTCGCAATGTCTTAAAGTTACCTTTTGCTGTCATCTCGCCTGTCATGAACGCTCTCTGGAATGTAATTCTTCCTTCAATAATGCTTTCTAAAACTTCTGCTGTTAATTTCGCAAACACGTCAATGTTTTCTTCCTGTGCAAAACGGATGTCGAGATGCTTCTCATTCACTTCAATAAATAATGGCTTTTTCATTCCTTCTATTATAAGGGAATATCTTGCCGAAAAATCCTGCTGTGGTACAAAATGCTTCTGGAAATCTTTGACATAAATGTCGCTCTCACGCTTTTCACTCTTGCCAAGCATGTCTTTAAACATAGATGCCAGCTCTTCAATATCTTCTTTCTGCTTCTTAACATAAGTATCATCAGAAACATATTTAGATAACTGCTCACTCTCCTGTGGTGTCAGTTCCATCTGCTGTGTACGAAGCACACTCTGCTTTACTGCCTGATTACTTGTTGGAAGACTCTTCATCTTCTGTGAAATCGTACGGTAAAGATTCTCTGCCTTTTTCTCAATAATCAGCGTATAATCCTCATTCATCTCAAAGCTTACTAAATCTTCCACATAGCCGCATAACCCGGCGCAAGGCAGTCCGCCTAAAATCTCCCATGCATTTGCAAGTGTAAGCTCTCCTTCACGCTCTCCATATGTGGTTGACATAACAATCGGCTGCATATAAGTTTCTGCGATTTTTTCTTTATCACCATACAGCCAGCAGGCATCTAAAAACTGCTGCATATATCCACCAATACCAAGCCATTCCACTGTTGTTGCCAGAATAATTCCGTCTGCATCTTTCATTGTCTGTGGCAATGTTGTAATCTCATTTTTGTGCTCATAAATATTAATTCTCTCAACCGTCACCCGAAGTTCTTTTAAAACCTCTTCCATTTTATTTAGAACATACAGCGTCGGGTCATCTAACAGACCTCTACCACCATAATAAATGTTTATCTTCATGTTTGCCCCTCGTTTCTCAATATCTTCTTTCAGTATATAAATTTTCTGAGATAAAATCAATATTTTTGACGTTTTCGATGATACAAAATAATTGCAAATATAAATCCTGCTACCATTCCGCCAAAATGCGCCCAGTTATCTACTCCGGCATTTTCGATTCCATAATACATACTTAATGCAATCATAAATATCATCCCTTTTGTCGTGATGCCGTCCACGCTTCCGCGATGGCAAATCACTAACCAGAGCAATGCTCCGATTAACCCAAATATCGCACCGGAAGCTCCTGCTGATACTGCATAATCTCCTGTTTTTATCATCATAAAAAGTGACAATAATCCGCCGCCGATTCCAGAAAGAAAATAAATGATAAACATTTTCACATGTCCTGCAATTTTCTCCACTCTTGAGCCGATGCAGCAAAGCATTACCATATTATTTATCAAATGCTCTGCATCAAAATGAAGAAACATCGCCGTTATCAAACGCCACCACTGATTATCATTCACAAAAAAGTCCGGGTATATTGCTCCATGCCCTGCCATAAAAAGAGCATTCCCTACATTTCCAATTATTATCAGATATAAATAGATTAAGACATTTATGATTGCAAGCCCAATTGTAATAAACGGTGTCTGCTTTATCTGATTTGCTTTTCTGTTATAATTCTGCCAATATTCATTTCCCGGATTTCTATATGGCTCTGCTCCCACGTTTCTTCACCTCTACTGCATTTCTTAAAACGAAACTTAATACCGAATATTATAGTTATTTTTCCTGTGTATTTCAATAGAGGGAAAATGCTGCAGTTCTTAAATAAATCTAAACTTTTCGTCAGCAAATTCAATAATTTCGTTGGTAATCAGGGGCACTTTTCTTTTGTAGGAAAGCAGCTCCCCACCTACGCATGTTCCATTCGAGGAATTTAAATCTTCTATATAATATGTATTTTCAAGCTTGGTAATTCGTGCATGCATTCTGCTGATTGTATTTGTTTCCAAAACACCATCGCAGGAGGTATCACTTCCTATAAGAAATGGCAACTCTTCTATTTTAAAATCCGGCAGCTGATTACTTCCTATATATTTTAAAATACCCTCTGCTTCTTTGCCCTTTGTCATTAATAGTGTGGTCGGACGACTCTGTTTTGTTTCCTCCTGCTCCGGCTCAAATACAAATGGCTCTGGCTTTTGGACTTTTTTATTTTTAGAAAACAGCTTCGTGAAAAAATCGGAAAGGTTTGACATTTGTCCAGATATTTGGTTTACAGAATGCATAAATGTCTCCCATTTTTGCGAAATGATGTTTTTCTTTCTGTCTGTATCGGTGCTGCTCTGTTTCTCTACTGACGACTCCTGCACTTCCTCATATTCTTCTGTAGCTGAATAATCACGTTCTGTTTCTCTTTCTATTTCTATCTCTTTTGGTGCATCCAGAAAAGAAATCTTATCCCGGATGTCAGATAAGCTGTATCCGTCCTTTAACGCCTCCTCATAAATCTGATACGCAAACTGGACAACGCGCTCTTCCTTGTGGTCGATTTTGGTAAGCAGATATTCGGTAAGCCGCTGGAACGTGTATTCCGTTTCTGACACCTGCCCCGGATAATAACTAAACCAAAATTCCCCTGTTTCATAATCACGAAAAATATATTCCGGCAAAAGCAGTAATCCACTTTCTACCAGCAGATAATTTTCCAGCCGCTCTGCCACCGCACTAATTCCTACTAATAATTCAACCAATGTCTGTGCATCCATCTGTTTATGCTCCAACAGCACATCAAGTGCCTGCTTTCCTGTAATGTCATACTGGTAACTTCTTTTTCCATCCACGCTGACCATGCTCACTGGCAGCAGACCATGAATACGGTTTGAAAGAAGCATCTGTTCTCCGCACACATCCACTTCTGCATCTGCTTCGCTTATTTCTAAATAGCTTACATTCATTTTTTTGATATAAGTAACTTCCATTTTTTCCTTTCTGCGACATCAAACTTCGACTTTTTATCTTGCGATTTACTGTTTAATTAGTTAAATCTGAAATTAACTTTTTGACACTATCAATATGATACATCGCAGATGTAATATCTATCTGCTCTTTATTGTTTATTTCTGCCACGAGCGATGTCGTCTCTTGGTACAAATCTACACTTATAGAGATAACCGCCACCAACATAAACAAAAATAACGGCATAATCACTGCCGCCTCCACTGTAAAACTTCCTCGGCATCTTTTCATAACAACATCCATACATATGATACGAGTACATACGGTATCATTGGTATTCGCTCCTTTCTCGTTTTCTTTTTCAGCACCAGAAGAAACAGCGCCGCCACGCCTGCTGCAGCAAATGCGCCTGTCATCAGACACAGATTCTCCCAAAATCCCAGATAGCACCCTGTCATCATAAAAATCACCGCATCTCCAATGCCGACACTCTCCCTCGTTATAAAAGCCACAGCCAAAAGCAGTATCCCTAAACCTGCTCCTGCTAACAGCTCTGTTACCGGCTGCATTGGATTTAAAATATGTAACATAAATCCAAGCACTGTTAAAATCCCCGGCGCAATCAAATAAATCTGTTCGCGTTTCCAATCCATCCATGCACACACAAATAATCCTATCAGCAAGATACATTTTTCTGCTAATTCCAACACTTCCGACATTTACTTCTTCCTCCCACATCCTCAAGTTTTATTTTATAAATGGTTCTCTTTAATCCACTACATGAAATACTAAAATGATAACATTCTCCATAGGAGGTAATATAAACTGTTTTATTTCCTGCATTTTTATCCGCGCAGTCGTTACATTCCCGGTACTTTTGTCCTGATTCATTCCGCAGCATAAGGACTTCATCTATGTCGACAGCGCGAATTGATAAATCCAGATAAGGGCAGGCTTTTGTCTTGTGATATGCCGTTCCGGTCTCCGTTATGTATACATACCCTGCCTCCTCTGAGGCATCCACACTTCCACGAAAGCCTGTCCACTTTCGGCAGCACACCTGCTGATGCAGATACACCGAACGTTTTCCCAGAAGGCTAATTGGAAACTCCATCCGGTAATTGGCTTTTAAAAAGATTTCATCCCCCTCAAACTCCGACTCAAGCAGACTAATGCCAAGCACTTTTCCTGAAACATATTGATTTATATTTTCATTTTCAGAAAGAGAAACAGCGACACCTCCCTTTGCTAATGCCAGATATTTGGCATTGCTGATTTCTTCCTCCGCTCCTGCATACAATGCCAGCGTTCTTGCCGTCTCATAAAGCGAATCCTGCACGACAAGCTGAACCTGCATCACCCTGAAAAAGAATAACAGCAATGCAAAAAAGCAAGCTAAAAACGGCATAATCACCGCTGCCTCAATCGTCAGCGAGCCTTTTTTGCAGGTGCACTGGGGTGTCCCTTCCGCCAAACGGCCACTTTCCTGAGAACCGCACGAAAAAATAATACTTTCGGGGAGAGATTTCATTATTTTTTTGTCGTTTTTCCAAAAGATATTTCTAAGAGACACCACAGTACACCTGCCTTTCTATGGGATATATGAAAATGACATTTCTTTTTGAAAGCTGTACTTTCCTTTGTAACGCTTTCCGATTGTTGTAAGCTCTGAGAAAAGTGGTGCAGCTGTGTAATTGACCTGACATTGCAGCTTCACAATCATTGCATCCATACAACACTCCTGATACATTTCCTGCTGTCTTAAATTTTGCTCCATTACATTCATTATGCGGTACGCAAGTTTTTGATTTCCCATGAAGAATAAAATCTGTTTCAGATACTCCTGATAACTAAGTCCATTCTCGCACTCTTTCGCCTTTGCCGTATGTTGAAAGGATTCTATGATTGAGCCAACATTTGTGCTCCACTCATCATCATTTTTTATCAGGGAAATTCGTCCACCGGAAAGCAGTGTACGAACATCTAACACGCTCTCTAAATATGCCCATGCGCCAATCATTGCTGCTTTTACTACCTTACCTACCACTTCATTTCCCGAAAGAAGTGCTGCCACCGCCATGCCAACTGCTTCGGCAATTTCTACCATCTCTTTATTTCCTAAAATATAGGTAATATTTGCCGCTTCCCGAATTACTAATAGACGTTTTACTACCGTTTCTAAATTCTCCTGCTCACTTTCCTTTCCACCGATAAGATACTCCAATTCGTATGTAAAAGCCCGCTCTTCCATCGGCGCAAGATAGCAGGAATAATATTTTTCCAGATATTCCAAAACAAGGACTTTTCGATACCAGTCCGCTTCCACTGACGCATCAGCCGTTCCCTGATTCAATGTCCTGTTTTCTATGGAATTACTTAAATCAATGCACTTTTGCGATACCTTCGCATCTTCCGCAAGCACCAGCTCTAACCAGCCGCTTTTTTGAATTTTAGACACCTCAGCTAATGTTTCTTTCGCAGCAAGGGCTGTTTGTAGATTTTCTGCAAAGGATGCCTGCTTTTCCTCCTCATCCTCAGACATATCGTTTGTAATATCTGTCATAAGTTCTTCTGCATCCGAAACCTCTGCTTTTTCCTTCTTCCCTTCCTCTTCTACGTCTCTGCCTTCCTGATACTGCTCATAAATTTCCTGCGCCACAACCTCTGGAAATGTCTCTTTCATAGTTTCTGCAATGAGATTTAAAAATACCTCTCCATTTCTATCTGTCAGCAGCAGATATTCCTCAACGGAAGCATCCTCTAAGCCTAATTCAAACAGATTTGCTCCAAACAGATTTAAAAGCGTCCACTCCTGCTTTAGATTTTTTTCTTCATAATAAGTAATTCTGCCGCTTACATTTTCAATGGAAAACTGACCGCTCCCGAGGCTTCCATCCAATGCCAGAATATGATAGTCCTGCCAAAGCAGGGGCTGGTACTCCGCACACGCTGATTCCACCCCTGTCTCAGTCAGTTTTTTGGCATAATAATCTAAGCCTTGTACTCTTGCTGCTTCTAACAGCGCAAGCAGCAAAGATGCCACGAGCATCATACTTAAAGCGGCAAAAATTGTAATACTGCCCCTTACTTTTCTCATTTAATTTTTCCTGCTTTATTCGTAATCGTCTCAAAGATATCATTCACAATGCTGGTAAGCTGATTTTTAAAAATAAGCACAAGTCCAATCAGTACCACCAGTATTAAAATTAATTCGACAACGCCAACGCCTTCTTCTTCTAATAAAAATTCTCTAAATCCTCTCATAGTTTTTCCTCCTTTGTTACATCTGAAATGAAATAACTGCCGGAACAATAATGATAACCATCACAATTCCAAACATCAGCATCATTGGAAAGAGCAATTTAGTTCCTGCCTCTTCTCCATATTTTCTTGCCTGACTTTTTCTTTCCTCAAAGGCATTTTCCACTTCCTCCTCTAACAGCGCACTTAATCCTCTCGTGCCTTTCTTCAGATTCTGTGCTAATAAGCTGGAAAACTTCCGATACTGCCGCAATCCGCAGCGTTCCCCAAATCGTTCATATGCCCTCGCTTCGCCCATTCCGCTTTCAATCTCTCTACAAGTCAACAGCATCTCCTCGTAGACATATTGCTTAAAAAAAGTATTATTCTTCCGCTTTTTTTCATATCCCGTTGCAATTCTTTTCCATGCACCATATAAAGTCATGCCTGCACCCAGCAGCAATGTAAGCTTGCTTACCATATCCGGGTACTGCATCAGAAGCTCTTTTTCCCGCTTTTTTCTGACTTCCTGCTGTCTGGATGCTTCTATCTGCGGATAACAGACAGCCACAAGCACTCCCAAAAGCAAAATTTTAATTGCGGTATAGCTCTTTTTTTGTTTCCAGATAAGCGTATATTCTCCTAGTTTCTGCGGAATTTTAAGACTTTCCTTCTCGCTTTGTTTTGTTAATTCTTCATTTAATTTCTTTAATATCTGCTCCGTTTCAGTAAGTTCTTTCGGCACTACACGAAAATAGAACGCGTACTCTTCCTCCAGATTCCCACAGGCAAGCAAAACAGTTGCACCTACCAGTTCTCCATCTTCTTCCAAATCCTCTGTAGACACTTCTCCTGTCTCGTTTATCACCCGGTAATTGTCAAAGCTCCATTCCGCTGTCACCTTTTCCTCCTGATAGGTGTCACGAATGTCAACCATTGTCCAGACATTTTCATAGGACTTGTTATCTCCCAAAAAAGTCTGCTCAATTTCCTCCTTTGCCGCATCCAGATAAGCTTCTTTCTCAGCTGCACTTAACTGCTGCTCCAAAACGGTTATCTCATAGCTTTCTTCTTTTAACACCTCAGGAATTTCAAGTTCCAGCTCTACGGCATAATCACCCTCTCCATTTTCGTTTCTGCGCAGTTCATCTTCTGCCATCCAGATATCATTTTCTTCCTCTGTGCCCTCTGCAAGCAGTCCAAAAAAAGCACTAAGCACCAGAATCAGACAGATATTTTTCTGACTTTGTCTGCCAGCTTTTCGAAAGTACAGGCATAATGCCATTCCAATAAAAATAACTACTCCACATACAATCATTTCTACACCCTGATATCTACAATTTTCCTTGCAAGCATTACTGCTGCCAGATAGACCGCAAATGCCGCACTCATCACACAGACACCAAACAAACTGCCATATAGCGGCGCTAAAAATTCTTCTGATGTCAGATTGAGATATACCAAAATAAATGCCGGAACAAAATTCATCACACGCTGTTCCATTTGTTTACCTGAAACCACTGTTGCAATTTCACGCTCAACTTCAATCTTGTCATTAATTTTGTGAATGGTCGTGCGGATAATTTTCCCAAAATCACCACCACTCCTTTTTGCAAAAACAAAAACTTCTGCGAAGCTGGAAATATCCTCACATGCACTTCTTTTTGCAAAATCCATCAGCTGCTGCTCCAGCGGTTCATTCATTTTTACTGCTGCATTTATCTTCCTAAGCTCCGTTGATATACATGCCGTCTCCCCATATAATTCTGCCATTTCGCATTCACTCTCGCGCCAGGCATTTTCAAGTGAGTATCCTGCCATAAGCGCTGCTGAGACACTTTGCATTGCGTCTTTAAATCCCAATAATAACTCCCATTTCTTTTTTTCAAGTTCGTCCCTCCTTTTCTGCTCCTTATAAACCGGGTATGTGACAATCACGCTAAGCACTCCATACCAGGAACGATATAAAAGCCACGCGATAATAAACGCCAATACCAGACTGACCGCCAGACATTTTATTTTTTCTGTCCTGCTCAAACGATATTTTCTGTAATCCATGTACACCTCTCTAAGAATCCGGCTCGTTTTATTTTTTCCACCTGCTGCAATTTTCCAACGCACTTTAATTCGCCATCCACAATTGCTGCATTTCCTTTTTCGCAAAAACGATATAATTCTCTCAGCTGCACTTCTCCATCCCGGTATGCTGATACCTCTGTAATATTTAAAACTTTCCTGCTTTTATCCCGCATGCGTCCCAGATGAACAAGAATATCAATCCCCGATGCAATCTGGCTTCGAATTGCCGGCAGCGGAAGCTCCATTCCCATAAGCACCATCGTTTCAAGTCTTGAGAGCATGTCCTTGCAGGAATTTGCGTGTCCCGTAGAAAGGCTTCCATCATGTCC
>JBGVHB010000041.1:0-2474 GCA_045121975.1 Roseburia sp.
GTAAGCGCTTAATTTCGGGGTAGATTTTCTACTCCGAATTTTATCTTTATAATGATTGCTAGGAAATGCTAACATTTCACTCTATTTCAAAGGAGAACAATCATTATGAATAAACGAGTTTGTAAAAAAGACCAAATAAAACTAATCATGGAGTGTCGGCAAAGCGGACTTACTGATTACCAATGGTGCGAGAAAAACGGTATTCATTCAGGTACCTTTTATAACTGGGTAAGTAAACTTCGTAAGCAGGGCTATACTTTTCCAGAATCAGAGGCAAAGTCTAATGCTACACCGAATTTACAGGAAGTTGTAAAAGTTGATTTAATACCATGTGAGGAATCTAGCCAGATAATAGAGCAAAATGTTAGCATTCCTACTATTTCATCAGAATCTACTGTTGCAGCTGAGCTTGTGATGGGAAATGTCACACTTCGTCTGTATAACAATGCAAATGAACAGCTTATTGAAAAGACTATTCAATGTATTGGAGGTATAAATCATGCTTGGTGACATTTCCCTTGCAACAAATGTCTACATAGTCACCGGCTATACTGACATGCGTAAGTCCATAGATGGACTATGTGCCATTGTTGTAGATTATTTCAACGCTGAACCTAATGAAAGTTCAATTTATATGTTCTGTGGCAAACGCTGTGATCGAATAAAAGTATTACTACGAGAACATGATGGATATGTTCTTTTGTATAAAAAACTAAAAGATGTTCACGGAAGATACCGTTGGCCACGCAATAAATCAGAGGTAAAAGCAATAACCTGGCAACAGTTTGACTGGCTAATGTCAGGGCTTGACATTGAACAGCCAAAGGCCATACAAGCAACACGAAACCCTTGATTTTACTGGATTTTCACCCTTTTTTGTGGTATAATTTAAGCAACAAACAAAGGAGAAAAAGCATGGCAAGAAGCAGCAAAGATATCCAGCTTTCAGATGGTTCTCAAATTTGGAAATATACATCAGCAAAAGGTGATACTGTTCCATATATTAACCAGCAAGTTAAATTTCCGAAACAATATATGTTTCCAGATGAGGATATTGCAGAGTTCAGTATTGGCAAATTTACAGGTGATAGAGAGCTGGATAAAAAAGCAGCATTGGAATTCCTTAGAAGTGAAGGATATGATGAAATTCCAGGTCATGAATTTTGGATTGACATATTTTCACATGGCAGGTAATATAATATTAAAGACAGGCAACTTGAGTGTCTGCCAAGCGGCAAAATAAGGTGTTGTGCCAGAGAGCAGTGCCTTATGAGCTTTATAAGGGTTTAACATTTACCACAATCTGGCTAGAGGTTAATCCTCGAAAGAAAATGTTAGAAGGGCTCTGCTTGTGCAGGGCCTTTCTTAATCTAAAGAAGTAGTGGAGAACTGTAATGAGAAATGTTTTAGACTGCATAAATGCATTTATTCCGCTATTATCAACCGAATATGAGCTTGTATTGGGGCGAAAAGGTGTTGCAGTTACATTAAGAATCTCATTTGATAAAAAAGATTGTTTTCATCTTATGGGACTTCAGTATCTTATTGACAGACCTGAATTGAGTAGAGACAGAGGCAAAGTATTTGATGAAATAGCAGATGGAACAATTACAATTAAAAAAATAGAATCGTCAGATTTTTATAAAAAGATAGAACAAAGAGTTCACTTTTTGCCATTACTTGAACAAATGATTGATAGTAATGATACAGTATTTAAATACAATAAAAAGGCAAACACGTATTCAATAATTGAGGCAGATTATCTTATGGAAAACAATATGGAGAGCAGAAACCTATTTCTGTTTTTATCAAATGGAGTAGGAGATAATTATTTCTGTCGTTCCTTTTTTCCAGAAGAAAAGATGGATTATTCAAAAAATCAGGCATCATGGACCCTTCTTTATAAGAAAAAGATAGATTTATCTACAGGAGCTGAGACAGTTCTTTACAATCGAATAAAATAGAAGTATTTACATAAGCCATTTGGAATAACTATCCAGATGGCTATTTTTTACATATTTTTGGGTAATGGATGTAGAAAGAGAGTTTATGGTGCGTGTTGATATTAGGAGGAAAACTTAAGTCAACCTTACAGGGAGTAAACAGTAGCACCTATAATTAAGTACAGCGACCACTAAATAGGTACCCCATTGACTTGTCTAATTTTCCATCTGCCGCGTTGTCGTCAATCGCCGTAGCTACAGCTACGCCTCAATCCTCCGCCTTGCAGACTGAAAAATTATTCTGCGTCAATAGGATACATATTTAATGGTCGTTGTACTAGAAGGTACTGTTGAAAACATTAGATCCTCATCAAAAACAGAAAAAGAGAAAGTTGAGGATTTAAAGAAGTTAAATACAGAAGTAGATAACTTTATAACAGTAACAGTAAATAGGGATAACGCCGCAAAAGAGGAACTAAATAAAGCGAAAGAAGACTTTTACACCAAATATTCATACTTAAAGCCTGAGTG
>JBGVHB010000042.1:0-3597 GCA_045121975.1 Roseburia sp.
AAAATGTACATATAATTTGTAACTTTTCTTAAGTTTATGATGTTGGGCTAAGCCGGTGGTAGTGATTTTAACCAAACATTGATAATAAGCTTAACTGTTCTGTTTTCTCTTCCTCTTTTATAAATTTAATGTTTAAAGGAGATAAGTCTTCTTTTTTTCTCTTAGGATACTTCGGTGGATGAAAATATCGTATCGCTTCATCCACAGTAGGATATATCCCCCCTGGTTCACCTATAACACAAAACAGAAACGCCGCTTCGTTTGTTGTTAATCCCTTCATATAAATTCCTCCTATTATTTTTTATAATCTCTCGGAATCTTTAAGCCAGTAAAATCAAGGCTTTCAGATTCCTTTTTTATAAAAATCCCCCACTTTTTGTCAAAAAAACGCTTGACAAATCGCCAAAAATTTGCGGCGAAGCCGATTAAATATATTTTATTTTTTCGACTGGAGGCGTTTTTTTGTTACCTGTAAATTCCGGCGGTCATACCGCCTATCAAAACTTTGTTGCTGAAAATCTTCATAAATATTATCCCAATCCAAATGCTCTTGCCCGTTCCACCTGGGATATCATCGAACGTTTTTGGAATCTTGATCTTTCCTATACAGATGAACTTCTGGCTGATAAATACTCTAAGTTCGGTCCGGCTCCAAGAACACCTTCCTGCATGCAGCGTTCTTACCTGTTATCGATTGACTTTAATGTGTCTTCTCTAACGCAGTGGGCTGCCCAGTTAAAAATTAATCCCCTTTATTCCATTCTCAGTGGTTTTGAGTTTGGCGATACTCCGGGTGTCGGCACTTTTTATGACTTTCTGAACAGACTCTGGGATTCCGATTCCAATAATCTTTCACCACATGAGCATCCTGTCAAAATCAAGAAAGTTAAAAAGCCTAAGCAGAAAGGGGTCAAAGCCGATTCTATTGAAAAGCTGACTGTCGCTGAACTTCTTCCTCAGCTTGAATCCACAGAATTCATACTGGAAGATCAGCCTTACGCTTCGCTGTTTAAAATCTATAAAAGAGAATTTCTGGATGTTTCTGTCTCCAAAGATCTAATCCACAAGGATTCTCTTTCCATAGCCGGAGATGGTACACCGGTTGTAACTTCACACAGAGAACGTAAAAAACGCATCTGTAAGTGTAAAGAAGAGGGTATTACTGACTGCAAATGTAATCGTTATTTTTCTCAGCCCGACTGTGATATCGGCTGGGATTCTTCCCGTGACTGTTTTTATCACGGATACGATCTGTACATGCTTGTCGACTCCAAAAGCGATCTTCCAGTATTTCCTCATTATTCCTGCGCATCAAAACATGATTCCCATGGATTTCTGCACGCTTTTTTCAGGATGAAATCATTTCTTCCTGATTTCAAGGTTTCAAAGCTTTTACTTGATTCTGCACACGATGCCATGCCTTACTATGAATACTGCAAACGTAAAAATATCACACCTTTTATCGACCTCAATGGCAAAGGCGGAAGACCCCCGGTTTATAAAGATGATTTCACCATTGATACGGATGGTGTTCCTGTCTGCAGGGCTGGACACCGTATGAGACGGGATGGCGTCGAAAAAAACAAAGGACGATCAAAATTTAAATGTCCTAAAATGAACCGTATTGACGGCTGCCTTACCTGTACTTGCGAGAATCCCTGCTCTGATGCAAAATATGGCAGAACTGTTCATTTAGTCATGAAGGATAATCCTCGATTGTTTAATGATCCACCGCGAAGCAGTAAAGAATGGAAAACGGAATATAATGCCAGAACCTCGGCTGAACGTTCCAATAAACGTGAGAAAATAGACTTTCAATTAGAAAACGGCAGACACCGCTCTACTAAGATGTGGTACTGCCGCCTCTATCACATCATGATGCTCCAACATCTTGATGCATGGGATTTGCCAAACGAATCCGCCCTGAGGAAGTTGATTCAACAAACGGCATAATCCTATGAGTATTATACAATACATTTTCAATTTGGCATAGCAACAGTTATGTCTTTTTTCCATGTTTATTTTTAATTAATTCGGATAATATTCACTTTTCAAAGTTCAATCCAGCGTTAGCTGATCATAATCACCCAGAATTCCGAGAGATTATTCAACGGTTTTCTTATGGAGCTCTGCTTCCAGCTAATTAATTCTTTCATGACATTACGTTCCATAATCGATCGCCTCCATTACTTTTACACATTTTCAGTACATATATATATATTATATTACACATATACATGTGTTTTTTCAATATGCATTTACACATTTTTTCAATATTAAACATTCATATTTTACACATTTTAAGTCTTTTATGATTACATTTTACACATTTTTATTCTTTCAAACCTGCAAATCACACATTTTTCAGAGACGATCATCTGTACTTTTTTCTTTCAGAAACGTTTTACCATATGAATGGTATCAGTCGATACTTCACCTTCTTTTTATACTCCGTATATCCCGCAAGGCCTTCTTCCAGAACTTTTTTTCTCTGATTTCTGGGCCATGACGCAAGTTTTTTCGCATTTGGCCCAGTCTTTCTCTGATTTCTGGGCCATGGCGCAGTTTTTCTCGCATTTGGCCCAGTCTAACCAGCTTAAATTAGTACAAAATGGGCATTACCCCCTGCTTAACACAGCCCACCGTTCAACACATCACACCGTTCAATACATCACACCAACACATCACACCTTTTAGCACTCTTAGCATCTTCTGTAGTCTCCGTGCATTTCTGCAACGGCCATATAGCCATTTCACAAACAGGAACGTAAATTGCATTAGACAAAATATGCACAAAATGATACAATCACAAAAATAGCAAGGCAAAAATATACATAAAATTGTACTTAATGAAATTCCATTCCTGATTTCTCACTCATTTTGTACAAATCCCGGCATAATCTTTTCAGGAGGTACTCACATGTATACAAACTCTGCATATTGGCATAATAAAATGCTGGATTTCAAAGATAAAACACATCCACTTTTTGTGGGCAGCTGCGGTATGTATCATTTATTTACCAGACCCCGCCTGCCTACCCACCGTCCCCGGGGAAGAGTGGATTATCAGCTTCTGTATATTGCATCTGGCAAAGGACATTTTTATTTCGATGGTACAGAGGAAATTGTTCCTGCAGGAAATATGGTGCTGTACCGTCCAAAAGAAGAACAGCGTTACTACTATTACGGCACTGACCACACTGAGGTATACTGGGTCCATTTCACAGGTTACAATGTGAAAAACATTCTCCGAAAATATGGAATTACCGACGATATGCGCATCATTCCCACAGGAACCTCCCTCAATTACAAATGGCTGTTCCAGCAGATGATCCAGGAGCTTAAACTGGGCAAAGAAGATTACGAAGAACTCCTTGTCAATTATCTCCAGCAGCTTCTTATCTCCATTCATCGTATAATCGAAAGTAAACCGCGAATGAAAAGCCCCTATCTTATAAATGAAATGGATAACGCTGTCCGGTATTTCCACGAAAATTACAACAAACCCATCTGTATTGAGGATTACGCCGCCTCCCAGCATATGAGTGTCAGCTGGTTTATCCGCAATTTTAAAGAATATACCGACTTCACTCCGGC
>JBGVHB010000043.1:0-7492 GCA_045121975.1 Roseburia sp.
TGGTGTAGAAAAAGGCGAGGAAGGACACGATTCTAATACAGCAGCTGACAATTATACGGATGTCAGTTTTGTAAGTGAATTAAAAAATGGCAAGGTAACTGTTACAGCCACAGTTAATAATTCTAAAACAGATGTTAAAACAACCCTTTCCTTTACCGGAGATGCAGATTATTACCGCTCCGAAGGTTCTGTTGGATTTTTCAGTTATTCACAGCCTTGTGCCACATTCTCTGAAATTCAAGTATCCGGTATTCCACCGGAGTTTACAATTACCTATGATGCAGATGGTGGAACATTTTCGGATGGAACGACGAAAAATAAAACACAGGACGTAAATCTTTACGAGTTTGAATATGTGGATTCCACAGAATACGCATATCCAGTACCTATAGGAAATTTAGATGGTAAAACCGTCTCCCGTACCGGTTATCACATAGCCGATAATTACAATACACCAAGCAAGTCAAAGGGCTGGTATTATAATTTATATGGAGACGACGAGGAAGAACTGCTTTCTACCATGTATTATACGGATTATTTCACAGAGAGTATTACCGTAAAACCGGCATGGAAGCCAAACCAATTAACGGTAAAGTATAATGTGAATGGTGGAAATGAAACGATTTCAAATAGTGTCATGAAGTATGATAAGTCCTATAAGCTTACAACAACAGTACCAACAAGAGATGGTTATATATTCAAAGGCTGGTCATTAAAGAAAAATGCCACCAGTAGTGATACACTTTATACAAAATCCACAGCAAAACAGACAGCACAGGCTTGGGCGAGTACATTTGGAAAAAGCATTGATACGAAAAATGTAAGCGTCACATTGTATGCACAGTGGGAAGCCAAGTCCTATAAAATTCATTTTGAGGGCAATGGAGCAACCTCTGGAACAATGTCTGATATGGAAATGAACTACAATGAAGCAAAGAGTCTTTTATCAAATCAATTTAGTAGAATCGGGTATGGATTTGTAAACTGGAATACAAAGGCAAACGGCAGTGGAGATTCTTATACCGATATGCAGACTGTTATTAATTTAACAGACAAAGATGGCGGCACAGTTACGTTATATGCGCAATGGCAGCCAAACACATATACAATTCATTTTCATCCGAATGGCGGTGAAGGTCAGATGGATGATATCACACCGGTATCTTACGATACTTCGGTAGAACTTCCAGAATGTAGATATACAAAAGAAAATGAATATGGAGCAAGTACCTTTAAGGGTTGGAATATGTCTGCAGAAGCTGTCAGTATTCTGTATGAAGATAAGGCAAGTGTTATAAATCTAGCCGAAGAACAGGAAGCAGTTGTTACACTGTATGCCATCTGGGATGATTGTCCGGGAATTGAAGCAAAAGACCTCTATTATACGTTAGAGCAGGCTCAGAGTGGATATATTACAGAAGATGAACTGCTCAGTCAGGCAAAAGCGTTTGATTTGGAAGATAATGAGATTTTTCCAGGAACACATGAAAAAAATTCATTCTGCGTGACAGATTACCAAACAGAGGATTTTACGCAATTTCAAAATAGTGGAAGTGTGACAGAAACATATCAAGTGATTGACAGCTGTGGAAATACTTATCAGGAACAGATTATTGTTTATATTGTAGATACTGCACCAAACAGAATCAAGACAAATTCGGATGATTTGGAGAAAGAAGGAACAACACGTTTTCTTAGTGAAACGTATTTTTATCTGCCATATGAAAAAGGCGGTTTAGAGAGCAATTCTATCTGGCTTGTGAATCCTTTATATAAACAAGCACTGGTGGAAGCTTTCGGAAATCTAAAAAATGATACGCCGGAAGCAGTATATGAATTTACACATGAAGAAATTTTGCAGATGAAAGAATTTGTTGTAAATCATGGAATTGGAAATACGAAAGAGGTCAATGCATTACAGAAATTTTATAATCTGTTTCTGAAACGATAAATAGTTGTGACAAAAGCTGAGGCAAGAGATACGACAAAACTTTGGCAAGGTAAAAAAGAAATAGTGATTGACTTTTTGTGCATTCGTAAAAGTGAGCCATATACAATATGGGAATGTATATGGCTCAAGATAAAATGGAAGAGATAACAAATTATTGTAAATTAATTTTTTTGCGGACAATAATATTACAAACAATGTAATACGCTGCGACAAAGAAGAGACTCAGACCGACACCACACCACAGTGCTGTATCATAACCGGAAAGCATGATACTGGTGTTTGCTGCTTTTGCATGATTCATCATACTTACCATTCCAGCAACTGAGACAATTGTTCCAATAATCTGCTGAAGGAAGTAGAAAATTATTCCAGTAACAACTGCAGCAACAACTTTATGCTGGTTGAATAACTGACCGATGGAACAGCTTGCATATACCAATAATAAAGAAGCAAGAGATGATATAATAAGAGAGAGAATTACAATAATAATCAACTCTGCTAATGGCATGTTAAATGTTGATAAGATTTCCTGATTAACAGCGGCAAAATCACAGGAGAATAGTTCCTGCCAAAATCCAGGACCTGATATTGCAGATGCAAATCCTAAAATGGATAAAAACATAAGCAGCGTAGATGCAAGCATCCAGATAAGTGAAGTTGCAAGCTTTACATGAAACGTTGTCAGTGTTTTAACCGGAAGTGTATGTGTTAAATATCCTTGTGCAGAGTACATCGATTTATAAAAGTGCATTGTCAGGTAAATATATGTGACAACATAAAGCGCTATAACGGATAATACATATAAAAGGATATAGGATACCAGTACCAGGGTGGCTGCCATAGTGTCGCCATTGCGGATTGGTTCAAAAGAAAGTACCAGCATACCAAGCACTGTAACTGCAATTAAAACACCATAGATAGTGAGCATAATTTTGGCAGTATTTTTAAATTCGTACTTAAATAATTTTCCTAACATCTGTATACCTCCCTAAAAAGCGCATCAACCGATTTTCCTTGATTGATACGAATATCATCAACGGATGAGGTGAGACGAATCTGTCCGTTTTGAATAAAAATGACCTCATCTAAGATGTTCTCCACATCTGCAATCAGATGCGTTGAAATGAGAATAGTTGCATCTGGTTCGTAGTTGGAGAGGATTACATTTAAAATGTAATCTCTGGCAGCAGGGTCAACACCTGCAATTGGTTCATCTAAGATATAAAGCTTTGCGCGGCGGCTCATAACAAGAATTAACTGAACCTTTTCTTTTGTACCCTTGGACATGGTTTTTAATCTGTCATCTGGATTGATGTTCAGTTTTTCCAACATATCATAGGCTCTGTCTTCATCAAAATCTTCATAGAAGTCTTTGAAAAAAGCAATAATGTCTTTTACTTTCTGGTTCATATTTAAGTAGGTGTGGTCAGGAAGATAAGATACAATCTTTTTGCTTTCCGGGCCGACTGGATTCTCATTGATGTAGAGTGAGCCAGAAGTTGGGGCTAATAAGCCATTAATCATTTTAATTAAAGTGGTTTTGCCACTTCCATTTGGACCAAGAAGTCCAATAATGTGGCCTGCTTCTAAAGCAAGGTCAATGTGGTCGATTGCGGTTTTGTTACCAAAGTTTTTGGTCAAATCCTTGCATTCAAGTAAGGTGCTCATGATTTACCTCCATTCATGGTTTTATTCATCATAGATAGGATTTCATCGTCTTTAAAACCAATTTTTTTCATACTTTCTAAAAATTCTTCAATTTTTTCTTGTGCAAATGATGTTTTTAATTCTTCAATCATATTTGTGTCCTCCGTTATAAAGCGTCCACTTGTACGCTGGGAATATACAAGCCCAGTCCGTTCTAGTTCAGCAAAAGCTTTTTGCATTGTGTTTGGATTGACGGCTGCTTCGGCTGCTAAATCTCTTACCGATGGCAGTTTAGTTCCCGGCTTGTAGCGTCCAGCGATAATGTCCATTTGAATGCGCTCTACAAGCTGTAAAAAGATAGGGCGGTCAGAATCTAATGTCCATGCCATAGTTTCACCTCATTTCATTTTATGTGAGCAACTGAAAGTCATTTACTCGTTAATACTTATTGTATTAATTAAATAATACAGATATACAGATAGTATGTCAAGATTTTTTTTATTTTATGAAATAAAAGATGGAAAAATGTGTCAAAAGTTACAAAATCTATATTTGAATCTGCAAAAAAACGTGATAAAATAAAATATAGACATCTAGCAAATGGCTAGGGGAAAGAGGTAACAGGATGAAGGAAAACAAAGAGTTTGATTTATGGTCTGATGGTTACGGAGCAGCGTTTTGCTTGTTAAATGACAAGGATGAGTACCCGGTAGCAGGATATAGTAATTTGCTGAATGAAGTATACAAGATGGTTCATAATTCAGATGCAAAGAAAATTTTAGATGCAGGTTTTGGTACAGGAATTTTGACAAAGAAGCTGTATCGGGAAGGATACGAGATTTCCGGTATGGATATGTCAAAACAGATTGTAAATGCAGGACGTGAAGATATGCCAAATGCAAATTTGGTATGCTGTGACTATTCGATGGGAATGCCGCTTGATTTTATTAAAGAAGAATTTGATATGATTATCAGTACATACGCATTTCACCATATTGGACGTTTGGAGAAGATTGATTTATTAGAAGATATGTATCGTCATTTAAAGACTGGTGGAAAGCTGATTATTGGAGATTTAGCATTTGAGTCAATGAAAGCACTTAAGGATTTTAGAAATGCCAATAAAGAGAAATGGCTTTATGACCAGATGTATATGGTGTATGATGATGTGAAGACTGATTTTCCAGATGCAACATGGAAGCAGATTTCTAAATGTGCTGGAATCGTAGTAATTACAAAGGAATAGGTGATAGAAAGCAGTAACAAAATGGAACATACTTTTTAGTATGTTCCATTTTTTGCATTCGTTTATTCTTTTGTCAGATTCTTATTTGCAGTTGAAAGCATTAATTTAATACGGTTCAACTGGTTTACCTCACTTGCACCTGGGTCATAATCGATAGCTACGATATTAGACTTTGGATAACGGTGACGTAATTCTTTGATAACACCTTTACCAACAACATGGTTTGGCAGGCAGGCAAATGGCTGCGTGCAGACAATGTTTGGTGTTCCTGTATGTATTAATTCAAGCATTTCGCCTGTTAAGAACCAGCCTTCACCAGTCTGATTTCCTTCTGATACGATGTCTCTTGCATATTTTGCAAGGTCATCAATATGAGCAGGAGCATCAAAATGCTTACTCTTTTCTAATTCATCGCGTGCAGCACTTCTTAACCATTCAAAGAAACGGATTCCTAAGCGGCCAACACGTTTTGATTTTTTACTCATACCAAGATTATCTGCTTTAAAGCCTGTATTATAGAAGCAGTAGAGCAGGAAGTCTGTTAAGTCTGGAACAACGGCTTCTGCACCTTCAGATTCTAATAAGTCAACCAGATAGTTATTGGCAGCTGGGTGGAATTTAACAAGGATTTCACCAACAACGCCGACACGAGGTTTTTTAATATCTTTTCTTGGAAGATTATCAAAGTCGCGGATAATCTGGCGGCACATCTTTTTAAATTTAACATGAGATAAAATCTTATCCTGAGTAACGAAGGAAATTACTTCTTTTTTCCATTTTTCATGAAGCTCATTCGCAGAACCAGGAACTGCTTCGTATGGACGTGTTGCATATAAGCAGCGTAAGAAAATATCACCGAATTCCAGTGCATAAAGTCCATGCTGAATTAAGCTTGGTGTGATTTTAAATCCAGGATTGGATTCTAAACCGCTTAAGTTAATGGAAATAACAGGTACATTTGGGTAGCCGACTTTCTCTAAAGCGCGGCGGATAAATCCAATATAGTTGCTTGCACGACATCCACCACCTGTCTGTGACATTAAAATGGCAGTTTTGCTCATATCATATTTACCGGACATAACAGCAGACATAATCTGACCAACAACGATAAGGGATGGATAACAAGCGTCATTATTTACAAATTTTAATCCAACGTCTACACATTCTCTTGCAGGAACATCCGGTACGACTAACTGGTATCCGGCAGCACAGAAAGCTGGCTCTAAGAGGTCAAAATGGATTGGTGACATCTGAGGGCAGAGGATGGTGTAGTTTTTGCGCATTTCTTCTGTGAAGATAGCGCGGTCATAGTTGGATGGAACGATGGTACGTTTTGTCTGTTTCTTCTCACGAACACGAATAGCAGCGAGAAGGGAACGGATACGGATTCTGGCAGCACCTAAGTTATTTACCTCGTCAATCTTTAAGCAGGTATAGATTTTACCTGATTTGGAAAGAATGTCGTTTACTGCATCTGTTATAACAGCATCCAAACCACAGCCGAAGGAGTTTAACTGAATCATATCAAGGTCATCACGTGTCTTTACATAGTTTGCAGCTGCGTAAAGACGTGAGTGGTACATCCACTGGTCCATAACTATAAGAGGACGTTCAACTTCTGCAAGATGTGATACGGAGTCTTCTGTGAGAACTGCGATACCGTATGAGTTGATTAGCTCTGGTATACCATGGTTGATTTCTGGGTCTATGTGATATGGACGACCAGCTAAAACAATACCACGCTTACCAGTTTCTTCAAGGTACTTTAATGTCTCCTCACCCTTTTTAGAAATATCTTCTCTGGCGGCAGCCATCTCAGCCCATGCTTTGCTAGCGGCAGCTTTTATCTCTGAAGAAGGAATACCAAACTCCTTCTTAAATTCTTCAACAAGACGCTTTGTAGCTGTCTTTTCATCACGGAATGAGAGGAATGGATTCATAAACTTAATATTTTCAGTCTTTAATTCCTCTACATTATTCTTTATGTTTTCAGCATAAGATGTAACGATAGGGCAGTTGTAGTGGTTGTTTGCATCCTTTGTCTCGTTACGCTCGTATGGAATACATGGGTAGAAGATGAATTCTACACCTTTCTTTATAAGCCATGAAATATGACCATGTGCAAGCTTGGCTGGATAACATTCTGATTCGCTAGGGATAGATTCGATACCAAGCTCATATATTTTTCTGGTTGACTGTGGAGATAAAACTACACGGAAGCCAAGTTCTTTAAAGAATGTAGCCCAGAATGGGTAATTCTCATACATATTAAGAACTCTAGGAATACCTACAGTACCACGTTTAGCCTGATCAATAGTCAGAGACTCATAATGAGAGAAAAGTCTCTTATTCTTGTATTCAAAAAGGTTTGGAACATTTTCTTTGTTCTTCGTGCCACCGACACCTCTTTCACATCTGTTACCAGTAACGAACTGTCTACCACCACTGAAACGGTTGATTGTGAGAAGACAAGCATTTGTGCAGCCCTTACAACGAGCCATAGAAGTATCAAATTTAAGGTCATTAATATCATCAATTGATAACATGGTTGTAGAAGCATTTTCGGTTTCATGGAAACGCTCCTTAGCGATAAGAGCTGCACCGAAAGCTCCCATGATTCCAGCAATATCAGGTCTTACAGCTGTACA
>JBGVHB010000044.1:0-2767 GCA_045121975.1 Roseburia sp.
TCAAAACCAAAACGTCGTTCAGAGTTAAAACCCTGTACCAAATCCTCTACATCATAGCCACGGTAATATAATTTTCCTTGGCATGGGTGGGATTCGCCATTGATTTCCTCGTAAGCTTTGATGGTGGAAATCTCAGTGAGACCTGCCAGTACGCCTTTTCCGTTTAAATCACGTAATCCGCGTTTTACATCATATTTTGTATACAAAGCATTATCTATAATACTGATATCCGTACACATTTTCGAATATTTTAAAATTTCGGGGGTAATTTCAGAAAAATAATTTGAATTCATTGTTTGCCTCCTTATTTAGATTTTTCACATACTTTTTTATAGTATCATAATTAACAGGATAATTTCAAGTAGTAAAGCTAAAATGGTTATTGTCCTAGTAACAGTTCAGCCTTGTAATTTATCCAACGGGTATTACACCGGCTAAAATATAGCCGGTGTGCCCATAAATAACTTCTTTAGATTTTCGATAATCCCCATATTTCTTTTCTTAAGGGTTTCTATGACTGTCATGATAGAACAGTACATCTTATTGCCACTTTCCTTACGAAAGCCACCGGCCATTTTCTGCCTGTTTTTGGCTTTGCGCAAGTCCCTCTCTGAAATGTTGTCATCAAAAGGAACTGAAAAATTATGCAGAAATAAAAGATGATTATGACTATACTTTTCCATCCGGTTAATCAGTGTCTGTTCATCCTTTTTGGCGTATTTATGCTTGGTTGTTTTATTCTCTTTCCTGCCTTTTACTAAAAGTGAAAAATAATCTGTTTCATACTTTGTCAGCGTCTCTGCAGAAAATGAACATACGCCCTGTTCCAGTAATGATTTTCGCTTTTTGTTTATTTCGCATAAGAGCGTAATCATGTCATCTGACCACTTATTTCCTGTCTCTTCCGTGTTTTTGCGAAGATAACGGATAATGTGAACATTGCATTCAGCATGTTCGGTTCCAAAATGATACAAAGCTGTCTCGTGATCATGAAGAAGCGTTCCGGTATAGCGTTTCAGAAAATCAATCTCTCTCAGTGCTTTTATGGATTTACTGTCCATGGCATGATAGACCACGCTGTTTATTATACTGAAATTTCGTATATAATTCTGCTTCCCATTAACAGTTACTGTTGTTGCATCCGTTGCAACAATCTCCTGATTCAGCATTTCTGTTTCAAGATTTGAAATGCTTGTCTCTGAAGCCTGCGCCAGTTTCCTGCAAAATCCGTAGATACTGCCTTCTGACAAATCAAGTTCTCCGTTACCTGCTGCGTTTAAAAAAGATGCTATCCTGTCATTTGACATAACCCCTTCGCTATACAGGGATACAGCCAGTGCTTTTACGTTTGCGCCGTAGGTAACATCACTGCGGTATTCTGCAGGAATGCGTAAGACTCCATCTTCATCTGCATAGATACGAATTTCTGTAATTACCGGTTCTGTCACTAGGTCCACCACATATTTTGTAACATATTTCTGACCGGATGCATTACCAATTGTTTTCACTTTATGTCTGCATTTACCAGAAGCTATTTTTTCTTCTATTTCAGCTTTTGTGAGCGTGGTTCCTTTATGTCCTTTTTGACCGCCTGCCTTACGTCCGGTTTTCTTTCTTCCATTGTAAGAATTCGCAGGTTTCCCACCTTTTGGGTCGGTAGAAGGCGGAAGGGATGTGTTGGAACTGTCGTTATTGATGATGCTTTTCAGACGGGCATTATCATCCTTCAACAACTGATTTTCCTTCTTTAAAGCAAGATTTTCATTTTCAAGGGTATCGATTCGCTTATTAAGTGTATCAATTTTTTGTGCGGATTCTTTTTCTACAGTATCTAAACGCCCCATGATTTCCATGAGCTGTTGATACATTCCATTTTCATAATTGCTTTTTCTTCCCATGGGGCATCTCCTTCCGTTCGTTTCTGATAAACATAGTTTATCAGAAACAGACAAAAAAGAAAAATATGCCTAAAAAGAGATTCGTCAAAATGACGGTGTATTACTTTCTGTAAATCAACAGAATATGTGGAAAACCAGTCTCACCAAACATGAAAAAGTAGGCTGGAACAGATAGTTTGTAAAAAAGTTATCCACACAAAAACAAAGTGCATACAAATCTGTAAAATCATACGTTTTTGTGTGGATAAAACTTGTGAAAAAATTTTTAAATTTCTCTCTTTTGACTAGGACAAGGCTGAACTGTTACTTGTCCTATAAGAATACTATGGTGTTTGAGGTTGAACAATTGATTGGTTTCGTGTAAAATAATCGCAAACGAATTTGTGTCTCAGATGGACATGTAAACTTGAGACATTAGGAGGCAGATTATGTTTAGAGAAAGAATTGACAGATTGCGTGTTCTCATGGTGGAGCGCGGAATTGATTTGTATGTGGTGCCAACAGATGACTATCACTTATCAGAATATGTGGGTGATTATTTTAAAACCAGAAAATTTTTGAGTGGATTTACAGGTTCTGCCGGAACCCTCATTGTCACGAAAGAGGAAGCGGGGCTGTTTACAGATGGCAGATATTTTATTCAAGCAGAAAAGGAGTTAGAAGGCAGTGGTATTATTTTATTCCGGACAGGTACGGCAGGAGTGCCAACTGTGGAGGAGTATTGCGCTGTTTATATGCAAAAGCATAATGTGATTGGGTTCGATGGAAGAACGGTTACGAAGCAGTTTGTTGATGCGATCGAAAGAAAAATGAATGGAAAAAAGCTGACGTGTGCATATGAAGAAGACTTGGCAGGCAGTATCTGGTCA
>JBGVHB010000045.1:0-7242 GCA_045121975.1 Roseburia sp.
TCTAATTTCTCCCGTTTATTGGAACGTTCCGCAGAAGTTCTTGCATTAAATTCCGTTTTCCATTCCGCACTGTCACGAGGCGGTATGTTAATTAATCTTGCCTTAATCCGTGAAACTCATATACCAACATAATTCTCGAAACACCAAAATACAAGCATTTTTCATTGTTTTTTGTATAATTCAAAATTCACCCATTCGGTGATGGTTTATTCTGCTATAATAGTCTTGTCAGAAAACTATTTTAGGGAGCGGATTTTATGAGTAATATAAAAATTGAATTTACAAATGAACGTATCATTCCGGCGAGTGGTCTTGCCGTAGTCGGTGCTATTCTTGGAAAAAGCGATTTTGTGAAACGTTGTAATAGAATGGATGTTACCAAAAACAGGTCACAACATCAGATAAAAAACGGGGACATTCTACTTACTTATATCGGAATGCTATGCATGGGAAAACCACAGTACGGAGCTGTTCACGAGATGGATGATGATATTGAATTTTACAAGTATGCACTAGGCATCACAAGGGCAATACCTTCCGAAGAAACACTTCGGCAGAGAATGGATGACATCGGTAATACTATGCGTGAAAAAATCCTGTCTGAAAATGTGGAAATGTTGCGTTCTAATGGAATAGTTCCCGGCAGACTTCCAAGCGGATATGTTCCAGTAGACATTGATGTCACTCCGTTTGATAATTCAAAAACTAAGAAAGAAGGAGTATCACGTACCTATAAAGGATACGACGGATACGCTCCAATCATGGCATATATAGGAACAGAAGGCTATTTGATCAATGCAGAACTGAGGGAAGGAAAACAGCACTGTCAGAAAAATACACCAGAATTCCTGCGAGAAACAATTCGCCTGTGTAAACAGATTACAAATGAACCTCTTCTGGTACGTTTGGATTCTGGAAATGATGCAGCTGAAAATATTGGGATCCTTTTGGAAGAGGGTTGCAAATTTATCATAAAAAGAAACCTGCGTCGTGAAAGTAAGGAAGAATGGCTTTCCATGGCACAAAAACACTGTCAAAATATCACACAGCCACGTGAGGGAAAAACTGTCTACACGGGAAGTGATTGGAAAGATATTTCCTATACAACAGAAGACGGAATCCAAAAGACAGTTACGCTCCGTATCGGATACGAAATCACAGAACGAACCATAGATAAAAAAGGCCAGTTTCTTTTTCCGTCAGATGTGGAGGTGGAAACATGGTGGGAAAATACAGGAATGAGTGATGATGAAGTGATCAGACATTACCATGCCCACGGAGAATGTGAACAATTCCATAGTGAGATCAAAACAGACATGGATGTGGAACGTCTTCCTTCTGGAAAGTTTGACACAAACGAGCTGGTATTGGAGTTAACGATTCTGGCATACAACATTCTACGCATGATCGGACAGGAAACCATTGGAATACGCAAAACACGACATAAAGTAAAACGCCGTAGACTGAGAACTGTCATAAGCAATCTGGTCATGATGGCAAGTCATGTAACATCACATGCAAGGCAACTGATTATCGGACTTGGGAAAAGTAATGTATGGCGACATACGTTTTCTGAAGTTTATACTGCATTTGCGGATTTCAGTCTATAAAAAGAAAAAGTCAAAGTGCAATTTTTCCTATAGGGGGAAGTATACCCTTTTACAGGACAAATCTTTCATTTTGACAAGCAAGATAGACATATTAAAAAAATATATGCCGATTCGAAGAAATTAATCGTATCGGCATAAAAAGATATTCAGTTTCACGGATTCAGGTTATTGTGAACTTCGACACTATCGTTCATGTAGAATTTTAATATATCATAAAAAATTTTTCAAGTAGTTTTATTCTATCCAGCAAAAAAAATTTAAACATTCTGTAAATTTGGTACCCCAGGAGTATTCATCGTGCTGCCCTTCATCCAGCTCATAATGTATATTTTCTAAGCTATTTTCCTTGGCAATTTCATAAGCAGACTTTGTCGAAGTATAGGCAAAATCGTATTTTCCAGTGTAAAAATAAATTCTGTTATCCGTTAAAATTTCCGGCGTCATATGCTCTTTTATATATTCAGTCATTTTTTCCGGATTTTGATTGTCACAATAGGAAAACATGCCGGTATATCCATACAGTTCCGGATATTGTGTACTGGCACATATGGCTGCCACGGCTCCATAGGATGCACCAATAATCGCTGTATGCTCTCTGTCTGTTTGTGTGCGATAATTTTTATCAATATAAGGTTTCAACGTGTTAGCATAAAAATCACACGTTTTTAGAACATCTCCGGCACCACCTCCATCGTATTCCCTCAGATAAAGATTATATTCTTTGTTTCTCCTGCTGCTGACGGAGTCCACCCCTACCACAATTATGCCTTTGGTGCGCTTTTCGTCATATAAAGTATCAAGGCTTTCATCGATATGCCATTCCTTTTGATAAGTTGCCGTGGAGCAGTCAAACAAATTCTGTCCATCAAACATATAAATTACAGGATATCTTTCTTCACTGTTTTCATATTCCGGTGGAAGATATATTCTTACTGTATTCTCCGTCCCCAGTTCCTCACTGTAGAATCCTTCTAGCACCTGTATGGTTCCCTTTTCTTTTTCCGGTTTTGGTGTGACCGTTTCTTTGCCACATCCACTGTTAATAACCAACAAACACATCAATCCCAAACATTGTATTATTTTTCTTTTCATAAGCCATCCTCCTTTGCTTTCTAGCCTAATTATAAAATATTCCAAAGAAAAGACCATGAAGAATTGGCAGAAAGGATTGTCGGATTATCAATTTCGATATAAAATAGCATCAGAAACTTATATTAGGAAAAGTTAGGAGAATACTTATGGAAATTTGCACGAAAGAACATCACGGATACTTTACTTTAGATATGGGATATTATGAAGGTTTGGGATTTGACTCTTCCGCTTTACAAAACAGCCGTCTTTCTTTGGTTTTTATCGAATCCGGCAGCGGAATATTTCTTTTCAATCACCAAGCCATCTCTTTTGATGCTCCTGTTTTGGTTTGCGCAAACGAAACGGAACTTCTGTCTATTGAAAAAGACATTTCTGTAAAAGCCATCCTGTTTCATCCTTCCATTATAAATAGTGCATTAAATTTCCAAAATATCAGAACAACTTCTTCTACCTTAAGCACTACTGAAATGCAAGATTGTTTTTATCTGGATTCCTTCGTCAAGCGAATTTCTCCTTCTTATGGGGTTTTGTTTCCAAATCCGGATAATTCTCTTCGAATTACAAAGCTTTTTCAGGATTTTTATGCCCAAATCACATTGCAGGATACAGACTTTTGGGCATGCAGAAGCCGTACTTACTTAATTGAACTATTAGCTTTGGCAAATACGTTATCCCATGAGAAGGCTACGCTTATCCATACTGAAAAACAGAAAAAAGATGATGAAATTCTTGCGGTAATTACTTATCTGAAAAGTAATCTATACAAGAAAATCACCATCTTAGATTTAACAAAACAATTTTCAATGAATCGAACCGATTTATCCAAACGGTTCCTTTCCTATACCGGCGAAACTATCTTTCAATTTCTAAATCGAAACAGAATAGAGATAGCCGCTGCCATGTTAAGGGACACCCTGATTCCCATTTCCGAAGTCACAGAACGGGCAGGATTTCAGGACTATTCCTATTTTTCCCGCACCTTCAAAAAGGAAAAAGGGATTTCTCCGAAACATTACAGAGAACAATATTGCTGGATGTCCAAGGAAAACTAAACTCCTTCGTTACACTTTTTCATCCAGACAATAAACTCATCCAATGCTACCGGCTTACTATACAAATAGCCCTGATACCAGAAACGCCTAATTCTTTTAGTTTATCTCGCTGTTCTTCGGTTTCCACATATTCAGCAATTACTTTTACGCCTAATTTCTCTCCCAATTCAACCACAGAAGCCACAATCTTCTGGTCTGTGGAATTCTCCAGTATGTTTTTTACCAAAGAACCATCCAGTTTTACTACATCAAAATAATTCGATTGTAAATAAACAATAGACGTGTGACCCATACCAAAATCATCAATCAATAATGTATGGCCCACCTGCTTTAGATGTTCCAGCTTTTGAATTACAGCATCTGTATTGGAAAGCATATCCTGCTCTGTCATCTCGATCCACATTTTATCTGCCGTCTTCTATTTTAAAGTCTAATTTCTCCCGTTTATTGGAACGTTCCGCAGAAGTTCTTGCATTAAATTCCGTTTTCCATTCCGCACTGTCACGAGGCGGTATGTTAATTAATCTTGGATTATCCTTCATGGCAAGATGTACTGTTCTGCCGTATTTTGAATTAGAGCAGGGATGTTCGCAGGAACAGCCGTATTTTCTGCTTGCAAGCGGACATCTGAACTTTAACCTGTGCTTAGAAGCCTCACAGCCGTCATGATTCATACGATGTCCTTCTTTGCAGACAGGAACACCGTCTTTTCCGATAGTAAAGTCATTTTTGTACTTGACTTTGATACCACGTTTTTCATTTAAATCAATAAAAGGAATGATGTTTTTTTGTTTACAGTATTTATAGATAGGCATTGCATCATGAGCAGAATCTAAGAGTAATTTTGTAATATTGAAATCCGGAAGAAATGATTTCATTCTAAAAAATGTTTCTAGAAATCCATGAGAATCATGTTTTGAAGCCGGATTTAATAAAGGAAAAACAGGAAGGTCACTTTCAGAATCGGATGCAACCAGCATATATAAATCGTATCCATGATACCAACAGTCTCTGGAAGAATCCCAACCGATATCGCAGTCAGGTTGGGAAAAATACCTGTCGCAGTTGCAGTCAGAAATTCCGTTCTCAGCACAATCACAAATGCGATGGCTTCTCATTCTGTGAGAGGTAACAACAGGAGTACCATCACCCGCGATAGCTAAAGAATTATTCTTGATTAATCCTTTAGAAACAGACACATCAAGAAACTGTTTTTTATAGATTTGAAGCAGGGAATGATAAGGTTGTTGTTCAGGAATAAAAGCAGTGTTCTCAAGCTGAGGAATCAATTGGTCAACGGTTACTTTTTCAACAGATGCGGCTTTGGCACCTTTGTTTTTTGGTTTCTTTACCTTAGCTTTTACGGGATGAATATAAGGGGAAAGATTATCATCTTCTGAATCCCATAAGCGATTAAAAAAGTCATAAAAGGTACCAACTCCAGGTGTGTTTCCAACTTCAAATCCGCTAAGAATGGCATACAAAGGATTTATTTTTAATTGTGCAGCCCAATCGGTTATGGAAGTAACCTTAAAATCGATGGATAAAAGGTAAGAACGCTGCATACAGGAAGGTGTTCTTGGAGCCGGGCCGAATTTAGAGTATTTATCACGCATAAGTTCATCAGTGTAAGATAAATCCAATGTCCAAAAACGTTCAATGATATCCCATGTAGAGCGGGCAATTGCATCCGGATTAGGATAATATTTACGAAGATTTTCAGTAACAAAGTTTTGGTAGTCGGCATGACTGCCACAATTAATAGGTAACAATAAAATCGCCTCCAATCGAAAAATATGTCTTATAAATAAGGGCGCGAAGCGCCGCATTTTTCGATGGATTTGTCAAGAGGTTTTGGCAAAAAAAGTGGGGGATTTTAATAAAAAAGGAATCTGAAAGCCTTATGTTTACTGGCTTAAAGATTCCGAGAGATTATAAAATAAACCATGGAGGAAACGATTTTATGAAATTTAAAGAATACTTAAAAAGAGGCTTATGCCTATCACTTGCAACATCGTTATTATTAACCGGTTGTGCAAGTACTACACCGGAAAGTAAAGAAACCAGCACAAACACTACAACCACAACACAGCAATCAGAGAATGAGGAGACGGTATCCAGTATTTCTCAAAGTGATAAGGATCTGGTAGCATCCTTAAAAGACAAATACGGTGCAGCTACTGTAGATTACACAGAAGATGTGATAACAGTAGCACGAAATGAAAACATTGAAATCCAGTTAGGGTTTGATGCATTAGAAAAAGAAATGGGAAAATTGTCAGACTATTTTACCGTATATCAGGATACAGAAATGCAATATCCATTAGATTGCTTCTATGAGTATGATTATAAGACCAATACCCTTATAATTAAGCCACCAACATTTGGCGTTGCAGAGCTTTATACTGCAAGTGGTTCCGATATCGACTTAAGTGATTTAAGCGGAAGCTTCTTGTATGATGACGAGACAGGTGATGACTGGGGGAACCTTGGTAAACTGTATCTGGTTCAGAAATTAGATACAGAAACAGGTGAAGAATTAGAAACACCAAGTATCACCATTATGGAAGTAGAAACAGAGTTAAAGGAGGCACCAGTTGCAGAGTTTACTTGTGATGATGATGGTGTGGCAACAATCAACTGGACACCGGTTGAGGGAGCAACGGAGTATGTATTATTTATGATTACAAAATATGTGGGAGAAGATATGTCAGATCCTGGATTTGATTCATATTCCTATGCAATAGCCAGAACAACCGATACGACATGGAGCGCGCCAACGCATGTATTTGACTATACAGGTGATGTAATAAGCATGAATGATATTTTCGAAAATTATATTACATCACAAGATGATGAGTATAGTGGCATGGAGAATATGAATGAAGATTTCTTTGAAACTATGGTAGACCACATCGGTGTAATTGCTATCACAGAAAACGGAAGTTCTCCAGTAAGTAATATGTGTTCGTTAAAGACATATTCACAGCTTCTTCCACAAGGATGGGCATGGCATCAGAATGCAGAGGAGGTAGGTAGTGCCTTCTGTACCTCCATTGATTTGTTACCTGCGGAAGTCAATATTACAATGTGTGACGGAAGCACATCAAGACGAGTAATTGAATATGATTTTGATAATTATGTGTTAAATGAAGATGGTACAAGGATTGACATTCCATCAAAAGCATCCGGTACATTATTAAGTGAAACCTATACAGCAGTTGTAGAGAATACGGACACCTTAGAAGCAGATCTACAGGCAATCAAGGAGCGTCAGGAGAAATTAAAGAATAAGGGTGGTGTTGTAAATAAAGGTGTTCAGATTACAAATGATACACCAGACACAACTGATGGGGATGCAAACGAACCAGAAGAGACAACAGCCCCAGAAGCAACAGAGCCGGAGGAGACAACAGCACCAGAAGCAACAGAGCCAGAGGAGATAACAACCCCAGAAGCAACAGAGCCAGAGGAAACAATGGCTCCAG
>JBGVHB010000046.1:0-16971 GCA_045121975.1 Roseburia sp.
TACTGAAGCAGCAGAAGAAAGAGGTAAAAAAGCAGATAGGTCTGGTGGATTTGGCGATAAAGGAAAATCTGTATACTGCGTATCATGATGTGCCGGAGATGGGAGAACTTATTGATGAGGAAGAAATTGTGATACCTCAGATGGAAGAAGCTGTGGCTTGTAAAGTACAAATAGATGAGGTTGTTGCGCTGGAAGTGGAAAGAGCGGATGTAGGCATTTCGGTTATAGATGCGGTATTTCTTGAGGGAAAACAGGGGAAGGCTGTTACGGATGATATGTATGGAGATGATTTAGAGTATGCTGGAGAAAAGTCGTATAGTGAAGCCTATTCTGATGCGGCTATACAGACATGCAGAGGGGATAACGGAGAAGAATCATACGAAAATAATACAGAGGAAGCGCATAGCAGCAAATTGAAATCTACAATCAGCATGGAAGATGTAGTGGCGGAGATTAATGTAAAAGACAAATCATTTTATTCGTATGCGGATTATGTGGCTAGTTCTGATGAAGAAAGAATACAAATAGTCGGGATTAATGGAAATGATGATTTAATGGAAGTATATGAGAAATTGAATAGCTTCTTTAAACAAAATGGATACAAAACCGATTTTGATGGGTTATATGAGGAAGCGATGCGGTTAGCAGATGTTGCTAGAAAGAGTGTTGTGGCTGATAAGGCAGATAAAATTGCAAGGGAGCTTACAGCATGTGGTCCATATAAGTACCTGAAAACATCGGTGAAAGCAGATGCTTTTAAGTTCGATGTAAGTGATGCTGGTGGTAATTTGAAACTTTTTATGAGTGTGCTGGATAAATTGGGTGTGAAACTTGATGGGGATCAACTGTATGAGGAATATCAGAAAATTTATGATGAGACAGTAAGCAGGAATGAGATGCATGAGATGGAACAGGAGAAGCAGTGGAATAAGGGCAGAGGGAGATAATTCCTCTGTCTATTTCATGAACTATTATGGTAGTTTTGGATTACATTGTTGAAGAGAAAGAGATAAAAATAAAGCATATTTTGAGTTTCGAGAACTCAAAAGTTATAATTGTAAATATGAAAGATAGATGATATAATTATTTTTGAGAAAAAAGGACTATTTGGCGTGATAAATCGGAGGAAAGAACATGTCAGAAAATCAGGTGAAAATATCTTATAAGCCCTTATGGAAACTATTGATTGATAGGGATATGACGAAAACTGAATTAAGAAAAAGAACACAAATTGCACCAAGCACATTTACGAAGATGAATAATGATCAGCAGGTATCGTTGGATATACTGGCGAGGATATGTGTTGAATTAAAATGTGGGTTTGATGATATTGTGAGGATTGAGTCCGAAGAATAGAAAAAAGTATGGAAAGAGAGGCTTTATTGTGGCGGATAAGAACAATGCAAATATAGGATTTGAAAAAGAAATATGGGATGCAGCGTGTGTGCTTTGGGGACATATTCCGGCAGCAGAGTACAGAAAAGTTATTATTGGACTTATTTTCTTAAGGTACATATCAGCAGCATTTGATAAAAGATATAAAGAACTGGTAGAAGATGGCGATGGTTTCGAGGATGATATAGATGCATATACTATGGAGAATGTTTTCTTTGTACCAGAGGAAGCAAGATGGTCAACTATAGCATCTGCAGCTCATACTCCGGAAATTGGAATTGTGATTGATAATGCTATGAAAGCTATTGAGGCAGACAATAAAAGTTTGAAGGATGTCCTTCCGAAGAATTATGCTAGTCCAGATTTGGATAAAAGAATCCTAGGTGATGTTGTTGATATATTTACAAATAGTATTGATATGACTGATACGGAAGCTAATGAAGATTTACTTGGAAGAACATATGAGTATTGTATTGCACAGTTCGCAGAAAAAGAAGGTGCAAGTGGCGGAGAATTTTACACTCCTTCAAGTATAGTAAAAACATTGGTTGAAATCTTAAAACCATTTGAAAACTGTCGTGTATATGACCCTTGTTGTGGTTCAGGTGGAATGTTTGTACAGAGTGCAAAGTTCATTCAAGCACATAATGGAAAAAGGGGAGCAATTTCTGTATATGGACAGGAAGCGAATGCTGATACATGGAAAATGGCAAAAATGAATATGGCAATCAGAGGCATAGATGCTAACTTTGGACCATATCAGGCAGATACATTTACGAATGATTGGCATAAGACTTTAAAAGCAGATTTTATACTTGCGAATCCTCCATTCAACTATCATCCATGGAACCAAGAAAGGTTGGTAGATGATCCACGTTGGAAATATGGTCTGCCACCAGCTGGGAATGCCAACTATGCATGGATTCAACATATGATTCATCATTTGGCACCGAATGGAAAGATAGGATTAGTACTTGCAAATGGGGCATTATCTACACAAACAAGTGGAGAAGGAGAGATTCGTAAGAAGATAATTGAAGATGATAAAATTGAAGGTATTATTGCGATGCCTACGCAGCTTTTCTATAGTGTAACTATTCCGGTAACTTTGTGGTTTATTACAGATAACAAAAAACAGAAGGGCAAAACATTATTTATAGATGCTCGTAATATGGGGCATATGGTAGACAGAAAACATAGAGATCTGGATGATGAAAAAGATATTAAATTATTGGCAGATACTTTTGAAGCATTTCAGAAAGGGACATTGAAAGAGAAAAAAGGTTTCTGTGCAATAGCAACGATAGAGGATATCGCTAAACAGGATTATATTCTTACTCCGGGACGATATGTTGGGATTGCGGAACAGGAAGATGATGGGGAACCATTTGAGGAAAAGATGGGAAGACTTACATCAGAACTGTCGGATATGTTTGCAAAATCACATGAACTAGAGGATGAGATAAGGAGAAAAATGGGGGCGATCGGCTTCAAGTTGGAATAAAAGGATATGATAAAAGATGGTAAGATATGAGAAAGCATATATCTATTTTGATACTAACGCATTGGAATGTCGTCATTCTGGAAAAGCCTTATTCCTTTCACAGTTTACTGTAAATCCTTTGTACTACGAAATTGAGGAACTGATACAAAATATGAAATTGATGGATATAGTAGAGATATGTATTCCTGAAATTGTATGGTATGAATTACAAGAACATTTAGTAAGTTATTTTAAATCAGAGAAGGAATCCATGGAATCTAAGATTTCTTCTTTTCGAAAATCTTTTGGTAACTTGGCAGAGATAGATTGTGAATTTAAAGATTGTAATACTGAATCTGAATATACACTATATGCAAGTACAATTGCTCAAGAATTTCTCGATAATCCGCGAGTACATGCTAAGATAATACCTTGTCCTAAAGATGAAAATACAATTCAGCGAATTATTGGGCAGGCTGTTCATGCAATTAAGCCGTTCAGGAGAGTTAAAACTAATGGTAAAGAGTATACAGATGCTGGGTTTAAGGATGCATTGATATTTAATACTTTACTAAAGGACACGGGAAATCAACTTGGAATTCTTGTTTCAAATGATAATGATTTTTTGGAGCTTTTTACTGAAACAACTAGGGGCAATTTAAAAATATGTAAAGATGCAAAAGAGATACAGAAGATTTTATCTACTGAATTCAATGTAATATCTGCAGAAATGGTTGAAGGTATTTTGACAACAAATAAGTATTTAATGAAGAGAATATTGTCTGAGTGTGGAATGGAAGAAAATGCTACCATATATCGTCTAAAAATATTATCGTGTGAAATAGTAGAAGATGATGTAGATGTACATTTTGTTGCCATGGTAGATGGTATTAAGTATTCGTTTGATATTACATATAATATTAATGCAAATGAATTAATAGAAGCTTTTGGCGATTTTTTTGAAGAAAGTGAGGATGAATGAGATGAGGACAGTTGCAAAACTGTGTGAATATATTGAGGTTAATCCTAAGGAATTGCTTGCAAAGGGGGCTGTGGTAAAAAAAGTGTCAATGGACAAGTTGCAACCTTTTTGTAGAGATATCCCTGAATATGAGTGGGCTGAATTTTCAGGAGGATCAAAATTTCGGAATAGAGATACCATTATGGCGAGAATTACACCTTGTCTAGAGAATGGAAAAACTGCAATGGTAGACATTTTAGATCCTGAAGAAGTTGGATTTGGATCAACAGAATTTATTGTATTTCGTGCAAAGGATGGTTATACTGTCCCGGACTTTGTTTATTATCTTATAAGGAGTCATATTATTAGAGAACCAGCGATTAAGTCAATGGTTGGTTCGTCTGGCAGGCAACGTGTGCAAACAGATGTGATTCGAGATTTAGAAGTGTCATTTCCAGATTGTGATGAGCAAGAAAAAATTGTCAATATTCTTAGGGCGCTCGATGATAAAATTGCACTTAATTGTAATATAAACAATAATTTAGTGGCTTAGTTTTCAATGTCCGATACATCAAGCTCGCCGGACATTAGCTTAGGAAGTAAGGTGTCTCGAAGTTGTGCCAGCTGTTCACTTTCTTTGCCATTAGCAAATATCTGGTCAAAAACCGTTTGGCAATAATCATCAAACGCCAATACTTTTTCTTTTGGTGGAACAACAATAGGCTCTGTTCCTAAGAAGCCAGATATATCAAGGTTTTTGATACCTGTTGTACCGTTTTCGTAAGAGAAAAATACGCCTTTATCATATAGGTATTGCCAATAATAATAGATAAACATACTGTAACCGGAAATCGGCTTAATAGCTCGACAGAAATTAGTACACACCATTCCGCTATCATAACGATTAAGCAATGACTCTGAGATTGCAGTACAACGACCAGTAGATTGAGTAGGGCTTCCACCTGAAATTTCGACAACAATATCTCCAGCGGTTAATTTCTTTGAAGCATAATTCTTAGGTAGTATGTATCGAGTAGGCATTTTACCTTTGTTTCCAGCTTTAACCTCTGGAATATCTGCACCTCTAACACAGTAAACTTTTTCAGTATTGTTTCCAGTAGGTGCTTCCTTACCCCAATCACCGCTTAAGGTAGATTCGATAAGCTCAGAGAATGTTCCATTAGACCAATTTTCGTTCTCTGGATTGTCTATAAACCAATCTTTGAATATAGCTTGAGCTTGCTGCTCTAAATTATTGTTTACCATTTTTACAGAAAGGATATAAGATATGGAGATTAACGAAAAATTAGAACATTTAACAGAGACGCAAATTGAAGAAGTTGTTACTATGTATATGGATAAATCAATCAAAATATCGGATATACTTAGTAAATATAATATAGATGTAAAACCTGGAGGATTATTGAAGATTTTACCACCAGAAAGAACTAATGATGTATGCGTGATTTGTGGAGAGTTCTTGTATAAAAATATAGAAGCAAGAACTGCGTATTCGTATAGCGGTGAACAGAGTGATAGGTTTTGTTTGAATTGTGGTCACAAAGAGTATGCAAATAATGGGTGGAGAAGAAAAAAGTGCGATTGTAATGGTTGTAAAGTTATTGAGATGATGGAGTATGAGCGCAAGAAAAAAGAAATCAGAAAAACATATGAAAAAGAAAATGATAGAATTGATTTTGCAGAATTAATTCTGGCAGATCAGGTTAAATTAATATATTTGTTGTTCAATAATTCTTTTCATAATACTTCACAGATTGCACCAATGGAAGTGAAAGAAAATTGGATCGAATATATTAATCGGATGGTTGAAATCAAAGCAATATCCGTTTCACCGGAAAGTGAAGTAGAAGCTTTTTGCGAAGATGACTTTCCGAACAAGTATTATGTTGCCAAGGTTCATTATGATGTAAATGTTATTATTGATGAAGCAGCATTGCACAAAATTAATAAAAATACCTATTTCTTGGAATGCAGTGAGGACGAAGAATTAATCACATTATTTAAAGAATATATATACAATGATTTGATTATAAAATTTAAAGAAATGTTGGAAGCTAGAAGACTTCAATTACATATTTCAGAGAATGCTAATAATAGGTTTATTGAATTGATAGACAAAATAAGCTATACGCAAATATTAGCTTTGTGCAATCGTGTTGCTGTATTTTTCTCAGATAAAGTTTTGATTGGAGATATGACAAAGAGTGTTGCGAAAAATGCGGCATTGTTGAATGTTTCAAAGTTTTATGATAGAGCAGTGGAATCGGAATGGACTTTGAATCATGCTGAAATTGATTATGTAGGTAGAGAATTAAACTTTTTCATTGAGAAGGTATTGAATAAAGATATTACAATATTGAAGAACGTAGCTTCAGTAGAAAATTTGAAAAATTGGAGTAAACGAGAAATAGATTATAGTAAAAGAATTGGCTATGCAGAAGATTAGTGAGGTGATACACATGTCCACAACATTTACAGAAGCAGACTACGAAAATTCCATAATTGAGTTATTCCAAAATATGGGATATCAATATGTTTATGGACCAGATATCGAACGGGATTTCTATAGTCCATTATACAATGATGTGCTTGTAGAATATATACATAGACTAAATCCTTCTCTACCAGAGGAGGCTATTTCTGATGCAATGTATAAGTTAAAAAATTATGAAAATGGAGACCTTGTACAGAAAAATGAAGTGTTTATGGACTATATTCAGCATGGCATTCCTGTCAGATATACGGTAGGTGGAGAACAGTGTTCTTCATTGGCATACATTGTGGATTATAAAAATGTGGACAATAATTCTTTTATCGTAGCAAATCAGTGGACATTTATTGAAAATAGCAACAAGAGACCTGATATCATCTTGTTTATAAACGGACTTCCAGTTGTTTTAATAGAATTGAAATCACCTTCCAGAGAAGAAACAGATGCATCAGAAGGTTATTTGCAGATTAGAAATTACATCCATGAGATTCCTTCTATGTTTATCTATAATTGTATTAGCGTTATTAGCGATCAGTTGACATCGAAGGCAGGTACAATTACTTCAGGAGAAGACCGTTTTATGGAATGGAAAACGAAAGATGGAAATTATGAGAATACGCAGTATGCTCAGGTTGATACATTTTTTGAAGGGATGTTTGACAGAGCAAGATTGCTCGATATTATCAAAAACTTTATCTGTTTTTCAGATGAGGGATTGAAGAAGTACAAAATACTAGCGGGATATCATCAGTATTTTGCGGTAAATAAGGCTGTTCAGATGGCAAAAAAGGCGACCGTTACAGATGGAAAAGGTGGTGTTTTCTGGCATACACAAGGCTCGGGAAAATCTTTATCAATGGTATTTTATGCTCATTTGTTGCAGGAGGCATTAGACAGCCCGACTATAGTTGTAATTACGGATAGAAATGATTTGGATGATCAGCTTTTTGGGCAGTTTGCAAAATGTAGTTCATTTTTGAGACAGGTTCCAGTTCATGCAACATGCAGAAAACTAGGACCAAGTTCAACAAAGGATGATATTGGATTAAAGGATTGGCTGAATGGCAGACAAGCTAATGGAATTATATTTACCACAATGCAAAAGTTTGAAGAATCAGAAGAACCATTATCTGAAAGACGAAACATTATTGTAATGGCGGATGAGGCTCATCGTGGACAATATGGTTTAAAAGAAAAAATAAAAATGGTAGAAAATGAAGATGGAGAAAAAGAGGCTAAGATTGTAACTGGGACAGCCAGGATTATTAGAAATTGCCTTCCAAATGCTACATATGTGGGATTTACTGGTACGCCTATATCTATGAAGGATAGGAGTACAAGAGAAGTCTTTGGAGATTATATTGATATATATGATATGACGCAGGCGGTTGAAGATGGAGCTACAAGACCAGTTTATTACGAAAGCAGAGTTATCAAGTTAAAGCTGGATGAAGCAACACTCAAATTGATTGATGCAGAATATGATTTAATGGCATCAAATGCAGATGCAGAGGTTGTAGAAAAGAGTAAAAAACAATTAGGACAAATGGAGGCAATCCTTGGTAATGACAAGACAATAGACTCATTAGTATGTGATATTTTAGATCATTATGATAACAATAGAGCTAATCTGCTTACAGGAAAAGCTATGATTGTTGCATATTCACGCTCTATTGCTATGAAAATATATAAGAGAATTTTGGAACTTCGACCGACATGGACAGAAAAAGTCGGGGTTGTTATGACTGATAGCAACAAAGATCCAGAAGAATGGAAAGAGATTATTGGAAATAAACGTCACAAGGATGAGATGGCAAAGAAGTTCAAGGACAATGATAGTCCACTTAAAATTGCGATAGTAGTTGATATGTGGCTTACAGGATTTGATGTGCCAGCACTTGCTACAATGTATGTTTATAAGCCTATGAAGGGTTATAATCTTATGCAGGCAATAGCCAGAGTTAATCGAGTCTTTAAAGATAAGGAAGGTGGTCTTGTTGTTGACTATGTAGGTATTGCATCTGCACTCAAAGAGGCAATGAATGATTATACTTCACGTGATAAGAAAAACTATGGAGATACTGATGTTGCGAAGGTTGCATATCCGAAATTCTTAGAAAAACTTTCAATATGTCAGGATTTCTTTCATGGATATGATTATTCTAAGTTTATGACAGGCTCAGATTTGGAAAGATCAAAAGCCATTAGCGGAGGCGTAAACTTTATAGTTGGTGTTAATAAAGAAAAAGAAAGAACAGAGTTCTTAAAGGAAGCACTACTTTTAAAACAGGCACTGTCATTATGTTCATCAATGGTAGAGGAATCACTTCGCGTCGAAGCCGCCTTTTTCGAATCTGTCAGAGTACTTGTAATGAGACTTATGAATCAGGGACAGGGAAAGAAAATATCCCTTCCAGAGATGAATGCCAGAATAAATGAATTACTAAAGGCAAGTATAAAGAGTGATGGTGTAATCAATCTGTTCTCTGATGTATCGCAAAATTTCTCACTCTTTGATCCGAATTTTTTAGAAGAAATATCAAAGATGAAAGAGAAAAACCTCGCAGTGGAATTACTAAAAAAACTGATTGCAGAGCAGGTTCAAATATATCGAAGAACTAATGTTGTAAAGTCTGAAAAGTTTAGTGAAATCATCCAGCAAACCATGAATAGATATCTTAATGGTATGCTTACGAATGAACAGGTAATAGAAGAACTTCTGAATTTGGCTAAGCAGATTGCAGCAGCAAAGCAAGAAGGTGACAAGCTGGGGCTTACAGCGGATGAATTGGCATTCTATGATGCCCTTACAAAACCGCAGGCTATTAAGGACTTTTATGAAAATGAAGAACTTATAGCAATTACTAAGGAGCTAGCTGACACACTTCGTAAAAATCGAACAATCGACTGGCAAAAGCGTGATTCAGCAAGGGCTAAGATGCGGATGATGATTAAGAAACTACTAAAAAAACATAAATATCCACCAGAAGGTATGGATGACGCAGTACAGACTGTTATGACTCAATGTGAACTTTGGACGGATAACAATGATATGGGGCGAGAAGAAAATGTAGTGGATTTTCATAGCAGTGTCTCCTATGTGAATGAGGATAGAAGTACGATGATGGTAGCTGAGTCACAGACGAAATACGGACAAGAATAGGAGGAATGAGCATTGGATGCGACAAAGGGAAATATATATTCAATACTAAATGGGAATAAGCAGTTTCTGATTCCGGTATATCAGCGTTATTATAGCTGGGATATTGAACAGTGTAGAAGACTTTGGAATGATATTGTTGACATGCAGAAAAAGAATAAGCAGGGACATTTTGTAGGTTCCATTGTTAATATAGCAGAACAGGCGATGCCAACAGGAGTTCAGAAATATATGATTATTGATGGACAGCAGAGAATGACAACCTTGACTTTGCTATTGATAGCACTTAGAGATTATGCAATAAATCATCCAGAGGATACCAGCATTAATTCTCGCCGAATAGATAACATGTTATTAAAAAATGAATATGAAAATGGCGATGAAAGATACAAATTGTTATTAACAGAGAATGATAGAGATATTCTTATAAGATTGGTAGAGAAAAAACCGATACCTGAGAATACTGTGTCACGTTTGTTGACAAATCATAGATTTTTTGTAGAGCAAATAGAGAAGAACGAGTTGATGCCGGCAGAAATTTATGAATCTATAGGAAAATTACAGATAGTAAATATAACGTTGGATAGAGCTGTGGATGATGCACAGGCAATTTTTGAAAGCCTGAATTCTACAGGCAAAGAACTGTCAGAATCAGATTTGATCCGAAATTATATATTGATGGGATTGGAAAACGATGAGCAGAGTTATGTATATGAACATTTTTGGAGACCAATGGAGTTAATGTTTGAGTATGAAAAACAAGACTCTGTTATGGATAAATTTTTCCGTGACTATCTTACAATGAAGTTAACCAGAATTCCAAAAATAGACAAGGTATATGAAGAGTTTAAATTGTATCATGTGAACTGCGAATTCTCATCAGTTCGTGATTTGTGTGAAGATTTATTAAAATATGCAAAATATTACACAGATATGGTTTTTGTTAGAAGTTCAAACCCTGTAACTAAAAATTTGTATGTGGATGTGAATGATCTGCGAATGGAAGTCGCATTCCCGTTTTTACTTAAAGTACATAATGATTGTTCAGAGGGACTTATTACAGAAGAGAATTTTATTGAAATACTTAAGATGTGCATAAGCTATGTTTTTAGAAGAAATATCTGTGATATTCCAACAAATTCTTTAAATAAGACATTTGCTACTTTGCGGAACGAGATAAAGCAAGATGATTATATGAATTCCATTAAAGCGTTCTTTGTTTTACGAGATGATTATAAACAGTTTCCGGATGATGATAAATTTGAAGCTGCATTTGTTTCAAGAGATATTTATAATATGCGTTCAAGGAACTATATATTAAGCCATCTGGAAAATTATAATAATAAGGCTCCGATTATAATTGAGAATTACACCATTGAGCATATTATGCCACAGAATGCTAATCCTAATGATGAATGGAAGCAAGAATTAGGACCAAATTGGAAGGATGTGCAGAAAAAATATCTTCATACAATAGGAAATCTCACGCTTACGGCTTATAATTCTGAAATGAGCGATAAACCATTTATGGTAAAAATGGAGATGGAAGGTGGATTTAAGGAAAGCGCCTTACGATTAAATTCATATCTCGTGAAATTGACGGAATGGAATGAAAATCATATTAAAGAGAGAGCGAAATTATTATCGGATAAAGCAAAGGATGTATGGGAGTATCCTAAGATATCAGAAGAAGAAATTGCACCATACTGTGTGGAGGAAAAGCCAACACAGAAGTATTCATTGGATACATATGATATTAATGTGTTTACAAAGACATTATTTGAAGTATTAGATAAACGAATTATGAATCTTTCCTCAGATGTAAAGAGGGAATATAGGAAATTGTATATAGCTTATAAATTGGATACAAACTTTGTGGATGTGGTTGTACAGAAGCAGAGATTAAGAATATCTGTGAATATGAAGTTCTCAGAAATTCATGATCCTAAAGGCATCTGCAAGGATATTACTGGTCTTGGACGATGGGGTAATGGTGATGTCGAGTTATTTATGGAGCATACATCAGATGTAGATAATGTTATGGAGATAATTGAGCAAGCGTATAGGATGCAGGCAGAATAGAAATTTTTTACCAAGAGATTATTGTAGGTTGCAAAATATATTATTTTGCCTTATAGAAGTGGCTATAAGGGTATTATGTATTCTATGTCAAGAACGTTCTTGACCAGAATTAATAGTATACAGTTGATAATATTAAGAATTATATTGTCCATTGTATGACCTCCTATTACCAGTGAATTATAGTAGCTGTTAATATTATTATACAATACATCGTATGTGGAGGATGGTAGAGTTCCTTGTGAAAACAAGGTCCAATTGATTTTAATGCTTACTGATATTAGATATCTACCGGTCGTTACTCAGTAAGCTTTTAGGAGGAAAATGAGTAGAAAAATATATAAAGATAAATATTATACGCACTTAGATGTCAAGAAAAATCATAAGGACTATCAGCAAAGAGTCCAGAATATTAATTGGGTCAGTAGACATGGCTTTTATCCATTTATTCACTTTCAAATGGATTGTAGTAAATATACTAATGATTCAGAGGGGAATAAGTTTATTAAAGGAAAAAATCGAGATATATATTATGCTGCACATATTGACAGATTTATATATGAGTATTATGGAAACCGTCTTAATAACAGATACAATGAGTATATGAAATCAAATGGGATAAGCCGTGTTTCAACAGCTTATAGAAATTGTACACCAGGAAAATGTAATATTGATTTTGCAAAAGAAGTATTTGAATATATTGTAAAATGTGAATCGGCTTACATTTTTGTAGGTGACTTCAGCCAATTTTTTGATAACCTTGACCATAAATATTTAAAAGAAAAAATAAAATGTGTTATCAACGAGGAGTCATTAGATGCTGCTGATTATGCTATTTACAAAAATATTACGAAGTTTACATATATTGAAGCTGATGATATAGAGTCTGAGAAGGGTCTGTTGAGAAGAGATATGCGAGGTATGGATAAGTATTTTGAAACAGATGAATTTCATGAGTTTAAGAAAAATCATCTTCGCAAGAACCTTAAAGATTATCAGATTCCACAAGGTTCATCTATAAGTGCTGTATATGCTAATGTTTATATGATAGATTTTGATAAAAAAATAAATGACTTTATCACTTCACAGAAAGGGATGTATAGAAGATATTGTGATGATATTATAATTGTTGTTCCTATGACACAAGAAGATGTAAAAGGAAAAAATGAGGAGATTGCTAAATTTATTTACAGTACCAGAGATGGCATTCCTAATTTAGAATTAAACGAGGATAAAACTGAACATTTTTTCTACGATAATGGAATTATAGAAAAAATAAAAGGGCAAAGTAATCTTATTAATTATCTTGGCTTTACATTTAATGGAAAAACTGTTCGGATAAGAGATAAGAGTTTGTTTAAGTTTTATTGTAGAGCATATAGAAAAATAAAAAAAGTAAAAGAGAATACTGATGAAAAGTCTTTTAATGCAGGAAAGAAAGCAATTTATCATTCATATACACATTTAGGTGCAAGCAAGTATTCTAAAGACCATGGGAATTTTCTTACATATGCTTATAAGGCAGATGAAATATTTAGTCAGAGTAAACTGCTTGTTAGCGATATTAGGAATCAAGTGAAAAAACACTGGTATAAGATTGACAGTAAGTTAAAGGAGTAAATAGATTAGAACATGGAGGAGTGATTCTACAGATGAGTAATAGATTGGAATATGATATTAAAGAAAAATATGGTTATGAATTAAATGAGATCAGTAATAAATTAAATCAGCTTGAGGCTGGTAGAATATATGAAAATGGTGGATCAAAAATGGACGGAAGTCTGACTGCAAATATAAAACAACTTCGTAAAATGATAGGTGAATTATTATTAAAAATACAGAATGGTAAGGATGGAACAGATGATGAAATAGCAAAGCTGTTTATAAATAAAGATTATTAATGATGGAGAATTAGAGAAGATTATGAATTGGGTAGATGTTTTAGTTGTAGGATTGCTGTATTTCATAATAAGTATGATGTTTAGTCTAAGATACTATTGCAATACAACGGTTTTTATCCCGATAATATCTCATTTTAGCTCAAGATTAGTCCAAGATTAGTCCAAGATTAGTCCAAGGCAGAAAGGAAGTGATATTTATGGACATAAAGCAACTAATCGGTGAAACCACAGATTACGACAAAAAGCTTGCACTTGAAGAGAAGAAACCTAAAAGCTGGTGCAAGAGTATCAGTGCATTTGCCAATTGTTTTGGTGGCAAGTTGATATTTGGCGTGTCGAATGATAATGAGTTTGTGGGGCTTGTAGATGCTGAAGGTGATGCAGAGAAAATTAGCGAAGCAATAAAAACACATTTGAATCCAATACCGGAGTTTAAGTTGTATTTTGAAAAAGATGGCGAAAAGATTTTTGTTATTGTGGAAGTTATGGAAGGGCAGCAGACACCATACTATTATGAAGGTGATGGACAACTCATTGCATTTATGCGTATAGGAAATGAAAGTGTTCCGGCAACTCCTTCACAGCTAAGAGAATTGGTGCTTCGTGGCAGCGGCGAAAGTTACGATAGTCTGAAATCAAGATATGATTTTGATAATATGTCCTTTACAAAATTAAAATCAGTATATAAACAGAGAACGGGGAATACATTTGAAGATACAGATTATGAATCTTTCGGACTGATTGATGAAAAAAGAAATCTAACGAATGCTGGAGCACTTCTGGCAGATGAATCACCGGTACGTCATTCCAGATTGTTTTGTACAAGATGGAATGGACTTACTAAAGCCTCAGGAATAGTGGATGCACTTGATGATAAGGAATATACTGGCAGTCTTGTCACATTGTTGCAGGCGGGAACTGATTTTGTGAGAAATAATTCCAAGAAAGCATGGCGTAAGGTTGGTGACGGAAGAATTGAAATGCCTGATTATCCGGATAGAGCAGTGCTTGAAGGTGTAGTAAATGCATTGATTCATAGAAACTATATGGAGATAGGTAGTGAAGTCCATATAGATATGTTTGATGATAGAATTGAAATATATTCACCTGGCGGAATGGTAAGTGGGATATCTCTAGAAGGAAAAGATTTGTTGAAAATTCCGTCAAAGCGAAGAAATCCGATATTAGCTGATATATTTAGCCATTTAAAATATATGGAGCGTAGAGGTAGTGGATTTAAGAAGATATTGGCAGATTATGAGGGACAACTAGAATTTGATGAAACCAAGATGCCGGTCTTTGAGGCAAATAATGATGATTTTACATTGATTTTGTATAATTTGAATTATGGTTCTAATTATGCAACACATGCAAACGAAGAGAAAATTCAAGGTGATACCCAAGATGATACTCAAGGTGATACCCAAGATGATACTCAAGAAAAAATCATCAAAATGATAAAGGAAAATCCGCAAGTATCAACGGCAGATATGGCAAAGGAATTGAAAATTGGAATTGCAACAGTAAAACGAAAAATCAAAAAAATGTCTAATGTATCATATGTCGGAAGTGGTTACAGTGGACACTGGGAGATTAACGAATAGAAAGTGTATTATATTATTCAAGCTATGAAAAGAGAAAAATAGTTTTTGAGCTAAATTAGTTCAAGTAATTATATTTTAGTCCAAGATGAAAGAAGAAAATGCTGATAAACAGAGGTTTTTCTTCTTGAACTAAAGATAAAATTAGCTCAAGAGTGAAACAAATAAGTCGAAGAAAAAATATTAGAAATGTGTGAATCAGGTGGCATCCAAGGGTATTCTGGAGTTAGTCTCAAAGAAGTCTCATGAGATTTGAGACTTGGTGAGATTATATAATATGGCAGAAAAGCGATAAAATCGGCATTTGTGGTTGAATTGTATGAGTACAGTCTCAAGTCAGTCTCATTTTTGACACTGTTTGTTGAGACTAACATGAGACTGAGGAGGTTTAAAATCATGGACATAAGCAAAAAAGATTGGAAATTATTTCGAGAAAGATTATCAGACTGGCAGGAAAACTATATGAAAGGTCTTGTCAAAGAGTATGTGGATTTTCTGAATGATGATACAAAGCATGCATCAGAGAAATTCTGGGAACTGGAAAAGCGGATAAAGGAAGATAAGCATCATCCTGGAGTTATTATGGAGATGAGCAAGTCAGAGGCAATATGGGATATTGTTCGTCTTATAAGACTGAAGGTGATTACATATGATGATTTATCAGAATTCAGTGACGAATTGCAACAGGAAGTAAAAAGAATACTTGAGATAAGCAGGTGATACACGTGGAGATAGGTGCAACAAAATCAGTTCAAGAGCGATTAAAAACAACAAAGATCGATGAAATAAAGGGTGCTTCACTTGTGTTTTGCTGGGATACACATTTGACGAAAATAAAAGGAAGAAATGTCCTGTTTATTGTAAATGCCAGCAATCGATATACAATAGCAATGACAGATATTGAGCCAAGAAACTGGAATTACTATACAATGTATATCGGTCGTGTGATTCATGGTGTGATGCAGCAGATGGGATATTCTGAAAGCCAGATAGATCAATATTTTCAAATGTCTGGTGATATGTCTGTAACAAAGACTCATGGTAAAAAATCTGTTGGTGGCATTAATAGAATGATAACGGATGCTCAGTATTTTGATAAGAAACTGGAGAAAGATACAAAATACCAGTGGGAATTGAGTGAGTATCTTAACAGAGATATTTGCCAGCCGGAGGGATTCGATGCATATGGATATCCTAGTGAGCTTTTTAAATTAGACATGGAGCGCATTGGAATTGTGTCTAAGAGAAAGCCAGCAAAGGTGATTGATTTCAGCCATTACATAGGAAATAATCTTGGTACTACTGATTAGTACCGTAAAACTTTTTGTTGCAGAAACAGCAGTTTGAGATTATAATTTCTATAGGTGAACTTGCAAACCAACAGACGATTATTCTTTGAATAGTCAAATGACCTGCAAGCCACCGGAACTACACACAATAATGACAAAAAATAGCTGGTACTGGATTGGTACTAAAAGTGTGTGAAACGAAAAATAATGTGTGGAAAAACCATTGTTTTCAAAACTATATGGTATAGAAAACTAACTAAAACGAATCAAAATCACATCAAACTTTGCGAGTTTGAATAATGCACATGTCCCAAGGCAAACAGGATTTTCCGTTTTTTGCCCCTGAAATTTCCTAGAAGAAGCATAAGAATAGAAGCTAAGACTAGATGTGAAAAACATCGTCTTGGCTTCTTTTATTTTTGAAGAATTGACCGAAAAAAGCCTGAAAAATCGTAAGCGCTTAGTATTCCAACGTCCACGCTAAAATAACGCTTGCCCTAATTGCTAGATGCAAGCGTTTTACTTCATTTTAGTTTTGACAGCTTGATTTTACTTCTTCATTCCATGGCGCCAGATCTTCAATCTGCTCA
>JBGVHB010000047.1:0-15412 GCA_045121975.1 Roseburia sp.
TCTGAGGTATCACAATTTCTTCCTCATCAATAAGTTCTCCCATCTCCGGCACATCATGATACGCAGTATACAGATTTTCCTTTATCGCCAAATCCACCAGACCTATCTGCTTTTTTACCTCTTTCTTCTGCTGCTTCAGTAAATCCAACTCTTTCTGCATATCCATATGCCACAACTGATAATCTCGATACTGTTCATCCGTCTTGATTGCTCGCTTTTTACCGGAACTAAGCCTGTAAATCTCATGCTGCCTGTCATCAATCTCCTTCATTTTCTTTTCCTGTTCACTTCTATAATCCAGCAAATCAGAAAAGTCTCTGATATTATTATCCACTAGCATCAAATACTCATCCTGCAACTGATGAAACCTTTTCAAATCCTCTGCGTACTTTACTGCATTGACTTTAAACCTGTTCTGCTCCACCATACGAAGTCGGTACATCTTGGCATAGTATTTCTTCTGAAATTCTGATAGATTTTTGCGTTTCAAATACCGAATATTCTTAGAATAAAAATGTGGATGCACCATCCAAGGCATATCCACATAATATCTAATCTTATTCTCTGAAAACATTTCATCCATTTTTGCAAGGCTGTGATAATATCTGTACCCCGGAGCCTGCACCTCCATCCACACACCTGACTTAAATATATAGCCCAAGCTTCTCACCAGATATTTGAAGTGTTCCACATCTCCAGCGGCATAAGCACACATCTGTGCATCCCGCAGGATAATTTCTTTCATTGACATTTCTTTTTCCCATTTATCTCTGCTGATGTTCTTTGGATTCTTGCTATATTCCGCAGGTATAATACCAAGTCCCAACTCTTTGCAATACCTATTGGTAATCGGTTGCAAATGATTCTTCCAGTTTCCTCTCGGCGAATTATACTTCCTCCCGGTTGTTATACTCACACTGTTCCATATCAAATGACCATGCATGTGTTCCCTGTCTGTATGAACCGCAAATACAGCTTCATAATCATCCCCAAGTACACCCTTCGCAAAATGTTCCAATACATACATTGCCTGTTCTGCCGTAACTTTCTCCTCCGGAGAAAACGAAATAATCACATGATATCCTTGTCTGTTACCTGTCTTGTGAAATATATTCTTTGTTTCTACCATTTGCTCAAATGCTGTATCCGGCAGGCAGTTGATACTGCCCACCAAAACACATTCTTCTGTCTTGTCTGGGTTTTGGATATATTGCAAAGCATTTTCCAAATGCGATGCCGGATTTCTGCCTTTTGATTCTTTAATATTTAAGATCTTTGTAATCGCCATGTTTCCAGCACCTCCCCGAATAAGCTTTTGATTTCGTCAAGACTTCTCTGCAACTTATCTATATCGCTAAAATACAGTTCTCCTTGTGTATTCCCAAGCTTAACAGCCTGATTGATATTATTTGCAATACCGGAAAAAATCCTGATAACTCTTGCCCTGTCCTCTGGATATCGAAAGTCAACATTGCCACCTAAACGAATCAATTCCCGTACATATTCACTTACAGTCTTTCCACTATTTCTAACTGCTGCATCCAGAATATCCATATCCTTCTCCGACATTTTCACCGAAATCTTATAGTCTTTCCTATCAGACTTGTATCTTCTCTTTCCATCTGCCATAATCAAATCCCCTTTCGTGTCTTAAAAATATTGTCTTCATCCAATTTCTTTTTATCTGTCCCATTGCTCTTTCATCCTTTCCAAAAGTTTTGCTTATAGGTTTTGCACCTCGCATTTTATGCTCGGTGTGTTTGGCGTTCACACTACTCATTCTCATGCAAGCATGAAATTCGTAGTGTTCACTGGTTTTGCAAGATGCGGAAAAGGTCGGACCTTTTCCCGAAAAATATATAAACGCCATCAGCGTTTACATCATTTTTCGTCTTGGCAGGTGCACCTGCACCCAATATAATTTACTGCTATCACACTTGATAGCAGGTATTACGATATAGATATCTTTCCGGCACTTTTTGATAGCACTACACCATTTCAGTTTTCTTTGCTATCACAAGTGCCTGTTTTGATATCATTTCATCTGATTGTGATAGCAGTCATGCTATCACGAGAAAAAGCTGTCCAAATCCAGCATGTCATTTGCTTCAACATCTTTTTCCATGCCATTTTCATTCTCACCGGCTTCTTTCGTTACTCTTTCAGCCGCAGACATTACATTTGTTGTTGGCAAATCAGAAGCATGTGAAGCAGGCAAAGGATTTGAAGTTTGACCTGTTTGACTTCCAAGAAGATATGAAGCAATAATCTGAGGAAGCTTTTCATCAATAATTGTTTCAACCGCTCCAGCTATTCTTTCAATGAGCGGTTGTTCCCAATCTTTCCTGTCCTCTGCCGGACATTCTTCATTTAGTTCCATATCTCCAAGAAGGTTTATTGCTGAAATCATGAAATCCTGTATGGAAGAATGTTTTTCAGCATTAATTTTCTGGAGAATGTCAAACGCCTTTCGATGCTCAGGATTATCAGAATAAAATCTGACGATTTTCTGTTCTTTCTTCTTCATTGTCTCACCTGCCCTCACTTCTCAGTTATCCGGCAATTCCAAGCTTCTTCTTTTTCAATGCTACATAACAGAAATACTCATAGCCCTTTGCATTTGCATTGATGTCAAAGTTGAACGTGATTCTGCTTCTGTCAAATGTGCTGAAATGTTCCAAAAGCTTTGCTCCTCCGCCCAAGACATACATTTTCATTGTCTTTTCGTTGTATCCAAAATCAAAAATCTTTGCAGTCAACTCCCTCACATATTCCTTCGCTGTTGCCTCCATCCAATATTCATATTCGGGATCAATATCTGCCATACGATTCATTAGATATGTCTTGATGATTGAATCCGGCACATCTTCCTGAAACTTATCTAATAACGTCTGATGGATTTTCAAAGCACACTGACGTACTCCAAACAATTCCGTCCACATTTTATTTTCTACCTGTCTGCCATCTTGTAAGAACATGGCATTCATCGTTCCATTCCCAATGTCTACAATCATGTTCAAACCTTTAAATTCTGGCAGAAGCTCTGCAACCGCAGCATAACATTGTGGCATAACACTACAACCTGCAATTTCCACTTCAAATATTCTGCCTTTATATACAAATCTAATTTCAGAATTTTGAAGCATATATGCCTGAAATGACTCCTTTTGTGAATCCATCCATTTAAGGGGAACTCCCACTGCCAGATGAATTTTCTCACATCTAACATTCCTCAAGTACAGTTCCTTTGCAATTGCCGCAACAGTGAGGATATAAAAATCATTATCCATCACTTTGTCTTTCGTATAATTTTTATGACCCTGATCCAGCACATAATATTTGCCACCATAATACAAATAATCAGTACTCATTACCGGCTCTGTATCTCTCTCCACAAATCCATTACTGAATACTGTATTAGCTGTTTTTATATTTCCATAACCATGATCCACAGCCAATATCAAAGTTCCATCAATTCTAAGTTCTCTCATATCTCGCTTCCTCCAATCCTTTCTATTCCGTTTCTTTTAAAATAGTTAAAATATGCTTCAATGGCATGAGCATCTCATCAAAATCAATGTTGCTCATATTTTCATCCTGCAAAAACTGCAATTCTTCCAGCATCGCTTCAAGATACATTTCCATTTTTCTTACAACCTTCTTCCCCGTAACCACTCTCACTTCGTGCTTTAATAAGCACTGTATAATATAGTCCTGCTTGGAAAGACCACTTAACGCAACTTTCACATTAAGCTCCTGCGCTTCCTCCGGTGACATACGAAATGCCACCACTACATTTCTCCATCTGTTTTTTGCATCTAATCTCTTTTCGCTCATTTGATTCATCTCCTACCTAGGGGATGCCACCACATCCCCTTGTTTTTATCCCGCAAGATACTTTTGTATATTAAGAATCTTATTATCGTTCTCGATTGATTCTTCCGACGTCACTTTTTCTTCAATAACCTCATTTACCGCAACATCTTCCACAACTTCATCTTGCACACCATCTTCATAGCTTGCATTAACCTCATCCAATTTATCTGCCATAGCCACCTGCTTTGACGGAAACAAATGCGAGTAGCGATACGTTATATCTATACTCTCATGGCCAACTCTGTCAGCAATTGCCACAGCTGAAAATCCAAGGTCAATCAAATGTGAAATGTGACTGTGACGAAGATCATGGATTCGAATCTTCTTTACTCCTGCAAGCTTTGAGCCTCTCTCCATCTCATGGTGGAGAAAACTTTTTGTCACCTGAAAGATTCTTTCTGTAGGTTCTTGATCATAAAGCATTGCAAAATAATCCTGCATCTCCTCAGACAAAAACTTAGGAAGTTTTATCGTTCGATTGCTTTTTGGAGTCTTGGGTGTTGTAATAAAATCCTGCCCCTGCAACCTCTGATACGATTTATTGATACGGACTGTATTCTTATCAAAATCAAAATCCTCCGTTGTAAGAGCTAGCAGCTCACCAAGTCTCATTCCAGTCCAATACAACATTTCAAATGCATAAAATGATATAGGCTTATCCACGATTGCATCAGAAAACTTTTTGTACTCCTCGGTAGTCCAGAAAAGCATTTCCTTATTTTCCTCTTTTCCCATGTTTCCCGCCTGTCTCGCCGGGTTTGATTTCAGATTATAAAATCTGCAGGCATGGTTAAAAATTGCACTCAGCGTATTATGCATGGTTTTTCTGTAAGTCTGAGAATAACTCTCACCATTTTCATATCGAAATCCTACCATCTCGTTCTGCCACTTTCTCACATCTCCTGCTGTAATCTCATTCATCTTCAGATTTTTGAAGTACGGCAAGATTTTTGTCTCCACAATGTGTTCCTTCGTAAGCCAGGTATTGAGCTTAACACGATTTTTCACATCTTCTGTATATAACTTCCAGAACTCTCCGAATGTCATATCCAAATTATTTTCCTGACGAATCTTATAATTACGCTCATAATCCAACGCTTCCCTCTTTGTTGCAAATCCTCTTTTCTTTATTTGCTTATTTTCCCCAGTCCAGTCCTTGCAATAGAATTTGACGAACCAGGTACCAGTCTTACTATCCCTATATGCTGGCATACTCATCATCTCCTTTTCCTATTGCCGATAGGACATCTTAAGTCCCACCGGCTTTGTGTACTAATATTTTTTGTTGTTACACAGCTTCTGTCATTCCATAAAATCGCTCTTCAAAATACTTACGACTAATCTTGCCACGAATAACTGCATAGCCTTTTTCTTTCAGTTCGTTATTCAACTGTCGCATAATGTTATAAGCAGCCGATTTTGAAATTCCCAGTATCTGCATCACATCATCTACTTTTAAAAACTTCTCGTTCATGCACTGTGCCTCCCTTCTTCTTGTGTTTAAATACAGAGATTTATGATGCTGTCACAATAACTGCTGCATAAATTCTGTATTATGTATTGCTTTGCAGGAATTGTAATCAGATTTTTCCGTCCAACTGTTCACATTCCTTAGCATTCAAAAATGCTGGCGTTCTCATATCGGTTCTGCCGGTGTTCCAACCTGCCTCATTACCTGAAAGATTACTTCAGATAATACCGCCCGCTCCTGCTCGAGGTATTCAGTCCACTTAGGGGAGTGTCTTCATTCGCTCGCTTCTTGAAAGGTCTTGGCAAATGTCTGTTAGTATTCCGATATCGCTCATTCTTTTTTCAATACTATAAGGTATAGATAAATATATTGTGATTATTCTATACCATTCCGTATTGAATTGTCAAGAAGTTTTTCTAATGTTTTTGTATAGAAAAACTTCCCTTTTCATTTTTTTCGTGTTATACTCTCCTTAAAAGTCCATAACACATCTAAATGGAGGGAACTACACTATGACAATAGGTGAAAGAATAAAGAAAATACGGGTATTCCGCAAAATGACAATGGATGACCTGGGTGGTGCTCTCGGTTTTGAGGGAAAAAATATGTCTGTCCGTATCTCTCAATACGAAACCGGTGCCCGCATTCCCGGTGATGATATGATTCAAAAGCTTGCCGACGCATTGCACTGTAATTACAAAGCAATCTCTGACTACAGTTTAGGTGCTGCTGAAGATATTATCGAAACACTCTTCTGGCTCGAGGAAAGTGCCTCTTCTCTTCCTGCACGAGGAAAAGGGACAAGATTTCCTGAGTACACTGCACCCGGTAATCTGATTCACTTAACTGCAATGACACCTTCAAAGCCTTCTGAAGCAGCAAAACCAACTTATAACGAAGATGATTATGACTGCGCAGGTGCACCCATTGCATTAACTTTTGAATATGGATTGGTAAATGACTTTTTGTCAGACTGGTGTGAAATGAAAACGAAATTAAATAATGGAGAGATTTCTCCAAATGAATACTTTGAGTGGAAAATCACATGGCCGCATGCGTAAATACTATTATTCATGCACAGCTCACTTTAGTACCATTATAGTACCACAAGACAAAAAACAAGCTCGCAAATGCCCATTTTATAGGCTTTTGCGAGCTTTTTAAAATTATTCGAACTCTTGGGCTGAGAGATTTATCTGGCTGTTTCTCAGTACACATTTGTGCGTTTTGTTCTTCATATTCATCTTATTTCGCATTTTTGTGTACCTCGTCTAAATTTTTTAGAGCCAAAATGGAGCCATTTTTTAACACACAATTGTATTTATCGCAATTGATGCGGCATTGGCTGCAGCACGTGAATCTCCAGGTGTCTTTCCTAATGTAATCATATATCTATCATCACCATGGAAATATAATTTGTTATGTTTATTTTCCCGACTAATAAATCCCAATTCAATTAATCTTTTTTTGTCTTTTGAACTAATTCTATCTACTTGACTTAATATATTTTTCAGTTCTCGTTCTAATTCTTCTCCTTTTCCAATAATCTCATTGCTCTCCAAAAGTGCTTTTAATACATGATATTTTCTCCAACCTACTTGGTTTGGATCAGTATCCATTTGCGACTTTTCATTCTGCAGCAATCTCATAATCATATCTTTAATTTCTCCATCATAAAACTCTGTTTCATCACACTCAAATACTATATTGCCATGCTGCTCTCTTCTTTTATTTTGAAACGCATATTCATAATTCTGAACCTTGCTTCTAAGCTCATTAAGTTCTGCTTCCATCTCTTCCACTATTTGAGCATGCTCATTTTCCTTAATTTTAAGTATTTCTTCACATGCATTTTCCAGTTCTGAATTTTGTTGTTGGTTCTGCCTATATTGAGCTAACAAATTTTGATATCTAATAGTTCCCCATGTATATTTGTCTTCCACTTTAACTTGTGCCAGCCTCCTACATAAAGAATCGACTATCTTCGCTCTAAATGAATTTCCATTTTCAAACTCGTCTGGTATAAATCTTGAACCAACTTTATCAGTATAATAAATATGTACAGCACCATTAAATGGATTTATTCCATCTGTTTTTTCTTTCAACTTTGAAGATAATTCCGTACTGTCCTCAACAATTACATGTGCAGTTCCAGCCAAATCTTTTGCCAATTCATTTGTATCCAAAATTGTATTATTATCAATAAACTTTTTTGTTACATATACAACTGGAAGTAAATATTTTGTTTTTCCAGATATAATTTTTTCTGCTTTCTCCAAATTATCCTCTTTTATAAGAAATGGTTTATCTGAGATTGGCAAATCATTATCCATTGCTCCGTATCCTAACTTCAATATCGTTTTCATTAATCTTGGACGATTAAATTTTCTGGATACATAACTCTCCTTATTCGCTGCATCACGTGCCAATCTCACTAATATTATGTTATTTATGTCGCCTTCCTCATAAACAAAATCATTCGTCCAAATAACATTCTCATCATCTCTATTTTCCAATCTTAATGCCAATATTTTTTTATCAATAGATTGAACAATAGATAATTTCTGCTTTTCCGTCTCTATTTCATATAGTGATTCACCATTCCAACATATTGAATTAAATCCATAATGTGGACTACCATTAACCCAATCAAATGCCAATTCAATAAATTTTTCCATTGTTAATTCTTTATTCACATAAAACTTTGTAGAAAATATAATCATACCCTCTTCTCCTTTGTCATTTATTAATTAAATTTATTTCCTTGCTTTCTGATTATTATTAGTCTACCATAAAATAATCTGTTTTCCAACATAATACCGCTCTGTTACGATATCAATTTAATATAATTTACTATTATCTCAACTCTCATACCGAAAGAACTCCCTAGCCATCATTTCCGCCGTAGCCCGGTTATACCCCTTTTTCAGATACCCCTGCACAATCGTCCCAAACATTCCCTTAACCATATCATCCTCAATATCACAATATGCCTGCATCTCCCCAGACAAAGCCATTGCCACATACTCTATTGGCTTATTGTCCAACAGCTTATGCAGCTTCGCCAGTGACTGCTCCGTTGTCCTCAGAGCAGCCTCCACTTCTTCGCACTTTATCCGCAACATATTTCCATCTGTAAACCACACCTCAACATAGCCGTTATCCATGTTATAAGCACATTCCACGATATTATCCATTCGATTATCTTTCATATCATCAATCCATCCTTCCCATTATCTTGTCCCATAAGACCTGTCACACCGCCTTATCTGCTGTTCTGTACGCTCCTGTTCCTTTACCTTACGAATAATCGTATCAATCTGCTCTGCACCGGCATATCTCTTCACACGTTCCAGATCATCAGCCTTTTCCTGCAACAGCTCTGTCCTATCACTCATATTCTTAATCTTGCCCTTGTAAAACTCCACATCATCTGACAATCTCTTCTTTTCCTTCCTTAGCTGTAATACTTCCTCTTTTAGCCTTACGCATTGGATTGTCAGGTTCTTTATCAAGGTCTTAAGTTTATTCACAAATGGCATTACCACCTTATCCCGAAATGACTTAGCACTTGCAAATGCTCCCGGTTCCGGCAATTGCCACTCCGGTGCTTCATCATACTTTCTTACATCACGCTGTAATAACTGCTCCGACTGCACCATCTGCTCTATATGGCTCTTAAGCTCATTCTGTTGCTTTTCAAGTTGAACATTATTCTGTTGCAAATCATTGTATTTCTGTCTTAATGCCTGATTATCCAATTGCAACGCATCATTCCTTTGCTCCAGAGAATAATTATCAGCGGACAACTGATTATTCACATTCTCCAATTTACTATTCATATATTGTAAATCTTCATGCCTTTGTTCCAGTTCTTCATTATCTGTCTGCAACTGTAGCTGTTTCTGCTTTAAATCATGATTTTCCATGCGAAGTCTGTCCTTGCGGCTTTCAAGCCTTGAGTTTTCCATTCTCAAATCCTGATTATCTGCAAGCAATGCTTCCTTCTCCTGTTGTGCTGTAGTTCTCTCTTCATTTGCCTTCTGTGTAGCTTCCTCAGCCAGTTCTTTTTCGATAGTAACATTCTGCAATTCCTGTTTCTTTACAGAAACCTCTTCTCCAAGCTGTGCAACCACCGAAGATATTTCCCGCTTCTGGCTATCCAATTCAGCTACTTCCCTTGCCCGCTCTTTCTTTTCAAATTCAAGCACCGACAAATGCTTCTCATGTGTTCCCTTTTTCAGCCATTCCACACCATATCGCTCCATGACTGTAGCAAGTTCCTGCTTCTCTGATGCAATCCATTGATTTAATTCTGTTGCACCCCTTGTACCACCAGCAAATCCTTCTGCCGCTAGTGCAGATTTTAATGATACCCTTGTATCAAGTCCTCGCTTACTTCCTGTAATATATGGTACAAAATCAATATGCAAATGCGGTGTTTCTTCATCCATATGCAAATGTGCCGAGAATACATATAAGTTCGGATTTCTGGCTTGGAACTCGTCCATAAATTCCGTTAAAATCCTTTTTGCCAACAATCCATCTTCACTTTTGGCATTCATATCATCTTTATTTCCAATCTGAAATATCACTTCATGAAATAACTTTTCCTGCTTACCCCTCCTGATTTTTTCATAGTAATTATCAATCATGCGATCTTTTCGTTTCTGTTTTGCATTATATCGTTCCAGTGCTTCATCAAATAATTTATAATAAACCTGCTTAATATCTTCCTGGCAAAATTCCACATTATCAGCACTTCTGTTTTTATCTACATTCTTAGCCGTAAATGCTCTGGTATTATGGTTCACAGAACCTTTTCCGATCATTGCACTTATCGTTCTCTCCATAGGCAATCTTCCCCTTTCTTTTATCTGTCATATTAGCGCCGGATATCGGCATAGAGCGAGGTTTCCTCGCTCTGGCTTTGTTACTTTCGTCGAAAGTAACGCAAAAGCACTTTTGACAGCTACGCCATCAAAAATGCAACCTGACAAGTCAGGTTTTGCGCCCTGCCGGGAGCTTTTCTGCCTGCGGCAGTCAATGTGCACAAGCCTCCACTGTGTCAAGCACACCACATTTTCCTTATCGATTCTAACGGAAGCGTGACACGCAGCCGTTATATATGTTTAAGAAAAAACTACCACCGAAAGCTCTCCGGCACACCTCGTCTATCCAAATATTCCTTTCGAGCCTTTTCCTTTTCTTCTTCCGTTGGTGCAGTCTTATATTTTGTATATAATTCTCTCATTACCATTGCATCCAGTTTCTTCTCTAGTCCCTGTTTTATCTGAGGCAACAGTTCCTCCTGTTCCAACATAAAATATCTCATTATCGCAACGAAAAATTCTTCTGAAATCTGTACATTTTTCATATCAATCCACCATTCCTTTCCTAACTCGTTCAAGACCGCAACACTGCAAAGTCTATATGCTTTGCAACCTTGCAAAGTTTATCTCCGCAATTTCTATATAGCCTGCAATGTTGCGTTCTTGTCCTATCTCTGTTTTACTGCATCCAATTCCCAATACCACGAGTTATTGATTTTCTTTGCCCGGATGCCTAGTTCTTTCTTGGCATTTTCCAATGTTCTTTTTGAAATCCCCTGTTCATCAGCCATTTCAAATATTTCATTACTCTGCACCATATTAGTTGTTTCTGCCAATTCACGAAGCATTTGCTTTGCTTGTTCCAGCTTATTTGCTTTTGGTGCAATACCGCCAAGTACTTCATCTGCTGTAATCTCATAATCTCCCAACCAATGAAAGCCCGTTTCTGATAACATAAATGCCTTTGGATGTCCAAATGCCGCAAGATTATTCTTTATCTGAACAACTGCTCTTGTATTAGGTTCTCCCTCTATTCTTCCGACCAGAAGCACACTCCTCGCCACAGCAAAGAAGTCAATGGAACCCATGCCCCTGTATGCTGCTTTATTACCAGATGCCTTATTCATATGACCAATAAGAAGAATTGCACACTGGTATTTCTCTGCTAATGCTCCCAGCTTCTTTGTCATATCTCTTGCTTCATTTGCCCGGTTCATATCCATTCCACCACCGAGATATGCCTGTATCGGGTCTAATATCAATACTTTTGCCCCAGTCTTAGCAAGCGCCTCTTCCAGTCTTTCATCTGCCATAGATAAAGATTTATCACTTTCATCAATAACCAGTATCTTTTCACAGTCCGCCCCGGCAATTTCAAGCCTCGGCTTTACTGTATCTGCCAGTCCATCCTCTGCTGTCTGATAAATGACATTTACCGGCTCCTGCACATCCATATCACCGTCGAGACATTCTCCCTTTGACAGCTTTGCTGCTATGTTTAACACCAATGTGGTCTTTCCATCACCCGGATCTCCCTGAATAATTGTCAGCTTCCCATATGGTATAAACGGATACCACAGCCATTTCACTTCCTGTGACTCAACCTCCGACATCCGTATCATCTTTAATTCTGTCTTCTGTTCCTCCATAAAGTCCTCCATTTTCCAATCTTTTATTTGCTCCTAAGAAGAACCTCTGCTATACTCTAGTTGTATTTACAGGTGTAACAGAGGTTTTCTTTTGTTACCGCAAGTCCTAACAGTTGCCGCTGTCAGGACTTTTTTCTTTATCAATCTGTACTCCCTGCCAGAGATACTTGGCACCATCCAGCATTGCAATAATCGCCTGTAACATATCCATACAGTCATTTCGCATATCTTCCAATCCATCAGCAGTAAGTGTTATCTCTTGCTGTTCCAGCTGTTTTACCAGTTCTGAAAGATTTGTCTGCATATTCTGCAATTCCTCTACAAGCTGGTAAATGACCTCTTTTTTTCCTACAACACATATTCTGTTATAAATGCAGGAACGTACAAAATAATCTTTCTTCTGCATACCACTTGCAAGTATCTTGGCTTCAATCATTTCCCGCTCTCTGTCCGATACACGAAAGCTGATTGTTGGATGTTTGTGTACTCCGCTCATAGCTCGTCCTCCTCATTCTCTAGTTCTAATCTATCTGCCAGTTCTGCCTGCTTATTCGGATATAAATGTGAATAAGTATTTAATGTTGTTTCTATCTTTTCATGTCCCAGCCGCTCCGCTATTGCCAATGGCTGAAATCCTAGTTCCACCAGAAGCGATGCGTGGCTGTGACGCAGATCATGAATACGGATTCTCTTAACTCCTGTTTCCTTTATGCCTCGTACAATCTCATGCTCCATATAAGATTTTGTAAATCGGAACATTCTTTCATTTGACATAATTCCATATAAACGACTGCAATATTCTTTTAGCTCTTCTGCCAGAAATGGTGGAATAGTAATCTTACGATTGCTCTTTGGTGTCTTAGGCGGTGTAATTACATCTTTTCCATCCAATCTCTGATATGATTTAGAAATGCTTATAATTCGTTTTTCCAAATCAATATCTTCATAGGTGAGTGCTAGCAATTCTCCTATACGCATTCCTGTCCAATACAAAAGCATAAATGCCATTCTCGCCTCTGGTTTCTTATCCATAGACGGAAGAAACTGCTTAAACTCCTGTTTTGTCCAGAACTCCATATCATCAGCCTTGCTTTTCCCGATACTTCCTGCTTTCCTGCATGGATTATCGTTCAAGTCATAATATCTGACCGCATAATTGAATAGTGCTGCCAACTGGTTATTAATACTTTTAAGATAAGTCGGTGCGTACCCCTGCTTAATCAATTCATTCTGCCAAGCCCTGATATCTGAAGTCTTAATCTCACACATCTTTTTCTTTTTGAAATATGGTGTAACTTTCAAATCAAACACATATCTTTTATTCTTGATTGTGCTTTCTCTAAGCCGGTTCTCCACATCAGCGAAATAGATTTCAACAAAATTCTCAAAGTTAATATCCAAATCTTTTCTCTGCTGTTGCCGGAAGTTACGCTCCCACTCCTCTGCTTCTGCCTTTGTCTTAAAGCCTCTTTTGTTCTTTTTATGGCGTACACCCTGCCAGTCCTCATAATAGAACTGGCAGCGCCATGTTTTACCATCTCGTGTAGCTGGCATATCATCATCTCCTCTCCATTAACCAACTGCCATACCATAAAACTTTTCTTCAAAATACTTTGTAGGTACCTTGCCTGAAATCACTCGATAGCCTTTTTCTTTCAATTCATTATTAAGACCACGAATGATTTTGTAAGCATATCCTCTTGATACTCCAAGAATCTGTGCAGCTTCATCTGCTGTTACATACATCTTCATCGTATTCTCCATATTGTGTTCTCCTTCCTGTTTATATTTTGGTACACTTTTGTGACCTTATTTGTCTGTATTATATAGTACACATTTGTGTCTGTCAAGCAATTTAACAAAATTTTTATACACAAATGTGTCCCATTGTGATAAAATAGGGGTAACAAATCATAAAGGAGTATTTTTTATGACTACTGGAGAAAAGATTAAATACTTTCGCAATATGCGTGGAATATCGCAGGAAACGCTTGGTCAGTTGTCCGGCATAAACTCTGCAACAATAAAGAAATATGAATACGGAATCCGTAATCCAAAGCCTGACCAGCTTTTAAAGATTGCCAATGCACTAGGCATCAGCATTAACATTTTCATGGATTTTGATATAGAAACAGTTTCTGATGTATTATCATTACTGTTTAAACTGGATGACCAGATTGATATGAAATTTGAAGCAGATAAGGACGATGAGGGCAATTTCAAACCTGCTACTGTTAAGCTGTCCTTTAAGAACAACCTCATCAATAAAAAACTCTGTACCTATATGAAAGCTCTGGAAATTCGTGAAAATATGATAAATGCTAAAGATGAATACTCAGATGAAGAGTATACTGACAGCCTACAACACATCAATGAGAATATCGAAGAAATCAAGCAGCACCTGCTTGATGACAGTATGGTTGTCAAAAAAGGAACTGACCGGCTTACTGTAAAAATTTTTCCAAATTAGTGTATCGGAAAGGCATTTTATGAACAATTCAGAGATAATTGGATTTTATGATTATTATTATGATCAATATGATTTCTCCAGAATCGGAAATGGGTCTGGAAAACTATATGTCGATAAACCAGCAAATGACATTCAACGATTTTTCTATAATGATAAAACATGTCCTTTTTGCAACACAGCATTAAAACATGTATTTATTCATTACCAACATGGTTCAAATGGTCGTGGTGATGTTTATTTGACAGGAGACATCTTTGAATGTCCTATCTGCATGTGGTGGACATATAAAACTCATTTTGTTGATGAAGAAGATAATATAAATTCTGTTAATTCAATACATACTAAAACACGATACTATGCTATTACAAAAAAATTTAATATTAGCGATAAGAATCTTCCACTAGAGGTCTTATCGAACGAACTTCAGAAAAAAAATGAGCTATTATATAAAATTGATCCCTACAAACTGGAAGAACTCGCTCAAAGCATTTTAAAAGATGTTTATGATTGCGAGGTTCACCACGTTGGAAAAACAGGTGATGGAGGAATTGATTTGATTGTACTAGAATCAGATGACCCCATATTAGTACAAGTAAAAAGACGACAAAACCCGAATCATATTGAATTAGTAAAAGGAATACGAGAATTTGTCGGCACCTTATTTATTGAAGGTAAACGAAAAGGAATATATATATCAACTGCAAAAAAATATTCTCATGGCTCTATAGATACTGCAAAGAAATTATTAGACACAAGAAAGCTCGACTATTTTGAACTAATTGATTATGATAAACTATGTTCAATAATAAATAGTAAGCAAAATATTCCCGTATGGCGAAACTTAGTTTCATCTTTGTATTCAAACCCTGATATTCTCATCTATGATACTGAGGAAAAAATACAGAAATATGATAAACTTTAAATCTATAAATAGAGGCTTGAAATATCAAGCATAGGATGATAATATTTAATCAAACAGAAAGCACCCACTCCAAAGGTGGATGCTCCGAGTTTAGGCTAAAGAAATGTCCTTACGGACACCGCCTATCCTGTGGATCAGACAGGATAGGCATTTTTATTTTCGCTTGTTTCTCTTATCGAGAAAGGCAAGCAA
>JBGVHB010000048.1:0-1539 GCA_045121975.1 Roseburia sp.
GAAAACTTTACCTTTGCAGAACACTGTAACCTTGATGCAGAAATCACTGCACTGCTGATGCCAAAAGTACTGTAGTCTTGATGCCAAAAATACTGCACTCGCTGTTACCGAAATCACTGCACTTCTGGTTACCGTTTACACCATTTTTCGGTCTGATTGGTTCTTATGGAGGGATTTCGTCTCTGCGCTCCGACATCCCAGAACGCTCGCCGCGGGGTCCTTGCAAGTTGAAAGACCAGGGCTAACGCCCTGATTTGTATGTAAAAGTCTGAAGCACATCCCTCACTCTCAGGGATTTGCTCACTTCGTTCGCACATCCCTCCCCGCCTGCGGCGGGGCGTTGCAAAACACAATAAAAAATCGCGTTCAAGTAAACTTGACGCGATTTTTACTGTGTTTTGCGGAGAGTGAGGGATAAAGACCATTATTAAAATAGAGTCTTAAATAGATTATTATCAATAACTTATTTCTGTCAAAAGATTTGCAGAGTCTCTAACATATCAATGTGGATATAAGTAAAATTTGGTCCAAAATTTGGTCCACAAACCAACATTATTACATACGGTTTACGAAGAATAAATTTCATAACGATTTATTTGATTCGTTTGTAGATATCAAAAAAGTAAGTATCTTTGTGCCATAATAGAAGGATAGCCGAAAGGCTGAGATGAAATAAGTTAAGGCGTTCAGATCCCTACTGAATGCCTTTTCTTTTTAAAGGAGCTTACAGACCTTAAGCCGAGGGACGTACTTCCATAGGAGCCATAGCTTGTTTTACATCTTCATCACAAAGGCAATAATGCCATTATCCTTCTATTATGAAAACAAAGCTTTCGCTCTTGGTGAAGCTTCGTATCGAAGTTGGCACCACAAAGAAGGCTAAATCCAAGATATGGAAATGTCTTGTATTTAGCCGAATTGTGAAAGTTCTATTTCATCTTATAGACGCAATAGGGAGGCTCTATAAGATGATAGGACTTAACCGTTAAACGGTTGTCTTCTTCCCCTCGGTGTTTATAGCAGAGGCAATGCCAAAGAGCATTGTCTCTGTATTTTTATAAAAATATAGCAGTAGAAGATATTTTCATGTAAGACAGAAATGCTTACTTTTGCACTATCGCAGATTTGCGACTCGTAAATAAAAGAATGGATATTAGAACAGGCTTCCGCCCCTAACGGATGCCTGTTCTTTTTTCTGCGCATAATGATTATTAAGACTCTATTGTAATATGCACCTGTAAAAAGAGGACCAATTCACGAGAATTTGGTCCATAATTCGGTCTAAGGATTTTCAAGGAGGGATTTGCTCACTGCGTTTGCACATCCCTTGGCGCTCGCCGCGGGGCCCTTGCAAGTTGAAAAGCCAGAGCTAACGCTCTGATTTGTATGTATATAGGTCGCTTAGAAAGCAAGCTTTCCAGCGACCTATATACATACAAAAACCGGATGACTTTCGTCATCCGGCCTTTCAACTTGCGGAGAGTGAGGGATTCGAACCCCCGGACCCGTTAAGATCAACGGTTTTCAAGACCGCCGCAT
>JBGVHB010000049.1:0-2235 GCA_045121975.1 Roseburia sp.
CCTTCCCAAGTTCCTTGATTGAACGATTTATCATCGATTGTCCCCGAATCTGTTACCATTCCAATTTTAATTCCTTTTTCTTCTGATCCTTCTGTTTTAGCACAAGCGACTAACCCTAAAGTTAGGGCAGCCACCATTGATAATTTCATTAATTTGTTCATTTTCATTCCTCCTATTCAAAAACTTCATTCAATAATCTTTCTAATTCTTCGCGACCTTTTTTTACTTTACGTTTAATCTCGCGATCGCAAAATCCCAACTCTTCTGCGACAAACTCAACACTTTTCAATTCTAAATATCGCATTCTCAAAGCATTAGTTTCAGCTGGCATATATTGCTTCATTAACGATAAGGCCCTTTCGATTGCTGCTACCTCCAACCTAACCGCCAACCATTTCACTCTTAATCGATCTTTCTTTAGCATCAATCTTTCGTATTGCTCTTCTAAACTCATTCGCGGTCCTGGAATATCGTCCGTAATCACCTTAGCTTTAATTTTAGGCTTTTCTAAATACTCCAATTGTGACTCAATCATTGCTAATTGTTCTTTTTTACATTTGTAAGTTCGTAAAGCCTCAATCGCGTTTATTGCCACATCCGTTCCCCCTTTAAGAGTTATTTATCTTTCTTTTCCATTACTGAAATCTTTTTTCGCCCTTGCAATTCTCAACATCAACTCTGCACATATAGCTCCTGATCTCGTGATGTCCGCATTATCAGACCTAAGCCCATAGCGATTCATAAATGCTAATTGCCCCTTAGTGACAAGGATAAGGTTATCTAAATCAAAGTTTGTTGAATCACCATCACCGAACACCACAGCTGAACCCTTAGGTATCGGCCCATAGTGTTTCTCATAAAGATAGCGGTGCTTAGGCATCCAAACTTCTTGTCCTTCGAGATTTATTGTTTTCACCTGGATATATCCGTGTCTTTTTCGTTCACTCCCTAACGCTAGATAGTTCGGATTTTCTTTTCCGCCTTTAAACTTTGTGCCGTCCCCTTTCTTCGCGCCACTCATATTTTATCCCTCTAACATTCCAGGTAGCTTTTTATTTGCATCCAATATCCCATCTTCAAATTGTTTTGCTTTCAAAACCAAAGCCCCATTTTCTATGATTCGAGCAGCGATTCCAGCCACAGCGCTAGCCCTCATAATTTCCTCTTTCAATTCTTCACCCTTGATTTCCTCATCTCCTAATCTTTCAAGCTGTGCGAATAAATGATTGTTTAAATCTCCTAATGTATTTTTCATTTCCTCTTCCTCCTTAAAATAACTATTCTAATCTACTAATTGAACGATGTAGTGCGTATTCCAACCGTAGTAAGTTTTGTCTTTGAAATCTTTAAGTTCAACTTTCATTCCTAACTTAGCGAACTCCTCAGCAATGCCATCAGCTTTAAATTTCTTAGACACAATGGTATTGCCGAATTTTTTCATAGCGGTCACTTGGAATCTTTTTAATTTCACTTTTTGCTTAGTTGTCGCAACCTCTGCTTCAAGTTCTTTTGATTCTCTGAGAAGTTTTGCTTTTTCTCCACCCATTTTCCCTTTTTCAGATGGCGTTAGTACCATTTCTTTAGGAATTGAAATCCCTAATTTAGCTAACTTGTTAGCCGTTTGGACACCAAATCTCCCTTCGCCCTTAGCTAATTTAGAAATAGCGTTTGGCGATACCCCCGAAAGTCTCGATAACTCTCTTTGCTTCATATTGTGTTTTTTCAAATATTCCTCAACCGTCATCGACTTATCCCCCTTTAATAGCTATATTCACAATTACAAGCCACTTCGCCACTTTCAATCTTCCCTAGATCATCAACCGGTGGCACAAAATTAGCTTCGTAAAAATCTCGCAACTTGCACTCATTGCGGTTCTTAGTACAACCTTTGCACTCAGCATACAACTTCCCATCAATCAGTGAGTGAAATTCAGCTAATGTCAATGTACGCTCGCCGCATTTTGATAACATCTTCTCTAATTTTTTAATTTGATAGTCGTCAGCTAAACGCAATTCCCATCTATTCAATCGTTTATCTAGTGTGCTTTTTGTCTTTCGATCCAAATTGTCCTTGATGAAACTCTCGAAAAATTTACGCTGATAGGTTGTTGCCATTTTCAAATACTTAATCTGTTCTTTTGTGATAATTCCGCTTTGTTGAAACTTTTCCCAAATCGGTACGCAGTCGCCAACTCCTGTTAGTGAGCGCATCCCCATCAATAACTGATGAGTAGC
>JBGVHB010000050.1:0-2097 GCA_045121975.1 Roseburia sp.
ATTAACCCTATCTACTATTCCTACCTCGCTCGAACTTCTTCTCTCGCATTCCTTCCTCATAAATGCAGTCAAACACTTCATAACCCATCTGCTGAATACTCTGCAATTCTAGCCGAATTAATTCCAAACATTCTTCCAGACAAAAGGCTATCTATCAACAAGAACTATGCCAAGTAAAAAGGTCAGGAACTGTTCCTGGAACCAAAGACACCGAAAAGCAAACGTAACATTGCTATTCCGGATTTCCTTTATGACGATATCAAAGAATATGTTTCAAAGCTCTATGGTGTCAACCGGCAATTACATCAATCAGCATTTCCGTAAAATAAAGGCACCGTAGAACTGAAAGTTTCTATTGCTTACAACGATATGAATTTATTTCTCGTCTCTCTCTTATATTTAATAAAACTTTCTTTCGTTGCCTCCAAATCATTTACATACATTGCAATATGTTCGATACTCATAATCACCACTGCCAACTTCATTTTTTATTCTTGCTTCATTTGCAATTCTACTATTTCCTTTATATTAAAAAACTCGTTTTCGTACTTCGGATGAAACAACCTCAATTCATCAAGTACATATTCTTTTGGAAATTTGTTAAGATATTGCTGTTCTTTCCAAATCGCATCTATGTATTGTGCAATCATATCAATTCCTTCCATGCTCATATCCAATCCAAATATAGGATAGTCCATAGTAATAATTGTTTCCATAGGAGCATATTTTACATCATAATACATAAAGAACCCCAATATGGCTTTCTCCACAGTATCACGATAATTCCGATTACCATAATCATCAAAAAAGGTTAACAACTGATTATATTTTTCTTGCGTTCTTTTTACTTTGTTTATAACCGCTTCGTAACCAATTCTATATGCCACTTCTGCACTTGGCTCAGATATAATTAAACACTTCTCCGTTTCATAATCCCAATGTGCAATACAATATATTACTGCCTCCATAAATTGTCTGGCTCTCTCATACATTACCGAACTGCTTTCGTGAGATGTGAATTGTTTCGTTAATCTTCCGACTATAGGAATTAGTTCTTCCATAGAATATATACTAATAACTTCATCCTTGTTCATTTTCCGTCACATACCTCCCTATGAATTTGTGTGTGGAACGTCGAATATTTCTAGCGAATTCCTCTAAGCAAGTTTCCTCCAAATAATCTAACGAACCATGACAAGTTTCATCAAATGATTTTCTCATATATTCAATTAACTCATCATCTGTTAATTCATCCATAGATTCATTTTTATACAAATAAAAAATGTCCTGCAACCTTGAAAGCGTATCTACATAGTTTTCCTGATAAATATAGGATGAATCGCAAAAAGCATATATCAGCTTTTCAAGCACACCTTTTCCAAATTCAACCCTTTGATGTTCTTGCAAGCATTCTCGCCGAACAATCATCAATTCTTCAATATCTTGTTCTGACAAACTTAATCCAAATTGACAAGTATACTCATTACTTCGTAGTACTTCCTGTTTCCTATATTGGGATAAAGCCACTAAATAATCCTCCACACCAATTCCTCCAATCTCTATGGTGCGGTGATTATACCTCATATATCTATCTACTACAAGTCTTGAAAAAAAGTCAATTTTGTGGTAATATAAACCCATAAGGAAGAGGGAAAAGTGTAAAAATGACACTTTTCCCTCTTCCTTATTCTGTCGCAAAAATTCAAAGCTTCGTGAGCTTTTAATCTCTCCATATTACTGAAATTTATCTCCCTGTTAATGCTTCAACAATGTTTTTTTCAATATATTCTACTCTGTCAAAAACCATAGGCTTAAAATGTGCAGTTATGGCTACTACAATTTGATTTTTTCTATCAACATATATAATATTACCACCATCACCGATAGCGGCAATTACCTCTCTTGTTCTATGGGGAAGCCACCACAAAAAACCATAATCCTGATTTCCAAATTGCCCATCGGTAGATATGTAGGATTTTGTCATCATTTCAATCCAATTCTCACTTATAATACGGGTATTATTATAAACTCCGTTATTAAGCACCATCAAACCTATCTGTGCCATTTCATAAGCAGAAAGAGATAAGCCCCAACCTG
>JBGVHB010000051.1:0-42877 GCA_045121975.1 Roseburia sp.
GGTCTTTCCGGAAAATCCGTAATTCCTATGGTTATCGGTACAGGCTGTGCTATTCCGGGTGTTATGGCATGCCGTACGATTCGTAACGAAAGAGAACGTAGAGCAACTGCAATGCTGACACCATTTATGCCATGTGGTGCAAAGCTTCCGGTTATCTCTCTTTTTGTAGGAGCATTTTTCCCAGAGCAGAGCTGGGTAGGTACAATGATGTACTTTGTAGGTATTGTTCTTATCCTTTTAGGTGCTTTATTAGTAAATAAGATTACAGGACATAAATATAGAAAATCCTTCTTTATTATCGAACTTCCAGAATATAAGCTTCCAAGCTTAAAGAGAGCATTTTTATCTATGTGCTCCCGCGGTAAAGCATATATTGTAAAAGCTGGTACAATCATTCTTGTTTGTAACACTGTTGTACAGATTATGCAGTCCTTCAATTGGCAGCTTCAGGTGGTTGAAGAGGGAATGGAAAGCACTTCTATTCTTGCAACAATCGCATCTCCAATTGCTGTTGTATTAGTTCCAATCGTAGGTATTGCAGCTTGGCAGTTAGCAGCGGCCGCAATTACAGGCTTTATCGCAAAAGAAAACGTAGTTGGTACTTTAGCAGTCTGCTACGCAATTACAAACTTTATTGATACAGAAGAATTAGCATTAGTAGGCAGTGGAAATGAAGTAGCTGTTGCAATGGGCTTAACAAAGGTTGCAGCTTTAGCATACTTAATGTTTAACTTATTTACACCACCTTGCTTTGCAGCATTAGGTGCTATGAACTCAGAAATGCAGAGCAAAAAATGGTTATGGGGCGGTATCGCTCTTCAGTTTGGCACAGGCTACACTATTGCATTCTGTGTATACCAGATTGGTACATTAATCACAACTGGAGCAGTAGGAGCAGGTTTTGTTCCTGGATTAATTGCTGTACTTGCAATGGTTTCTGTGGTAGTATTCTTAATTAGAAAAACAAATAAGAGCCTTGAAGCAGAATATGCATTAAAAAAGGCAGCATAAAAATGATACATAAGGAGTTATCGGTATGGTAGATTTCATTATTATAGCAATTCTTGTAATTCTTGTAGGTGCGGCAGCAGCATACATTATCAAAGCGAAAAAAAGCGGAGTAAAATGTATCGGTTGTTCGGCGGCTGGTGGCTGCTCACACAGCAATAATTCAGGTTGTGGCTGCGGTTGCGGCGGTGATAATGAGAGCAAAGGCGAAAGCTGTTGTGGCTGTCATACAGATACAAAAGAATAAAAAATTAGTCAAAAAGCCGTTCGAAAGAGCGGCTTTTTGTGTTTCTTTCGCCCACGAATCTGAGAAAACTGCAAAGTGTGTTTCTCACAGATAGATGCGAACATCATATATTAAAAAAGACAGGAGGTACTAGAATGTCAATTGAAATATGGAAAGGAATCCTGATTCCTTTTATTGGAACATCATTAGGAGCAGCATGTGTATTGTTTATGAAGAAAAATATGAATTTTCTTGTACAGCGGGCATTGACCGGATTTGCAGCAGGCGTTATGGTGGCGGCATCTATCTGGAGTCTTTTGATTCCTGCGATTGAGCAGGCTGATGATTTGGGAAAATTAGCATTTGTTCCGGCAGTTATTGGATTTTTGCTTGGAATTTTCTTTTTACTGGTATTAGACCATGTTATTCCGCATTTGCACATGCATAGTGAAAATGCAGAAGGCCCGAAAAGCAAATTGCAGAAAACAACCATGCTGGTACTTGCAGTAGCACTTCACAACCTGCCGGAAGGAATGGCTGTTGGCGTGGTATTTGCAGGCTGGATGTCTGGGGAAGCAGGGATTTCACTTGCAGGTGCAATTGTTTTATCCATTGGAATTGCAATTCAGAATTTCCCGGAAGGAGCGATTATATCTATGCCGCTTGCCGCAGAGGGAGTCAGCAAAAAAAGAGCATTTCTCTATGGCGTGTTATCAGGAGTAGTAGAGCCGGTCGGAGCGCTGCTTACGATTTTTGCAGCAGGCTTTATTGTTCCGGCACTGCCTTATTTATTAAGCTTTGCAGCAGGGGCAATGATATATGTTGTGGTCGAAGAACTGATACCGGAAATGTCAGAAGGAGAACATTCAGATATTGGAACGATTATGTTTGCAATCGGATTTGCTTTGATGATGACGTTGGATGTTGCTTTGGGATAAAAGTTTCTCAATGGTTGATTTTGTTTCGAAAAGTATCGCGCAAATTGATAGATTTCCATTCGTGGATAAATTATACTTGAATCAGATTAATAAGTTACCAGCGTGCAGGTCTTATCAATGTATCAGATGATGAACAGTGTAGAGACTGTGAAAATGTATCAAGCGATTTTTCATTACGCAGGCTGTGAGAGGAATCATCAGGAGGGAGACTATCAATGTTAGAAATTAAGCATCTGACGAAAATATATAAAGGTGGAAAAAAAGCAGTTTCCGATTTAAACATCCATGTCGAGGCAGGAGACATCTATGGATTTATCGGACATAACGGAGCAGGAAAAACTTCGACGATAAAAAGTGTAGTCGGAATTCATGACTTTGACGAGGGAGAAATTTTTATCAATGGAATTTCTGTAAAAGAAGATGCACTTTCCTGCAAGAAAATATTTGCGTACATTCCAGATAACCCGGATTTATACGAGTATCTGACAGGAATCCAGTATCTGAATTTTATTGCAGATGTTTTTGAAGTGCCAAAAGAAGAGCGTGAGGCGCGCATCAAAGAAGAGGCAGATGTATTTGAAATGATGTCTGCATTAGGAGATTTGATTTCGTCTTATTCGCATGGAATGAAGCAGAAGCTTGCAATTATCGGTGCATTGATTCACAAACCAAAGCTTCTGATATTAGACGAGCCGTTTGTTGGCTTAGACCCAAAAGCTGCTTTAGTCTTAAAAAATAAAATGCATGAAATGTGTGAAAATGGTTCAGCAATCTTTTTCTCCACACATGTACTTGACGTAGCGGAAAAACTTTGCAATAAGGTTGCAATTATCCGCGGTGGTAAGTTGATTGCCGCAGGAAACACAGAGGAATTACTGCAGGGTGCATCCTTAGAGGATGTTTTTATGGAGGTGACAGACAATGCTAAAACAAATTAGTTTATTGTGCCGTCTGCAGTGTAGCAATCTTTTTGGAATCAATGAATTTCGCTATACTAAGGATAATGCGAAAAAAAGACGTTATATCGGACATTCCTTTGCATGGTTACTTGTCATTATCATACTGTTGTCTTATGTGACAGCATTTTCCTATGGGATGGGGATGCTTGGAATGGCAGACATCATTCCTGTTTATTTATATGCGATAGTGAGCATGATTACATTGTTTTTCTCTTTTTTTAAGGCGGGAAGCGTTCTGTTTTCTATGAAATCCTACGAAATGCTTGTAAGCCTTCCTTTTACAAAGACAGCAATTATTGTAAGCCGTTTTATAGAAATGTATGTGACTGCGCTTGCGACAGGAATTTTAGTGATGGTTCCGGGACTTGTGGTTTATGGAATTTATGAAAAGCCGACAGTATCTTTTTATCTTGTCAGCTTTCTGGCAGTGGTTTTTCTTCCAATGCTGCCACTTACGACAGCCTGCATCATTGGTGCGGTAATTAAAGCTATCAGCGCAAGAAGCAGACATAAGAGCATTGGTGAAACCATACTTATGGTTGCAGTAATTCTTGTTGTTATGTTTGGAAGCTTTTCTTCTTCTGCACAGCTTGAGCAGATGGACGAAGAAGCAATCCGCAATCTGGCAGCTTTGGCGGCAGAGCAGATTGGAAAAGCTTATCCGCCAGCTATTTTATATCAGAATGCAATTCAGGGAGAGTTGATTTCACTGTTTCTTTTAATTGCTGTTCCAACAGCAGTATTTGTTCTTTTTGCAGTTATTCTTCAAAAGTTTTATCAGGGTATCTGTATGGCAATCAATGCTTCGGCTGCAAAAAATAATTACAAGCTGGGAGAGCTTGGGACAAGCTCACTCCTTAAGGCGCTCTGGAAAAAAGAATGGAAACGTTATTTCGCGTCAAGCGGATATGTAACAAATACAATTGTTGGCTATATTTTAACCTTAGTTGTAGCAGTGGTATTTTTGGCGGCTGGAACAGAAGAGGTGGATAAGATGTTTGCTATGACAGGACTTATGCAAAAAGCATCTCCATTTTTACTTTCAGCAGTACTTTCTATGATGTCGATTACTTCCTGTACGATTTCTATGGAGGGAAAAAATTACTGGATGCTTCAGACACTGCCAATTCGTCCAAAAGACGTTTACAAGGCGAAAATGCTGTTGAATTTTTCTATTGGTGCACCATTTGTGTTTGTATCATCTGTGATAACCTGTATTGCAGTAAAAGCATCATTGGCAGAAGCAGTATGGATATTTGTGATACCATTCGGATATCTATGCTTTAGCATTGTGTCAGGGCTTGCAGCAAACCTAAAATTCCCGGTGTTAAACTGGGAGAATGAAGTACGGGTAGTAAAGCAGAGCGCATCTGTTTTCGTTACAATGCTTGTTGGAATTTTATGCAGTATCGTACCGGGAGCAGTAGTGTTATTCGTGCAGGGTATCAATACAAATCTTATGTTGGCAGGGATAACAGCTGCATTGCTTTTGGTGACAGGAATGTTATACTGTTATGTAATCAGACAGGATTTACCGTAGAGCCAAATCTGAAACTTTTGGATGGAGGAAATTTATGAACCAGCTTCGTTTATCAGAAAATATGATAGAACTGCGCCGTAAAAAAGGCGTAACGCAGGAAGAATTAGCAGATTTTATCGGAGTAACAAAAGCTTCTGTATCAAAATGGGAAAATGGATTAAGTATGCCGGACATTATTTTACTGCCACAGTTAGCTGCTTATTATGATGTGACGGTGGATGAATTGTTAGGGTATGAGCCACAGCTTTCTAAGGAGCAGATTCAGAAAATCTATCATATGCTTGCGGAAGCATTTGCAACAGAGCCTTTTGAAGAGGTATTTCAAAAAAGTGAGGAATACGTCAAACGCTATTATTCCTGTTATCCTTTTTTAGCCCAGATATGCGTTTTATGGACAAATCATTTTGCAATGGCAAAAGGGCAGGATGCGCAGCAGGCAGTATTAAAAAAGATAGAAAATCTGTGCAATCATATTATAAAAAATTGTAAAAATGCAGCAATTTGCAGCGATGTGACTGTTATGAAGGCAGCGGTTGACATGCAGTGCGGCAGACCAGAGAAAGTTGTAGAAACATTAGAAGAATTTTTAAATCCACAAAGTCTTGTAAACCAAAGTGACGGCATGTTGATACAGGCATATATGATGATGGGTGATATGCAGAAAGCAGATGATTATGCGCAGGCTAGTATGTATTTACATCTGATTTTATTAGTCGGCGGTGCAGCTTCTTATATGGGAATGCATGCACAGGAAAAGGAACTCTGCGAAGAAACGATTCGTCGTATTGATGCTTTAATCGAAGCTTATCAGTTTGAATCGCTTCATGAGAATATCTCTGCATCTTATCATTTTCAGACAGCAGCCGTACTATGTCTTCATGGAGAAAAAGAAAAAGCAATCAAACGGTTAAAACGTTTTGCAAAAATTGTTTCTGATATGCTAAAGCAGGAACATTTGCTGCATGGAGATGCTTATTTTTCAAGAATGGATACCTGGTTTGAAAAGCTAGATTTAGGAGCACAGCTTGTGCGTGATAAAAGAGTCATCTTACAGAGTGCAAAAGAGAGCCTGAAAAATCCGGTATTTGACGGCTTAAGAGAGGATAAGGAATTTAAAAAGATTGAAAAAATGTTAGAGTAAGGAAATGATTACGAACAAAAAAGGCAGCCGTTTTATTGATAGAAAGCAAACGGCTGTCTTTTTTAAGAATCACATTTATCCTTACAAGCATCCTGCCTTGCAGTAAGATGAGTCAACATATCTCCAAGCACCGTCAAGTCGCGGAAAGTACGGCTATTTCATCTTCTGACAGGCATTCAACAAGCTTACAGGCAAGTGTTGATAAAAAGTAGAGACTTGAGCAGTTTGTACAGCTATTCATGGAAGAACCTCACAACACATTTCTCATAATTATGATATGCAGCTAGGGCAGAATGTGTTCGATATGGAAGAAGTTCCATTATTTATTACGTTCTGCAACAAACTCATCTACAAGGCGTTCTACATCTTCGAGACATGCTCCACAGGCAGTACCGGCATTTGTTGCAGCCTGGACTTCTTCTAATGTATTTGCGCCGGCATCAACGGCATCCTTAATCATTCCATTTGTGACATTAAAACAATTACAGACAACTTTATCAAGATTCATAATCATATACCATCCTTTCGATGATAGAGTATGTAAATACGAAAAAATTATGCAGAAAAAGAGCCGGCCGCAAAACCAATTTCAAATTGTTTTGCAGCTGGCTCTTTTAAAGCAGTTTATCGTTTATTTGTTACCAGCGCCAATTCCAGCGGTCGTCGCGTCTGTCATCTCTGCGGTTATCGCGTCTGTCATCTCTACGGTCATCGCGTCTGTCATCTCTGCGGTCATCGCGCCTGTCATCACACCGTTCCCGGCGTTCACATTTACAGCGGCAGGATGGGCAGTCATTACGTCTGCGGGAATCAAAAAAATCTGACATAGTTGTTTCTCCTTTTTCTTTTAAGATATGACAGAAAAAATAGGAATGTGACAAAAATTTCAAAAGAAAAGGAGGGAAAATTAATTCCCTCCAGGTCCGTCTTTTCTTGGTCTTGATGATTCCGGCAGAGGCTCTACAGAGCCGCATGCTTTTACAGAATTCTCTGTGCCGTTTTGTGGCAGGTCGACTTCTGGAATATTATCGTCGTCATAAATATTTTTTGTTTTCTTCTCAGACATATTGCACCATCCTTTCACTGGTAGTATGTGCAGGAAAATGGCGTTTCATTCGTGGTTTTCTTTCATTAGATTACGTTTAAATTATTGACTTCGCTAATACGATAAAGTATCATAAAATGAGACAAAAGTATCATGATGCTGATACAAGGAGGTAGGCACGTTGGGTAAAGTAATGTTAATTGATGACGAACTTGAAACGTTGGAAATTTTTAAAGGATATTTGGAAGATGAGCATGAGGTATATGCATTTTCTGCAGGTGCAGAGGCATTAGAGCAGATTGTTGAAATCAAACCGGATATTATTTTATTGGATATAGAGATGCCATTTTTAGATGGATTTGAAGTTTTAGAGCGTATCAGAGAAATCAGGGATGGGGCAGAAATTCCAATTGTGGGAGTGAACGGACAGAAAAACAGAACAACAGCGCTTAACTTTTTAGGAAAAGGCGGAGCTGCATATCTGACGAAGCCTGTTTCGAAAAATCTGATGCAGGATAAAGTACGAGAGATTCTGCAGAAAACAGAAGAGAAGAAAACGAGAAAAAAGATTTTGTTAGTAGACGATGAATTAGAAAGTCTGCTTGTGTATAAGACTATTTTGCAGGAAAAATATAACGTTATGGCATTAAATTCAAGCAAGACAGCATTGGCATATTTACAGAAGTTTGTACCGGATTTGATTGTTTTGGATTATCAGATGCCTTTATATAATGGGCGGGCACTTTACCAGATGATAAGCAAAATGGAGCGGTTAAAAGATATACCTGTTCTGTTTTTGACAGGCTCTACCGATAAAGAAAGCCTGTTAGAGTGTGCAACATTGCTGCCACAGGGACTTGTACTGAAATCCGCAGGGAAGGATGCACTGTTAGATAAGGTAAACAGCATATTAGGCTAAGAACAAGGGAGAGCTTATGTGGGTAGAAGTTTTATTACTGGCTAGTATAGCATTTTCTATTTTTACAACGATTTATCTTGCTATGAAAAGACCGTCTGAGAATCAGAAATGGATGCAGCTTGCGATTATCTGCAGCGCGGCAAGTGAGCTTTTGTATTATTATGAGATTCAGTTTGACAGCATTTATGCAATGGAAAGCTTTTATAATTTGGGATTTGTAATGAAATGCTTTACCATGCTTTGCTTTTGGCTGTTTATTTCGTATTACTGCCATATGCCGCTTCGCAAACAAACAAGTCTGGGACTGCTTGCCTGGGCAATTTGTATTTCCATGCTGGTGATGTCCAACAAGTTTCATCATATTGTTTATCGGACGATAGGCAGGGGAGATGACTTTGTTGTACCATATCTTGTGATTAAACCGGGCATCTTCTACTATCTGTTTGCATACAGCATGTTTGGATTAATGATTGTTTGTGATTTAAAAATCATTATGAGATTAAAGGTCAGCAAAGGGGTAGAGCGGACACGTTTATACTTTCTGATTGCAGCGGTGACAATTCCAATTGTAGGTCTGGGATTAAAATTGTTTGTGTTTTCAGGGCGCGTGGATGCAACTATTTTTGGAATGCTGATATCAACTGTATTGTTGTTAATTCTGGTAAGAAAATTCGGTATTCTTGATACGGTACAGATTGCAAGAGATACAATTCTTGAAAATACAAAAGAGGGATTGATTATCGTTGATGCCGACTATAATCTGCTTTATGCCAATCCGGCAGTTGTAGAGCGTTATGAAGGTTTTGCAGCATTGAATACACCGGAGAAGCATGAAGGCTTAAAGAAGATGTTTCAGCAACCGGAAGGCGTTTATAACGAGCAGGGCGGCTATTTTGAAGTGCGTGTCTCAAGTCTTTATGATGGGAAAAAGCTTCGTGGTTATATGGCGTGGATTTTTGATATGTCATTTATTAATGAGTATACGAATGAGATTTTGCATTTAAAAGATGAAGCGGAAAGAGCGAATCGGGCAAAATCACTTTTTCTTGCAAATATGTCGCATGAAATTCGTACGCCAATGAATGCGATTCTTGGTTTTTCAGAATTGATTCTGCAGGAAAAAAATAATCCGCCATTGACGCAGGAATATACATCTGATATCAAACGTTCTGCCAAAAATCTGCTTCATATTATTAATGAAGTGCTTGATTTTTCCAAAATCGAGGCAGGAAAAGCTGAAATTATCGAAGAAAATTATTATATACAGTCACTGCTTGAGGATGTAAGTCTTTTGATAGCACATCAGGCGGCAGAGAAGAATTTGGCATACATACCGCGGTTTGATAAAACACTGCCATATCAGCTGAAAGGCTCGGCAAAATCAATTCATGAGATTTTGATTAATATTTTAAATAATGCAGTGAAGTACACGAAGTATGGAAAGATTGTATTAGAAGTCAGCTGCAGGGAGCGTAAAGAAAACCGCATTTTGCTGCAGTTTGTTGTTAAGGATACCGGAATTGGCATGAAAAAAGAGGACGTAGATAAGATTTTTGAAAAGTTTTCTCAATTTGATACCACAACAAACCGTAATGTGGAGGGAACGGGACTTGGAATGTCCATTGTCAAGGCATTAGTAGAGCAGATGGGCGGTGAAATCCATATTGACAGCCAGTATGGAATGGGAACGAAAATGACAATTCTGTTAGAGCAGGAAATCATAGACGAGCGTCCAATTGGTGAAATGCGTTTGGAAATGGAAGAACTGGAAAAGAAAAGATGCAGACGTGAGTTTACGACAAATGCAAAAGTTCTAGTTGTAGATGACAATGAGACAAACCTTAAAGTAACCACAGGCCTTTTGAAAAGATATGGAATTCAGGCGGATACGGCAGATTCCGGTTTTGCTGCGATTGAGCAGATTTCAAAGAATGCATATGATATTGTATTTTTAGACCACATGATGCCGGAGATGGATGGTGTGGAAACAATGCAGAAAATCAGAGAAATGGAAGATGGTAGATACAAAAATCTTCCACTGATTGCACTGACTGCAAACGCCATTTCCGGGGTAAAGGAGCAGATGATTGCGCGCGGTTTTACCGGATATCTTTCCAAACCAATTGATGTAGAAAAGTTAGAGCGTTCTTTAATCAAACATCTGCCTGAGGAACAGATTTTTTATTCTACGGATACTGCTGCAGCTGATGACAAGCAAAGTCAGACAGACAAAGGGCTTAGAGAGCATCTGCTTCATCATATAGAGGCATCTATCGGTGTCAACAATTGTGGCGGAACAGCAGAAGAATATTATCAGGTGCTTGAGGTAGTAAAAAAATATGGAAGAAAACGTATCCAGAAGTTAAAGCGGCTGATAGAAGCAAAGGATTTTGAAAATTACACAATTGATGTACACGCTTTAAAGAGCACTGCCGCAAATATAGGGGCAATGGAGCTTTCACAGATGGCACTAGAGCAGGAAATGGCAGGTAAGGAAAAGAATTTCGAACTGATTTTAGAAAAATACGAGCCATTATTGGAATTATATGGAGCAGTGTTAGATGAGGTTGAGGCAATTTTGCAGCAGAAAGAAAAAGCAGAAGAAGCCTTTGCGGAAAATGAAGCGCAGAAGAAACCAAAAGAAGCAGAAGTGGAAAAATATCCAATTTCAAAAGAAGAGCTTGCAAAGCTTTTAGCAGATGTAAGCAGTCTTTTCGATGAGTTTGAGCTTGAGCGGGCAGAAGCAATTTTAAAAGAAACAGAACAGTTTCAATTAGATGCGGCTGTTGCAGATAAAATCAGCGAAGCAATACAAAAAATACAGGACTGTGACGTAGACGGAGCAAAAGAGTGCATCCAATCCATAAGGTAGACATAGTCTGAGAATACAAAAGTAAGAAGTTTATGGAGTATAGGGAGTTATTGTAAAAGACGGTTCAAAAATGAACTGTCTTTTTTTGTTGTGCCTAAAAAACTTCTTTTTGCATTTCTTTAGAAAATCTTTGGATTTTTCTGCAAGTCATCTTTAGATTCTCCAGATATGATTAGTTCAACAAGAAATGAAGCTTATAAAAGAGGGAGATGAGATGGAAATTGAAGCCAGAAACTGTTTTGTTTCACAAGTATTCTATGGTAAGATAAATTCGTGTGCAAAATGGAGTTTTTCTGTGATAAGAAATGGCTCTTGTGTGGCGTATGATGATAAAAAAGTAAATGTTTTTCATGGAATGAAAGGTACGGACAGAGAAAATGGAACAGTTAAAAAACGAACAGTTTAATATATTAATCGTAGAGGATGACAAGGAAATCAGGGACGGAATTGAGATATTTTTAAAGAGTCAGGGTTATCAGGTTTTTAAGGCGGCAGATGGAGTGGAAGGTTTAAGTGTTATGGACAATCAGGAAATTCATCTTGCGATTGTGGATATTATGATGCCGCGCATGGATGGTGTGACAATGACGATTCGTTTACGTGAGAAATATGATTTTCCAGTAATCATGCTTTCGGCAAAATCAGAAGAAACAGACAAAGTAATTGGCTTAAATATTGGTGCAGATGATTATGTGACAAAGCCATTTACCCCATTAGAGCTGATGGCAAGGGTAAATTCCCAGCTTCGCCGCTATACAAGATTTATGAATATGAGCAGTCAGGAAGTGAAAAATGACAGAGTACATAGAATTGGCGGACTGGAATTGAACGAAGATACGGTGGAATTTTTTGTGGATGGAAATGCAGTAAAAATGACACCAATTGAATTTAAAATTTTAGCATTATTAATGAAGCATCCGGGCAGAGTGTTCTCCGCAGAGGAAATATATGAGCGTGTCTGGAATGAAAAAGCAATTAACACAGATACCATTATGGTACATGTGCGTAATATTCGGGATAAGATTGAAATCAATCCGAAAGAACCAAAATATTTAAAGGTGGTGTGGGGCGTTGGCTATAAAATCGAAAAACAATAAAAAAATTAGAATTTTCATTACAAGCATTGCACTGGTGGTGGTAACATTTATAAACCTTATGATTTTTCCAAGTATCAATAATGAGGTGCGGGCGCAGGCGGATAATGTAACCAAGGTATCGGTGGATGAGTATACGGTAAATACCGAAATGTTAGACTCTTTGTATAACGGCTGCTATATTTTGTACTATGAGCATATGAAGCAGGGACAGGGAGTATCCTATGCAGCGACAGATTTATATTTGGCACAGGGAAAAGGGGCGTATACGCAGGATATTGTAGACTCAGCCGCAGATTATTATAAATCAATTGAACACAGGTTTGAGAATTATCGTTCGAATATTGATTATTATGCAACAGATGGGGCTGTTTCAGAAAAAAATACAGAGCATACGATTGAAGCGGCAATGCAGGATAATGTGAGTGAACAGGAACTTGAAGCATTAAAGGAATTATATGAGTATTGTGTTGTTCTTGCTTTCGATGAAAAAGGTGTAATGAATTTTTCTGTAAAATATTCTGAGGACATTCCGGCAGATGTTTTAATCAAAAATATGCAGAAAACCGAACGTGATTTGAATTTGCAGAATAGTTTGACGGAATGGGGCTTAGAAGGTGTTGAGACAGTTCCAATTAAGGATTTTACGGTAGTGTACGGTGTTTTACAGGATTCAGAAGAAAGTCTGCTTATCAGCTATGACGGAATGTATAATGATGTTTATTATAACCGCATTACCGATAACGCAGGGTGGCTGTATGTGGTTTCTGTCATTATTTTGTTCCTGTTATCACTTTTTATGACCAGTCCAAAAATCTGGACAGATATTACAGATTTTAATCGGAAAGAAAAGTGGTATACGATGGAGCTTGCGTGTATCGGTTTGATATGCATTATGGCATTTTATTCCGTTGGAATCTGCGACAACATTTATTTCTTTGGCTATCATAACATTGAAAGTATGACAGAGCTGCTGCTTTCTGGAACTACAGCACAGTGGGAGTGCTTTTGGGCGGTTGCAATTGGATTGTGTGCGCTGTATGCATGTGATTATTTTTCCATGTATCTGATTCGACCACTTTTTTCACTGGGACTTGGCGAATATATCAGACAGTACAGCTTTTTCTATCAGATTTTCCCTTGGACAAAGAAAAAATGGAAACAGTTTATGGAGGAAGTACACCATATTGATTTCAAACAAAAGTCAACTAAAACGATACTAAAAATCGTGCTTGTAAACTTTGCGATTCTTGCAGTACTTATGTGCATGTGGATGTTTGGAATTGTCGGTTTGGTTATTTATTCTATCGTGTTGTTTTATCTGCTGCGGAAATATTATGATAAAATCGCAAATGATTACTGCATTTTAATGAATGCTACCAGCCGCATTGCAAATGGAGATTTAAATACGGCGATTACGGAGGACATCGGCGTTTTCGAGCCTTTTAAAGAAGAACTTTGGAAAATCCGCACCGGATTTCAAAAGGCAGTAGACGAGGAGACAAAGAGCCAGCGCATGAAGTCGGAGCTGATTACGAATGTTTCCCACGACTTGAAAACACCATTAACTGCGATTACAACCTACGTGGAGCTTTTGAAAAAAGAGGATATTACTGAGGAAGAGCGTCGTTCTTACATTGAAACCTTAGAGAAAAAATCCCTGCGTTTAAAGGTATTAATCGAGGATTTATTTGAGGTCAGCAAAGCAAACAGCAATAATATTACATTGGATTTGATGGATGTGGATGTGGTAAATCTGATGAAACAGGTTTCCATTGAGCACACAGATAAATATGAGGCAATGGGAATCGAGCTTCGTTGGAATGTGCCAGAAGAGAAAGTGCTCTTAAAGCTGGATAATCAGAAAACCTATCGTGTGTTTGAAAACTTATTTGTAAATATTCAAAAATATGCAATGTCTGGAAGCCGCGTTTATATTGATGTAGAAAAGACAGAAGATAAGGTGCAGATTACAGTAAAAAATATGTCAGCAGTAGAACTAAACGTCCGCCCGGAAGAGCTTACAGAGCGTTTCGTGCGTGGAGATGCTTCCCGCAACACCGAAGGCTCAGGACTTGGACTTGCCATTGCAAAAAGCTTCACCGAAGCCCAGAACGGAAACTTTAAAGTAGAAGTAGACGGAGACTTATTTAAAACCATCTTAAACTGGAATATCTGAAATTTAGGGACGCAGCCTAAATTTTGAAATCCAGGGACGTAGCCTAAATTTTGAAATTTAGGCTACGTCCCCAAATTTCGAAAAAAAGGCTGCGTCCCTGAATTTCAAAAAAAACTGGAAACGAAGTATCAAATACACTATAATAATAGAAGCTTTAAAGAAGATGGAGGTATTTGGATATGGAAACAATGGAAGATTTTAAAGCAGAGCTTGAAGCATCTTTTCGTAAAATAAACGAGGGTGATATTATTACAGGAACTGTAATTGCAGTCAGTGAGGAAGAAATCACACTGGACTTAAAATATTACGCACAGGGAATCATTAAAGTTGAAGATTTCAGCAACGACCCGGATTTTGCAGTGCTTGAGGAAGTACATGTGGGAGATGAAATCGAAGCAACTGTTGTCCGCAGAGATGATGGACAGGGCAATATTTTACTTTCCAGAAAAGAAGCAAATGATGTGTTGGCCTGGGAAAAATTAAAACAGATGATGGATGATGAGACAGTTGTTAAGGTTCGCATCAAAGAGAGCGTACCAAGTGGTGTGGTAGCTTATTTAGAAGGCATCCGCGCATTTATTCCAGCATCACAGTTAGCACTTGATTATGTGGAAGATACCGAAAGCTGGGTAGGAAAAGAGCTTGAGGTAAAAGTAATCACAGTAGATGCAGACAAGCAGAAGTTAGTGCTTTCCGGCAAATCAGTTGCAAAGGATGCTGCAATCGAAGAACGCAATCACAAGATTTCCATGATTGTACCGGGAAGCGTGTTAGAAGGAATTGTAGAATCCTTAATGCCATATGGTGCATTTATTAATCTTGGCAATGGTTTAAGCGGACTTGTTCATATTTCACAGATTTGTGAGAGAAGAATTAAAAAGCCTTCTGAAGTATTAAAAGAGGGTCAGAAAGTAAAAGCAAAAGTATTAAATACAAACGATAACAAAATCAGCCTTTCCATGAAAGCATTAGAAGAGGAAATGGTGGATACTGAGCCGGTAGAAGAACTTGAAAATTATACGAATAGTGAGAGTGTAGGCTCAAGCCTTGGAGATTTACTTTCTAAGTTTAAATTTGATTAAGAGCGAAAAGAAAATGGCTTTGCAGATGCAATTTAAGCATTTGCAAAGCCATTTTTGTATCTTAGTTATCATTTTCATCGTCAGCAGACATATTGTAAACTGCACGTTTTCTAGCCATTTCATCGTTTTCAAGGTATTCATCGTAAGTAGACACTTTATCAATGAATGTTCCGTCTGGTAAGAATTCGATAATACGGTTTGCAGTTGTCTGAACAACCTGATGGTCACGTGATGCAAAAAGAATAACACCAGGGAATTTGATTAAACCGTTGTTTAATGCGGTAATAGATTCCATGTCAAGGTGGTCAGTTGGCTCGTCAAGAATTAAAACATTGCTTGCCTGAATCATCATACGGGAGAGAAGAACACGTACTTTTTCGCCACCGGATAATACACGCATTTTCTTAACGCCGTCTTCACCTGCAAAAAGCATACGTCCTAAGAAACCACGTACATAAGTTGCATCCTTGATTTCTGAGTACTGAGTCAGCCAGTCAACGATAATTAAATCTGTATCAAAGATTTCGGTATTGTCCTTAGGGAAGTAGGACTGGCTTGTGGTAACACCCCATTTATAAGTACCGGAATCCGGCTCCATTTCACCGGCAAGGATTTTAAATAAAGTAGTTTTAGCTAATTCATTTCCGCCGACAAAAGCAACTTTGTCGTCATGACCGATGATAAAGGAAACATTGTCTAAGATTTTGACACCATCGATTGTTTTGGTGATTCCCTCAACTGTAAGAACTTCATTTCCGATGTCGCGGCTTGGACGGAAGTCAATGTATGGATATTTACGGCTGGATGGACGAATCTCATCAAGCTCAATTTTTTCCAATGCTTTTTTACGGGCAGTTGCCTGTTTGGATTTGGAAGCGTTTGCAGAGAAACGTGAAATAAATTCCTGTAACTCTTTGATTTTTTCTTCTTTTTTCTTATTTGCTTCTTTCATCTGTTTTACTAATAACTGGCTGGATTCATACCAGAAGTCATAGTTACCAGAGTAGAGCTGGATTTTACCGTAGTCGATGTCCGCGATATGAGTACATACCTTATTTAAGAAGTAACGGTCATGGGAAACCACGATAACAGTGTTTTCAAAGTTGATTAAGAATTCTTCTAACCAGCCAATTGCATCTAAGTCAAGGTGGTTGGTAGGCTCATCGAGTAACAGGATATCAGGGTTACCGAATAATGCCTGAGCAAGTAAAACTTTGACTTTGGTTGCACCTGGAAGGTCAGCCATGATAGCATAGTGGTCTTCAGTTGCAATTCCAAGACCATTTAATAAAGTAGCAGCATCTGATTCTGCATTCCAGCCATCCATATCAGCAAATTCTGCTTCTAATTCGCTGGCGCGGATACCATCTTCGTCGCTGAAATCTTCTTTTGCGTAGATTGCATCCTTTTCTTTCATAATTTCATAGAGTCTTTTATTTCCCATGATAACAGTATCAAGGACAGTAAACTCATCATATTTAAAGTGGTCCTGCTGTAAGAAAGAAAGACGCTGGCCAGGAGTGATGATTACCTCACCGCTGGTTGGCTCAATCTGACCGGATAATATTTTTAAAAAGGTAGATTTACCTGCACCGTTTGCACCAATCATACCGTAGCAGTTGCCTTCGGTAAATTTGATGTTTACTTCTTCAAATAATGCCTTTTTTCCGAGACGCAGGGTTACGTTACTTGCACTAATCATATTTATTCTCCTTCATATTTTACTATAAACTATTTGCTGTCAGAGTTACCAAAACATTCCTATTTCATGAAGAAATAGCATATGATACATTGTAACTGTTCTGAGTGGACAAATAGTACAATTACGGGCTTTACGCATCAATGTGTATGATACTAGAAAAGCAGTGGAAAAGCAACTTTTTTTCTGAAATTGCACGTGGTTTTGTACAGTCTAAAATCTTTACATTGCCATAAATTAATGGTAAAATTAGTGCTAAGTGGATGAATTGTCAGAATTAGATACGACAAACCAGACAATTTGTTAAAAATTTATCAAAAGTTAAGGAGGAATCAGTAATGTCCAGAGTAAAACAGTCAATGGATGGTAACACAGCAGCGGCTCATGTTGCTTATGCGTTTACCGATGTTGCAGCTATCTATCCAATTACCCCATCCAGCCCAATGGCGGATTCCGTAGACCAGTGGTCTGCAGCAGGACAGGAAAATATTTTTGGAAATCAGGTGAAAGTAGTTGAAATGGAATCAGAAGCAGGCGCAGCAGGTGCTGTTCATGGTTCTTTAGCAGCGGGGGCATTAACAACTACCTTTACAGCCTCTCAGGGACTTTTATTAATGATACCAAATATGTACAAGATTGCAGGAGAGCAGCTTCCTTGCGTATTTGATGTATCAGCACGTACAGTAGCGACACAGTCATTAAATATTTTTGGTGACCATAGTGACGTATATGCCTGTCGTCAGACTGGTTTTGCTATGTTATGTGAGACAAACCCACAGGAAGTTATGGACTTAAGCCCGGTTGCTCATTTAGCAACAATCGAAGGAAAAGTTCCATTTATTAACTTCTTTGATGGTTTCCGTACCTCACATGAGATTCAGAAAATCGAAAAATGGGATTATGCTGATTTGAAAGAGATGTGCAATATGGATGCAGTTGCAGAATTTCGTGCACATGCATTAAATCCTGAGCATCCGGCTATGCGTGGTTCTCATGAAAATGGCGACGTATTCTTCCAGCATCGTGAAGCATGTAACTCGGTTTATGATGCATTACCGGCTATCGTAAGCAAATACATGAAAAAAGTAAATGACAAGCTTGGAACAAATTATGACTTATTTAACTACTATGGAGCAGAAGATGCAGAGCGCGTTATCGTCGCAATGGGCTCTATCAACGACGTTGCAGAAGAAGTAATTGATTACCTGACAGCAAGAGGCGAAAAAGTCGGATTAGTTAAGGTTCGTTTATATCGTCCTTGGGTTTCAGAAAGCTTCTTAAAGGTTCTTCCTAAGACTGTGAAAAAGGTTGCAGTTCTTGACAGAACCAAAGAGCCTGGTGCACTTGGCGACCCATTATATTTAGACGTTGCTGCAACACTACGTGAAGCTGGATTAGATACTATCGTATTAACAGGCGGACGTTACGGTTTAGGCTCTAAGGATACTCCTCCTTCATCCGCATTTGCAATTTTCAAAGAATTAGAAAAGGATGAGCCAAAGAGAAGATTTACTGTTGGTATCGTAGATGACGTTACAAACTTAAGCTTACCAGAAGTGAAACCAGCACCTATCACAGCTGCTGCAGGAACAGTAGAGTGCAAATTCTGGGGACTTGGCGGTGATGGTACTGTTGGTGCGAATAAGAACTCTACGAAGATTATCGGTGACCATACAGAGAAATACATTCAGGCATACTTCCAGTATGACTCTAAGAAAACAGGTGGTGTAACCATTTCTCATTTAAGATTTGGTGACAAACCAATCAAGAGTCCATATTACATCAATCAGGCAGACTTTGTAGCCTGTCATAATCCATCTTATGTAACCAAAGGCTTTAAGATGGTACAGGATGTAAAACCGGGCGGAGTATTTATGATTAACTGCCAGTGGTCTGATGAAGAATTAGAGCATCATTTAAATGCAGATGCAAAGAAATATATTGCAGATAACAATATTCAGTTATATACCATCAATGCGATTGACAAAGCAATCGAAATTGGTATGGGTAAACGTACCAATACTATTTTACAGTCAGCATTCTTTAAATTAGCGAAAGTAATGCCAATTGAAGAAGCCGTTGATTTCATGAAGAAAGCTGCAAAGAAATCCTATGGCAAAAAAGGCGATGCTGTTGTAGAAATGAACTATAAAGCAATTGATGCAGGTGTAGATGCTGTACATAAAGTAGAAGTACCAGCTTCCTGGGCAAATCCAACACCAGATGCAGCAAAACCAGAGCATGAAGGAAGACCAGAAGTTGTTAAGATGGTAAAAGAGCTTCTTGACCCAATTTCCTTAATGGATGGTGACAGCCTTCCGGTTTCTGCTTTCAAAGATAATGCGGATGGACAGTTTGAGCTTGGCGCATCTGCATATGAGAAACGTGGTACAGCTGTAACAGTTCCTACATGGAATGCTGAGAAATGTATCCAGTGTAACCAGTGTGCATTTGTATGTTCACACGCAACCATTCGTCCATTTATGTTAAGTGAGGATGAAGTAAAAGCAGCACCAAGCCAGATTAAACTTGCAGATACCAAACCAAAAGCAGGCGAATACAAATATACTATGAGTGTATCTCCATTAGATTGTATGGGATGTGGTGAATGTATTACCGTATGTCCGGTTGGTGCAATCGAAATGGTTTCACAGGAATCACAGGCCGATGAGCAGCCAGTATTTAATTACCTTGTTGCTAACGTAGGAAAGAAACCTGGAATGCCAGCAGACAATACCGTAAAAGGCTCTCAGTTCAATCAGCCATTGCTTGAGTTCTCAGGTTCTTGTGCAGGATGTGCTGAAACCTCATACGCTCGTTTGGTTACACAGTTATTTGGTGAGCAGATGTATATCTCAAATGCTACCGGATGTTCTTCTATCTGGGGTGGGCCAGCAGCTACATCACCATACACTGTAAATAAAGATTCTAAGAAAGGACCGGCATGGGCTAACTCCTTATTTGAGGACAATGCACAGCATGGTTTAGGAATGCAGATTGGTCAGCAGGTATTACGTGACCAGGCAATTGCGAGTGCTGAAAAATGTGCTTCTTCTGACAAAGCACCAGCTGAGTTAAAAGCAGCATTTGATAAATTTATGGAAACAAAAGATGACACAAGAGCAAATGCACCAGCAGCAAAAGCACTTGTGGCAGAATTAGAAAAAGCAGCATCAGCAGGCTGTCCGGATGCAAAAGCAGCAGTTGAGAAGAAAGACTACCTTGCTAAGAAATCCGTATGGATTTTCGGTGGTGACGGATGGGCATATGACATCGGTTTCGGTGGTTTAGACCATGTACTTGCTTCCGGCAATAACGTAAACGTTATGGTATTCGATACAGAAATGTATTCGAATACAGGTGGTCAGGCATCCAAAGCTTCTAATATTGGTGAGGTTTGTCAGTTTGCTGCATCCGGTAAAGAAGTAGGCAAGAAGAGCCTTGCAGAAATCGCAATGAGCTATGGCTATGTATATGTAGCACAGATTGCCCTTGGTGCAAACATGGCTCAGGCTGTTAAGGTTATTGCAGAAGCAGAAGCTTACAATGGACCATCCTTAATTATCGGCTATGCTCCATGTGAATTACATGGTGTAAAAGGTGGTATGAACCACTGTCAGGATGAGATGAAGAAAGCAGTAGCAGCAGGTTACTGGAATCTCTTCTCATTCAACCCTGCATTAAAAGCAGAAGGAAAGAATCCATTTACCTTAACCTCTAAACCGGGTGATGGAACATATCAGGAATTCTTAAATAACGAGACACGTTACAGCAGATTAACAAGGTCCTTCCCAGAAAGAGCTGAAAAACTCTTCAAGGCATCCGAAGAAGCTGCAAGTGCCCGCTACGAACACCTGATGAAATTAGTTGAACTTTACAAATAATCGCGAAAATAAGCGAGCCGGGCATGTAGTGCCCAAAAAGAAAAGCTCCTGTCATGTGATACTTGTATCAACATGGCAGGAGCTTTTCTTTTTGAGGATACGAAGTATCCGGCGAGCGGTCCGCGTGCTGACCGGCGAATGCCGGGCAGCTAAAAGCTGATAGAGTGATTGATTGGTGCGAAGCAGCAAGCCACTAAGCGCTGCGCGGCTCAATCTGCGTATGTTTTCTACTTTGATTACTCGAAGTATCCGGCGAGCGGGCAGCTAAAAGCTTTCCTTAATTTTAATTTCCAAATCCATATGAAGCAATGTCTGTTCCGGCATTTTCCCGGATACCAGATAGTCCACTAAAAGTGCGAGCGAAAGAGCACCCTGTTCTTCCGGGTGCTGGCAGATAGTTGCTGCAATTACGCCTTCCTTTAACATCTCAATCGTAGATGGAACGGCATCAAAGGTAATAACCTTTGGAATCCTGCCAAGATTCGCATTTCGGATGGCGCGGCAGCCGCCATAAACACCTGCGGCAGTAAAATAAAGGGCATCAAGTTCCGGGTGGCGTGAGAGAAGTGAGGATACCACCTCGTAGCTTTTATAATCATCGTCATCGTTTTCTAAAACTTCTACAATTTCGATTGCGTCATGATTTACAGAAACAGCATCCGAAAAGCCTTTGATACGGTATTCGTGGCATAATACATTATGAGAGCCTGTAATAATGCCAACCTTGGTCTGACCAAATGTCATAAGGCGTAAAAGCCCGGCAGCAGCCTGTCCGCATTTATAATAATCACTTCCAACATATGCGATGCGCTTCGAGTCTGGCATATCGGTATTGACAGTAATGCATGGAATTTTAGCTTCCCATAACTCATCAATTTTCTGATGAATCCGCTCATCATTATAAGGAGAGAGAATCAGACCATGAATGCCACTTTGCACAAATTCCTCGATTGCCTCAAGCTGCTTTACCGGGTCAAACGGAATTCGTTTTTCAAGCATGGTGCAGCCATAAATGGAAAGCTCCTCTGTCTTTTTATGAAGACCATCAATTACCTCATCAAAAAATGGGTTGTCCTCGCCAAAAAGAAGAACACCAATCACATATTTCTTTTTCTGGGCTGCAAGGGCAATGCCTGCTTTATTTGGCTGATAATTTAAAAGCTCTGCAATTTCTAAAACCTTTTTTTCTGTATTTGGATTCACAAGACCTCTGTGATTTAAAACTCTATCAACAGTTCCTCGTGATACACCTGCTAATTCTGCGATTTCTTTAATTGTTGCCATGAAAACTCCTTATTGTGTCCGAAACTATATGTACTATTTAAACACAGCACTTTTAAAATGTCAAATGATGTGCTCGGTAAAATCATACAAAAGAATTGCTTGAAAAATGTGTAAAATGCATATTGCAATAAAAGAAGTCTTGCTGTATTATAATAAAAAATGTGCACGAGCACACAAGGAGGAATCAAAGGTGCTTTACATAGGAATCGATTTAGGAACATCAGCAGTAAAGCTTTTGCTGATGGATGGAGAGGGCAATGTGAAAAACATTGTTTCCAAAGAATATCCGTTACATTTTCCACATCCGGGCTGGTCAGAGCAGAAGCCAGAGGATTGGTATGAACAGACCATGGCAGGTGTCAAAGAGCTGTTAGAGGGCGCAGACAAATCACAGGTTGCCGGAATCAGCTTTGGCGGTCAGATGCATGGACTTGTCATTTTAGATGAGCAGGATAATGTTATACGCCCTGCAATTCTTTGGAATGACGGAAGAACCACAAAGGAATGTGATTACTTAAACGAAGTCATTGGAAAGGATAAGCTTTCTGAATATACAGCAAATATCTCATTTACAGGCTTTACCGCACCTAAGATTTTATGGGTGAAGGAAAACGAGCCTGAGAATTTCAAACGAATCAAAAAGATTATGCTTCCAAAAGACTACATTGCATACAAATTGACAGGTGTGCATTGTACCGATGTTTCCGATGCGTCCGGTATGCTTCTTTTAGATGTGAAGAATCGTAAATGGTCAAAGGAAATGTGTGATATCTGTCAGGTCAGTGAAGAGATGCTTCCACAGCTTTTTGAAAGCTATGAGTGTGTTGGAACAGTACTTCCTGAGATTGCAAAAGAGCTTGGCATTGGCGAAAACGTAAAAGTTGCAGCAGGAGCAGGCGATAACGCGGCAGCAGCAGTTGCAACCGGAACAGTTGGTGATGGAAACTGCAATATTTCCCTTGGAACAAGCGGAACAATTTTCATTTCTTCCGGAAAATTCGGAGTAGATGAAAATAATGCACTTCATTCTTTCTGCGATGCAAATGGGGCGTATCATTTGATGGGCTGTATGCTGAGTGCGGCATCCTGCAACAAATGGTGGATGGATGAAATCATCGGCACAAAGGATTATGCCAAGGAGCAGAAGGAAATTACAAAGCTTGGTGAAAATCATGTATATTATCTGCCATATCTGATGGGAGAGCGTTCACCACATAACAATCCAAATGCCAGAGCAACCTTTATCGGTATGACGATGGATACAAACAGAGCAGATATGACACAGGCTGTCTTAGAAGGCGTTGCCTTTGCATTAAGAGATTCCTTTGAGGTGGCAAAATCTCTTGGCATAGAGATAAAACGTACTAAAATCTGTGGTGGCGGTGCAAAGAGTCCATTATGGAAGAAGATAATTGCAAACGTTTTAAATGTAAGCGTAGATGTGTTAGAGACAGAAGAAGGTCCATCTTTAGGTGGAGCAATGCTTGCAGCCGTAGCTTGTGGCGAATATGAAAATGTAGAAGCAGCTGCAGCCAAAATTGTAAAGGTTGTAGATACCGTAGAGCCGGAAGCAGAGCTGGTAGAAAAATACGAAGCCCGTTATGCACAGTTTAAAAATATTTATCCGGCATGCAAAGAGTTGTTTGATAAAATTGTTTAATTATATGGAGGAAGAAAAAATGAATAACATTCCAGAAGTAAAAGTAGGTATTGTTGCAGTAAGTAGAGACTGTTTCCCAGAATCCCTTTCCGTAAACAGAAGAAAAGCTTTAGTAGAAGCTTACACAAACAAATATGGCAAGGATGACATTTACGAATGTCCAGTCTGTATCGTAGAAAGCGAAATCCACATGGTACAGGCATTAGAAGATATCAAAAAAGCAGGCTGTAATGCGCTCTGCGTATATCTTGGAAACTTTGGACCGGAAATTTCTGAAACATTATTAGCAAAACATTTTGACGGACCTAAGATGTTTGTTGCAGCAGCAGAAGAATCACAGGATAACTTAGTTCAGGGACGTGGTGATGCATACTGCGGTATGTTAAATGCAAGCTACAACTTAAAGCTTCGTAACGTAAACGCTTATATTCCAGAATATCCAGTTGGTGATGCAGCAGACTGCGCAGATATGATTCATGAATTTTTACCAGTTGCAAGAACAATCATTGGTTTATCTGAATTAAAGATTATTTCCTTTGGACCAAGACCAAGCAACTTCCTTGCATGTAACGCTCCAATTAAGCAGCTTTACAACCTTGGTGTTGAAATCGAAGAAAATTCAGAATTAGACTTATTTGAAGCATTCAACAAACATGCAGGAGACGAAAGAATCCCGGCAGTAGTTGCTGATATGGAAGCAGAATTAGGTGCAGGCAATAAGAAACCAGAGATTTTAGAGAAATTAGCTCAGTACGAATTAACCTTATTAGACTGGGTAGATGAGCATAAAGGATACCGCAAATATGTTGCAATCGCAGGAAAATGCTGGCCAGCATTCCAGACACAGTTCGGATTCGTTCCTTGCTATGTAAACAGCCGTTTAACAGGCAGAGGCATTCCAGTATCCTGTGAAGTAGACATTTATGGCACATTAAGCGAGTTTATCGGAACTTGTGTAAGCTTAGATGCTGTTACCTTATTAGACATTAACAACTCTGTACCAAAGGATATGTACGAGGAGTCTATCAAAGATAAATTCAATTACAAACATACAGATACCTTTATGGGATTCCATTGTGGAAATACATGCTCTAAGAAATTAAGCAGCTGTGAAATGAGAAATCAGATGATTATGGCTAGAAGCCTTCCAGTAGAAGTAACAAACGGAACATTAGAGGGTGACATTGTACCAGGTGACATCACATTCTTCCGTTTACAGGCAACCTCCGACAGCAAGCTTCGCGCATATGTTGCGCAGGGTGAAGTTCTCCCAGTAGCAACACGTTCCTTCGGAGCAATCGGAGTATTCGCAATTCCAGAGATGGGAAGATTCTATCGTCACGTATTAGTAGAAAAGAATTATCCACATCATGGAGCAGTGGCATTTGGACATTATGGAAAAGCATTATTTGATGTATTCAAATATCTTGGCGTGCCAATGGAAGATATTAATTATAATCAGCCAAAAGCACTTCCATATCCAACAGAGAATCCATTTGCATAAAATCAGCCCCCTTTACCAAATCACTATATAAACCTAAAAACCCCGGAACGATAAAAAGTTCCGGGGTTTTTACTAGGTTATTCTTTTGTTGGAAGGAAATCTTTTAAGTAAGAGATTGGAATTGGTTTTGAATATTTATAGCCCTGTAAATAAAGGGCATTCATTTCTAAACAGATTTCTTCGTCACTGTCTTCCTCCACACCTTCAAATAATATCTGATAACCGGATTCTTTAAAGATGTCTGAAAAGCTTCCAACTAAGAATCTGGATTCAATATCACGTCCGGCAAGCATGGTAAGCGAGCGGTCAAACTTAATAATATCAATTGGAAGTCCCATAATTCTTGCAAAGTTAGAATAACCAATGCCAAAATCGTCTAAATAGAATTTAATGCCAAGTGCACGAAGCTTTGCCATAACCTCTTTGACACGTTCATAATCCTGCTCATTTCGGCTTTCTGTGAGTTCTACAGCAATTTTATCGAAGCTTACGTCATTGTCGCGGATAATATTTATAATATCGTCACAGAAGCTTTCAATTCGAAGCTCTATAATGGAAAAATTAATGGATACGCGGTCGAGCAGATAGCCTTGTTTTTCAATTTTCTTTATCTGTTTACAGGTTTTATTTAAAATAATTTTACTTAAGCTATGAATATAACCATGCTTTTCTGCTAAAGGAATAAATAATTCCGGCATCACAATTCCAAACTCCGGCAATTTCAGACGCATTAATGTCTCTGCGGTTGTAAAGGTATTATTAGTTGTATCGTATACCGGCTGGCAGTAGGCTAAAATACGTTCATCCTCAAGGTCGCAGCGTAGATGAATATCTCTTAATTCTCTTAAAATATACTGAGATTTTAGAAATTCCTGCACATCATCTTCGGTGCAGCGGTGAATCGTATTTAAGTCAATTTTTTCATCAATAAATTCATTTAAAGCAAGATAATCCGCACTGTTTTCTAACCTTTCGTGGGAATGAAGGATGACTACACGATAGCCCATTTTGTATTTCTGATACAGCTCGTAAAAGTCAGTAATCATCTTATTCATAAGCTCATCCGCATTTTTGTTTTTGTCATCTTCAAAAACCATAACAAGCTTTTCATCCCGCAGACGGAAGGTACAGCAGCCTTTGAAAAACTTTTCGTTAAAATGGAAGAACTTTTCGGATAATCCAGCCATTTTATCCACATTCAGATGTTGCAAATAAAGGCAAATCATAGTGAAATCTTTATGCTTTAATTCCTTGATATAAGAACTGAATGCCTTGATATCAAGTGTTCCTGTATCGGTGTCGTAGGCGTTATAGTGGAACAGAAATAACACCGCAAGAATCGGAAAGGTAAAAGTGATACAGGTAAAAGATGTTTCCAAAAAGAAGCTTTGGATGGTCATGATTCCATAGGAAACAAACATAACATTGCGGATGCAGCGAAGCATTTTGGCAACAAATTTCCGTCTGTGATTAAAAAGCATGCACATGACAATGATTCCGTAAAAGATATAGGAGAAACGGAAGATGTCATAGTAGTAGTTCTCATGGATATTCAGATTTTCATCAATATAAAATCCAAATTTTGTAACAGGTCCTGCAATTTCTAAGATTGCAAAGATAGAAAAACCAACCCAGATGGCGGCGGAAACAAGTTTTTTCTCAAGACCTTTTAAATCAATCAGATTCCTCACATAAGTACAGATAACAGCATAAGTAAGAATCAGAGCTATGTAGGAGGTATCACGATAAAAATAAACCCACACAACATTTTCAGAAGTCATCGTTTCTAGGGTTGAATGATAAGTAATATGTGTTAAAGCGGATATAAGAACAAGAAAGTTTCCGATATGAAACAGTTTTAAATTCTTTTCCTTGATAGTGTAGGTGGAATGCAGCAACAGGGCAAAGATGATACAGATTGCCGTTGTACAGATGTCACCTACGGGAGAATAGTTTTGATAAAATAATACGTCTGTCATAATATTGCACCTCGCTCAAAGTCTGGTTATTTTATCCTATATAACTATAATATTCCTGTTGTGTGGGTCTGTCAATTTATAACGAAAGATGTTTTTAAGATTCTTCGTACAAAATGAGGAAAAAGTAAAGAGAAAAATAGACAATTTGAGAAAAGTCCGTTAAAATAGATACATTGCCAGAAACTTTAGTAGATTTTGAAAGAAAATAGAGATGAGGGATAGCATTGAAGGTAGAAAAAATCACTTTAAATGAAGCACGAAACGTAACATTAACAGCATATATTCAGCCAACGGGCGGCTCATTCAGTTATATACACAAGCGTCCGGCAGTTTTGATTCTTCCGGGCGGCGGTTACCAGTACTGCTCTGACAGAGAGGCAGACCCTGTGGCAATGGCATATCTGAAAGCAGGGTATCAGGCATTTATTTTAAGATATTCAGTAAAAGAGGATGCTGTATGGCCGAATCCTTTAGAGGATTATGAGCAGGCAATGGAGTTAATAAAAGGTACAGAAGCGTGGGAGGTGTATGCCGATAAGATTGCAGTTGTTGGATTTTCTGCAGGCGGTCATCTTGCGGCGGCAGCAGCGACCATGTCAAAAAACAGACCAAATGCAGCAATTTTAGGCTATGCGGTTGCAGGTGCAGATGTTAAATTCTGCAATCCGAGTGCACCGGATGCAGTTGCAGCAGTAGATAGAAAGACCTGTCCATGTTTTCTTTTTGCAACACGAACGGATAACCTTGTGTCAGTGATGAATTCCATCAAATTCATGGAAGCCCTTACAAATGCGGATGTGTCTTTTGAAAGCCATATTTATGCCTATGGGCCACATGGCTTTTCAACCTGTGACACTTCTGTGGAGAGCCGGGAGATAAAGATATGTGAGCGTGTGCCAAGCTGGGTGGCAGACAGCATAGGATGGCTTCGTGATATGTTTGGTGATTTTGGTGACGGCTGCATGACTGCTCCGGCATGCAAATCACATGTCAATGATGATGACGAGGCATATCTATCGGTTGACTGTACGATTGGCTGTATTCTTAATAATCCGGCAGGAAAGGCTTTATTACAGCCATTTATGGACGGATTTATGAATGGTGTAAAAGGACAGAGTGGAAATACGATGGAATTAAAAGGGGATGCAGCGGAATTTCTTGCCAAAATACCTTTAAGATATGCGTTAGAGTATGGAAAAGTACCGCAGGCTTTTATTGATGATATTAATCAGAAGCTTAGAGAAGTAAAAAACGGAGGAATTTAAGATGAATTACAAGGCAATTTTATTTGACTTAGATGGAACATTGCTTCCAATGGATATGGAGACTTTCACAAAGGGCTATTTTGGAGAACTTGCAAAGGCGATGTCACCACTTGGAATCAATCCAAAGGAGCTTGCATCATTTATCTGGGCAGCAACAGGCGCAATGGTGAAAAATGACGGAAGCAGACGCAATGAAGAAGTATTCTGGGAGAATTTTTTTGAAATTGTAGATGTAGATAAAAAACAGGCAATGGAAATTACTGAAACATTTTATAAAAACGAGTTCCATAATGCGAAACAATTTACAGGAGAAAATAAGCTTGCAGCAGAAGTCGTTGCACTCGCACATAATCATGACAGAAAAGTAGTGCTTGCGACAAATCCATTATTTCCAATGAATGGTCAGATTTCAAGAATCAGCTGGGTTGGTCTTAAAGAAGAGGATTTTGAATTTATTACTTCTTATGAGACAGAGTGCTACTGCAAGCCAAATCCAAACTACTATAAGAGCATCTGCGAAAGATTAGGTGTAAAGCCGGAGGAATGCTTAATGATAGGAAATGATGAAAAAGAGGATATGTATGCAGCATCTTCTATCGGTATGAACTGTTATCTTGTGACAGATTGCAAAATTCCATGCGAAGAACACCCTTGGAATGGAGCTTCTGGAGACTTTGCATCCTTGTTAGAAGTATTAAAATAGAGCGATAGAAAAACTTAATGTAGCTTTTTGGAAATATATGTGTTAAAGTCAGAGTGGAGGGAAAGTGCCATGAAGACCAAATATAATCGAATTATTTGTTATATTTTGGCAGTGTTTATGCTGTTGACAGGAATGTGCTTGGAAAATGCCGAAGCAGATTCCTTATTTGTGTACCATGAAACAGCAAAAACAACCTCCATGATTAGTTCATATGAAAAAGAGTTTTTATGTAACCAGTCATGTACAACTGAGATGCTCGGGATTCGCAGCAATTCTTATTCGTTAAGTGCAGCACAGCGTTCTAATTATAGAACGGATATCCGGTACAGAGCAGCTGTCATTGTATTTTGTGTAGAGAAATTTGCACAAAATCTTTCTAATTTTCGCATTGCAGCGAATGCGATACAGTTCCCCGAATTGTATGGCAAAGCTGTAGTCTTGCACTATATCCACAGTCAGGATGGCAAAAAATAAAATCCACTTAATTATATGTTAAATTTTACAGCCTATGCATTCCATAGGTTTATTTGAGTACGCAAAAAAGAGAAAGATTGAGGTAAATTAAGATGGATTTATTTATGAATATAATTATTGTTTTTGACGTTATTTTAGGAATTGGTTCTTTAGCTTATATTGTTGGCTCTATGTTTGTTGTATTTTTCCAGAAGCTTTTGGGCAAAGTGAAATATGGAAAATCTTTATACGACTAAAATCAGGGGGTAGACAGTATGGGATTTGAAGATATTTTAGTTGGTGTATTTATCGTTGTTGCAATCGGAGCAGGAATCTGCGCATGGTGGTTTGAAAATAAAAATACTGGTGCAGAAGCTGCAGATGGAAACGATAAAATGGTAGTAACTGAGGAAAAGATTGAGAAGTAATTGAGGAATACATAGATGACAATTTTTAATATACTTACGCTGCTTGGCGGCTTAGCATTATTTTTATATGGAATGAATATGATGGGAGATGGTTTGGAAAAACTGTCCGGAGGAAAGTTAGAAGCGATTCTTCAAAAGCTGACCTCAAATCCATTAAAAGGTGTAGCATTAGGCTTAGGAGTGACTGCAGTAATACAGTCCTCCTCAGCGACTACCGTTATGGTAGTAGGTTTCGTTAATACAGGAATCATGGGATTAACACAGGCAGTTCCGGTAATCATGGGTGCAAATATCGGAACAACAGTGACATCCTGGCTTTTAAGTTTAACTGGCATTCAGGGAGAAAATCTTTTTATGCAGTTATTAGAGCCATCCTCTTTTTCACCACTTTTGGCATTTATCGGATTAATTTTAATCATGTTTTGCAAGAGTGAGAAAAAGAATGATGTCGGCGCGATTATGTTAGGTTTTGCAATTTTAATGACAGGTATGATGTCAATGAGTGATGCAGTAGCACCATTAGCAGATGTACCGGAATTTGCACAGCTTATGACAATGTTTTCTAATCCGGTGTTAGGACTTGTTGCAGGTGCAGTCTTAACTGCAATCATCCAAAGCTCTTCTGCGTCAGTAGGTATTTTACAGGCGCTTTGTGCAACAGGAACGATTCATTATTCTGTAGCACTTCCTGTTATTATGGGACAGAATATCGGAACTTGTATTACCGCCATTTTATCATCCGTAGGTGCAAACAGAAATGCAAAAAGAACAGCATTAATTCATTTGTTTTTTAATTTAATTGGAACAACCATATTTATGGCAGTGTTCTATTTTGCAAATATATTTGTTGATTTTGCATTCTTAGACCAGGCAGCAGATGAAAAAGGGATTGCCATTATACATAGCTGCTTTAACATAGCGGCAACTGTATTATTACTTCCATTTTCTAAAGTACTTGTGAAGCTTGCTTATTTAGCACTTCCAGTGAAGGAGGACGAAGAGAAGAAAAAAATGGAAAGCAGCATGGAGCTTTTAGACGAGCGTTTCTTCGAGAATCCGGCATTTGCATTGTTACAGTCAAAGGAAGTGTCAAAACGTCTGTTTGAGAATTTATTAGGCATGGCACAGACAGCCTATGAATTGGTTGCTCAATTTGAAAGCGAAGCCTATGCAGATTTAAAGGGCAGATGTGAAGAAATTGATAATGAAATTGACAGTTTTAATGCATATTTGACAAAGCTTTCCAATTATCATTTATCCAATAAGGATAATCAGACCTTAAGCCTGCTTTTACAGGAAACAGGTGAATTAAAAGGAATTACCACGCATCTGTTCCAGGTAGCGAAAGCTGGTAAGAAGATGAATAAGAAAAATGTAAGTTTTTCAAAAACAGCAGAAGCAGAATTAAACGGAATCTGGCAGGAAATTGACAATACACTTCAATATACCAAAGAAGTGCTTTCTGGAAATGAGATAGAGAGTTCCGAAAATCCTTATATGAAAGCGCATGATGTGAAGCGTAAGATAAAGAAATCCAAGAAAAATCATATTGTACGTTTACAGGAGGGCAAATGCTCTTCGGATGCTGGTATGGCATTTTTGGACATTATCTCAAATTACGAACAGATGATATTCTGTTGTACAAATATGTGGGAAGCAGGAAGTATTCTTTAACAAAAGAAAAAGAGGGGAAAAGATATGATATTTTTACAATTACTGTTGTTGGTGGTAGGATTTGCGATGCTTGTAAAAGGTGCTGACTGGTTTGTAGACGGCACATCAGGAATTGCAAGAAAGCTTGGTATTCCACAGTTAGTGGTAGGTCTTACAATTGTTGCTATGGGTACAAGTGCACCGGAAGTAGCAGTTAGTATTACGGCTGCACTTAAAAATAACGCAAGTATTGCAGTTGGAAATGTAGTAGGAAGTAATATCTTAAATATTTTAATTATTTTAGGTATTACTGCAGTTATTACATCTGTTGCAATCCAAAAATCAACACTTATGATTGAAATTCCATATATGATTTTTATCACGATTGTATTAATCATTATGGGAATGGCAGGAGGAAGTATATCCAGAATAGATGGTGTGATTCTTTGGGTATTATTCATTATTTATCTTGTGTATCTGTTTTTCCTTGCCAAAAATGGAAAAGAAGAAGATACAGAAGTTGAAAAAAGTACATGGAAGCTTATCGTCAGTGCTGTGGTTGGTGGTGTTGTCGTTGTTTTAGGAAGTAATGTTACGGTTGACAGTGCAACAGAAATTGCCAAGATTCTTGGAATGAGTGAGCGTTTTATCGGTCTTACAATTGTTGCACTTGGAACTTCTCTGCCGGAGCTTGTGACTTCTGTGACAGCAGCAAGAAAAGGAAATGCGGATATTGCAATCGGTAATATTGTCGGAAGTAATATTTTTAATATCCTGTTTGTATTAGGAACTTCTGCACTTATTACACCAGTACCATATGAAGCAAGCTTCCTGATTGATGGTATTATCGCGGTAGCTGCCGGAGTACTGTTGTGGATTGCTGTATTTAGAAAACGTGAATTAAGACGCTTCTGGGGCATTATCATGCTGCTTTGCTATGCGGCATATTTTGTATATTTGCTGTAAGGAGCAGATTTTCGACTAGTTTATAGCTGCGAAAGCGGCAGATTGAGAGGAAAAATGATAAAAAATGTGCTAAAGGGAATTATTATAGGACTTGCGAGTATTATTCCGGGAGTCAGCGGTGGAACATTAGCAGTATCTATGGGAATCTACGACAAGATTATCCATTGTATTAATCATTTGTTCCGCGGTTTTAAGGACAATGTCTTATTTTTACTACCGATAGCAGCTGGAATGGGAATTGCCGTTGTGGGAAGCGCGATTGGCATTGATTATTTATTTGAAGAATTTCCATTGCAGACAAATTTACTTTTTGTGGGATTAATTTTAGGAAGCCTTCCGCCGATTTATAATAAGGTAAAAGGCGAAACAATCCGCATAGGGCATATGTTGTCCGCTGTTATATTTTTTGTATTAATTGCAGGACTTGCATTTTTTAACGGCAGCCAGGGAAAAGAGGCTGTGTTAGTGCCAAGTCTTGCAGAAACAATTAAGCTTTTTGCCATTGGAATATTATCTTCTGCAACAATGGTAATACCGGGCATCAGTGGCTCGATGTTATTGCTTTTACTTGGATATTACAATCCAATCCTTGACAGTATCAAGGCATTTGTAGCAGCAGTATTTCAATGGAATATTCCAGCTGCGTTAAATGAAGTCTATTTATTAGCACCATTTGGAATTGGTCTTGTCCTAGGGATTTTTGCACTTGCAAAGATAGTGGAAGTTATTTTCGAAAAGTTTCCACTTTATGCGTATTGGGCGATTATTGGCCTGATTCTTGCGTCTCCAATTGCAATTTTACTTGTGGCATCCATTTCAAAAGTAACATTTATTAGCATATTGACTGGAATTTTAGCATTTGGTTGTGGTATAGTAATAGCTATTAAGTTAGGGGATGATTAAACAGTTTTAAGCAGATGAGAAAGAGTAGGAGGTTTTATTATGACGACTGTGATATTAATTGTAGCATGCGTAATCCTGCTTTGCGTACTTGCAGAGAAATTTTCAGACAGATTCGGGATGCCGGCATTGATTCTTTTCATGTTTATTGGCATGTTGTTTGGAAGCGATGGTATCTTTAAAATTCCGTTTGACAATTTTAAACTGGCAGAGAATATCTGCTCCATTGCATTGATTTTCATCATGTTTTATGGTGGTTTCAATACAAAATGGTCAGTTGCAAAGGCAGTCGCAAAAAAAGCGGTTACGTTATCAACGCTTGGAGTTTTAATTACTGCGGGGATTACTGCATTGTTGTGCAGAGGAATCTTACATCTATCGGTGGAGGAAAGCTTTTTGATTGGTGCAGTACTTTCCTGTACGGATGCAGCGAGTGTGTTTGCGATTCTTCGAAAAAAGAAATTGAACTTAAAAGATGGAACTGCATCCATTCTCGAGGTAGAAAGTGGTAGTAATGACCCGGTTGCATATCTGCTTACAATAATTGCAGTCAGCATGATGACCGAAGGAAATACAACCAATGTTCCACTGACCATTCTGCTTCAGATTGTTGTTGGTGTATTAGTTGGTGTCATCTTAGCAAAAGTAAGCTTTTTTATATTGACAAAGACCAATCTGATTTCAGAGGGCTTAGATATGATTTTTGTAATTTCTATGGTGCTTGTCTGCTATGGTGCTACAAGCTTTTTCCAGGGAAATGCATATTTAAGTGTTTATCTGTTCGGTATTCTGATTGGTAACAGCCGTATCAAAAATAAGCAGACATTGATTCCATTTTTTGATGGAGTGACAAGTTTATCGCAGATTTTAATTTTCTTTTTGATTGGACTTCTTACATTTCCACATCAGATGCCGCAAATTGTTCCAACGGCATTAGCGATTGTTGTATTTTTAACATTGATTGCAAGACCGTTTGCGGTATTTGTGCTGCTAAAGCCTATGGGCTGTAGTATCAGACAGTGTCTTCTGATTGCATGGGCAGGACTTCGAGGAGCATCCTCATCCGTATTTGCGATTATGGCGGTGGCAAATGGAATTTCCATGAAACATGATTTGTTCCATATTGTGTTTATGGTATCACTGTTTTCTGTAGCAATTCAGGGAAGCTTTCTTCCAGCAGTTGCAAAGAAGTTAAATATGGTAGACGAGAACGCCGATGTCCGAAAGACCTTCAACGATTACCAGGAAGAGACCTCATTCCAGCTGATGCGTATGCATATTCCTAAGGGTCATAACTGGGTAAATAAGAAGATTAAGGACGTTCATATGCCGACGGGCTCACTTGCCATTATGATTAAAAGAGGAACGGAGAGTATTATTACACGAGGAGATACGGAAATTCATGCCGGAGATGACGTGATTTTAAGTGTACCGCCTTATAATCCAAAGGAGTCGGATGGCTTAGAGGAGCGTTTGATTACACAAAAGGATACATGGTGCAATAAAGTCATTGGAGAATTAAATATTCCACCAAATGAGCTGATTGCAATGATTATCCGAGACACAGAAACCATTATTCCGGATGGCAAAACGACGATTCATGAAAATGATGTTGTTGTTATGTACCGGGAGGCAAATGGCTAATTTAGATATTGACAAATAACTTTTGTAAGTTTATTCTAACCTCAGAAGTACAATTGAGAATAATTCTCAATAAAAAGCAATAGAATGTTGAGAGAAAACAGCTGCTTTTGTATGGTTTGTACACACTGGAGGATAAATGATGACACTGAAAGAATTAGAGGTTGGAAAAACTGCGATAATAAATGCTGTCGGAGGCGGAGGTGCGCTCAGACAGCATTTTCTTGATATGGGAGTGATTCCGGGAGCGGAAATCACACTCGTGAAATATGCACCAATGGGTGACCCTATGGAATTACGTCTGCATGGTTACGAATTGACACTTCGTCTTGCAGATGCAGAAAAAATCGAGATTACCCCTGTGGAAAAAGAAGCACAGGAAGCGTCTGAGGAAGACAGCAAAAAGGCTGCAAAGAAAGAAACGAAAAAGAAAAAAGAGCATCCGGGTCTTGGTGAGGGTGGAAAATACCATGACAAAGAGGATGAAAAGCCGTTAGCAGAGGGAACGAAGCTGACTTTTGCATTAGCAGGAAACCAAAACTGCGGAAAAACAACATTATTTAATCAGCTGACGGGTTCAAATCAGCATGTGGGAAATTTTCCGGGCGTTACGGTTGACAGAAAGAGCGGGCCTATCAAGGGCAATGCCGAAACACTTGTGACAGACCTGCCGGGAATTTATTCCTTATCTCCGTACAGTAGTGAAGAGATTGTGTCAAGACAGTTTATCTTAGAAGAAAAACCAACCGGAATTATCAATATTGTAGATGCAACTAATATTGAAAGAAATCTTTATCTTACCATGCAGTTAATGGAGCTTGAAGTTCCAATGGTTTTAGCTTTAAACATGATGGATGAGGTGCGCGGAAATGGTGGTGCTATCCGCATTAACGAAATGGAAGAAATGTTAGGAATTCCGGTGATTCCAATTTCCGCTGCCAAGAATGAGGGAATTGACGAATTAGTAAGCCATGCACTTCATGTCGCAAGATATCAGGAGGCTTCCGACAAATTAGATTTCTGTGATGAAAATGAAAATGGCGGAGCAGTACATAGATGCCTGCATGGAATTATGAATCTGATTGATGACCATGCAAAGCGTGCAGGAATTCCACTTCGATTTGCGACAACCAAGCTTGTTGAGGGAGATGAGGGAATCTTAAATGCATTAGAGCTTTCCCAGAATGAAAAAGAAATGTTAGAGCATATTATCTGCCAGATGGAAGAGGAACGCGGCTTAGACCGCGCGGCTGCAATTGCAGATATGCGTTTTACATTTATTCAAAAGCTTGTTTCGCATTGTGTGGTAAAACCCAAGGAAAGCAAAGAGCGAGAAAGAAGCCGTAAGATTGATAAATTCTTAACAGGCAAATATACAGCAATTCCGGCGTTTGTTGGAATTATGGCATTAGTTTTTTATTTGACCTTTAATGTGATTGGTGCATGGCTGCAGGATATTTTAGCAGCAGGCGTTGACTATCTGACAGGAGTTGTCGCAGATGCACTGATAGCTTGGAATGTCAATGAAGTTTTACAATCTTTGATTATTGATGGAATATTTAATGGTGTGGGAAGTGTCATTTCATTCCTGCCGATTATCGTAACCTTGTTCTTCTTTTTATCGTTATTGGAAGACACCGGATATATGGCACGAGTGGCGTTTGTTATGGATAAGCTGCTTCGAAGAATCGGACTTTCAGGAAGAAGTATCGTGCCGATGTTAATCGGATTTGGATGTACTGTTCCGGGCGTTATGGCAAGCCGTACCTTACCATCGGAGCGTGACCGTAAAATGACGATTATGCTGACACCATTTATGAGCTGCAGTGCCAAACTTCCAATTTATGGATTTTTTGCATCCGTATTTTTCCCGGAGCACAGCGGACTGATTATGGTTGGCTTATATTTTGTTGGAATTGTGGTTGGAATTATTATGGCTTTGATTTTTAAAAATAGTCTTTTTAAAGGCGAAGCCGTTCCATTTGTCATGGAGCTTCCAAATTATCGTATGCCAGGTGTAAAAAACGTAGCACAGCTTCTTTGGGAAAAGGCAAAAGACTTTTTACAGAGAGCATTTACCGTTATTTTTATTGCAACGATTGTTATCTGGTTCTTGCAGAACTTTAACTTACAGCTGAATATGGTAGAGGATTCACAGAATAGTATGCTTGCAATGGCAGCAGGTGTGATTGCCCCGATTTTTAAACCGATTGGATTTGGTGATTGGAGAATTTCTACTGCATTAATTACCGGATTTATGGCAAAAGAAAGCGTAGTATCTACGTTATCTATTCTGTTTGGCAGCAATGAAGCACTGCTTGCATCATTAGCACCGCAGGCAGCAGGAGCGTTGTTAGTATTCTGCCTTCTTTATACACCATGTGTGGCAGCGGTTGCATCCATCAAACGTGAGTTAGGCGGGAAATGGGCAGTTGGAATTGTGTTCATGCAGTGTGCGATTGCATGGGTGTGCGCAGGAATTGCTTATCTGATTTTAGGATTGGTATTCTAAAAAAATCTTTGCTTATTTCTGCTGTAACGCTTATACTAAAAAAACAGGATAGATTATGCAGATAGAGGAGAGTTAAAAATGGAATACTGGGATATTTATGATTCGAATAAACAGAAGACAGGGCGCACAATGAAGCGCAATGACTGGATTTTAAAGGACGGAGAGTATCATTTGTCAGTACTTGGTGTTGTAGCAAGACCGGATAGACGCTTTTTAATTACCAAGCGTGTGATGACAAAGGCATGGGCACCAGGCTGGTGGGAAGTATCCGGTGGAGCAGCATTAGCCGGTGAAGAATCAGAAGATGCTGTAAAACGCGAAGTTCTTGAAGAGACAGGGCTTGATGTATCAAACGCAGAAGGCGGCTATGTATTTTCTTATCACAGAGAGAATCCGGGAAAAGGAGATAACTATTTCGTAGATATCTATCGTTTCGTGATGGATTTCGATGAGAAGGATGTGAAGATTCAGACAGAAGAAGCACTTGATTTTAAGATTGCAACACACGAAGAAATCAAAGAGCTTGCTGAGCAGGGAATCTTTTTACATTATGACAGTATCAAACAGGTTTTCGAAATGTAGGATTAATGGCACTTAAAAAAAGCTTGATTAATTTTCCATATGCGTCTATTATGTAGCTGAAATTATTGATTTTTAAGATTGAGTTACAGAGGAGAAATCAAATGGAAAATTTAAACGAAAGCATATTGAATATGAAAGTCGAAGACAAGCTGAAGAGATTACGATTGTTTTTTATGACATCGTTGATAGTCTTAGGATGTGTTTCCTGTTTGGGAGCATATATTATCAGCCATCAGACTTCGAAAATCACAAATGAGTGGATGGTATCTGTTGAGATTACAGGAGATATGAATTACCTGACAACAGATTATCGTATGAAGCAGTTCGGCCATGTTGTTTCAAGTACGGAGGCACAGCTTTCTAAATATGAGCAGGAGTTAGAAGCATTGTCTGCACAGATTGATGAACTTTATCAGGAATATGAAACAGTGATTCATTCAAGTGAAGACCAGGAATTATATGAGGAAGTAGTGAACTCCTGGCAGGCGTATAAAAGCGTAACAGGAGAATCGTTGTTAAGCTTAAGTCGTGAACTGAAAATCGAAGAAGCTGATGCAATTATGTTAGGTTCTGGAAAGGAAACCTTTGATACACTTCAGACAAATGTGGAAAAACTTGAGGATTTTAACCGAGAGGGTGCATCAAAAGCAGCACTGAGAGCAAGAATTATCTTTGTTATTGTTTTATTCGTAGTAGCAGCAATTCTTATATCAGCAATTATGTTTGGTGCAAGAATTTCAAAATGCATTATTGATAATATTACCCTGCCAATTTTTGAAATTGAGCGGGCATCTGAGGAAATGTGTGCCGGAAATATGAAGGCAGCAGAGATGATTACCTACGAATCAGAAGATGAAATTGGTGTATTAGCAGACAGTATGCGAAATACCATGGAGAATTTAAACGATTATATCGAAGAGATTTCTTCTGTTTTAGTAGAACTTGCAAATGGAGATTTAACAAGAAACGGAGATGATATTACTGATTTCCGTGGAGATTTTGCAAGCATTAAGCATTCGTTATTATTTATCTTAAAGCGTTTCAATACCACACTGACAGAGATTCGCAACGTTTCTGGTATGGTAGAGAGCGGTTCAAGTGAAATTGCAAAAGCTGCAGGAGCACTTGCAGAGGGAACAACAGAAGAAGCAAGTGCATTAGAAGAGCTGACCGCAACGGTAGAGGATGTGGCAGCAATGGCACATGACAGTGCGAAAAAGACAGATGCAGCTTATGAGCGTGTGAACCAGTCTGTGGCAGAGGCGGAGCGCGGCAGTGAGCAGATGCAGCTTCTTATGGCAGAGATGGAAAAAATCACAACCATTTCAAAAGAAATTGAAAATATTATTACAACTATCGAGGATATTGCATCACAGACAAACTTACTTTCATTGAATGCTTCCATTGAAGCTGCAAGAGCAGGGGAAGCAGGTCGAGGCTTTGCAGTTGTGGCTGACCAGATTGGAAAGCTTGCTTCAGACAGTGCAAAATCTGCAGTTACCACAAGAGAGCTGATTGTAAAAACCATGGAAGAAATCGAAAAAGGCGATGCCATTACGGTAAAAACATCAGAAGCCTTTGAAAAGGTGATTGGCGAAATGAGAGAGTTTGCATTATTAGCCAAGGATACAAAAGCCAATGCAGAAAGTCAGGCTGAGGCATTAGAACAGATTACAGGTGGAATTGAGCAGATTTCCGGCGTAGTACAGAATACGGCAGCTTCCGCAGAGGAAAGCTCTGCAATCAGTGACCAGTTGTCTGATGAAGCACATAATTTAGATAAGTTAGTCCGTAGATTTAAATTATTCGGACAGGATGAAAATACAGAGAAGTTTGAAGATTAATTTGAGAAGCTCGTATAAATCAAAGGGCGCAGTGCAAAAGAAATGCACTGCGCCCTAAATTTATCAGCAATAGTTTTAGTAGCCTAATTCCTCTCCTACGAGAATAACTTTAATACGTCCTTCAATACCGCTTCGTCTTGTAATAACAACCTGATTGCAGATACAGTCAGGTGAGAGACAATCGGAACAGACACCGGTGGTAGAGCAAGGAGTTTTCTTATTTAAACGCTGGCAGTTCATAGGAGTAGCAGTATTGTGTACGCGGCTTAAGGCTTCGTCCACGTTTGCAGCAACCTTATTCATACCGGCAACAACGATGACGTTTTCCGGACCATAGATTAAAGCAGCCACACGGTTTCCGGTACCGTCAATATTGACTAACTCGCCATCTGCGGTAATGGCATTTGTGCTCATAAAATAATAATCGCTGGAAAGTGCGTCATGGAACATCTTTTTTGTTTCTTCCGGAGAAGAAGCAGTTGCGCGGTCGATTAAGGTAATGTCATTTTTTTCGCGTAATGTGGCAAGAATGCCGGATTCTTCTAAGGTCATAGAGCCGCCGAAGGAAACAGTGCTATCTGCAGGAACAAAGGATAAGGCTAATTCCTTTGCTTCTTCTGCGGTCTTGCAGTAGTAGGCGTCCATACGTCTCTTTGCTAAATTTTTCACAATTGTATTTGCTAATGTTTCATAATGTAATGATTTTGGAGTCATTTTAGTACCTGCCTTTCAAATATTCACTTTCAGGGTAATCTCCCGTATTCAACATAAAATGATTGTATCACAGCTGTATACTGTTTCGAAAGGGCAACTTGACTTTTTTTACTGCCACGATAAAATAGAAGTTGCAGTTTTACGGAAATGATGATGTGTAAAGCTGCAGCAGAGAAAGAAGAAAGACGTGAGGTTTAAGATGAGTAAGAATTTTCGAAAGATGTTGACGTATTACAAGCCTTATATGGGAATGTTCTGGGCAGATATGTTTTTTGCAACATTATCGGCTTCCATTGCATTAGCACTTCCATTGGTGATTCGATATGTGACATCTACTTTGATTTATTTAGAAAAAGAAGTGATTTTACAGCAGATTGGTTATATCGCAATTGCACTTTTGGTATTAGTGGTTGTGGACTGCTACAGTAAGTTTTTCATCGGAAATTATGGACACGTTATGGGCGCAAAGATTGAATACAATATGCGTGCTGAAATCTTTGACCATTTCCAGAAGCTGTCCTTTTCTTTTTATGATGACCAGAAGGTCGGACAGCTGATGAGCCGTATCACAACAGACCTTTTTGATATTAGTGAATTGCTGCATCATGGACCGGAAAATATCATTCTTTCCGTAATCAAAATCGTTGGTGCATTTATTATTTTAATGAACATCAATCCGATTCTTGCGGTGGCTGCCTTTGTGGTACTTCCATTTATGTTTGTTTTTGCCTATGCCCTGAACCGCAAAATGCGCCGCGCATTTAAGCAGAATCGTGTAAAAATAGCAGAGATTAATGCCCAGATTGAGGATAACCTTTCTGGAATCCGCGTGGTGAAATCTTTTGCCAATGAAGAAATTGAAAATGAGAAGTTTTATATAGGAAATAACGGCTTCCTTTCTGCCAAAAAGAACAGCTATCACTACATGGGACTTTTTCAGGCAGGAGTAGGCTCTTTTTCTACGTTGATTCAGGTCAGTGTAATTGTTGTCGGTACAACCATGATTGCACTTGGAAAAGTAAATGTCAGTGATTTTATTACTTTTTTACTTTATATTAATGTATTTACAGACCCAATTCGTACGTTAATCGACTTTACCGAGCAGTTCCAGAACGGATATACCGGTTTTGAGCGTTTTATGGAGATTATGAATATTGAGCCGGATATCAAAGACAGTGCGGATGCCGTAGAGTTAAACGATGTAAAAGGCGACATCTCTTTTGAAAATGTTTCCTTCCAGTACGAAGAAAATACAGAAAAAGTATTAAATCATATTAATTTAAATGTTCCGGCAGGCGCATATATGGCGCTGGTTGGCTCATCCGGGGCTGGAAAAAGTACGCTTTGCTCATTAATTCCAAGATTTTATGATGTAACAGACGGAACGATTCGAATTGATGGCAAAGACATCCGAAATATTAAGCTAAAAAGCTTGCGTGACCATATTGGAATTGTACAGCAGGATGTGTATTTATTTGCAGGAACGATTTTTGAAAATATCCGCTACGGCAAACCGGATGCAACAGAGGAAGAGATTATCGCGGCTGCAAAAAATGCAAATGCGCATGAGTTTATCATGTCTTTCCCGGATGGCTATAACACAGATATTGGACAGCGTGGAATTAAACTTTCCGGCGGACAGAAGCAGCGTCTTTCGATTGCGAGAGTATTTTTGAAGAATCCACCGATTCTTATTTTTGATGAAGCAACTTCTGCATTGGATAATGAAAGTGAAAAAGTAGTACAGGATTCCCTAGAAAAGCTTGCGAAAAACCGTACAACCTTCGTTATTGCCCATCGTCTTTCTACTATTAAAAATGCAGAAAAGATTTTAGTACTTTCAGAGGATGGAATCGAAGAAGAAGGAACCCATGAAGAGCTGATTGCTAAAAAGGGAACTTACGAAAAGCTTTACAATATGCAGTTTCATAAATAAAATTGATGGATTTTATCAAATTAATGATAAAGTTTGCAAAAACGTGAAAAAGCGAGTAAAATAAAAATTTGTGAAATGAACAATAAAAATGCTTTGCAAAGTTTTTGGCAGGCAGCAGTTTTTTCTATAAAGAAGGAGATAAAAAGATGACAAAGATTGATATTATTTCAGGCTTTTTAGGAGCAGGTAAGACAACTTTTATCAAGAAGATGATAGAGGAATCATTTAAAGGGGAACAGATTGTTCTTATTGAGAATGAATTTGTCG
>JBGVHB010000052.1:0-2041 GCA_045121975.1 Roseburia sp.
GGAAAGACATGAGAAAAGAAATTAATATCAATCAATGGGAGAGAAAAGAGCATTTTGAATTTTATTCAAAGTGTGCAACACCACATTATTGTGTAGCATTCAATATTGATATAACAAATTTATTGCAATTTACAAGAAAACATCATATTTCGTTTTATTATTCATTGATTTATTTATGTACACAATCCATAAACGAAATCGACGAATTTTTGTTAGAAACCGAGGATAACAAGGTTTATAGAATTGAACGTCGTGTACCATGTTTTACGGATTTAGCGAAAGGTGCCACCAGTTTTCACATGGTATCACTACCTTGCGACGGTGATATGATTGAGTTTGCAACAAAAGCCCGTGAAGAAAGTATCAATAATCCATTGTCGGTGTATGCATTAGAAGGATTAAGAGAGTCGCAAATTATATATTCATGTATTCCTTGGGCAGATATTACGATGTGTTCTAATGAAAGAGATTATACAGACCCAAATCTAAAGGATGATACAGCACCTATACTTGTTTGGGGAAAGTACACAGAGCAAAATGGAAAATATATTATCAATATAACACTTGATGTGAATCATCGTTTTATAGATGGATATTTTGTGGGACAGTTTGTTCAAAAATTAGATGCCAAAATAGCAGAGTTAAAATAATGCCCAACTTTCCGTTTGCCGGAGCGATAAATTGGGATTTATAAATGAAATTAGCCGATGCGAGGGATATATCATTCAGCATCGGCTAAAAATTATTTTTCGGTATTAATGAGGTTGCTGTAATATTTTGTTTTACCAGCTATAAATGAGCAAATTTTGAAAATTGCACAAAGTTACCCTACCATTTTCAGAACATCTTCCAAAGACATCCCCTTTCGGATATTCTGATACAGGGCTGTAATCTGTTCTTCTTTGATCTTTTTTCGAAAATAGTGATATCCGTCTTCAAAAGCGCAGTATTTTCCAGTACAGGTACAGCACATGTAGTGCACCAGGGACATGATCAGCCAGTATCTTTCAACTCCTGTCCGGGTACGGATCTGATATTTATCCCATGACAGTGTAGTCTTACTCTGTCGGAAAAATAATTCGATGGGCCATCGGTTCGTATACGTATCAAGGATCTCCTGAGTGCTTAGTGCTGCATTCGTTGATATAAATACTCTTAATGCTTTTGCTTCTCCAAATGCTTCTTTGGGGTAACTCAGGATCACCACCGCATTGGGTATGTCGTTCAGTTCTCCTTCATACCGGTACACATAGAATTTACGGCTGCCAACGGTCACGAGGCTGACATCCGCATCTTCTTTTCTGAGATGAAGGGCAGATTCACTGACTTTCTGACGCACTCCACAAGGATAAATGATCCGATTGGTCTTTAACGCTCCAATGGTGTAAAAACCCTTTTGGATAAAGCTGTCCATGACCTTTGCAGAGGAATACCAGCTGTCACAGAGAAAATACGAAACGACGGGTGCCTGTGGAAGTTCTTCTGCGATTTCCTGAACGATCTGGATCTTCGATTTTGATTTATCGTACAGGATAGTGGCATAATTCAAAGTGATCCCATTGCAGGAAAGCATGACAGATACTGCCTGATGGCCGTAATCCTGGCATCCTTTTAAATGAGACTGGTGAAAATACGCTGCTTCGATCGGATGCACGGCCTGTGACGAAGGCTTTGTATGGGAAGCAATCGTATCATCCACAATACAGAAGATCGGACTGCCGGAGACAGCAGCTTCCTGATAAATGATGCGGATCACATTTGCTTTCAGGATATCCTGAAGTCTGGAGCTGTTCCATTTCCCATGATTCAGGAAATGGGAGATCGTGGTTCTGTGATAAGAGCCTGTCTTTGCAAGATCAACTATTTTGCCTCTGTAACCATCAAGGAAAACAGAGCTGGTAATGTTCATCAGATGATGAATATATACATCAGATAAAAATAATCCGAGTTTTAATTCCTTAAAACGATTGTAAACTGCGTTAGAATGATATATACTATTTGCAACGAACATCTCCTTTGTAATGTGTGTATCTTGTTTTGT
>JBGVHB010000053.1:0-136884 GCA_045121975.1 Roseburia sp.
TTTGTGTAGAATTCATTTGTAGATACCTGCCTTATTCTGTTCATTTGCCAACTTGCCGGTCAGCAATGACAGTTTAACTTAGGTATCTATTTTTGTAAAATCATTTACTCTCTACACTTTGAATTATACAGGAAGCTATTCAGATAATTATCTACCGTCTCTGCCTGAAACTGAAACAATAATGTCATGCTCTCCCCGGCAAAAAATAATTCATCCTTTAGAAAGGAATCCATCAGATAGGTATCTTGTGTTCTCACATGCTCTGATGTTTTTTCTACTTCTACTAATTTTACATAGGACTCATAGCCAAGATTTTTTATAAATTTGCGAAGCTCTGCCATAGTCCGTACTGCATAATTGCCCCACGAATTCATTTTATTTGTAAATAATGGCTCTTCATAATAGCACGCATTTTCCTGTAAAAAACAAACCAGTTCCCAATCTGTAATTTCCGGTTCTTCGCATACAATTACTAAATCGCCCTCCTTTTTATACAGATTGGTTATCTCTGCATGTTCATGAACTGCCAGACAGTCGCACTGGTTGAAACGTTCCCGGTATATTTTGTGTTCATACTGTTTTCCGCCCTCACAGGGCACTGGAAAATAGCTTGTTTTTTCTTTGATTTTTCTGATGTTCCAGATAGGAAATGTATTATATTTGATACAAGACGCATATTCTCCAAAATCGACCGAAATCTCGCGGACACTTTCGCCATCCACCATTTCTCCACTTATCAGATAAACATCAAACATTTTATTAAGATAAACACTGCATGGGGTATTCCACTTCACTCCATTTGCAGTAAATGCCTGATACAATTCTTTCATTTTGGCAATATATTCTTTCGACGGCTTCAATTGAAATACTGCCGGGTATTCGCCCTCCTCTGTCACAATATTTCCATGAAATTCAATATTTTCTTTTGCAAGTTTTGCAAGCTTTAAATAATCCGCCTTGATAAATACGGAAAAAAGATAAAGCTCCGTCTTATTGGCAATGGCATTGCAGACCTGCTCAAAGCTGATTTCCGGCTCTTTTAAATCACGTTCAAGCATTGGTTTCATCTTTTTATCTGTCACGTCATATTTCCCGCGCTCTGCAATGCCACAGACTATTTCAAACTGCTGATTCCAGGTGTCTTCCTCTTTGATAATCTGTTCTTCTAATCTCGCATTATTTTCCTGTACGGTCTGATGCAGCGGAATCAGGATTTCCTGCATAATCCCGCGCATAGCGCGTCTGTCATTTAAATCTTCTATTTCAAGCAATTTCTGTTCCACATAATTCTTGAAATCCATGTTTTCCTCCATTCCAAAAATTCCAAAAAGCCCTAGCTCTAGTTACTCGTTGGAACTTTTCTGTCCTTGCTGACCTCTTTTAATTTCACTTCAAAGACACAAGTATTTTCTGTTTCTTTTAATTCATAGGTTAAATCTTCTGATTCCTTTAAAATCGCATTTACTGCTTTCCGATTCGAAAACCATTTTTCTTTGATGCTGCCCGGTCTGTTCTGGAAAAAGTTTTTAATCAGTGTACTCTTAAAATCCTGTGTTACATGCCGTATGACGCGCTCAATATAAACCACTGTCTGTACTGCAGCAATACAGTCGTTGCTTCCATTCTGATAAGACATGCAGCGGTCTGTTGCCATCGTAACGCCTCTGCGCTCCGGCACAAACACTACCCCGATGCTTTTCTTTTCGATTTCTTCTAACAACTCTTTCTTATAGGAAAGAATTTCTCTCGTCATGGTCGTCTTTGTTTTCCACCGGTTATCCATGTCCATAATCCGGTAAGCCGTTCCCGGCAGCTCCAGATTGATACTTCCTCTAAAATGCATATTCAGATACTCCGGGCACTGCCATGCCGCACTTAATCCTGCTGCAACATATGCAGCTTCTACATAAATACCTTCCAGCCAGATTTTTTTCTCTCCATTTACGATAATTTTCTCATCCGCAAATGCTTCATACTGGTATCGCTTTCCCACAGATATTTCCATGTGTTCCCGCGGAATAATCGTAAAGTTTGGCATGCATGGCACAACATATTCTTTGTTCTCTAAACGCATCAGTTCCCAAAAACTCTCATTAAAATCCTCTAATCCAGCTCTTGCAAATGCGCGGAAGTTTGTGTTGTATTTGCCAGAAATACTCAAAAAAGAAATTACCTGATATTCACCAAGAATCTGAAGCAGACGCTCCACATCCTCAATCTGATTTGTGGCTTGAAGCTCTATTTCACCTGTACTTTTAAAACGTTCTCTGACACTTTCATGCAGTTCATCCTTTTTATATGCAATCCCCGGCAGAATCGCATACCAAAGCGCAGATTCGTTGTGATTCTTGTCATTCACCGTCTCTAAATAAATCGCAAGACGCTCTTTATTGCCCCGAAGCTGTATGGCATCCACTGTACAATTGGCAATTAAAAGTGCCGGTTTCATACCAGTTTCTTTTGTTCCCATACTTTCTTCATACTGGTTAAAAAATGACTTAATTCCCAACATTGTCTGTAACATTGGACGCAGGAAATCAAAAAAGACCTTTAAAACCTTTGCAAAAAATTCCTGATATAAAGTGCAGCGTTCTATCACATAATCTGCATCTTCTTCTGTAAAAGAACCTATGCGCAGACACAATCTCATTGCCTCATCATTGACAACCGCCTGATTGTTCTCATTTCGCTTCTTAAAAAAATTCTCTATAAAAGCCGCATAAGCACTTCTTTTTTCTTCCTCAATCTGTATCTCGTGATTCTGAAAACGTGTAGACATATTTAATATTTCAATCTGCGTCTTTTCTGTATCTTTTATTACTAATGGATTGTCTGCTGTCAGCAGAATATTTTCAATCTGCTTCGGAAGTTCTTCCACCAGAAGTCTTAATAAAACAATTCCAGTATCAAACCGGTCTGCAATTTTTCCTAAAAGCTTTTCTGCTTTCTTTACATTATCCGCCATAAATGCTGCCCTAAGCTTTTGCAGCGTATGTTTTAACTGCCGGATGTCTGTGCTGTCTAATGCATACCATACATTGTATAATGTATCGAGCTAGCATATGTTGTCCCTCTTCTTTTTTCATAACTAAATGAGCGTTTAATTACAGCTGGGTATGCTTTTCCGTTTTTTATAGCTTTCTTTCTCAAAAAATGCTTCACATAAAATAAGTAAATACAGATGTACATAACTAATCCACCAAATATTAGTGAAAGTGTAAGTGTTGTCTTATCCCTAAAACTAACTCCAACTATTATGCAAAAAATAGCAAATACCACTCCACCTATCATTATTTTGTCATCTCCTGATGCACCATTAACGCGATAAATGTCATTCTTGGGATTTGGATTTTTTTCTGGTATTTCTTCATCTTTAAATTCTAAGTATTCTGACATTTCCTTTTTCTCCTCTTCAGTAGAACATCTTCCTGTTCCCCGTACATATTTTTCCTAACATTTAATTCCTTATTTGCATTTTTTCTGCTAACTATTCAAACGCCTTAAATACCCACACCTGCTTCTTTCCCATGGAAATCAAAATAACTTTTTCACCATTTTTTACCTTATCTTGATTAAGTGCATTTGAAAAAAACAACTGTCTTCTTCCTTTTTCCTTAATATAAAATGAAGCATAATGATTTTTATTTGAATTTAAATATATTGCCTCTTTTACATATATTTCATTTTTTTTAATAGAATTTACTAATTTTGCAGTAAGATGCCATGTGTACCAAAAAATATATAGTATCCCTATATTAACTATCGTTGAAAATGCAATACCCCTACCTATTCCATCCTTAAATGTTAATGCTATACTTATTCCTGTTATAAGCAAAATACACAAAATGCATAATGTTATTATTATTTTCCAATCTCTATTCTGATAAGCTGATATAATGTGCTCCTTTTCTTGTTCTGTGAGTAAACGCTCATCTTCAGCTAATTCAATTTGTTCTTTTTCTTCCCGCACTCTGTCTCCGCATGATTTCATCCAAAACATCATGTACCAAATTACCCCATTGCCTTATATACCCAAACTACAACTTCATCTATTCGAATGAGGATAACCTTTTCTCCACTCATAATTTTTTCTGGAAAATAAGCATTGGAAAAAAACAATTCATTTTTTCCATGCTTATTAACTTCAAATGTTGCATAATGATACTTATTAGAATCCCGATATATAGCTTCCTTAACATATACTTCTTTATTTTCAATTTTCTTTGCTAATTTATTGGTTGTTCGCCAGGAATTCCACAACATCGGAAAAACCCATATTCCGCATAAGAGAAAACATATAACCCCTTCTTTTATTCCTTCAAAAAAGAAAACGCAAGCACTTATTGCTGTAATAATCAAAAAAATTGCCACACAAAGTATTACTACTTTACCATGATTTCTATTTTCTATCTTTCCCAGAATATAATTTTTTTCTTGGTCTGTTAAAAGCCGCTCGTTTTCCTCAAGTTTCACTTGTTCTCTATTTTCGTTCACAGTATCCTCCATAATATATTTTATTCAAAAACTAGATTACCATTTTCATCAAAATCTATAATGTCAATATCATTATTACTGTAATTCACCCTGTAATAATCACTATATGATTCATCATAATCATCTCCATAAATCACGTCATTAAAAATTCCATTTAATAAATCATTCAGTAAATTAGTTACAGCCGTTGTCGGTATGTCTGCACCAGGTTTTCCTGGTTTTCCATCTATTCCATCCAGACCACCTAAAATCAAAAAATTAATAATTTTACTCTCCGCTAACTTTTTGGAAATCTTACCTAACTCTCGTCTCATCGTTTCTTTTGCTGTATGATTAATTTCTGCATTGCTAGTTGGTATTTTTTCCAAAAAAGGCACCTTGTTCCAATACGGCAATAATTTTCTGACATCTGCTTTACTAATACGCAAAAGCCTTCCCGTTAATTGCTTAAAACACTTTTTTAATCCATCTGTTATTCCCTTTCCTATTCCTGCAAAAAGAATATCTGTAAATAATGTCCAATACATATTTGAATCTTCATCATAAAAATCTCCTCCATATGAATTATCTAATTTTGCATCAGTCCACTGATATCCTAAACTACAAAATCCTGTTCCTATCAATACACCCACTAATTCATATTTTTGTGGAATAGGAAGAGCCATTGGAGCTGCAAGAATTGCCCCTGTACAAAACTGGTCAATCCCCATATAAATGTAATCCAAAAACTCTCTTTTTGTTTCGCTTTGTACATCGTTAGCAATTTGACCTCCTACTGCAAACAATGCACATACACCGCCGCCTATTAACGCGGTCTTTACTACAACTCCCATTGCCGCAATAGCCGCACCACCTGTAGCAGCCGCAATTCCTGCTGCCACTACCGCCACCGCTGCTACTATCACTACCGCTGCCAATACTTTTAACGCCAGTTTTTTCCAGTCCTTTTTTATAGCAACTGGTGCATCATTAAAGGGGTCATATTCAATGCGCTCAAATGCCTGAATTTCTACATCCTTTCCAAAGCATTCAATTGTTTGGTTAATAGAAAGCGTCGCTCCCTCTTCCGAAATGTCCTTTAATTCAATCTGACATGGCGTTTTAATATTTACTTTTCCAACCTTACTATTCAGCAGCACTGCTTCCTGTGCATTTACCTGCACCTGCTTCATCACTTGTCCAACAATTCCATCTACATCTAGTATTTCAAGCAACGCACTAGAATCCAATCCCTCATTCAGCGTAAAGGAAATTTTTTCTGGAAATAACTTCATCTTTTCAGATTGATATTGAAACATTTTATTTTCAGGTAATGAGGTATCTTCGCAAATACTTCCATTTTCTCTCATACAGTTAATTACTGCTGTATTTTGTCCTTCTACGCCGCCGATATATAAATTTACCATTTCTCCGTCTTCAGGCATCGTATACATAATACTAGAGGAATCTGGATGCCAATCGAAAAAATATTCCCCTACACCATTCCCTTTTTTATCAATGTCAAGGCTAACCTTTACCTTATCTTGCTTTATTTCTATGACCTTTCCACTTAATTGCAGTCCACATAACTTTTCATTCACAGTATTTTTCTGCAAGAAAGCACTTTCCCCTGCCAGAATATAATAAAAATGTAATTCACCTTCCACGAAAACAATATCTTTCTTTACAATCCGAAAAACACCTTCATCGATTTTTACAAGACTTCCTAAACGATAATCTGTGTTGCATAAAATCCTATGATATTCATATTCCCGCTGTTTTCCCTCATAGGTATCACTTCCTGTTTCAAAAGCATCTTCTAACACACCAAATTCTAAATATTGATACTCTTCTAAAGTCTTAGCACAATCATATTGTAAATCAATATAAAAATATGGAATTCCCACATATACATTAGAAATAATGCCTTGATTCAAATTACTTGCAATACGCTTCATAAATTCCCAATCAGTTTCTTCATACTGAAATAGTGGCATTCCTATACTCGATTCACCTGAATTTTCCCATTTAACAACAGCCCCTGAATAATCAGATAATATATGTTCTGCCACAGCAGCATAAGACATTTCAATATCTTGAAACGAACGACTCTTTTTCACATAATCAAGTTTTATTGAAAAAGAAGATACTTCCACATCTAATATATGTACGCCATTCTGAATACTATCCTGCAATTCCGTAATATATCCATAGAAAATACACATTGCTTACATAGTCAAACCATCCAACCGTTGAGCCATTTATCTGTTCTACACATTCCTCATGAAATACATTCGATGGCTGCGCATTTTTGATTGCTCTTTTAAATAACTGCATTATCTGTTCCACCTGATTATCGCTCATCTGCTGTTCCACGAAGCTGAATGTAAAATTAATGTCTCCATTTTTATTCATTTTGATAATTTGTGGGCGCTGCTCCATTGGATACTTTAGCTTTGCACGCTCTAACGGCATATCTACAAAGCTTTCCGGCAGCATAATACTCATTTTTTTCTCAAATAGCTCTGTCTTTTGAAATTGATAAAGTTCTTCGCGAATATACATCCCATTCTCAATATCACCCTGCACTCCTTTTTTATGTGCACTTAGCTGTTCTATAATTTGCTCATCAAAATACCCCATTATAACTTCCCTTCATTCTTTTTATGTAATATTATAATCGTCATTTATCAGTCTAGCACTTTAGTATCATCACCTCAATGTGTCGTTTGTACTATTTTTGCTTTATAGGAAGAGTTTTCACGCATTAGCGTGGCAAAGTCTTTCCTATAAAGCAAAAATAGAGCAGCTTCCAAAATCTTTAGACTTTGAAAACTGCTCTATAATTCCTATAAATTTCTTATGATACTTATCTTTTCTCTTATGCTTCATCCATAAATAATGGTGTTGAGTAATATCTGTCACCGCTGTCTGGTAACAGTGCAACAATTGTTTTTCCTTTATTTTCTGGTCGTTTTGCCAGCTCTACTGCTGCAAAAAGTGCTGCGCCGGAAGAAATACCAACTAAAAAACCTTCGGTTTTTGCAACTTCTTTTCCCATTGCAAATGCATCATCACTTGCAACTGGAATGATTTCATCGTAAATTTCTGTATTTAAAAGCTTCGGAACGAAGTTTGCTCCAATTCCCTGAATTTTGTGTGAGCCTGCAACACCTTTTGACAAAACAGGCGAATCCACTGGCTCTACAGCCACTACTTTGATGTCTGGATTCTGTGCTTTTAAAAATTCACCTGTTCCTGTGATTGTTCCACCTGTACCAACGCCAGCAACAAAGATGTCTACGTTTCCATCGGTGTCTTTCCAGATTTCCGGTCCTGTTGTTTCGAAATGTGCTTTTGCATTTGCAGGATTTTCAAACTGTCCCGGAATAAAGCTGTTTGGAATCTCTTTGGCAAGCTCTTCTGCTTTCTCAATTGCACCAGCCATGCCCTTTGCGCCTTCTGTTAAAACAATTTCTGCACCATATGCTTTTAACATATTGCGGCGTTCCACACTCATGGTTTCCGGCATGGTAAGGATTGCACGATAACCTTTTACTGCTGCAAGTGCAGCAAGACCAATGCCTGTATTGCCGGAGGTCGGCTCAATAATAGTTGCTCCTTCTTTGATAAGACCTTTTTCCTCTGCATCCTTTAACATATAAAGTGCAGCTCTGTCTTTAACACTTCCTGCCGGGTTAAAGTACTCGACTTTTGCAAGTACGGTTGCTTCTAAATTCTCTTTTTTCTCAATATTAACAACCTCAACTAATGGTGTATTTCCAATCAGTCCAATTGTTCCTTTATAAATATTTGCCATTTTCTTTTCCTCCTAATATTCCTCTTCTTCTTCTTTTTCAGAGATATCATTTACTGGTTTCTCTAATCCTTCAATGGTAATGTGGTTCTTTTCTGCATAATCCCAAAGTGCCGCATGAATTGCTTCTTCCGCTAAAAGCGAACAGTGCACCTTTACCGGCGGCAGTCCGTCTAAGGCTTCCATCACTGCGGTATTTGTTACTTTCATGGCTTCATTCACTGTTTTACCTTTTACAAGCTCGGTTGCCATACTGCTTGTCGCAACCGCCGCTCCGCAGCCGAAGGTTTTAAATTTTACATCCTGAATGACCTCATTATCATCAATATTTAAATACATTCGCATGATGTCGCCACACTTGGCATTTCCAACTGTGCCTACACCACTCGGATTCTCTATCTCTCCCATATTTCTTGGGTTGTTAAAGTGCTCCATTACTTTTTCACTGTACATAACTAATGTCCTTTCCTATTGTATGCTTCTTAAGATGCTTTTTCAATGTGCTTTTTCACAAAATCCTCGTATAACGGAGACATGTTTCGTAATCGCAGAACAATTTTTTTCAGTTCCTCCACCACGAAATCAAGTTCCTCTTTTGTGTTTTTTTCGGAAAGCGTAATGCGGAGCGAGCCATGTGCCTCTTCATGTGGGAGACCAATGGCAAGCAAAACATGCGACGGGTCAAGAGAACCTGAGGTACATGCCGAGCCGCTGGAAGCACAAATGCCAAGCTGGTCAAGTAAAATTAATAATGATTCTCCCTCGATAAACTTAAAACAAAAGCTTGCGTTATTTGGAAGACGTTTTGTTTTATCACCATTTAAACGGCTGTACGGGATTTCCTCAAGTACACGTCCAATCAGATAATCGCGAAGTTTTGTTTCTTTACTGCTTCGTTCTGTCATCTGCTCTTTGGCAAGCTCTGCCGCTTTTCCCATTCCAACAATCCCCGGCACATTTAATGTTCCGGCACGTCTTTTTCTTTCCTGTGCTCCGCCATGAATAAAGGAAAGAATTTTCACGCCCTTTCGGATATACATTGCCCCGATTCCTTTTGGTCCATTGATTTTGTGACCACTGGCACTTAACATATCAATATGCATCTCATCCACATCAATTGGAATATGTCCAAACGCCTGTACCGCATCGGTATGAAACAGCACGCCATGCTCATGTGCAATTTTTCCAATTTCTGCAATCGGCTGAATCGTTCCGATTTCATTATTGGCTGTCATAATGGAAATCAATATCGTATCTTCCCGGATTGCTGCTTCTAATTCTTTTAAATTAACACATCCATATTCATCCACGCCAACATAGGTGATGTCAAAGCCTTTTTTCTTAAGGTACTCACAGGTATGCAAAATGGCGTGATGCTCAATCGTGCTCGTAATGATATGCTTTCCTTTTGCTGCATATGCTTCTGCTGTCGCTTTCAACGCCCAGTTGTCCGACTCGCTTCCTCCTCCAGTAAAATAAATCTCTTCTGTTTTTGCATGAATCAATTCTGCAATATTTCTTCTTGCTTTATCGACCGCCTTTCTGCTTTCCGATGCATAACTGTATACTGCCGCCGGATTACTATAACACTCTGTAAAAAATGGAAGCATTTCCTGCAAAACTTCCGGGTACACCTGCGTGGTAGCCGCATTATCTAAATATATCAGTCTACTCATCTTTTCCTCACATTCTGCCGCTTTAACGGCTTTTTGGTATCTATCAAATTTTTTTCAATTCCTATCATTCCACTAGGATAAGGTTATTATAACTCTTTAATTCCCATTGTCAAGGTAGGAATTGAATTTTTTGCATATTATTGAGCTGCTACAAAAACATTTCAAAAAGCGATAAGCTCATAATTTGCATTATCACAAGTTTACGCCATTCACATGGATTCTTTCGACAATAAAAAGTTTTAAGAACGGTGAAAAAAAACTTGAAATGCTACTGCTTTTTCCGATGAAATCGCTATCTTTTATGTCCGCTCAAGGTGTTTACAATCACAAAAAAGCGTTCGCATGGAGACGGAAATTTGCGTTCGCAGTTTTCTTAGTACATCTTCAGGGCGGCTTTGACAAAACGGAATCCGGCGGACGCAGGAGAACATTACGTGCAATTTATTTGTAACGTAACGCCCTCCTTTGCGGTAGCCGGATTCTGATATCGACTTTGCCAAAGCCGCCCTGTTAGATGTACTTGAAAGCTGTGTCCGAAATTTTCGTCCCACTGCGGACGCTTTTGTTGTGAGTTGTAAAACGCGTGAGCGGACACAAAACGTTTATTCATCGGAAAAAGCAGAGAATTTCTAAGTTTTTATCCAACGTTCTTAAAACTTTTCCTTGTAAAAGAATCCATGCGAATGTTTAAAGTTTCTGATAATGCAAATTATGCAGACTTTTCCTTTTCTTTTATTAGGGTAATTAATTCTCTTTCCACATCCATCTCGGCCGGATATGGATATTTCTTTGCAATTTTATCAAACAGTTTTAAACATTCCTCCGCTTTTTTTGCATCTTTTTCCACGCAGGAATAATATGCAAAAAGAATTCTCTGCATATTTGGCAGAGTTTTTAGTGGTTCAAATTTCTTTTTTCCCTGCTCATATTTCTGTTTTAGTTTTTCAGTATCCTCTCCCAAAATAATATCACAGAATATAAGCTCTACTTTGATTAACTGCTCGTGAATATCGGCTAATGACCTAGCATTTTCCAACAGGTAACCGCCAAGTGCTTTTGCTTCTTCAAATCTCTGACATTCTATCAGATAGCTGAAACGCATCACACCGCTTGACGCAGCAAGATTGTTTTGAGGAACTTTTTCTTCCCAACCAAACCACTCCCTTGGCATATTCTTCACTGATTCGCCTTTTGCAAGACAATTATTAATAAAAAGCTGTGTACGGAATGCCTGGCGCGCCTCAACATCACTTTTTAAGATTCCAGCATTATAGCCATCATTAGAAAGCGAAGATAATGGCACACCATTCATAATTGCCAGCCCGATTCCAACCAAAAAGCTAAGCATCCAAAGCAGCGCAGGTATGGATGCCTTTTCACAAAAAGAAAAACAGATAATGCTGATGATTGACACAAGAATATTAATAAAACAGCCTCCCATATTATAAAGGAAGGTCGGATAATCATCTCCTTTGTCTTCCGGTGGCAGCATCAGACATTGTCCACCTGTTCCCGCCAATGTATAGCGGCAGACTTTGATGCCATTTTCTGTCTTAAGAAACATCAGACTTCCAAATCGAATGGACTGAAAACGATACCCAGATATAAGCCCTGCAATCAAGTGTCCAACCTCATGAATATAACTGTGTATGATTATCAAAATTCCAACTATTACAAAAATTCCGCTGACTGCAAACAGATAATTCCCCAAATCCAGCGTTTTCTCTGGGAAACACTGTTTACATATGCTGCCTACCATCTGACCGCCGACAGCGCCGCATACTACTATAAAAATTATCATAATTATATTAAATAAAAAACGCTGCCGCTTTTCTTTCTTTGCTCTTTTTTCCATAACGCTCCCCGCTTGTTATTTTTTTATTTCAGCTTTATTTTTGTACATCATTTTATCTGCCCGGCGTAAAATATCATCGAACTCCTTGTCATGTTCCTCTTCATAGCCAGCATATCCGCAGGCAATGTTTACCCGAAACTCCTTTGTATGTTCCTGATTATATGTATGTACTTTATTTTGAAAAACAGCAATCAGACGCTCGCATTCCTCTGCTGTTCCCTTTTCAATTAAAACACAAAATTCATCTCCACCCATTCGGCAACATTTTCCTACTGCTCCAAAAACTTCTGCAATCAGTTTTGCACTCGTAATAATCAAATGGTCGCCCTTGTCATGTCCATAGGTATCATTGCACTTCTTCAATTCATTTACATCAAACATAATTGCCATGCAATCTTTGTAATCAAATTTTTCATCTGAAATATACTTCATATAGTAAGTACGATTATATAAGCCTGTCAGCTGGTCATGAAATGCAAGCTTTTCATAATACTTAGTCTGTTTGGCAATTGCAATTAAATCCCTTGCCTCTTTTATGGAAATACATCCCATGATAACGATATAGACAAGAAATGCCAACAGCGCAAAAACCATATCATTGGAATTTCCGGTAATGTAATAAGCAATCGTATCTGACACTGTTCCACACAAACATAAAAGAATACAAAAAATAGTTACTTTTAATTTTTTGCCCCATACCGCGTGGCGGTATTCATACACCGTCATAAACACAATCGTAACAATCGCAATTCCAAACATCGAATGTGTTATCCATAACGTTTCACGTAAATCTTTTATACCAAATAAGTGCATAAGCATAAGCAGAATGCTTGAAATTGTCATGATAGAAGTGGTTACACTCCATATTTTATAATCTTTTCTCACATACTGATTTTTGATGTAAAAAATATATGAGATTGGCATTGCCGATAATGTCACTAGTGAAATTGCTGATAAAACACTTGTATTTGAGCAGATAAGTGAAGCCGATGCCATATCTGTTAATTTCCATACACCTGTCTGAATGGCAAATACTCCAAGCATAATCAGGCTTTTATCAACCTCATTGCTTTTATAATTCACTAATACAAAACCAATAAATACAATACCTATTAAAATCGCAATTCCTGCAATGATAATACCAAACATATCATTTTTTAAAATCTTCGAATAAATACTATAATATGAGCCATAATTAAATATTAAAGTTTTATTTACGCTGCTTTTATATATTGGTCTTACACAAATTCTTATCTCTTTTCCCTCATCTGAGCAATTCAGCAGTACCATTCCTACACCACTTCCCAATGTATGACCTGCCAAACGATTCGTTGGTGCACTCAGACTATAGATTAATTCATCTTCGATATATACTTCTACTTCCTGATGAATCAGATAAAACTCCAGGCATCCACCATTTTGTGGAATGTTTTCTAATGTTCCAATATATTCTTCCACTACTCCCTGTGGTGCATTTTCATCCTCAATTATCTGGTACTCATAATTCTTCCAGTAGGTACATTTCGTATTTTCTCTGTTTACTACCTTGTTTGCCTTACCTGTAATTCCTACACAGATTATCAGTACTGCCATTAGTATTAAACTAACAGCATATAATTTTGTAACTTTACTTCTCATTGCTAACTCCCTTATATTTAAATCGCATTTTTCTATTATACAACAAAAAATGCTAATCTAAATACTCTAATTCGCAAAAACATTTCAAAAATTCTTTTTCTCCATAATCTTCAAACCTCACCGTAACGTTATCATCATCTTCGCTCACGATAACACCGATACCATACTTCGCATGAGAAACCTTCTGTGCCAAGGTGCTTTCAGCTTTTACACATGGCTCTTTTTGAATTTTTGTCTGCGCAGCTGTCTCCTTCTGGTAACCGCTCTGCCCGTCTTTCTTATGCGCATCTTCTTCTGGAAAAAGATACTGCATTTCACTTCTGGACGCAAGTATCTGACGCTTAATCTCCTGTAAACGCGCACTCGTATCCATAACCGTACCACTCTGTCTGGATTCATCAGTTACAAGTTTTTCTGGAATCATGCTTAAAAAACGACTTGGTCCAGGCATTGCCCGGTACTGCTGTGGACTTGTATAATAAGACAGTTCCAGATAATCTTTTGCTCTGGTAATTCCCACAAAAAATAAGCGGCGTTCCTCTTCCTCCGCATCCATCCCCTTCGATTGCAGCGGAATCAATCCATAATTAATTCCAGTAATAAACACATGAGAAAATTCCAAGCCCTTAGATGCGTGCAAAGTCATTAATTTAACGGAGTCTTTTTGAATATCAATTTTGTTTTCAAAAATGCTCATTCCATATAATGCTGCATGATTTAAAAACAAACGGATTCCCTCACATAGCGGCTGCTGCTCTTCTATCAGATAATCCGAAAGCTGCGCAAGCAAACGCTCTACTGCTTCTACATCCTCCGAAAAAGCTGCGGAAGTTGGAGCTAAATACTGCTTTAATTCAAAATACTCAATTAACCTTTCTGCGGTAAGTTCCTGCTTACAGGCGTTCTCGAATTGCAGCATTTTAAGAAGCAGCGGCGGGATATTTTCCAATGGATTTTTCACTGTATTGTCCGCATTTTCTCCTGCACACGCTCGGCATAACGCAAGGGCATCCTTTTCTTTTGCTACTACGCCATACTCTTTATCACAAAGCGCCAGCACACCCGATGTGATATCCTCTCTGTTCACAGAAAATCGAAGTACCCGCAAAAACCAGTTCAACACTGGAATATCCTGAATACTTTTTTTCAGAGAAACCTCAAAAGGAATCTCTTCTCTCGTAAATACATCTTCAAAAATGCCAGACTGTCCCTGCAATCGGTAAAAAATTGCGATTTCCCGATATGGAATCCCCTGTGCATGAAGCTCTTTTATCTTAGAGGCAAGATAGTCTGCCTCCTGAAAAGGATTGTAATGATTTTTTACCACAATCTTACTGCCCGACTCTTTCACACCCTCAAGCCTGCTGCCATTTTGCAGAAAGAATCGCGCCGCCTCCAAAATTGAACCACTGGAGCGGTAATTAATCGGCAGTGAAAGCTCTCTTGCCTGATACCTGCTTTTTAATGTATAAAAAACATTCAGCGCACTTCCCCTCCAGCTATAAATCACCTGATTCGGGTCACCAACCGCAAAAAGGGATGTTTTTTCTTCTTTTAAATAGGAAAGCAATTCTAACTGTCTGTTGTCACAGTCCTGCACCTCATCAATAATAATCCAGTCCGGCGAAAAACAATCCTCTGTGCCATTTTCCCACTCTTTTTTCCCAGCAAGCAGGATGCCTGCATTATCCAATAAATCCTGATAAGACATCTTATTCTGTCTCTTTTTCTCACCGCGCAGTAAATCTGTTAAAAGAAAAATATCATCCTGATATCTGGAAACCTTTTTCTCTTCATCAACAACTGCCATCGCCTGCTCTAATCTTTTTTTCAGACGATTCTTATATTTGATTTTTAACTGATGCTCTAATATCAACTGCTCAGCCATCAAGACCTCTTCTTCCGGCGTCATCACAAGAAAATCCTTTGTGTAACCAAGACGCTCTACCGGAAGCACTTTTTTTAGCAGAGAAAGGCAGACTCCATGAAAAGTACCAAACCATTGCAGTTCTTCCTCAGTAACTGTCTGCTCAAGCTTCATCAAACGCTCTCTGATTTCATCCGCCGCCTTATTGGTAAAAGTCAGCACCACCATTTTCTCGTAAGGAATCTGCTTCTTATAATGAAGATACATCACCTTCGTAATCAAAACAGTCGTTTTACCGCTTCCGACATTGGCATTGACCAGACAGGCATTGCTGTCATCTTCCACAGCGGCGCGTTGATATTCATTTAGCTTTGCAAACTCTGCTTCATACTGCATTACCTGTCTCCTTTCAACGAATCATATCTGCGCATTAATTTTTCTGTAACTTCTGTATTATCATTTTCCTGGATTCTCTGACAGAATGTCTCCCACTGCTCCGAAAGTTCTTCCAACCGGATTTCTTTTCTTCGAACCGTATGGGATGCTTCCGGAGCAACTTTAATGTCCATTGGCGTATCCCATTCTTCAAAGAAATTATCAAGTCCCCAAAGCACCATATTTTTGTCCAAATGATAGTCCCCTACGCAGGCGGCGCAACCGTCCTTACATTTACAGCCTCTCACAAGCTTTCTCGCACTTTCCACAACCTGCTCGGTCAAATCATATATTTTCTCAGAAAAACCTAGCCCACCCACATAGCAGTCATAAAAGTAAATGGAAACCGCATCCGACGTATCCTCGGAAAGTTCTAACGCGTTGGTGGAAATCGTCACCCCAATATCATCCTGCTCCGTCATCGTCACCATGAGTGCTGCATTTTTCAGTGCATACATCAGCCCCTCAAAATGATTATTGCGTACAATCTGTCCGTTCGGATTAACCTGTAATAATCTACGGTAAACCTTTACGACATTTTCCGGAATCGAAAGCCACGTGCTTTCCGTATCGTATTCCTTTGACAGCGGACGCGAAAATTGCTCAAACCCAAGATTCTGGTGATTGTGAAACTGCATCTTTTTGTACATATAAACATAATCATTTACGTTTACATCCCCAAAATGTGTGGTTGTACGCATAAGCTCCCCGGACTTAAATTCATGAATAATGCGGATATTTGTCTCACCGCCTGCAACCGTATAATAGTTTCCCTGAAATGGTACTGCGTAGGCGGTTTTGCTTTCCAAATCCAACTTTACTACTTGATAAGAAATGCCGTCATGCATATAGACTGCACCGTCGTGCAGCTCGCGGAATGCCTGACTTTCGTCCATTTCTGTGATTGTTTTTCCGTTTTCCTTCTGAATTAATTTGTATTTGTTTTTATCGATATTTCGCATGGAAAAATCACCTGCCGGAAACGCTCCGCCAGACCATGCAAATTTTCCACTCTGCTTCGACACTTCTTTCATTTTCAAAAGCACCGGAATTGTTTCTCCTAAATCCGGGAAAATTGCAATATCGTTTAACGTCAGCGGAATCTCTGCCGCTGCCGCCCGGATGTGTGCCAGCTCAATCAAAAGGTTATTTTTATCAATGACAGCATTTTCACTGCTGTTTTCAAATAACCAGTCCGGCTCTAATGCAATATACTGGTCAAAGGGAAGATTGTCTAAAATCAGATAATTCGTACAGCTTTTTCCATTTCGTCCGGCGCGGCCTGTCTGCTGCCAGAAGGACGCCCTTGTGCCCGGATAGCCGGTTAAAACTGTCGTGCTGATTTTTCCAATATCAATTCCAAGCTCTAGCGCATTGGTAGACACCAGACCTTTTAAGCTTCCGGTAAGCATCCGGTTCTCGATTTCTTTACGCTCCATCGGCGTATAACCACCACGATAACCGGAAATCTCATCCGCTCTCTGCTCTCCTAAAAAGCCTGCGGCTTCGAGCCTGTCTCTCGTCTCTTTTAAAATGACCTCTACATTTCTTCTGGACTTGGTAAAGGCAATAAAATTCTTCCCCTGCTCCATTAACTCCGGTAAAAGCTCCGCCGCAACCGTTGTTGTCTGCACCTGTCCGTAATAATTGTCGTCCTCACCCATAATTCTTGGTGGCTGCAATAAAACGTATCTACGTTCTGCTGCCGGAGAGCCGTCTTTTTGCACATGAACAAAGGGCTTGCTGCAGATATTTTCTGCAAGTTCCACCGGATTGGCAATCGTCGCAGAACTGCATAAAAACTGCGGCATGGAATGATAATAGTTACAGACACGCTCTAATCTGCGGAAGACATTGGCAAGATGTGAGCCAAACGCGCCCCGATAGGTATGTAACTCATCTATTACAACAAATTTTAAATTAGAAAAAATAAAATCAAATCCATACTTACTGTGATTTGGCAAAAATGCGCCATTAAGCATCTCCGGGTTTGTCAAAATAATGTTTGCACTTTTCCGAATCCTGCTTCTCTCGTGTACCGGCGTATCCCCGTCATAAACGCCCGCCGATAACTTCCCTGCTCCAAAATATTCTAAATACGGCTTAAGGGCGCGGTACTGGTCTGCCGCAAGTGCCTTGGTCGGATAAAGAAAAACGGCTCTCGACAGTGGATTTTGCAAAATCTCCTGCAATACCGGAAGTAAAAAACTTAGTGTTTTTCCACTTGCAGTTGCTGTAGTAATCACAACATTCTCCCCGGAAACTGCCTGCTCAAACATTTCTGCCTGATGACAATAAAGCTTCGGCATGCCATGCTCTGTTAAATATTTACCAATCTCCGGCAGAAGCTTTTCCGGATAATCGCTGTATTCTGCCTCTCTGGCAGGAATTGTTTTATCGTATATAATTAAATCGTTAATTTCCATATTTTATCATCGTCTTTCTTTATAATAGAAAAAAGAAGCAGACTTCTTTTTTGAAATCTGCTTCTATCGTATCACATCCTTATTTATTTAGCAAACATTTGTTCTTTATGCAATTTCTGCTGGTTTTGCTACTTCATAATCAGACCAGCTTCCGACTGCTGCTGCACCAGAAAGGTCAGCAGATGCTTCATAGCTGTCAACGGTGATTGTGTATGCGCTGTCGCCCTCTACATAAAGAGTTCCGTCTGTTCCGACAATGCTTACTGTTTTTCCATTTTCATCAAGAATACTTCCCGCATTGTAAAGATTCGTAACGGTGCTGTCGCCTGTTACATTCCAGACAGAATCCTCGCTGATATAAATGTTGCAATATCCGCTTCCGCCTTCGCCTGCACAGCTTTCATCATCCATCACAGCACCTGTTAAAGAGCTTCCATTTACCATGTAGAAATCAAGCTCACTGATGCTGTCCCAGATAACATCACCCTGCATCTCCTGTGTGTCCGCGGTAAACGTACACTGTGCTCCATTTGCGCCTTCTGTTCCCCAGCCACGCTGATTGTTGTTTCCTGTGCATCTTAAAAAGAACTCACTGTCATCCGCATAAGTAATATCCACATCTGATAGTAAAATATTGCTTTCTGTGTTAGTTGTATAAATCAGACCGCCATTTTCAGAAGTAATTGTTCCACCGCTGATATGCATCGTGCTGTTTCCAACCTCAGAGTCACCAGACATACTCTGATAAACAATCATTGTCCATGTGGTATCATTTACTTCTAAATCACTCATATTTCCAGTTACATCACAATCAAAAAGTCGAATGGTATTTAAACCTTCCATGCAGACTGCTTCTGAACCAGTCGCTGTTAAAGTGGCATTATTAACTGTAATATCTGCGGTGCAGTAAAGTGCCGGAGAGCCAACGCCATGAGATGTATATGTGCCTCCGTCAATTACCATTGTTCCGCCGCCTCTGTCACTGCGAATGGCTGCTGCCGATTCGCCCTCTGTTTCTGCTGTTACATTCCACGCATAAAGTGTTCCACCGCCTGCTGCATGGATTCCTCCCGATGTATTTTGTGTTGTGGAAATGGTGCTATCGGTAATATAGGTTACACCATTTCCACAGCTAAAAACCCCTGCGCCACCTGCTGCATCCGTTGTAATAGCTGCGTCACTAATATAAGTTGTTCCGTCTGTCGTAAGCACTGCCGCACCTACTCCATAAAAGCTGGAATTATCACCACCAGTACTGTCCGCAGAAGTTCTGTCTACTGTGATTCCATCTAAAGTAACTTTTGCTCCATTGGATACAAGAATTGCATTTTCATCTGTTCCAGTAGAAGAAAAGCTTTCACTGCTTACTTCTGTTTCTTCTGTGTATTCCGTTACTGCGTCGTAATCTTCTACGCCATTGCTCTGTCCGCCTGGCGCGCCCATTTTCATGTCGCCCATACCGGAAGCTACTGTAATCTCCGTAATTGCGCCATTTTCATCAAAAGTAATCTGAAGCATTGCTCCTTCTGTAATGTCAGAAATTGTTCCCTCTGCTGCCTCTCCATCAGAACCAGCCACTTTAATCACAGACTCATCTCCAATTGTAAGTAATGCACTGGATGATGACATTCCCTGCATTCTTCCACCCTCTGGCATATCTCCTGTTGGGGCTTCTCCCTCTGGCATTCCTTCTGGCTTTTCACCCTGCGGCATATCTCCAGTTGGGGCTTCGTCCTGTGCGGCATCACCATCCTGATTCTCTGTAGATGCTTCGCCTTCTGCTGCGTCACCATCTGGTTTTTCTGGTGCTTCGCCTTCCGCTGCATCACCATCTGGTTTTTCTGGTGCTTCGCCTTCCGGTTTCTCGCCCTGTGGCATATCTCCGGTTGGGGCTTCGCCCTCTGGCATTTCTGTTGGCATCTCTCCTTCTGGCATTCCTTCCGGCTTTTCACCCTGTGGACCGCCACCCATTCCGCCTCCTACGGATAATGTAACCTCATTTCCAGAAACGCTCTCTACCATTGCCATTACTGTTGTTGATACTAACTCACCTTCGGTATCATCCGTATATGTAAATGTATTTTCTCCTGCTTCTTCCTTTGTTTCGCTTGCTGCCTCTGTTGTGTTGTTTGTGTCTGCTGTATTTGCTGATGTTCCACATGCAGTCATGCTAAGCATCAGACATGCACTCATCACAACACCACCGATTTTGCGATATTTCTTGTAATGCATTTTCTATTCCTCCTAAAAATGTTTTTCTTCTTTACATTTTCTAATTATACGCAGCGTCTTGAAAATCATATGACTAAAGTGTGATAGTTTTGTGAATTTTAAGAATAAAAAACTAGGTGAAATAATGATAATATGTTATACTTGTCTATGTGTCACAAATGACAGACTATTATAAATATCAGAGGAAAAAATATGCATAATGAATTACTTAAAATAGGAAATATTACAATTTATGGCTATGGTCTGATGATTGCCATTGGTGTTATCTTAGCATACCTTGTAGCTGAATATCGTGCGAAAAAGCGTAACTTAGACAGTGACCCGATTTTTTATATCGTGATTTTCAGTGTTATCTTTGGTTTTTTAGGCGCAAAGCTTCTTTATTATATTACTGTGCTGGATGAGATTATTGCCAATCCATCATTGCTGATGACATCATTTTCTGATGGCTTTGTGGTATACGGTGGTATCCTTGCCGGAATCCTTGCAGCCTATATTTATTGCAAAATCAAAAAATTACATTTTCTTTCTTATTTAGATATTGCCGTTCCATCCGTTGCGCTTGCTCAGGGATTCGGGCGCATTGGATGCTTTTTAGCTGGCTGCTGCTATGGCTGCGAAAGCGCTTTGCCAATTGCAGTTACCTTTAAAACTTCCAACTATGCACCAAATGGAGTTGCATTATTCCCTTCACAGCTGGTGTCTAGTGCCTTTGACTTTATACACTTTTTTGTTTTATGTGCCCTTGCGCGAAAAAATAAAACTGCCGGAAAAATCGGTGCTTTCTATCTCATCTTCTACAGCATCGGAAGATTTATTATTGAATTTTTCCGCGGAGACTTAGAACGTGGAAGTGTTGGAAGCCTTTCTACTTCCCAGTTTATTTCTATTTTTGTGGCAATCGCCGGAATTATTATGCTGATGGTTTTACAGAAAAAGGAAGCTGAGAAAGTTGTAACGGAAGAAAATTAAAAACAGAAAAATGAAAAATAGGGACGCAGCCTAAATTTTGAAATTTAGGCTGCGTCCCTGTTTTTCGAAATTTAGGCTACGTCCCTAAATTTCAAATTTTTTATGATAATTTACCATTTTTATCACAAGATAAAGTAACACTTTTTGATACTGTCTGAAGCGTTATTCCAGCAAAAACTTGTTTTGCCGCTGCCGTAGCTGTCGCAGAATTTCCACTTTTTGAGGCAGAACTAGAGACAATACTCCAATAAGAACTATTAGAACTCGTCGCCACAGTTGCCGCAGTACAACTAGAAGTTGAACCATTATATTTAAATGTACCTGTAACTGATACAGACCAGGCAACTGTATTATCAGATGATACATAAGAAGTCGTCTTTGTCGCCCTTTTCGTCGAAGCCGCCTGTGTAGACGCACCTTCCCGAATAACAGTTGTAATATGTGCTCCATCTTTTAAATATTCTTGTGATATTGTAATGTTAGGATTAGATGATGCATAAATATTTGTTGGAAAAACTATCACACAAAATAATGTAAATAATGCCACTATCTTCTTCATGTAAATCCCCCTAAAATTCCTCAATTGTTGTAATCTCGCCTGCAATGTTTGAATTCATTACCCCTAAATAAGAGGCATAACAGAATGATGAAAAAATAATTAATGCAGTCAGCGCACACGCCGTAAGCAATACAAATACTTTTTTACAAAAATGATTTCTTTTCAATTGTAAAATTAAATAATCTGATGTCTGCGATTTTAAATAATCAGCTACAATTTCCTGCGGCTCACCAAAATGTTCTATCAATGCTTCTACAGAAACTGCCACTTTGGCATCTGAAAAATCTAATACGCTTTCTTTAAAATCATTAAAAAATCTTTTTTCATTTTTCCCATGACTAGGTAATAAATCATAAATCGTCTTTAAATATTCTTTTTCATTTCGAATCATTCTCTTCTGTCCCCCAATTTAATATAGCGGCAATCCCCTCCGCCACTTCTTGATATGCAATAATCAATTCAGAAAGATATTGTCTCCCCGAATCTGTTAAATGATAATATACCCGCTCACGTCGAACGCCAATCTTGATTTTTTCGTCTGTAATATAGCCATTATCCACCAATTTATAAAGTGCAGGATACATAGAACCTTCTGGCACTGTAATCACTCCGCCTGAACGCTCCTTTAATAACTGACTTAATTGATAACCATAGCAATCCTGTTCTGCTAAAATTTTTAAAATTAGCATTTCCAGAGAACCTTTTTTAAAACTATCTTGATATTTCATATTTAGCACCTTCCATGTATATAAGATAATTCAAATATTTAGAAAAGTAAATACTTTTGTATTCTAAATATTACTTGACAAAGGATATAAGAAACTATAAAATTAATTTTATCAAAAACTAAGGAGGGTTTTTCATGAAAACAAAAAAACTTATATGTGGAATATTGAGTTTTTTCTGGTTGTTTACAACTCCATTACAAACTCATGCATCTCAAATTCCCGCAGCACAGACAACTGTTTCTGAAACAGTCCCATTTCAAAGTACATCTTTAACTAGTGAATCCGTCTCTTTTGAAGAGGTCACTATTGATGACATGGAATTAGGCGACAGAAAAATTCTAGGAACTAAAAATGGTGAGGTTTTCTACGTCGAAGTAACAGATGTAGAAGAAAGCTTAGCAAAATCCAGCAGTGAATCCGTCTCTAAAGAATTTACTTTTAGCAAAACAACAATTTTAGGGACTAAAAAAACTATGTTTAAGGTAAATTTGGTGTGCAACTGGAATTCTAATGGCAGTTCCAGTAAACTAAAAAAGTTATCCGGCTCATACACAACATATGACTCATCTGTAAGCTGTTCATGGAATGGCAACTACACAGCTATATCAGATACCTATGCGACACTAGGTTTGGATGCATCATATGGTACAAAATCAGCTTTTATAATTTTTAGCGCAGCCTTAAGTATTGACAAAAAATCTGTAACTTTAAACTGTTCTTGCTAATTTGGTGGTGAAAAATGAAAATTAAAAAATCTATACAACTTTTTCTTCTTTGCTCACTACTTTCCCTTGTTCTTTTAGGATGTGATACTAATAAGGAATCAACCGAAGCATCAAACATTAATATAGAAGATGTCTTTGATACAGAAACAAACGAACAAAAGTGGGAAAATTATACTGAGCAAACTTTTGAAACAGAAATTTTAAAACTAGAAAACATCAAAGATGTTTCCATTGACCTTACTTTTGATGCAAATCAAAAGGCAACTTCTGCAAATGTGCATTTAGATATCACTGGAAATGATACAGAAAAGATAGAGCAAATGGTAATTGATTATCTTATCGAATCATTAAACATAGATACAGATATGATTATCCTGGAAAGTACCGTTGTGGAATAAACTATAAGAAGCACGCTTTGCGAATTTCGCAAGCTGCGCAGGCAGCTTTAAATTTTGAAATTTAGGCTGCGTCCCTATTTTTCGAAAGGGAGTTCAAATCACTTATGATTTGAACTCCCTCTTATTTTATGCCTGTTTCTCACATTATTATGATTCTCTGCTTGCATTACGATACTGCAATGGTGTCATCTCAAATGTTTTCTTAAAGGTTCTGTTAAAATGCTCCACATTCTGATAACCAATCGCATAAGAAATATTTTCAACAGTCATGTTTCCATTTTTTAAAAGTGTTTTCGCACGCTTCATTCTTGTATTTGCGACATGCTCGCCAAACGTTTTTCCTGATTTATCTTTGATATATTTTGAAATATATGGCTCGGATAAATGGAACTGTTTTGCCATGTCTTCAAGTGTGACATTCTGATAATTTGTCTGAATGTAATTTAACATCGCAACTAATCTGTCGTCCTTGCAGTTTTCATCCTTCTGAATCTGTGGAAGCTTATTCACTGCAACTACCAACGCATGAATCGAAGCTTTGATAATATCTTCATCCATGCCAGCACCCCAGTAATTTTTTCCTTCACAGGTAATGCCAACATATGCCATTGCCTTTGAGGATGAACCATGAGAAAGTGCATGTTCTTCGTAGACGGACAGTTCGTAGCTTACATTGAAAAATTGTTTAATCGTGTTGCTGACTGCATCTAAACGTCCATTTCCATTTGCATCCACAATCGTTTTCTTCTCGCCGCAGGAAATGGTTGCTTCTGCCATAATGCCGTCATCCTGCTTGAAATGACAGTCTGTAATCTGGAAATATGGCATACGGTGAATATAATTTTCTTCGAAAATTTCATATACCCACTGTGGTGAAAGCTCTTTATGTTCCTCGTCGGAAACCTGTTTTACCGCATAGCCAACTTCTTCACGCATTTTTTCCGGCATGGAAATGGAGAAGTTCTGTTTTAAGATGTAACTGATTCCACCTTTTCCAGACTGGCTGTTGATACGAATCACATCTGCATCATAGGTTCTTCCCACATCCACTGGGTCAATTGGAAGATATGGCACTGTCCATTTTTCAAGTTTTTTCTCTTCACGCCATGCCATACCTTTGGAAATCGCATCCTGATGAGAACCGGAAAATGCTGTAAATACAAGGTCACCTGCATATGGCTGACGTTCATAGACATGCATTCTTGTTAAACGCTCATATTTCTCACGAATTTGCGGCATATTTGCAAAGTCTAATTCCGGGTCAACACCGTAAGAGAACATATTCATTGCGATAGTGATAATATCAACGTTACCGGTACGCTCGCCATTTCCAAATAATGTTCCTTCAATACGGTCTGCACCAGCTAAAATACCAAGCTCTGCATCACACACACCACAGCCTCTGTCATTGTGTGGATGAAGGCTTAAAACTACGTTATCGCGGTATTTTAAGTTCTTGCTGACATATTCTACCTGTGTGGCAAATATATGTGGCATCGCTGTTTCTACTGTCGCCGGAATATTGATAATTGCCTTATGCTCTGCGTCTGGCTGCCATACATCTAACACTGCATTACAAACCTCTACAGCATAATCTACTTCTGTACCATGAAAACTTTCCGGACTATATTCAAAAGAAAAATCTCCGTCTGTCTCAGATGCGAGTTCTTTTAAAAGCCTTGCGCCATCAATGGCAAGCTGTTTAATCTGCTCTTTATCTTTCTTAAATACCTGCTCGCGCTGTGCAACCGATGTTGAATTATAAAGGTGAATCACTGCATGAGGTGCACCTTTAACTGCATCAAAAGTTTTGCGGATAATATGCTCTCTCGCCTGTGTTAATACCTGAACGGTTACATCATCTGGAATCATGTCACGCTCAATTAAGGTACGCATGAAAATGAACTCTGTTTCGGATGCCGCAGGGAAACCTACTTCAATCTCTTTGAATCCAATATCCACAAGCATCTGGAAAAATTCCAGTTTTTCATCTAAACTCATTGGCTCAATTAATGCCTGATTTCCATCTCTTAAATCTACAGAACACCAGATTGGAGCTTTCTCAATATGGTCTTTCTTTGCCCAGTCATACTCGCAGACTGGAGGCATAAAATACTGTCTTTCATACTTGTTTACATTTTTCATATTACACTCTTCCTTACTTCTCTATCTATTATCCTGCCTGCAATAGCGAAGCTTCGCCATTCGACAAATTAAGATATATCAAATAATATGATACAATCTTATCATATGCAATATATCAATTGAATGATTAAATTTATTCACTTTTTTTGATTTTTTTTACTTCGATATTTTCTTTTGCCAATTCACGCTTCCATTTTTATACTAAGAAGGCATAAAAAAATGCAACATTACTTATAATAATGTTGCATTTTTATTTACATGTATTATATCGGTGCTTCTGAAAAAAACTTTAGCACAAATTTTTATTTTTTCTATTTTTATTTTTTTCACCCCTTTAAAAATCAATCTGCTGAAATACGCAATCCCTCTCATCCTGCTCAATTCCCAGGTATCTCTTTGTCACACGATAGGACGAATGATTATAAATATCCATCAGCAATGCGGGCGGTGTTCCCTGTTTCCATGCATGATAGCCAAACGTTTTTCTTAAAGAATGACAGCTTACATTTTTTTCATGTATGGATTCCTCCGCCGCTTTTTTTACAATACGAAATGCCTGCGAGCGGCTTAACGGCACACTGAAATCTGTGCTTTTTGTAAAAAGATAATCTTCCGGCTTTGGCCTGCGCTCCTTCTTATAAATAACCAACGCATCAACCACATGGCAGTTTAATGCAATGACATTTTGCTTGCCAGTCTTTTTTTCCTGCACAAATAAATGCTCCTGAAAACGCCTGCCTTCAAAGTCATACACATCTTTCCATTTCAGATTCAGCACGTCACTGATACGCAGCGCGGTGTGAAGTCCAAGCTCTATCAGCACGTAATTTCTCGGCATCGGCTTCACCTTCTGATAATACTCTACAAATTCTTTTAGTTCTTTCTTGTCACGAATCGGCTGTGTTGTTCCCATTTTTTGTTCCTCCATTCTGTCACTAAGACTTTGCAACATTATTATAAGAACTGTTGCATAAGTTTTTGCAAGAGACGACTACGTTTGTTTGGCAAAAAAAACATGGAGGTTACATTATGTTAAAGCTGACTTTGAAACCAGGGGAATATATTGATATCGGAGAAAATGTAAAGGTTATCTTTTCCGGCGGCTCTGCAAATAACATTCATCTTCTGATTGATGCGCCAAAGGAAATGAATATCAAGCGAAATGCAGCTGACAAGTCATCAAAGGCTTCTCCTTATTACAAGGAACGAGGCATTTCAAAAGAAGCGCAACAGGAAATCGTCAATATTTTAAAACGCGAAGGCAAAATTCGGTAATAACGTGAAGCTAACCTAGGGGCTTTACTTATTATAAATATCCGACTCACGTCGGTGTATTGACCAACACAGGTCAGAATTTTTTCGGAAACGGAATTCCGAACCCACAGATGTTTCTGTGGAAACAAAATTATTTATCACATGGAGGTAAAATTTTATGGTAGTACAGCACAATTTAACAGCGATGAACGCAAACAGAATGTTAGGAGTAACAACAGGTCTTCAGGCAAAATCTTCTGAGAAGTTATCTTCCGGTTACAGAATTAACCGCGCAGCCGACGATGCAGCAGGATTAACAATCTCTGAAAAAATGAGAAAACAGATTAAAGGTCTTGACCAGGCATCTACAAATGCTCAGGATGGTGTATCTGCAGTACAGACAGCTGAAGGTGCTTTAACAGAAGTTCACAGCATGTTACAGAGAATGAACGAATTAGCAGTTCAGGCTTCCAACGGAACAAACTCTGAAGCAGACCGTCAGGCAATTCAGGACGAAATCGACCAGTTGACAACTGAAATCGACCGCGTTGCTGAAACAACAAAATTCAATGAGATTTATCTGTTAAAGGGCGACGACGCTACAACCAAAACAAAATATCTTGAATTACACGATGCAGGACTTGCCGGCACATGGGCAGCAGCTGATTCAGATGACCCACATGGTGAACAGACTTTTTCACTGAAAAACGCGTTAGCAACAGATGATGTTGTAACAATCGGTGGTAAAGACTACACCATTATTGACGATAATGATACAGAAGATGCTACTAACGGAAAGGTACACAAAGCTACAGCATATGGCTATATGGCTACTGAATTAAGTACAGCAAACTCAATTGGTGGTGCTGCTGTTACTGTTACAAGTAATGATGACAAAACATTTACACTTACAGCTCAGAACAGTGTTACAGTAGCTAGTGACTTAGCTTTTGATTTACATGTTGGTGCTGATGCTGATATGACAAATAAGATTACTGTAAACATTGAAGTAATGAATTCTGCAGGTCTTGGAATCAAAGGTCTTGATGTCAGTGGTGGTGATAGCAAAAATGCTACATACGCAATTGACGCTATCGCAGATGCAGTTGCAACGGTTTCTTCTCAGCGTTCAGCACTTGGTGCAGTTCAGAACCGTCTTGAGCACACCATTGCTAACTTAGACAACGTTGTTGAAAATACAACAGCTGCTGAATCTCGTATCCGCGATACAGATATGGCAGAAGAAATGGTTGAATACTCTAAAAACAACATTCTTGCTCAGGCTGGACAGTCTATGCTTGCACAGGCAAATCAGTCTACACAGGGCGTTCTCTCTTTATTACAGTAATTCAACAAGCACCTATCATAAAACAACGAAGCTGCTTTTGGGCAGCTTCTTTGTTTTATGTTCTGATATTTTTATAGCGCTTCTTACTCTATTACATTTCTCTTGCAAAAATATTCTTTCAATGCTATGATTCAACTATCTTATCAGATATTTATCTGATATCTCCAGACATATTTGTCTGTTTATATCTGTTTACAACATTGTTGTGACAGATTCCATCGACAGTTTCTGTCGAGTTTTCATTTTGTCATCGTTTGTTATCTATTTTGGGTAGGACTGTTATTTTTCCTGCACTGCTTTATTACTTCCATATTCATCACTGTAAAACTTATCACTGTTATGATTATCATCAAACTTTTGTCCACTGTTCTAATTTTTTACAAAGGAGACATTTCTATGAGCATTTCTGAAAATAACCTTCGTTCCTATTTTCCTATGCTTCGCACACGAAGCCAGATTTTATCGGATATTCAAGCTTCGTCGACGCTATCCTTGCTTTTCGATAGCTGGCTGCCGGAGCATCAGGAGGATTTTCTAAATTTTTGCACTGGAATAAAAGGTGTAAAAATGACTTATGATTCTTTTTTCAAAGAAGTTTTAAACCCGGAGTATGTCCCGGAACGACTAAATGATTTTCTGTCTGTTCTTCTAAAGCAGTCTGTTGTTGTACTCTCTGTGCTTCCGAATGATTCGACACGAATTGCCGCCGAATCCTCGCTTTTGATTACTGACCTTGTTGTCCAACTGGAAGACGGCAGTATTGCCAACATTGAAATTCAAAAAATCGGCTATCATTTTCCGGGCGAACGTGCCGCATGCTACTCTGCGGATTTGCTTTTGCGGCAGTACAAACGTGCGCGCGACCTGTATCAGAAAAATTTTAATTATCGTGATATTAAACCTGTTTATACGATTGTTTTATTTGAGCAAAGTCCAAAAGCTTTTCATGATTTTCCTAATGAATATCTGCATTATGTCGAGCCGGAATCAGATACCGGATTAAAGCTGAATTTGCTGCAAAAATATCTTTTTATACCGCTTGACATCTTTCGTAAAACAAGCCACAATAAACCTATCCAGAACAAAATCGATGCATGGCTCACGTTTCTTTCCAAGGACGAGCCTGAGGATATTATTAAGCTTCTGGAAGCTTATCCTGAATTTAAAGCCATGTATGAGGATGTTTATAACCTTTGTCTTAATACGGAGAGGACTATGAATATGTTTTCGAAAGAGTTGCAGATTTTAGATGAAAATACGGTACGTTATATGATTGATGAGATGCAGAATGAGATTAATTCGCAGGCGGATACGATTGCAAATTTGGAAAGTGAAATTACAGGCTTAGAGGACACTATTGCTGCATTAAAGAAACATATTCAGGAGTTAGAATCCAAATAATGCATATCCATGCACGATTATTTGCAGCTGTTAAAGCACTTTAACAGCTGCATTTTTTATTTTCACATGTTTTATCTTTCTTTTCAGGTTTTAACAAATCAGCCAACGTAATATTGTCTACTACTTCATTCACTGCTTCGTTAATCTTCTGCCATACGATTTTTGTTGCACAATTTTCCACCATTTCACATGGATTATCGTCTTCGATGCAGGCAACCGGTGCTAAACTTCCTTCCATAAGGCGTAAAATCATGCCAACCGTATATTCTGCCGGTTCTTTTGCCAAAACATATCCTCCCTGAGCACCGCGAATACTTTTTACATATTTTGCTTTATTTAGAGTAGAAATAATCTGCTCCAGATATTTATCTGAAATTCCCTGACGAGCCGCAATATCCTTTAAGCTTACCGGCTCACCACTGTTATTTGCCGCCAAATCTAACATAAGACGCAGCGCATATCTTCCTTTTGTGGAAATCTTCATTTTATGCTACCTGCCTTTCTTCTATAAGTGAATACATTTTCTTGCTTTAGTATATTCCGCAATTCATACTGTGTCAATAGGATTTGAACGGCATCCCTCTATTAGAAAATTATTTTTTTCCATTGATAATGCTCCAAATTAACTTTTCCATCGACGACTTCAATACCGTCTTCTTTTAACAACACTTCCTGCTGATTGATTCCGCCAAAAGCAAATGCAGACGATAATTTTCCTTCGCGGTTTACAACTCTGTAGCATGGAATTCCATCCGGGTCTGGATTTACATGAAGTGCATAACCTACTACTCGAGCCCATCTTTTGTTTCCTGCTAATGCAGCTACCTGTCCATAGGTTGCCACGCAGCCTTTTGGAATCTGACGCACCACATCATATATTTTCTCATAAGAATTCTTTTCCATATTTTCACACCTTTATCAAACGATTGTATTTTATAGTAAAATAGCTTTTCACCTTCCGTCACTTACACAAATTTATTGTGTAAGACGAAAATTTAACCAAAAAACTTATTAATATTTCTATTGTATCTTGCAAAACGTAAAATCTCAATTATTTCCGGTAAATTCCTTGAAATTCAATATTTGCAGTGCTAAAATTTATGATTGTGTTTATAAAAATTTTATATTTGTTCTACACAAATGAGGAGGAATTTATGAACGAATTAAAACCAAAGCTTTTCGATGTCATGAAGGGCTACACAAAGCAGCAATTAGTAAAAGATATCATTTCCGGTATCATTGTTGCAATTATTGCTCTTCCGCTTTCTATTGCTTTAGCAATCGCTTCCGGCGTTAGCCCTGAGCAGGGTCTTTATACTGCAATTATTGCCGGATTCTTTATTTCATTTTTTGGTGGAAGCCGCGTACAGATTGGTGGACCGACTGCAGCGTTTGTTGTCATCATCTATGGAATTGTTATGGATTATGGCACAGACGGACTGATTGTTGCAACTATTCTTGCCGGTATTATGTTAGTACTCATGGGTATTTTCCATTTCGGTTCTCTGATTAAATACATCCCATACACAATCACAACCGGATTTACCTGTGGTATTGCTGTTACCCTTTTTGTCGGACAGATTAAAGACTTTTTAGAGCTTTCTATCGAATCTGTTCCATCTGAATTTTTACCAAAGGTTGGCACATATATCCAGAATATTGGAACAATCAACTGGATTGCTGCACTTCTTGGTCTTGGCGCAATCGTGATTATGATTCTTTGGCCAAAAGTAACTGACAAGATTCCTGGTTCTCTTGTTGCCATTATTATCACAACTGCAATTGCTTATTTTGCAAAATTACCAGTAAATACAATCGGAAGCGTTTATGGAGAGCTTTCATCTTCTTTCCCAAGCTTCCACGTTCCAACAATTTCTATGAAACTGATTCAGGAAATGATTTCTCCTGCTTTTACTATTGCTATTTTAGCAGGTATCGAATCTCTGCTTTCTGCAGTTGTTTCTGATGGAATGATTGGTGATAACCACAAATCCAACGCTGAGTTAGTTGGACAGGGACTTGGAAATATTTTCTCTGGTCTTTTCGGTGGTATTCCTGCGACTGGTGCAATTGCCAGAACTGCTGCAAACGTTCGTAATGGCGGACGTACTCCAATCGCCGGTATTGTTCATTGTATTACTTTAACAATTATTTTATTAGCATTAATGCCACTCGCTGCATTAATTCCAATGACAACACTTGCTGCTGTATTATTAGTAGTTGCTGCAAACATGGCAGACTGGACATCTTTCTTCCGTCTTTGCAAAACCGCTCCAAAGAGTGATGTAATTGTTCTAGTTGCAACATTTTTCTTAACTGTACTTTTCGACCTTGTTGTTGCAATTGAAATCGGTGTTGTTCTTGCAGCTATGCTCTTTATGAAACGTATGGCTGAAACGGCTGACGTTAAGGCTTGGAAATATTCCGAAGAACCTGATGTTACTCCTGGTGAAGCAGAAAAGCTTCGTGCTGTACCACGCAGCATTCGTGTTTTTGAAATCAGCGGACCTTTATTCTTCGCAGCTGCTGACCAGCTTTTAGAAATCAACAGTAAACAGTACACAAAGGTTATTATCATCCGTATGAGAAGTGTTCCTGCCATTGACGCAAGTGCTATGAAATCTTTACATGAACTCGCTGACCGCGCAAAGAAAAAAAATATTACTTTAGTATTCTCACATGTAAATGAACAGCCTATGTCTGTTATGAAAAAAGATGGTTTTGTAGAATCTCTTGGTGAAGAAAACTTCCGTAAAAACATTGTAGACGCATTAGACTATGCTGAATCCTTAATAAAATAAGCATTCCAAAGATACTTTATGCTTTTTACACTATAGAAAAAAATGTGCCTTAGCACATTCTCGCGCCTAAAGCAAAAAAACATCCTATCAATCGACTTTAAACTGCCAATTGATAGGATGTTTTTATTTTCTATGATGCGTTTATTTCTTTGTTTTTGCAGATTTAACAGATGAGAAGCTGCCTTCTGCTTTTACTCCGTTCGTGGTTGTATAGGCTTTTACTTTGTAATAGTATTTCTTGTTTGCCTTTAATTTCTTGTCTGTATATTTTACGGTAGAGCCTTTTTTGATAGTTGCTACTTTTGTATACTTACCATTCTTTGAAGTACTGCGGTATACATAATAGCCGCTTGCCTTGCTTACCTTTTTCCATTTTACAGTTACCTGTTTCTTGCCGCCGGTTGCGCTTGAAATCTTAACAGCCGCCGGTGTTTTGGAATAATTTGCACTTAATTGATATGTACACTGTGTCGGTGTTCTGCCTTCTGAATAAGTATCGTTTGCACATACTTTAATGTAGTATGTTCCTTTTTTCACATTTATCTTAACAGAATCTGAGGATGTTACACCTTTTAGTTTTGCAACTTCATTATCTATTGAACTTTTGTAAACAGTAACATTCCAGCCTTTGTGAATATTCTCAACATCCACGTCACTGCCTTTGCTTAATTTTATCTGTAATACACCTGTATCTGATACGGAGGCTTTATACCAATCCACATCGGTATAGTTTGTGAAGATACCTTTATATTTCTTATTTAATGATATGCTATCTGCTTTCTTTAATGTATCATTGACTTCTGATTCCCAACTACTATTCTTAGTCTGCTTTACTTTTAACTTGTAAATACAGTCTATCGGTACACGGTTATCTGAATAAGTATCATTTGCATATACTTTGATATAATAAGTTCCCTTCGCATATGGAAGCGGCGCAGTTGTCATATTTGAGGTGATTTTCGTGTATGTTTTAATTACATTTGCTTTACTATCCATGACAGCAATATTCCAACCATTATGAATATCTTCAACATTTACCGTATCCGAAATATTCAAGCTTACCTGAAAATATCCATTTTCTGTTGTTTGTACCTTATACCAGTCTGTATCCATTCTGTGATACAATGAGCCAGAATAATTTTTATCTGGTGAAATAGAATCTGCTGTTGCCTTTGTTTCGTTATATTCTGATTCCCATGAAGAAGTTTTATTATAATTCACATTCAAATGATATATACAATCTATAGGCACACGCTCATCTGAATAAGTATCACTTGCACATACTTTGATATAATAAGTTCCTTTTGCAAATGGAAGTATTTTTGCTGTTGTTTTGCTGGTAATATCTCCATAATACTTTAGTTCCTTATAATCCTTATCATAAACAGTAATGTCCCAACCATTGTTAATATCATCCTGATTATTATTGGCATCTCCATAAAAATCTACTTGAATTGTTCCATTAGCAGATGTCTTCACACAATACCAGTCTACATCCGTTCTATGATATAACGTTCCCTGATAATCTTGATTCACTGCAATTGAATTACAGGTCGTATTTGTATCATTTCCCTCAACTTCCCATATATCACTAGCAGTAAACTTCGCAGTAATTTCATAAGGACACTGGATTGGTGCACGTTCATCTGAATAAGTATCATAAGTTTCTACTACTGCATAATACCTTCCACTTTCCATCGGTAAATTTGCAGATAGGCAATTCCCTGTAATGCCATAATATCCTTTCACAGCATTTATTAAATCACCTTTTTTGTAAATGATTAAATTCCATCCGTTATTAATGTCATCTGCATCTGCATTTGCCGAAGGATTAAGCTGTACCTGAAAATATCCTCTTTGCGTAATATCAAAGATATACCAGTCTTCCTCTCCTCTTTCACTAAGAACACCCGTGGTGGTCTTATTTAATGAAAGCACTGTTCCGTTTGCTTCCACCTCAGTTTGTGATGCAGCATACTGCTCCTTTGTCACTTCTTCCGGTTGTGATACTTCTGTTGCAGATATGATCTGTGAACTTCCAGTCAACAGAGTAGCTGCCATCAACCCGCCCATAAACAGCTTTGCAATTTTTGCTTTCATAACGTTCCTCCATATTATTTTCTTTAGACTTTATGGTACTTTTACCCAAATTGTATCATGTATCAACCTTTCCTTCAATCTATTTTCTGTTACGGTTTCTTATGATTTCCGAACACATTCAAAGAAAAAAAGCAGATGAATTCTAAAAATTCATCTGCCTTTGTTATGTTATTCTTTTTTACTAGATTCTATCAACCCAGTTATCATTTTTCTCAGAAATATCTTTTTCTGGTACGGCTTTTTCTGTTCCATTCTCGTCTTTTACAACTAAATTCACAGAATCAAGACCTGTTAAGTTAATGTTGCGGTTAACCTGAGCGTCATAAGAATCAGCATTAATGATGTCTGCAAGGTCAATTCCAGTTGCTTCCTTCATGCTCTCAAATACTTTTGCCATAACAACTGGTACATTTCCTGCAACCTGTTCTACACCATTGCTGCCTTCACCGCCGCCAATGATTGTAATCTTGTCAATCTGAGCAAGTGGTTCTGCAACCTTACCTGCAATATCAGGAAGAACTTTAATCATCATTTCAGCAACTGCTGCCTTATTGTACTTCGCATAAGCTTCGGCTTTCTTTTCCATTGCTTCGGCTTCTGCAAGACCTTTTGCCTGAATAGCAGTAGCTTCCGCTTCACCGACTGCACGAATACCGGCAGCTTCCTGTTCTTTGGAGAAACGTGCTGCTTCTGCCTGTGCTTTCTGTGCTTCCGCATCTCTCTGTGCCTCGAACTGTTTTGCTTCTGCGGCGCGCTGGATTTCGAACTGTTTCGCTTCTGCTTCCTTCTGACGCTGATATAATGCAGCATCGGCTCTCTGCTGAGCAGCATATTTATCTGCCTCTGCCTGCTTCTTTACTTCTGCTTCAAGAGCCTGCTCTTTAACAGCAACCTCTTTCTGTTTTAATTCGATTTCACGTTCCTGCTTCGCAATGTTTGCGTTGGCAGTTGTAATCTCGATTGTCTTACGCTGTTCCTCTCTCTGGATTTCGTAAGCTGCATCTGCCATAGCTCGTTTGGTGTCAGCTTCCATCTGGAGTTCGGATTTCTTAATTGCAAGTTCATTCTGTTTCTTTGCAATCTCTGTCTGAGCAGCTACTGCTGCATCATTCGATTCTTTATCTGCTGCAGCCTGTGCAACCTTGATGTCTCGTTCACTTTCTGCGCGGGCAATTGCTGCTGCCTTTTTGATTTTAACAATGTTATCAATACCTAAGTTTTCGATAACTTCGTTACCATCTACGAAGTTCTGTACGTTAAAGCTGATGATATCTAATCCCATTGCTGCAAGGTCTGGCTCTGCGTTCTCTTTTACCAAGTTCGCAAATTTCTGACGGTCAGATACCATTTCCTCTAACTTCATTTTACCTACGATTTCTCGTACGTTACCTTCTAATACTTCTCTTGCAACACCTGCAATATACTCTGTTGGTTTATTTAAGAAGTTCTCTGCTGCTAAGCGAAGTCTTTCTGGCTCATTACTGATTTTAACATTGACTGTTGCATCAACGTTAATGTTAATGTAATCTGCTGTTGGTACAGCGTTGCTTGTTTTTACGTCGATTGGAATCAGACGAAGGTTTAACTTATCCAAACGTTCGAAGAACGGTATACGGATGCTTGCCTTACCAATTACAATCTTTGACTTTTTCTTCACACCGGAGATGATATATGCCATATCTGGTGGAGCTTTCACATAACCCATGCTGAATAGAATAATAACTAATACAGCTACGATGATTCCCACAATAAGTGGTGCGGAAATGAACTCTAACATTTTCCTAAATCCCCTTTCTTATCCTTTGTTTTGCTATTATATTCAGAAACGAGCTATTGATATTCCTGAATATAATTTTCTCACTTCTCCATTATAACGGATTCTGTTGTGAAAAAATATTAAATTTTTCTTAGTATTTTTCCATCTTCCATTTTTATTACATAATCGCATTGCTTTGCAATATCCATATCATGGGTAACCAGTAATGTGGTAATTTTCATTTCATGAGCACACCCCACCAGAAATTTTATAACTTTACTGCCTGTTGCAGAATCCAATGCTCCAGTTGGCTCATCTGCATATAAAATAGAAGGCTGATTTACCAGCGCACGTGTCAATGCACATCTTTGCTGCTCCCCACCTGACAACTGTTTTGGATATAATTTTCTTTTATTCTCAAGACCAACCGCCCGAATCATATTTTCAATATTTTTCTCTTTTATCGACCTCTTAGAAAACGCAATCGGCATTCTGATATTCTCTTCACAATTCAGTTCCGGTATCAGGTGATAATTTTGAAATACAATTCCTATCTGCTCATTACGAAACTGTTCCTGCTCTTTCTCCTTCATTTTGTAAAAATTCTTTCCATTTAAATAAACCTGTCCATATGTTGGACTGTCAATTCCACTCATAATCGACAATAGTGTGCTTTTTCCGCAGCCACTCTTTCCAACAATTGCAGTAATACTCCCTTTTTCTAATTCAAATGATATATCTTTTAAAAGTATAATTTCATTTTTCCCTGCTTTTATCTTTTTTGTGATATGTTCTGCTTTTATCATTTTATCCTCACTTTCATTCATCTCTAATAATTTCCATTCCATTCTTTCTTGTATTCTGCCACTCTGCCACAACACAGCACCCCATTACAAAAATACTCGCAATCAGGCTTGTTACAACGACCACTGTACCGGAAATAGGATAATGCCGGTGCAGCATATAAAGAAAATACATTTCTCCTATTCCTAAAACAACAAAAACTACGCTAAAAGAAGCAATCCATGCAATCAAAAGATATTCTAAAAAAACAACCATAAGTGCCTTTTTTCTAGAAGCTCCATACACCCGATACAAATAAAGTTCTTTTTTTCGTTCGTTCAAATCACTTAATACCATAGAATAAAAAAATGCTCCTGTTACAAGCACAAGCATTGCACCCACAATAAATACAATGCACAAATAATCTGACATCAAAAGTCTTAATGCATCTGTTATTTGTGTTGCTGTTTCCATATGACATCCCTTCCCTTCGAGCAGTTTTTCAAGCTGCGCTTCCTCTGCCATCTCCAAATCCAGTAAAAACACTCCACTCCAAGACTCATCCAATCCAAGTTTCCAGTCTGTTTCGTTTACCAAAATGTTATAGCTCACTAACGACAATGCCTGATTGTCTGTCAACAGCCTTTCACAAAGTATTTCTTTTCCAAAAAACGAGTACTGCTCCCCAGGATTCACATTTAGATAAGAAGAAAAATAATTCTCTGCTGCAAAGGTTCCCGGACGCACGCTAAAATGAACATTTTCATCAGTTTGTTCACCAATTACTAATGCCCAAAACTTACCCTCCGATGCCATTTCTCCTTCTAAATCTGCATAATCCATCAGTTTGGAATAAACAAAGGTATACAAATATCCGTTTCTTTCAAGTTCCTCTGCCACCTCCTCTATTTTTGTATAATCATCCATTCTTACCGCTACAGAATATCCCATATTATCACGATACGAGTCCCTTATCAGTTCACTGAAATTCAGTTCAATATTCATCACAAAACAAATCAATACTGCACCTACTGAAATGGTTGACGCCAGTATCGCATCCCTTTTATTTCTCACACATAAAAAACGATAACTTAACCCCATTACGCTGTTTAATTTCCCTCGGATTTTTGTTATCCGTCCAAAAATAAAGTAGAACACTACAAATAATAGCAGTATAAGCATTCCACACACCAATATCATAATTTCAATATAGCTTTTACTTCCTTCCAACATCTGCTTTACCAAAATAAACATGACAACTGCTTCAATTGCTGCTATCCGAAAATGTGTATTCCTTCGTCTTTTTTCTCTTCTGTCATTTAAAATGTTTACTAACGGTTTATCATACAAATAAACTCCTGCTATCAGGCTTCCAAAAAAAGCTATCATAAATAAGAAAATAGTTATCTCTAAAAACACCTGTAAAGACTCCTTCGAAAAAAGATGTAATACCACTTCCGCACCACACAACTTTTGCGTCAAATATTGAAATAACCCATATCCTGCAAGGATTCCAACTCCCCCTGAAACAATTCCATACAAAAATCCATCAAGCACTGCTTTGTACGCAAAATCACTGCTTTTCATTCCATAAATTCTAAACATGGCAAAGGATTTTTGCATCATTCCGGTATGAAATAAAAACAGACAGGTGCCACCCCAGATTCCTATCAGAATACAGCCAAAAGAAAATGAACCAAGCACAACTTCTACCGTATTTTCTAGTAACACCAGTTCTTCTCTTAATTGCTCTGTTGGCACAGCGTACTCTGCTTCCACTGCATTCATTTGTGCATTATAAAATTCCTCGTTGTTCATCTGAATTAGTAATGTACCTGACATCACTGCTCCCACACAGATAAATATCAAAAGCAGCAGCATACTTTTTTCTTTCTGTTTACGGTACAACTTCAAAAACAACTGTATTTTTCTCATTTGCTGTTCCTCCGTTTTTATAAAAAAAGATATATTTCAAAACTCTCGTTTCAAAATATATCTTACAATACTTTTTTCATTATTCTTATTTTTGACCTGTCTTGTATCTCAAACGACCTATTCTGTTTCTAAATCCAACAAAATACTGCACACAAAAAATCCATCTTCTTCGCCAAATTCAATCGTACCGCAATATTTTTCTGCCAGATTTCTCATGGACGCAATTCCCATTCCATGCATTGTGTGGTCTTTCTTTGTTGTCTTAAGAGCAGGATTATTTTCTAATACAGACGCCTGAATCGTATTTCTGACATCAATCAGCAAAAAATTTTCCTTACGCCTAATGTCCAGATAAATCTGTGGTTTCTCTCCGCCACAGCCCTCTACTGCGTTATCCAGTGCATTTCCCAGCAGCACACACAAATCTATATTACAATCTTTCGGTATCTCATTACATATTACGGCATAAAATGTAATTCCTAATCTTTGACAAATCCCTTTACTGTTTTTTATCAAAAGATTTATCATTTCATTCTTACAGTAACAACTTTCCTCTTCCACTGCCTGTAGTTTCCCATAATATTGCGCCAGATATTCCTGCGCTTTTTCGTATGCCCCCTGCACCAGCAATATCTGCAAAACGTTCATCTGATTTTTCATATCATGTCGCATACATTTTGTCTCGTTATTTAAACGTTCTGCTTCCTTTTCATCTTCTTGATGTTTCATGGCATCCCATAGAATATCCATTGTTTTCTGAAGCTTCCTATCTTTCCTTAACCGACGATATGCAAGTAGTTTACATATATATCTCCTGATTCTTGCAATATATTTCCCCAAAATCAGAATGATAATTATATTAAAGATATTGCCCCAAAACAATGATATGATACTAATTCGAAAAAATAACAAATTTACTGTCCCGTATAATCGCGCATAATTTCCAATTGTAAGCAGCATTGTCACCAATCCCATTATAAGTCCGGCATATTTCAATACACTCTGCCTTTCTTTTTTTCGAAACAGCCGAATTACCATCAGCTCTCCTACCATAAGAATAAGTATACACAATATTTGTGATACATCTATTAAGCCTGCAACACCACCCTGACTAATAATATAAAATGCAATTATAATGGCAGCAACTATGTTTCCACACAGGATTGCAATATCCGAATTTCTAAACCAGCTTTCCTTATTCATAACTACACACCCACTCTCAGATATTGATGCAACGCCTGCCTGACCGCAGATGCTTTTCCTCTGCTGATTGTCAACATGGGCAGTTTATCCTTTTTCAAAATAATTTCTGACTGTTTCACATGCTTAATCCATCTCATATTTATGATGCAGCCACTGCTAATGCGAATAAATCCAGCCTTCTCCAATTTCTTTTCTACCGCCGACAAGTTATCGCGGTATGACACATATGTGCCATCCTCTAAGTGAATGTATACTTTATGCTGATAGGAATCAATATAAATTATCTGCGGTAAAGAAAGACAATGTAACTCTCCCTTTATCTCGATATTCCAGTTTTGCTCCAGTGCACTGACTTTTTTATCTGCCCTCACTAATACTGATTCCAGTATCTCTGTATAATTTTCTTTTCGAATAAACCAAAAAGGCTGATATGTAAAGGAATCATAAACCAACTCATTATGACTGGTGCAAAAAATCAATAACGTCTGTTTACTTTTTTCCATAATTTTTTTGGCAATTTGAAAGCCAGATAACTCCGGCATATCAATATCCAAAATTACAATATGAAATATTTCCTGCTCACATACCTGTGCAAATTTACTGCTGTTTTCATAGCAGACAATCTCATATTCTAACTGTCGTCCCGATAAAATTGTATGTATGCATTCTGCCATCGCCTGAACAAACACCGGCTCATCATCACATATTGCAATCTTTCGCGTTTTACGCACTATATTCTGTAACGGTTTCATAGATATTTTCCATCGCATTTACAAAGTGGCTTTTATCAAAGGATTCTGCGATCTTCTCGCTGCTTTTACCTGCGCTCATGCGCCACTCTGAATTTTCAATAATAATGTTTAATTTGCTGATAAATTCATTGCCTGACGTATATTCGTAGCCATTCACTCCCTCTTTGATAACGTCACACAGACAATCATCCTGTCTGCAAAGAAGCGGAAGACCGTTGGCAGCAGCTTCTATATAAGTAAGTCCCTGTGTTTCGCTTGTTGAAGCACTTACGAAAACATCTGCCAACTGATAGTATTCCTGCACCTCAGATGGTGCTACCATTCCGGTAAAAATCACATGGCTTTCAATCCCCAAATCTGCGGACAACCGCTCTAAATTCTCTTTGTCTGGTCCATCACCTACAATTAAAAAGGTTAATTTCGGATTTTTCAAAAGTGTATCTGAGAAAAATTCCAGCAGCTCCTCTAAATTCTTTTCTGTACCAAGACGTCCAAGATTTAATATGACATTATGATTATCCGGAATCCCAAGCATACGGCGTTTTTCCATACGCTCCTCTTCACTCAGACGATAATTATGCTGTTCCAATGAAATTCCACTAGGCACAACATTTATTTTATTTTCTAACCCATATCCTCTTAGCGCATGCTCCACCTTACCCGTTGGTGCAATAATGGCATTCACGCGTCTTAACCGCATCCTCGATAGCTTGCGTACCATATGTCTTCCAAATCGTTTACTCGGAATCACATAAGTCACATACTGCTCATACAGCGTATGGTAGGTATGCACCAAAGGCGCACCTGTCAGTTTTGCAATGCGTTTTGCATATTGAAAAGTAAAAAATTCACACTGGCTGTGAATGACATCCGGCTTCCACTGAATCAGTTCTGCAATAAAAAAATTACGATATGATATCGGCATTCGCACATCCGGATAAATAAAGCCCAGTGGTACGGATTTTATATAATAAACATTTCCATCCTTGTAGCTTTCTAACCCACCTGATAATGTAAGAATACGAACATCATGTCCCTTTTTCTCCAGTTCATCACTTAAGTTTCGAACGGAGGTTACAACACCATTTGTGGAAGTGGCATACAAATCTGTTGTAATCAAAATTTTCATAATCATTCTCCTCATTTGTATAGCTGTTACGCTCATCTTTTTCTATTGTAGCTGATTTTGCGGAGAAATGAAATTAAGATTTTCTTATTATCTATATAAACTTTTTTCAGTAAGCTGCATCTGCTGCAGCCACTCAACTGCCTTCTCCTTGGAAAAATAGTCTTTGTTAAGCAACACCATCATTGCCCGCTCGCCATCTTCTTTTGCAAAAAATGCACACCAGTGCTGCTGAAAAAGCTCATTTTCTGATAGCTGGATGCCCTGCTCCATAAGTTCGTTATAAAAGCTCTTATCAATTTTTAAAGCTCTTGCCTCGCCAAACAAAAGACTTTCATTCCCTAATTGTACTGCTTCATACTCCATAACTTCAACAGCATTCACATCTGTACCTGCATTTTTCAAAATACCCTCTTCAAATACACACAACTCTATCGGTGCAGCTTCCATAATAACTGTCGCACCGTAAATACCACAGTCTATCTGATTTAAGTCATCGGTATACTCAATTTCTTCTGGCAGCAAAATAATTGTTTCATTTCCCTCAACGTCAAAACTATTAACCGCTTTATGACCTTCTGGCATGAAATAATTTATATTCAATGCCCATTCCTCAGATTGTTTTACCAACACCCTTTCTTCTTCCTCTGGCAGTTCTATCGTATTTAAAAAGGAAATACAATCCTCTTTTGAAAAATAAGTTTTATTCATCCCAACTAAAATTCTTTTTTCATGTCCCGGCCAATAGAGATATGCACAATAAAATTGGCGTTCTCCAAAATCATCAGATACCAGATAGCCTCCCTTCTTTATCAATTCTTCCTTCTCAGCATCTGTAAAAAGCTGATAGTTTCCTTCTGTCAAATATACTTCCGCAGCCGCTAAAACAAGCTGCTCTCCTTCTGCATTTTCAAGCCTGCTGCTGCCCGACCACACATACTCATAGCTTTTATTATCATAATGATACTGTAAGGTAGAAGCATCCACTTCCATAATAAAGCCCGGTTTATCCCATACATTTATTGCGCTATAAACCTCACAACTCTCATCAAAATCTGCCTCTATAAAAACAGCATTTATTTTACCATTTTCAGAAAAAGGAACACTTTTATATCCATCTGGCACTGTATATGTAATATTCTCTCCCGATAAGTTGTCTGCATTCTCTTCAAAATCACTGTTGCTTATCATTTGATTTTCACTCTCGTTTTCAGCTATCATTATGGTTTGTGTCTCCTCAATTTCAGAGCACTCAATTGAGACATTTTTTTCACCGGTTGTACGGTCACATCCCGATGCCAATAATAAAATACTGAATGCTGTTATTGCTCCATAAATATATTTTTTTCTCATGCTTACTCCCTCGTACTATCCACAAATTCATTGCCACAAAAGTCCATTCATTACTATTGTAGCCGATTTTATAGAGAAATAACATTAAGATTTTCTTATCTTTACAAAAGAAAAGAATCTCACAATGTGAGATTCCCTTCTTTTAAAATCTTTTAATTTTCTTGGTTGTGTTTTTCTCAAATTCTACTTCACGAATTTTTAATTTAAAGATTCGTTTATACAAAGGTGCTTCCTTATTATAAGCATCAATAATTTTCTGAAGCTCGCTCTGCATATCCTTGATTTTTTTCTTGGCTGCATATTCATAATCCGGGAAAATCTCGGCTTCAATGACGCCTTCGCTGTCACGTACTAAAACCTCCTGTACGATGCGGTTTTCGCCAAGCTTGTTTTCAATTTCCTCTGGAGAAACATTCTCGCCGTTTGGTGTAATAATCAGGTTTTTCTTTCTTCCTGTTAAAAATACAAAGCCGTCTTCATCCACATAACCTAAGTCACCTGTTTTCAACCAGCCATCCTCTAGCGTTGCGGCTGTCTCTTCCGGCATATGGTAGTAGCCCTGCATAACACTTGAGCCTTTTACCCAAAGTTCATCTTCTACTGTTTTTGCTTCGCAGTTAGGCAGAAGCTTTCCAACAGAGCCTGCTTTATTGTGCCAGCTTAAATTTGTACTGATAACCGGAGCACATTCTGTCATTCCGTAGCCCTGTAAAATCGTGATGCCGTATCTTTTAAAGGTATCTATGTATGCCGGATTTAAATATGCGCCGCCACTGCATACTGTATGAAACTGCTTGCCGAAGACCTTCGCTTTTACAAGTGGTGCAGGCATCCATGCTGCTTCCTCTAATTTCTTGGCAAGTGTTTCAATCATTAATGGAACCATTAATATCATGTTTGGCTCAAAGAGCTTAATGTTTTTGGCAACACGAAGCAATGAATCATTAATACAGATAACACTTCCTAAGGAAAGTCCTTTTAAAATATCCATACTTAAGCAGTAAGCATGGTGAATTGGAAGTACGGATAAAATAACCGTTCCCGGCTCGATTTTCATATCCAGACAGGTGGCATTTTCTGCGAGGTTGCGGTGTGTCAACATAACGCCTTTACTTTTTCCTGTTGTTCCTGAGGTAAACATAATTGTTGCCAAATCCTCCGGAAGTGGGCTGCAATCAAATCCGGCTGTCTGTTCGCTTACAAGTTTCCAAAAAGATAATGCACCTTCTACTGCGCTCTCTTCATTCATTGCAACTACATACTTTAAGCCGTCGCACGCTTTTACTGCTGCCTCTGCCACCTGTGCCTTGCTTTCATCAAACACAAGAGTGGTTACTTCTGCACGATTTAACAAGTCACATAAATCCTCGGTTGGAAGCTGTGCATCCAATGGAACAGCGACACTACCGCTGTTTACAATCCCAAGATAAGCGGTTACCCATGTATAAGAAGTTGTTCCAAGAATTGCGATATGTTTTTTCTGCTCTCCAAGAGCTGCTAATGCAGCAGAAAAACCTTCGGAATCCTTTTTTAATTCTGTATAAGTTTTGCTTTCAACGATGGTGTCTTTTTTTCCTTCTGCATTTTTCTGCTTTACCTTATAGCGAAATGCATCACAAGAACCGTACATCTCTTCTGACTTTACTAACAGTTCCCGAATTGTGCTACTTACAACGTTCATCTTTCCACCTCGCTATTCGGAAATACGCTCTAAATATTCTACTGCTTCCTGTACAGTACGAATATCTGCTGCTTCTTCCTGAACAATCTCTACGTCAAGTTCATCTTCGATTTCGCCGAGCATACTCATAAAATCAAAAGAAGTAAAACCTAAATCTTCCATGAAACGTGATTCTGGTTTAATATCCTCTTTATTTACTTCTACATAATTTACAATAATATCAACTAATTTCTCAAACATAATGTTCCCCTTTCTCTTCTGCCTCATATAAGATGATTTTCCATGCTTAGATTAACTTAATGATATCGCCGATTTTTAAGCTTGGATTCTCGATTCCTTTAAACATAATCTTGCATAAATAATAATAGAAATATTCTAATGTTTCTTTTGTAATGGCTTCCACCTGATGCTCAAAGTTAAAGTCAAGTCCGTTATCCTCTGGACGGTGCATAACTGTTAAATACATCGCCTGTGTGGTTGCTCCATTTGGATACCATTTGGTCTTGTAGGTAATGTCACCAAGCTTTGTTAAACCTTTTTCTTTTAATGTCATAGGCTGATAAGTCAATGACATCGGCTCATAGGTTCTGCCCGGCTCTACCGGATAGAGTTTTCTTCTGTATGCAAAATATTCTACAGGGTCAAAATTCGTATGACGGAACGTCTCATTCTGGCTGTCGCGGATGATGTGGATTCCCTCTAAGAACGTTGTATCCTCTGAAATAATTGTTCTAAATGGGAAGGAATGAATTCTTGTACCGCCGGATTTTTTCTCTGCTAAGGTTGCTCTTCTTGCATAAGCCACATTGATGGATACGTCGTCGTTTCCATTCATTTTCTGTAAATAGGTACGGATTCCCATTAATAACAAACACTGTAAGGAAATATGCTGCTGCTCACAGAATGTCATAAGGCGTGTGGTCGGTTCTTCCTCCAAATGGAAAATATCAAGTGCAGAATCCACATTTCTGGAAATAAACTGCGCTGCTCTTGCGTTCGGATTTTTCTTTCGCTCTTCCTCAAGTGCCTTTGGTCCGTCAATTCCATTATAGATTGGCTCTGACTCTTCAATCAGCTTGTAAAAATATTCTCTGTCTCTCTGCTGTGCCTTGCTGCCTGCCTCATATGCCAAATCTTTTTCTAACTGCTCGATGTAAGAACGCATTTCCTTCGGATATTCCACGCCTTCATACATGGTGCTGCAGTATAGCTCTATTACATCCCGTAAAAAGCAGATAAGTGACTGCGCATCTAATATTAAGTGGTCACCTAATAAATAAATTCCCTGATTTCCATCCGGTGTTTTAATTAAAACAATGCGGTTCATCGGTGAATCTTCTCTTTCAAACGGCACTTCTGTCCAAGACTTCATTACCGCTTCTGCTTCTTCCATGCTTTTACCGGAAAAGTCCACGTATTCGATGTCTCGTTCTTCTTTTTCTACAATGTACTGATACCACTGTTTTTCTTTTTTATCATAGGCAAAACGCAAGCGCATTGCCTCGCAACGCTCGTATGCTTTATAAATGGACTGTTTTAATACATCCATATCCAGTTCGTATTGAATCGTAAGACTTGTTCCTACATTCACAACCTCTTTTTTCGGACAGTGCTCTAAATAATAAAAGTGAAACTTCTGTGCTGCAGTCAATGGGTAGGTCTTATATCCTCTTCTCTCTTTCATTTGATTCTCTCCCCGTTCTCTATAAATCCTTTGTAAATTCGTCTAATGCTTGTTCATATTCTTTCATGTTTTTAAAATAACTCTCTGCATGAGCCGCGCCATCTATGATTAACTTCTGCTTTGGCGATGCGCAGCAATTATAAAGTTCGTGGCACATATTCAATGGAACAAAGGTATCCTTTGAGCCATGTATGAATAAGATTGGAACTTTCGCTTTCGCGACCTCACGTTTTGCATTGCACTCATCCATGCCGTAGCCTGCTAATTTTTTATTTAACATATCAGCTCCCTGCATCAGCGGGAAGGATGGCAGATGGTACATTGTTTTTAATACGTGGGTAAATACTTCCTTTGGTGATGTGAAAGCGCAGTCGGAAATAATTCCTTTTACCTGCGGCGGCAGTTCTAAGCCGCTTGCCATTAATACAGTTGCTCCTCCCATCGAAATTCCATGAAGTAAAATCTCCACATCTTCACCACATTTCTCAATGACCCAGTTTATCCACATCAGCGCATCTTTTCTGTCAAGACAGCCGAATCCGATGTATTCTCCTTCACTCGCTCCATGTGCTCTTGCATCCGGATGAAGCATTGCATAGCCTTTTTTGAAATAGTAATCTGTCAATCCTGTAAAATCTGCCAGTCCTTTACTGGTATAGCCATGAAAACAAATCACAATTCGTTTCTTAGTCTGCTCTTTGATTGCAGGAAAATATGTAGCATGAAGTTTCAACCCATCAAATGATTTCTGATACACATCCTCATGAGGCTGCTCTAACAGAAATGCTTTTCTTTCTGCCAAAATCTCCGAATACTGCGACCAGTCTGTGCCTGCCATTTTTACAGTGCGTTCTACTTTAGCTCTCTGCCGCTTCATGGTTCTTCCATAAAAATATGCTGTCTCTATTACGCTAAATGCTGCAAATGCACCAACACACGCGAGTCCTATCCCTAAAAATTTCATAGTTCCTCCACCTTAACCACTTCGAATCTATTTCTTTTTCATCTGTTTCTGTTTTAATTCAATTAAATCTTTTAAACGAAGTGCTTTTTCAATATTTCCCTCTACTCTTAACTTCTGCACTGTAAATGCCATCACCGGGTCCATTTTGCCTTCTGCAATTTTCATAAATGTTTCCGGGCTTGCAATAAACATGGCATCCCTGTCGTAATACTCATATGGCTCTACAAAAAGCTCTCCATCTTTTACTTCCACGTAAAAGATTCCCCCAGCCTCTTCGTCTTCAATATTGAACTGGTACGCAAGATGCTCCTTAATATCACTTACATCTGTTCCCATAAATTTACCCTTGATTTCACTAAAAAAATCTGCGTATGTCATATACTCCTCCTTTTTCGACCGGCGGTCGAATTATCTTTTAGGAAAGCATAGCACATATTTCGACCAGCGGTCAATTGCGGTTATGTAAAAAAATTATGCCTAAAGTCACATTTTTTTGTATAATTATTCTATATTGTTCACATTTTATTCATGTGTTACAATTACCTACATCATCCTCGCAACAAAGTGAAAGGCGGCTTTTTTATGCCAGATTTAAAAAAATCAGAAAAAATTCTTGATGCGTTACAGCAGTTATTAGAAGAAAAAAGTATACAATATATTTCTGTAAGTGAGATTGCCAGCAAAGCCGGCATTGGAAAAGGAAGTATTTATTATTATTATCCTTCCAAAGATGCAATTGTTGATGCCTTAGTCAAACGCCGCTATGAGCAGCCTTTGCAGACCGCAAAGACTTTAGCAGAGCAGACGAACATCTCTTCGTTTACACGCATGGCAATGCTTTTTCAGGCATGCCGCAATTCCTCTGCCGCATTTTCGAACCAAAAGCATGATTCCTCAAGCGTTCAGGAATTGGCTTTCCTGCATCAGAAATATTTGAATTATTTGATTTCGGAATTAAAACCTGTCTTAACGGACATTATTTCCCAAGGCATTGCCTGTGGTGAAATTCATTTTGATTATCCGGCAGCATTATCCGAGATTGCTTTGATTGTTCTTGCAGTAAAACTTGATAATTCGCTTGTTCCTTCGACTTCGGAAGAAATTGAAGATACCTTAAAGGGATTGATTTCGCTTTTAGAACGCGGGACAGATGTTCCGGCAGGGACACTTGAATATTTGTCGGTGATAAAGTAAAAAAGACAGAAAAACTCTTATTTCCGTTAAGAGTTTTTCTGTCTTTTTTAGTTGCTCCCTACATTTTCTCTAGCAATAGCTTCGATTGGAAAGTCGATTTAACCATGCGCTATATTGAAAATGCTCCTGCTTTTCTTCTGGGATTATTGCATCCACGTCAACATTATAAAACAGGTCATCCACCGGCACCCCATACAATTTGCTCAAAAGCAGACTTTGCGATAAAGTCGGTTCTTCTGTTTCATCTTCCCATTTTGAGATTAGCTCTATATCCAAATTTAATAAGTCGGCAAGTGTTTCGATGGAATAACCAGCTTTTTCTCTTATTCTTTTTAATTTCCCGGCAATTGTGTTTTTTTCTTTTACCTTCATGTTACTTCCCCTCCTTCAATAATTGTCTGATTCTTTCATGTTATATAAGAAAAAATAGTCTGTTCTCTCAATAATTTCAAAAACCTGCTCCACATTCATACTTTTTAGGAAAAATTCTTCTTCTCTGTTCTCAAGTCCCATATCATCGTTCCTCCCTCATGATATAATCCTTTTTACTTACGAGGCTCTTGTAAGCAGGTCTGATAATCTTATCCGTTGTCACAAGTTCTTCTAGTCTATGCGCACTCCAGCCAACAATTCTTGCGATTGCAAAAAGTGGTGTATACAATTCCCTCGGAATTCCAAGCATCTCATATACGAATCCGCTATAAAAATCAACATTAGGACTAACACCTTTAAAAATATGACGCTGTTCACCGATTAACTGTGGTGCAATTTTCTCGATATTATTATAAAGAATCATATCCTCATCGCGCTTTTTGTCTTTTGCAAGCTGCTCTACAAATCCTTTAAATACCTTTTCTCTTGGGTCAGACAGGGAATATACTGCATGCCCCATTCCATAAATAAGTCCTTTTCTATCGAATGCTTCTTTGTTTAATATTTTTCTTAAATAGTTTGCAATCTCATCCTCATCATGATAATCCGACACGTGATTCTTAATGTCATCCATCATATTCATAACCATTAAATTTGCTCCACCATGTTTTCTTCCTTTTAACGAGGACATTGCAGCAGCAATGACAGAATAGGTATCTGAGCCTGAAGATGTAACAACTCTTGTGGTAAATGTAGAATTATTTCCGCCGCCATGCTCCATATGCAGTAAAAGTGCAATATCTAAAACTTTCGCCTCTAACTCGGTATACTGCATATCCGGTCTTAAAAGCCGAAGGAAATTTTCTGCAATTGATAAATCTTTCTCCGGGCGGTGGATGTACATACTTCCATCCTTCACATAGTGATTGTATGCATGATACCCGTATACTGCCAGCATTGGAAATGTGCTGATTAACTGCATGCTTTGTCTGAGCACATTCGCAATTTCAAGATTATCCTTCTCATTGTCATAAGAGCCTAATGTCAAAATACTTCTCGTCATCGCACCCATAATGTCTGCTGTCGGTGCTTTCATGATGACATCCCTTGTAAAATTCGTAGGCAAATCCATACAGCCTGCTAATTCTGACTGAAATTCTTTTAACTGCTCATGATTTGGCAATTCACCAAACAATAACAAATATGCACCCTCTTCAAAGATGAAACGATTTCCTTTTCCACCTTCTACTAACTGGCGTATATCATAACCTCGATACAGCAGCTCACCATCACAAGGATATTTCTGCCCATCCCTGTATTCAAAAGATTTAATCTGTGAAATATTCGTCAGACCTGTCAATACCCCTTGTCCATTTTCATCTCTTAACCCTTTTTTCACCCCATATTCAGAATATAAATTTTTGCAAATGCTGTCATTCTTTTCACACAGCTTTGACTGTTTTTCCACGTATCCAGTGATATCCTGCATCTAATCATCCCCTTTTTTATCTCTTTTTAGAAATGCTTTATTTAGTTCGTCAGTGAACTTTATGTTTTTAAAATATGCTCAGTACCTTTTCGCACTGAGCGTAACTGCCTATATCCACTTAACTCTTACTCTCCAAGCTCTTCATTAATATTCTGATTCATCTTGCTGATAACTTTTTTTACAATCTCTAATTCCTCAGGACTGATGCCCCTCTGCATGATTTCTCTGCATTCTGTATATATATCAGTGACTTGTCTGATAACTTCTTTGGAGCGTTCGGTCAGACTAATATGCCATATCCGATGGTCATTTTCATCTTCATTTAATTGAATATATCCTCTTGACCGAAGATTATCTATGGATTTGGAAATATGCGCTTTGGATAAATGCTTCTTTTGTATAATCCCTTTTGCAGTGTCGATACTTTTTTCTCTGTGCAAAAAAACCAAAATATCCACTTCTACCGGACGTAAATCGCATTCATGTATAATTGGCTCTACTTTCTTTGCCAGCAATTTCTTAAGCTGTATTCCAGACATTACAACATCATTGGTTTCCATATCTCCTCCTCGATTAGTTCACTAAGAAACTATTTGAATTAGTATAACCTTTTTTATTTTTTCTGTCAACGTAGTTTTTTGGATTTTATAAATATTTAAGGGATTGGTAAAAAAATTTTTATACCAATCCCTTGTATGTTATTTCTTATTTAGCTTTTTCTTCTATCTCCACCTTTTTTATCACCGCTTTATCTACCAGATGATAAATAAAGCTGATTCCAAAACAAAGAATACCACTGATAAAGAAGCTGACTGCCTGCATCAATACGCTTTCATAGCTGATATCAATTAATATGAGCTTCAGCATGCAAATTAATGCCAGCACCAATCCATAAATGCGGACTGCCTTGAAGTTTCTTCTCATTTTTCGTTCTGCAACAAAACCAAACACAATACACAAAAGTACAGTCGCAAGTCCTGCCATGCTGAGCAGATAACCCGGTGTTTTAAATGAGCCTAAGACAATCAATACATAAATAAGCAGCTTAATACCGACATAAACACTGGCTGCTCCACTATTGTACTTTTTGATTAAATTCCATGAATTCACGAAAAACAGCACCAATCCTAAAAGGATTGCCCATACATGTTCGACTGCTGCACCCGAATTTTGAATACGTGCCATTACTAACAGCATCATAATAATGTTAATAATTCCTGTTGTAATAAAAATACCTTTTTCTTCTTTCCCATTTCGAATATCCCTGCACAAACATGGAATCTTCATCATGGCAATATTTACAAGTGAAAGAATCGTAATCAGCAGTATTGCTTCGTAATCACTCCAATGAACGTCCCACTCATCCATGATGCTCCATAAATCTACGATTAATGCTATCTCAAATAAAACATATATCACAAGCTTTATCCATGTGCGGTACTGTTCTTTAAATTTCCATAATAACAGAAGCATGCCTGCCGCAATCAGGATTTCAAAGAACAGATGTAAAACTCCATTCATCGGTGCAAACAAAAAGAGTACGGTATACACCATTCCTGCCGTTTTGTATACAGTATTTTTTCGTAAAAAGCCATAAATAAAACAAGCTGCCAATGCTGGAAATGTGAAAACATTTTCTTTTAAAATTTCCATGCCACAAAGTGCGCCAAAGATAAAAATAAATAATACAATCTGAAACAGGATATTTCCAGCCTGTGGCTTTCTTTCAGCTCTCTTTTCTACGGTAAGTTCTAGCAGCACTAATGTAAGTGCTGCAGCAATTAATATCAGCAGATGCATATCTGCGAAATAACCGCCAATCGCCCAGCACGCAGTACAAAACTGTACCAGACTTATTATTCCAAATCCAATATTTTCATTTTCACGAATCTCAAATACTGTCATGCCGAGCACAACAAGCACATAGCTTACGAAACAGAGAAGAATGCTTGCTGCTGCTCCCTGTACGTTTTCCTGCGCATACCCTGAATTTGTACCAATCAGCATAAACAAAAAGCCAACTGTCATAAAAATAAGATTGACCAGGTTCTTGCCATACTGTTTTCTGAAATGAGATATGAAAAATACCGCCTCTGTTACTATGTAAAATACAAGAAGCATCAGCAATCGTCTGCTGTCTGATGTTATATTGCAAAGTACCAGTCCCAACAGAACTGCAATAAACGCTCCCATCTGACCAATCACCAGAAAAACATTGGAACGCAGACGCGATAACACGCAGACAAATACCGCCCACACAAAAATTCCTATAAATAGTCCCGTTTCACTGATTCTGTTAAAATACAGACTGCCACATAACAGCGAAATGTAAAGCGCGCCCACACCACATCCCGTCAACGACAGAAACCACTTATTCTCTTTTTTCCAAAGGAGCAGTCCGCCGCCCACTGCAGTAAATGCAAAGCTGATAACAAACATTAATACCATTTTTACAGTATCACTCATGTTAGCAATCACTAACGTTGCAATGCTGACAATACTGATAAAAATTAAAATGGATGCGCAAATTGCCATTACTGTTTTGCCGAATGCCTTTTCCATGTCCTGCTTTGGAGCTTGATATTTTGGCTGCATTACAGGCTTTACTGTTCCCTGTGATGGCATATTCTGCACCGCTGGATTCTGCTGCATCCCGGCAGGCTGGTTTACATAATTCTCGCGCAGTATCTGCATCTGCTGCTGCAAATACCAAATCTCCTGCTGCATCCTGTCTAGCTTTAACTTTGCCATCGGCTCTAACTGCCCATTCGCAGCCTCTTCCATCAGATGATTGAGCTGTATCTGGTCTTGCAGTATCTGATTCTCAAGTTCAATCATTCGTTTCATTTTCTCTAACTCTGCCTCCCCTTTTCATAACTTCCCTTTTTGCATTTCTATTGTATCTGATTTCCCCCCAAAAAAGAATTGCGTTTTTCTTAATCTTTATAGTAACAGTTCAGCCATAAGTCATGTAACAGACAAATCATGCTTGCATGAATTTGAATGTTACATGACTTATGAGCGGAACGCCCGTTTATGAGCAATCCGCTTGCGATAGCAGGCTTTGGAGCACGAAGTGCGAGATTGCGAATGGCGTGGACTGAACTGTTACTCTTTACCTTGTCTGATACAAATATTCTGTCGCGAACTGAATCTTAGTCGCATTAAAAATCTTTTTATATTTTTCCGTTGGGAATAAGAAATAAGTGTTATCCACAGTAGATAATGTTACACACTGTCCTTTTCCACGATAGTTATATTCTGTATGAACAGATAACATTGTCGCAGGCGAAAAGCTAAGTGTTTCCTCTTTCTTCGTTTCGTAATTTTGGAAACGCAGAACAAAACCATTTTTATCATGACGCAAGTATCCCATGCCGCAATCAATAAAATTCTTTGCATTTGGAAGCGCATCAATCTGTACCTCAAGCTCTAACGCATAGCTATCCCTATCAATTTCTTCCATGACCTGTTTCCGCTCCCACTCATACCAGTCCGGGATATGTATCTGCTCCTTAGAATCTTCCTTTTCTAAGAAACCAAGCTCCGTCATCTCCCAGCTCGCACCACAGGCGTTACAAAAAAGTCTGCTGCCTTTACTTTCCATCGTAAATTCTTTTCCACAACATCTGCACTGATATAACGGCATCTCTAAACCTTCCGCACGCTGCTTATAAGTAATCTTCATGCCGGATTCTTTCTGCCACTGATACTCATCATATTTTAACAGTTCCTGCAGCTTCTCATAAATCTCTTCAGCAGACAGCTTCTCGACCTCTTCCTTGGTCAAGGCATAAGTCATTTCTGTATACAGTCTTGCCTCTTTTCTCTTAGTAAGATTCCAAATTGGTGACTGCAGATAATTGCCTTTCATATTCAAAGTTACCACCGAAACTTTAAACAGCTTAATCATTTTTACAACAGACATTGGCAGCGTCGAATTTGTTCCGACATTCGCGTATCTTGCCTCCGGATAAACGACTAAAATGCCTTTTCTATCTAAAACTTTTTTGATATTTTTCACCAGTGACAAATCATTGACAAATTTTCTTGTTCCAAGGCAGCCCGCCTGTCTGTAAAGCCACTCTCCATAATATTCAAATCCCTCTAATTCAGAAATATAATTTGCTCTATATGGGAAAAGTGCCAATGGTGTCACTAGAAAATCTGTAAAGGAATGATGCGTTCCTAATACTAAATATGGCGGCTTAATTCCTCTTTTTTCGCTCTTTTTGATTTTTAACCCTGCCGGAAGTGTAATCAGCCAGCACAACAGCCAGATAAACGGCATAAAAAACAGATTCTGTTTCGGCGGAGTTTTGTCTCTGTCAAACGGTTTTGTATCCGGGCTTACTGCCATGTCTTTTCTTACATATCTTCTTACCGGTGGAAGTTTACATAAAACAAAATACAAAATTCCCGTTCCAAGAAACGCTGCTCCGGTTGGGGTAAGCATAAATAACGTCTGATTATGAATCTCTCCTGTAATCGGATTATATATCATCAAAGAGAGCAGACATCCAATTATCAGACAGGCAATGCCTACGAGGTTGTAACCTTTGGTAAATACATATTTATCATGTCCCTTTAATTCATAAGCACTTCTTAAGTCAATTTTCTGCTTGCGGATAAAGAAGAAATCGACAAACAGCAATGCCGCAAGCGGCGCATACATACAGGCACTAATCGTTAAAAATGCTCCAAAGTACTCAACAATTTTTCCCCATACACATAAAACCGCAACATAACATCCCAGTATCAGTACCAAGGCGTTGTAATTTAATTTTTTGAATGTAGATTTTAACATTACGCTATAAATATATGAGCCAACTGCCTGTGTTCCAATGTTTGCAAATGCGACCAGCAGCAAAGAGGTTAATGCCAATGCAGGAACGGATAGTGTAGCCATCATCACTGTCGGGTCTTCGGTAAGCTCTCCTGTCACATACTGCATTGCAATTGCCATAACTGCACCTACCACAACGAAGAATGAGCCAGCTAATCCCTGACCGAATACACCTGCATAATACCCTGATTTTTCACTTTTACAAAGTCTTGGCACTTCTGCCATTCCGCCTACTAAAGTAATCACAAATGCGAAGTTTGCTTCGATTGATAAAATGTAAGGTATCATGGAATTCTCAAATCCTGTATTTACCGGCTGATACTCCCAGATGGCAGAAAATGGTACAGACGTAAAGCCAATAATAATAACAAACAGTCCCACTAATAACAATGCAGGAACTAAAATGCGCGTTGTCCAGGTAATCGTCTTAATTCCGCGATACGCCATTACAGTTCCAATTAACACACAAAGCAATGCCAACGCCAGATGACTTCCTGCCGGCAAATGAATGCCAAATAGTGCTCCCAGATTCGTCATCGACGATGCAAACAAATCACAGCAGACGGCATACCAGGGAAAATTAATCAGCACGATAATTACTGCAATAATTTTTACTCCTTTTGTTCCAAATACACTCCGAAACCAAATCCAGATATCTATTCCAAAACGAACCGACAAAATCACTGGCAGCTGATAAATAAGAAGCATCAAAAGTGCGCCCAAAAATGCTCCTATCAATAACTGTTTAAAACCAACCAGCGTTGTCAGATACGCGCCCTGCGTGTAACTCCAGGTTGCAATGCAATAACCGGATAACACTAGCAGCGCATCCATAAATCCATATGTTCTCTCTTTCTTTAAAACAGGAAGTATTCCGCAATATGTTTCGCGTTCTATCTCCTCATTCGTCCTATTATCCATAACTTCAAACATCCCCTATCTTTAAATATATGCTCCTAAAATAATTACTATCATACAGAATGCGCATAAAACTCCAACTACCACATAGTCACGTCTCGTCATTCTTTTCGCAGACTGCTCCTGTTCCACTACTGCAATCCGCTCCTCTAAATCTTTTTCCCAGTCAAGTTCTTCTTTTGTCTGTTCATTTTTGTGTGCCATACGTCCATACCCTTTCCAATCACAAGTAAAGCCTCAGAAACTGTCGTTTCCAAGGCTTTATCCTTTACATATTTATATTGCGAAATTAGCTGTTAATCGTAGATTAACATACTCCCTGAGCTAACATAGCGTTTGCAACTTTTTCGAAACCAGCGATGTTTGCACCAGCAACGTAGTTGCCTTCCATACCGTAACGTTTTGCAGCGTCATCGATATTGTGGTAGATGTTTACCATGATGTCTTTTAATTTAGCGTCAACTTCTTCAAATGTCCAGCTTAATCTCTCAGAGTTCTGTGTCATTTCAAGAGCAGATGTTGCTACACCACCTGCATTAGAAGCTTTACCACAGATGAACCATACTCCGTTCTCCTGTAAGTATTTTGTTGCATCTAATGATGTAGGCATGTTAGCACCTTCACAAACAGCTTTAACGCCGTTAGCTACTAACTGTTTTGCATCGTCGATTAATAATTCGTTCTGTGTTGCGCATGGTAAAGCGATATCACATTTAACGCTCCATACTCCACGTCCTTCATGGTATTCAGCGCTTGGTCTAGCTGCTGCATACTCTGTTAAACGAGCACGTTTTACTTCTTTTACCTCTTTTAATAATGCAACATCGATTCCTTCTGGGTCATAAATCCAACCTGTAGAATCAGAACATGTTACAACTTTAGCGCCCATCTGCTGAGCTTTCTGGATAGCGTAGATAGCTACGTTACCAGCACCTGAAACTACGCAAGTTTTACCTTCCATAGATTCACCATGACACTTCATTAATTCTTCTGTGATGTAAAGTAATCCGTAACCTGTAGCTTCTGTACGAGCTAAAGAACCGCCGTAGCTTAATCCTTTACCTGTTAAAACACCTTCGTACATACCACGAATTCTCTTGTACTGTCCGTACATATATCCGATTTCACGAGCACCTGTTCCGATGTCACCAGCTGGAACGTCTACGTCTGCTCCGATGTATTTGCAAAGCTCTGTCATAAAGCTCTGGCAGAATGCCATAACTTCTCTGTCAGATTTACCCTTAGGGTCGAAGTCAGAACCACCTTTACCACCACCGATTGGAAGTCCTGTTAAAGAGTTTTTGAAAATCTGTTCGAAACCTAAGAATTTGATGATACCGATATTTACTGAAGGATGTAAACGTAATCCTCCCTTGTATGGTCCAATAGAGTTATTGTACTGTACACGATAACCTACGTTTACCTGAACCTGTCCCTTGTCATCTACCCAAGGTACTCTGAATTTGAACTGTCTGTCTGGCTCAACTAATCTCTCTAATAAAGCTTCTTTTCTGTAAAGCTCTTCGTTTGCATCAATTACTGGTCTTAATGACTCTAAAACTTCTTCTGCTGCCTGTAAAAATTCAGGTTCAGATGCATTTTTTTCTTTTACTTTTGCGAGTACTTCATCAACGTATCCCATCTTCATTATCTCCTTAATTTGCATATAGATTTGCAGTGTGAGCCAAATGGTTCTGCCGCTGCCTCAAAAATTTATACTTATTTTAGTATAAAAAAAATCAATATGCAACATTTTTTTCTTTCACTCATTAAATTAATAAAGTTTTCGTGATTTTATATAAAAAATAGCAGATTCTCCGCATCAACACTTGGAAAATCTGCCATAAATAACGGCTATTGTTTCTATAACCAGAAATAATCCATTAAAATATATCAAGTCGCATTAAAAAACATCAAATTAAAAAATATCAATTTTCCAACTTTTATGTAAACCAATTAGTCTCATCTCATGCAAACAACAGCGCAAAATGCCGCCTAGATTAAACGATAGATAAGTATCGCAAGAAGTACTCCAATAATGCTCGCAATTGTAATCTTAATTGATAATCCAAAAGTAAGTACTAAGATTCCCAAATCCAATACAATCGGACTTGTCAAACCGAAACTCTGTCCATAGGCAAGCCAGCTAAACCCCGGAATGCCTGCTACAATATCTCCAATAAATCCGCCTAATACAATTCCTGAAAGCAACAGTAAAAACAATGCCCAGTTATTTTTTCCACCAATTCCTTTTGCCATTTATAAACCTCCGTACCTTAAACTTCATCATAAGCCATATGCGGTCATTCTAACACAAAAATGTGTTTTCGTAAACGAAAAAGGACTTGGTGCGCTTACACCAAATCCCATTTATTAATTTTCATCTTCTATGCCGTAGATTTCCCGAAAATAATCAGACAGCTTTGCAAGCGCATATATCAGAATCGGTGTTTCCTGCTCTGTCAGCTGCCCTTTGACATTTGCAATCATCTCACGATGAAACCCTTCATGATGTGCAAAGGCTGCCTTGCCTTTTTCTGTCAGATATACCCACACTACACGTTTATCCTGTGTACTGCGCTCTCTAATTACATATCCTTTATCCGTTAAGCCGTCCATTGCCTTTGTCAAAGTTCCTGTGGTAACCTTCATGAGCTTGGCAACGGCTGTCATACTCTTCGGTTCCTGCGTTCCAATTGCTTCAATAATATGGAAATCATTATAGGTTATATCTTTAAAATCATCCGTCACAAGGTAACGACCTTCGATTTCCATAATATCTTTGAACAATTTTACTAATAATTCATTCAATGTTTCATCTGTGGTCATGCAAATATACTCCTACCAGATTAACGCTGTCGCTCCCCAGGTCAGACCTGCGCCAAATCCTGCTAAAATTATTTTTTCCCCTCGCTTTATCATACCTTCTTTATTGACCTTGTCAAGAAGAATTGGTACTGTTGCAGCCGAAATATTTCCAGTTTCCGCAATATTTGTTGGGAATTTTTCAATATTCTGGTTTAAACGTTTTGCAACTGCCTCAATAATACGATAATTTGCCTGGTGTAAAATAAAATGGTCTACTTCGTCGATTGTCCAGCCTGCTTTTTCCACTGCCTGCATAATTGACTTTGGCACTGTCTTTACAGCAAACTTATATACTTCCTGTCCATTCATATAAGTATATGAAATATCCGTTGGATTTTTCTTATATGGATGATTTACAGGACGGTTGTCACAGGTTAATACCTCGCCCTGTGCTCCGTCTGAGTACTGCACCATTCCTAAGATATTACTCTGTGCATTTTCAGAATCATCTATACCAACAACTGCTGCACCTGCACCATCACCAAATAAAACACAAGTGCTTCTGTCGTTCCAATCCATCATTTTTGATAATACTTCTGCTCCAATGACAAGTGCATGTTTGTACATGCCTGTCTGCAGATACATTGCTGCAGTATGCAGTGAGAAGATAAATCCGGCACAAGCTGCACTTACATCAAATGCAACTGCATTTTTTGCACCAATTGCGCTCTGTACTTCGCAGGCAAGTCCTGGAAAAATCTTGTCTGGTGAAATTGTTGCCGCAATAATAATATCAATGTCTTCTGCATTCACATTTGCTTCTTTTAAAGCCTGTGTTGCCGCATCTACTGTAAGACTTGTTGTTGTCTCTTCTACTGCAAGATGTCTTGCCCTGATACCTGTTCTGCTGGAAATCCATTCATCTGAAGTATCCATGATTTTGCTTAAGTCATCATTTGTCACTCGAAGTGCTGGAAGTGCACTTCCAGTTCCCATAATTTTAATATTCATATTTAAACTCCATTCCAACACCGCGCATGTTACGCGGTGCGGTCAATTGTTTTTTTAGAATGCACGAAATCTCTGATAACGTTCTTCCATAATCTCTTCTTCTGTCTTTTCCTCGTATTTGCGAAGGAAATCTTTCATTTTTCCTTTCATATAACGGGAAATAGATTCACATGCTTTGTCATCTGCCATTCCGTATTCTGGAATGATTTCTTCTACTACATGAAGTGCATGTAAATCCTGTGCTGTAATTTTCATTACTTCACTGGCTTCTTTTGCACGTTTTCCATCTTTCCAAAGAATAGATGCAAAGCCTTCTGGTGAAAGTACACAGTAGGTTGCGTTTTCAAGCATCCATACTTCGTTTCCTACAGAAAGAGCAAGCGCTCCACCACTTCCACCTTCACCAATCATGATACAAAGAATTGGTACTTTAATTCCTGACATTTCATAAAGGTTTCTTGCGATTGCTTCGCCCTGTCCGCGTTCCTCTGCTTCCATACCACAGAATGCACCTGAGGTATTTACAAAGGTGATAATTGGACGATGGAATTTCTCTGCCTGTTTCATCAGACGTAATGCTTTACGATAGCCTTCTGGAGATGGCATACCATAGTTATGACGCATACAATCCTTTAAATCTTTTCCTTTATGTACACCGATAACAGTTACCGGCTGTCCATCTAAGGTTGCAACTCCACCAACGATTGCCGGGTCATCTCTGAACTGTCTGTCACCATGAAATTCCATGAAGTTATCAAAAATCTGCTCCATGTAATCAACAGATGCAAGGCGGTCTACTCTTCTTGCTGCTTTTACTTTATCCCATGCAGAGAAGGATTTCGCTTTTGCACCACGCTCTTTCATAATCTCTGTTGGCTCGTAGCAATCGTCTTCATGTAATGGGTCAAAGTTTGCATAACCGTCTTGTACTTCATGCATCTTTAAGATTTTATATAAAGTAATCTTTAAATCTTTACGCTCTACGATTGCGTCAACAAATCCATGCTCTAACTGGAATTCTGCACGCTGGAAGCCTTCTGGAAGCTTCTGACCGATAGTCTGCTCGATTACTCGTGGTCCTGCAAAACCGATTAATGCTCCCGGCTCTGCTAAAATGATGTCACCAAGCATTGCAAAGCTGGCTGTTACACCACCTGTGGTTGGGTCTGTTAATACTGGTACATATAATAAACCTGCATCTGAATGCTTTTTGATTGCTGCAGAAGTTTTTGCCATCTGCATTAAGGAAATGATACCTTCCTGCATTCTTGCTCCGCCGGAACAGCAGAATAAGATAACTGGAAGTTTTAATTCTGTTGCTTTTTCAAATGCAAGCGCGATTTTTTCACCAACAATATGTCCCATACTGCTCATTAAAAATCTTGCGTCACAGATACCAAGTACTGCTTCGATTCCAAAAATTTTACATTTTCCAACAGTAACGGCTTCATGCAAACCTGTTTTTGCTTTTGCAGCTTCCACTTTTTCCATATATTCTGGGAAATCTAATGGATTTTCTGATTCTAAATATTCAAACCAAGGCTCAAATGTTTTCGCATCTGCCACCATTTTGATACGGTTTTTGGTACGAACGCGGAAGTAATTTCCACATTCATAGCAAACATATTTGCTTTTTTCAACAACAGACTTGTTTACTTCTCTTCCACAACCCGGACAAACGACTGTCTCAGGTACTTCTGTCTGTCCCGGTGCCTGATTTGGAACTACTGGTGGTGGAGTCTGTGCCTCTGCCATCTGTTCCTCTTCCGGTCTATACTGTTTAATTGTAATTAATTTTTTCTTTTTTAATAATGCTGCCATCCTCTTACTCCATTCCCTGACTGCAATCTTAACCAATTGCAAAGGTCAGTTCAGCTGCACAAACAACCTTTCCATCAACCTTAGCAGTAGCTTTGCCTACTCCAATCGGTCCTTTTTGTTTAATGATTTCTGTTTCTAAAATCAATACATCTCCTGGTACAACCTTGTTTTTGAACTTTGCACTGTTGATGCTTGCAAAATAAGCTGTTTTTCCACGATTTTCTTCTTTTCCAAGAATTGCAACCGCTCCTGTCTGAGCTAATGCTTCTACAATAAGCACACCCGGCATAACTGGTTCTGCTGGGAAATGTCCTGCAAAAAATGGTTCATTGTAGCTGACACATTTTTTTGCTACGGCGCGTACTCCCACTTCTAATTCCTCAATAGTATCAATCAGCAAAAATGGCTGACGATGTGGAATAATTTCCATAATTTCTTTTGTTGTTAAAACTGGCATCTTTTTTCCCTGCCTTTCTTAACCGTTATATTTCTTTAAAAGAAGACTTGCGTTGTGTCCGCCAAATCCAAGTGAGTTGCTTAATGCATATGGAACGTCCATTTCAACTGCTTCTTTACAGTAATCTAAATCCAGCTCTTCGTCTGGTGTGCGGTAACCTACTGTTGCATGTACATAGCTGTCCTGCATTTCTTTTACGCAAGTTACAAATTCGATAGCTCCGGCTGCTCCTAATAAATGTCCAATCATAGACTTTGTAGAGTTTACTTTTAAGTCTTTTGCATGGTCGCCGAATGCAAGCTTGATTGCTCTTGTTTCGAATAAGTCATTGTGATGTGTTGATGTTCCATGCGCATTGATGTAAGTTACATCTTCTGGTGAAACGCCTGCATCTTCCATTGCGTTTGTCATGGCTTTTGCTGCACCTGCTCCGTCCTCTGCCGGAGAAGTGATATGGTATGCGTCAGAAGAGCATCCGTATCCGACTACTTCTGCATAAATTTTTGCGCCACGTGCTTTTGCATGCTCTAACTCTTCTAATACAACAACTGCTGCACCTTCACCCATAACAAATCCGCTTCTGTCTTTGTCAAATGGAATCGAACATCTTGTTACGTCTGTTTCTGTTGATAATGCTGTTAAGGATGTAAATCCTGCAACACCGATAGCAGAAACGCTGTTTTCTGTACCACCAGCAAGCATAACATCTGCATCACCATACTGGATTGCTCTGAAAGCTTCACCAATTGTATTTGTTCCTGTTGCACAGGCTGTTACTACGTTAATGCTCTTTCCTTTTAAGCCGAAACGAATAGATACGTTACCAGCTGCCATGTTAGAAATCATCATTGGCACAAATAATGGGCTGACTCTTCCTGGTCCTTTTTCTACCATTCTTGTGTATTCACGCTCTAATGCCTGAAGACTTCCGATACCAGAACCGATTGCAGTTCCTACTTTGTATGGGTCTTCTTTTTCCATATCAAGTCCGGCATCTTCAAAAGCCTCTTTTGCTGCAGCAACTGCGTACTGGCTGAAAGGCTCCATTCTTTTTGCTTCTTTAAAGTCCATATATTTCTTTGGGTCAAAATCTTTTACTTCTGCTGCGATTTTGCATTTAAAATCTGTTGTATCGAATTTTGTGATTTCTGCAAAACCTGTTTTTTCTTCTTTTACAGCGCTCCAAAATTCATCTACGCTGTGTCCGATTGGAGTAATTGCTCCCATTCCTGTTACAACAACACGTCTACTCATATTTTTCCTCCATGTAACTATTTTGGACTAATCTAGCCTGTTGGTCTGCTGTTTTTGTCTTTTTGCATCTTGTGAATGCTTTTTACATGTGCATTCCGCCATCTACGGATAAAACCTGTCCGGTAATGTAAGAAGCTTCTTCCGAAGCAAGGAATGTAACTGCATTTGCGATATCCTGTACTTCACCGGTACGCTGCAATGGAATCTGTGTTTTTACCTGTTCTTTTGCTGCGTCTGTCATTGCATCTGTCATTTCTGTTGAGATAAATCCAGGTGCAACTGCATTACATGTAATTCCTCTGGATGCCAGCTCTCTTGCAATTGATTTTGTTAAGCCAATAATTCCTGCTTTGCTGGCACTGTAATTTGCCTGACCTGCATTTCCCATAACACCGGAAACAGAAGAAATATTGATGATTCTTCCGCTCTTCTGTTTTAAGAAATTACGTGACATGTGGCGGATAGTATTGAATGCACCTTTTAAGTTGGTGTCGATAACCATATCGAAATCTTCCTCTGTCATTTTCATGATAAGTCCGTCTCTTGTGATTCCTGCGTTATTTACGAGAATATCAATATGTCCATATGTTTTGATTAAATCCTGAATCATTGCTCCACATGCTTCAAAATCAGAAACGTTACACTGATAAGCTGCTGCGCCGCCCGGATTTTTTACTGCTTTTCCTTCTTCACTGTTCCAGATTTCTTTCTGGCAGATTTCATTGTTAATCTCATTTACAACTGCCTCGGCACGTTCCTTTGAACCATTGTAATTTACAATAACGAATGCGCCCTGCTTTGCTAATGATTTTGCAATCTCGCTTCCAATACCGCGGCTTGCTCCAGTAACCAGTGCTACTTTATTTATTAACATCAAATACCCCTACCTTTCCGATGCCTGTAAATTTTCTCCTTATAAGAACGTCGCAGTGAAATCACTACGACGTCTATTCTTGCTGTAATTTTATGCGTTTGGATGATTCTCAAGGAAAGCTTCAAAATCTTCCATTTTATCAATGTTGCATACTTTTACATCACGATTAATTTTTTTCATAAACCCACTTAATGTCTTGCCCGGTCCAATCTCTACAAATTCTTCCACACCATCAGCAATCATTTTTTCTACGGTCTGCTGCCAACGTACAGATGCTGCAACCTGTTTTGTTAAAAGAGGTTTTACATCTTCTTTCTGGTTTACATAATCTGCTGTCACGTTTGCGATATATGGAATTGTAAAGTCCTGAATTGTTACGTTTTCCAGTTCTTTACCAAGTTTTTCTCCTGCTCCTTCAAGCATTTTTGAATGGAACGGTCCACTAACTTTTAACGGAAGTACTCGTTTTGCGCCTGCTTCTTTACACTTCTCCCCAGCAGCCTCTACCGCTTTTTCCTCTCCGGTGATTACAATCTGTCCCGGACAGTTATAATTAGCGATGGATACGATTCCTTCTGTTGCTTCACATGCTGCTTCGATTTTGTCTGCATCCAATCCAAGTACGGCTGCCATTGCTCCACCAACTGGTACTGCTTCCTGCATGTAGATTCCTCTTTTACGAATCAGCTTGAATGCATCCTGCCATTCAAGTACGCCTGCTGCTAATAATGCACCATATTCTCCAAGGCTTAAACCAGCTGTTACATCCGGTGTATAGCCTTTTTCCTGTAATGCTTTTAAAATAGCTGCTTCTGTAGCAAGCATACAAATCTGTGTATATTCTGTAATATTTATCTTGTCATTTTCTTCGAAACAAAGTGCTGGAATATCTAAGCCTGTTGCTTCTGATGCCATCTCATATACTTTGCGGCATTCTTCGAACTGGTCATAGAATTCTTTTCCCATTCCAACATACTGTGCACCCTGTCCCGGAAAAATAAATGCTATTTTGCCCATAAAAGAACCTTGCCTTTCTCCTTTTTACTATGCGCGATTTGGAAGAAGTGCTTCTGCTTCTGCCATAATCTCTTCGATGATGTCTTTGCAGGACTGGGTTTTCTTTACCATTCCGGCACTCTGTCCAGCCATAAGGCTTCCTTTTACAACATCACCTTCCATAACAGCAAGACGAAGTGAACCTAATGTCAGCTTCTCTAACTCTTCGAAGGATGCTCCTTCTTTTTCCATTTTTAAATATTCTCTTGTCATCTGATTGCGAAGTACACGAATCGGATGTCCGGTACTCATACCTGTTACCTCTGAATCGATGTCTTTCGCTTTGATGATACGCTCTTTATAATTAGCATGTGCAATGGATTCTTCTGCTGCAACAAATCGTGTTCCCATCTGCACACCCTCTGCTCCTAACATCATAGATGCTGCAATTCCTCTTCCGTCCGCGATTCCCCCCGCAGCAATTACTGGAATGCTTACTGCATCTACTACCTGTGGAACGAGTGTCATTGTTGTCTGTGAACCGATGTGTCCGCCGGACTCCATTCCTTCTGCTACAACTGCGTCTGCTCCGGCACGTTCCATCATTTTTGCCATTGCCACACTTGCTACAACAGGAATTACCGTTACTCCGGCATTCTTCCACTGCTCCATGAATTTTGCTGGATTACCTGCTCCAGTAGTAACTACCGGAACACCTTCTTCTACAACGATTTTTGCTACTTCCTCTGCATTTGGATTCAGTAACATTACGTTTACACCGAATGGTTTGTCTGTTAATTTTTTAGCTTCTCTAATCTGTTCTCTAACGATTTCTGGCGGTGCACTTGCTGCTCCAATCAGACCAAGTCCGCCTGCATTGGAAACGGCTGCTGCCAGATGGTATTCTGCTACCCATGCCATACCACCCTGGATGACTGGATATTTTGTATGAAGTAATTCGCTTACTCTAGTTTTCATTGCTATTGCCTATACCTTTCAATATCTGCGTCTTGCAGGAATGCCTGATGCATTCCTGTTTGTGGAAGTCTCTTACCTTATATCCCCTTGTCTTCCTGACGCATATCTAAGTATTCCTAATCATATGGAGTTGCTTATGCTGTAACACCTTTTGCCTGTAAGTAGTTGATAACATCGTTTACAGTTACGATTGACTCTAAATCTTCAGATGGGATTTCTACGCCGAATTCCTCTTCTAAAGCCATAACTAATTCGAATAAGTCTAAGGAATCTGCTCCTAAATCTTCTTTGAAGTTAGCTTCTGCTTTTACTGCATCTTCTTCTACGCTTAACTGCTCAGCAATAATTGGTTTCATTCTTTCTAACATGATTTTTCTCCTTTAATCTTACCTACGTTTTAAATGGTCTTCGCACGCCCTAGGTGTCATCTCATGCTGTCATGTGCGAAGTTATGCTCATTATTTGAAGTTCAAATTATTCTCCTGTCAAATATTTTGATTGTCAAACAATTAGCTTTTCAAAGTATATGTCTCTTGGAATTATTTGTCAATGCCCTTTTTGTAAACAATTTATGAACACTACTTTCTCTTATATATGAAACAAAACCTTCTAAAATAACTTGGTTTTTAGGAAAAAGCTCCTGATTTTCTAGGAAAAATCTTACTTTTTAAAATAATTTTGGTTTTCTGGAAAATTACTTGACTTTGTCTTTATGGATGTTTATATTTAAAGACGTTAAGAAAAAATTAAGAAATGCTAGGGGCGCAATTTTTAACGCTGAGAGATGATTTTCATCGACCCTTATTACTTGAACCGGATAATACCGGCGTAAGGAAGCAAATGTGGATAGATTTTCTACCTATATGAAGTTCCTCCTGGCATTGATAAACCAAGGAGGATTTTTTATGTCATCTTTTACAAGAAAGCTTGCTTTTTCTTCAATGGCGATTGCACTCGCTTTTGCAACCTCGTTCTTAAAAATTATTCATATGCCAATGGGCGGCTCGGTTACTCTTTTTTCCATGCTTTTTATCGTTTTGATTGGTAACTGGTATGGTCTTGGTGTCGGATTAACAACTGCTGTTGCTTACGGTATTTTACAGCTTGTGGTTGACCCATATATTATCAGTATTCCTCAGCTGTTAATTGATTATATTTTTGCATTTGGAGCACTTGGCTTATCCGGTATTTTCTCAAAGAGTAAATCAAAACACAGTCTGCTGCTTAGCTACATCGTCGGTATTCTTGGAAGATATTTCTTCACTTTTCTTTCCGGCTGGATTTTCTTCGCAACTTATGTGCCGGAATTTTTCAACAGTGCAGTTGTCTATTCCTTAGCCTACAACGGAGCTTACATCGGTTTAGAAGCTTTGATTACGATTGTGCTGCTTGCCCTTCCACCAGTGAATAAGGCTTTATCTTATGTAAAAACATTGGCAACGAAAGAATAATGTTATATAAGAAGAACCGGGGAAAAGCAATTTCTTTATGAATTGCTTTTCCCCGGTTCTTTTGTGTATGTAGTAATTTTACAATATACTAAATTAGTCTAATAACATCTGTACGCATCCGTACATTCCAGCATCGTTTCCAAGACCTGCAAGTGCAAATTTTGTATCACGACAAGCAAAAAATGCTGTTTCCTCGAAGTGTTTCTGAATGCAGTCTGTTAAGATGCTTCCTGCTTTTGAAACACCACCACCGATTACGATAACTTCTGGATTTACAACGCATGCCATGTTAGAAAGTGTTGCACCAAGGATGCCGCATACTTCATCTACAAGACCAATAGCGATTTCATCTCCAGCTTTTGCCTCATCAAAGATATCCTTTGCTGTAAGTGGCTCGAATTTTCTAAGACTTGTCTCGTCAGAGCTTTTTGCAAGTTTTCTTTTCGCTACGCGAACGATTCCTGTTGCAGAAGTATACTGCTCTAAGCAGCCGTACTGTCCGCAGTTACAAGCTTCGATTTCATCATTATTAACTGTGATATGGCCGATTTCGCCGCCTGCTCCGTTGAATCCGGCAACAATTTTACCATCTACGATGATACCACCGCCAACACCTGTTCCAAGTGTTACCATGATAACGTCTTTACAGCCTTTTGCGCCGCCTTGCCACATTTCTCCTAATGCAGCAACGTTTGCATCATTTCCTACTTTTACAGCAAGACCTGTAAGGCTTCCTAATTCTTCTTCTACGTTGACAATTCCCCATCCGAGGTTTACACAACGGTTTACAACACCATTACTCTTAACCGGGCCAGGAACACCAATACCAACACCCTGCACTTCATCTTTACTGATTCCTTCCTGTGCAAGTTTATTGTCTACTGCCTGCGCTACGTCAGATAAAATACTTGCGCCACCATTTTCTGTGTTTGTTTTTATCTCCCATTTGTCAAGCAATTTTCCGCTTGTTTCAAAAAATCCGATTTTACAGGTTGTTCCGCCAATGTCTACACCAAATGCATATTTTTTCATATGTTTCTTCTCCATTTCTTTCTAAAATTAAGTTCATGATAACGTTTTCAAACATCACTGTCAACCATTTTGACAAAAGAGATATTACCCTAAAAATTAGCTATTTTTCACCCGTCACTTACGCTGCGTCCTGCGACTCTAATGTGCTGTTTTCATTCGGTGGATTGATAATTTCCGGAATCGGTGTCACATCCTCCGGTGGTTGCTGCTCTGTAAGGTTATCTCCCGGCAGGTTGGTGTTGTCGTTATTAATAAGAGGATTCTCATCCTGTGTATTCTCTAGGTTCGTTCCATCTGTTCCCGGATTTGCTTCTCCCGGAGCTGTTTCATCCGCGCCCGGAGTCGTCGCATTTGTCCCCGGTGTCGTTTCCTCTGCGCCCGGTGCTATCGTATTCTCCGGGGCATTTGTTAAAGCGCCGTCTTCGTTTGCATTACCATCCGTCTTGCTGTCGTCTTCATTAAAATACGGACTGGTATAATCGCCATTTATCTGTGCCGGTGGTAAAAACTCAAGGGGCTGTAAGCCTTCATGTGCTTTTAACATAAAGCTCTGCCAGATTTTGCCCGGATAACTTGAGCCCTGCAAATCACTTAATTTCTGCGGCATATCATATCCAACCCACACACTCGTGGTGTAATACCTTGTATATCCAACAAACCATCCGTCTTTTCTATCGTTCGTCGTTCCTGTTTTTCCTGCACATGGCATTTCACCTAAGCCTAATCCTTTTGCTGTACCAGACGTAAGAACTCCTGTCAACACATCTGTCATCTGTCTGGCTGCATTCTGTCGGTATACCTCTTTTCCAGAATCGTCAGATTCGTAAATAACATTTCCTTCACTGTCTAAGATTTTCACAATGCAGGTTGGCTTACGATAAATTCCATCATTTTCTAATGCTGCATATGCAGATGCCATTTCTAAAGCGGATGCTCCATGTGTAAAGCCACCCAAGGCTGTTGATAAGCGGTAATCTTCTTTATCTAAATGTGAAAAGTCCATTTCCTTTAAATAGGAAAGTCCTGTCACCGGTGACAATTCATCAAAAAGCTTCCACGCAATTGTATTAATCGAATGTTCCACCGCATAACGCACTGTTACTTCGCCCACGTATGTGCCGTTTGCATTTTTCGGGCCATTTTCAATTGGTTCATCCACCACAAGCGTATCCGCTGTGTAATTGCGCTCAAACAAAGGTGTGTATACAATCAATGGTTTGATTGCGCTTCCCGGCTGTCTGAAGCTTTGATATGCGCGGTTTAATGTATAACCGGAAAATTCCTGGCTTCTTCCGCCCACAATTGCTTTGACATAACCTGTATCATTATCGATGCAGACCGCAGAAGCCTGTAACTGATAGACACCTTCCTCATTCACGTCTGTAAACTGAGCCAGATTGTCATCTACTGCCTGTTGAAGCTCCTGCTGCATTTCCAAATCTAATGACGTATAGACCTGATAACCCTGAGTATAGAGCTTACGCTGACATTCGGAATAAAGGCTGTTATATTCTTCCTCGTACTCTTCCTGCTCTTCTTCATCTGCAAATTCATACTGGAACTGAAAACCTTCCAGCTCCATTAATGCCCTTGTTGCGCAATAATAAGTGTAGGTCTGCACATAATCATTTTTCTGCGCTTCTTGTGGGCGTTCTAAAACGATTTCCTCCACAACCGCTTTCGCATAATCTATTTCTGATATTTTGCCGTCTTCTACCATATTTTTTAAAATACGGTTTCTTCGCGAAATTGTGTTTTCCATATTCGTAAGTGGGTCATATAAAGATGGATTGTTCGGAATCGCACATAAGAACGCTATCTGCGACAGGCTCAAATCCTGCACATCTTTGTTAAAATAGCCTCTGCTCGCCGTCTGAATTCCATAATATCCATTTCCAAAGTAAATATTATTCAGATAAAACTCTAAAATCTGGTCTTTTGAATATTTTTCTTCCAATTCTCTGGCAATAAACATCTCTTCTACTTTTCGCTGCCACGTCCGCTCCTGCGTCAAAAAAATGTTTTTCGCAAGCTGCATGGTAATCGTACTGCCACCCTGCTTAACCTCACCATTTTCAAGCATCGCCTTTGCTGCACGTAAAAGTGCTTTATAATCAATTCCATTGTGACGGTAAAACTTCTTATCTTCAATACTGACAATTGCTGCCGGAACCTGAATCGGCATATCTTCAATTTCTACATAGCAGGAGTCTTTTTCTCCTTTCCACGTAGAAATAATTGTGCCATCTGCGGCATATGCCTTTCCCGTCTGGCTGGTTTTAAACGTCTGGGCATTTGAATGCTTTACAATTGAGACAGCCTCTTCTCTCATTGCCTGAATCTCTTTTGCATAGCCTCCAAAATAAAAGAAGGCAACCCCTGCCGCTACAAGCAGAATAAAAATAATTTGAAGTTTTAACACTAAACGAAGAACGCGAAACTTCTTTTTCTTCTTATGCTTTTTCATGGCTGCCTCCTTTTTTGTTTTCTAAATCCTTAAAGTTCAATTTTATGATAAGGGATTCTGATATCTTCTAGTATATTATACTCTCTCGTCTGACAGGAAAAAATCAAAATTTGTCTATCAAGCTTCGCTAATACGCGAAGTGTCTGCACAAGTCTCTCATCATCATACATCGCAAATGCATCGTCTAAAAAAATCGGCATTGCTTCTTCTTTGGTGACAATTGCCCCCACCGCAAGCCTTAATGCAAGGTAAATTTGTTCTAAAGTTCCGCTGCTAAGACTTTGTGGCGTAACATCTCTACCTTCTGTTGTGATTCTAATCTCTCCTTTTTCTCCCAATCGGACACTGTCATATGCCCCATTGGTCAAAAGTGACACATAACGGGAGATTTCTGCATTTAACTCATCTTCCACTTCTTCATAATATTCTCTTGAAAGCCGCTCTAGCTCTGCCGCCGCCAGTTCTAAGGCTGCAATGTTTTCTTTTAATTCCACTTCTTTTCTATCCGGCAGATTCGCCTGTTCTAGCTGTTCCCTCAACTGAAACAGACGTATTTCCTTTTCCTGAAGTGTATCACGAAGCTTTTGATACATCTCCCACGCCGCCTGTGCCTTTTTAGCATTCTGCTCTGCAATTTCTTTGGCTTTTTCTATATTCTGGTCATATAATGCTTCCATGTCATGCGGCTGTCCGCTCTCTTCCTGCTGCTTTATTACTTCCGCTTTTCTTTTTTGGTACTTTTTCACTTTGATTCGGCATAAATCCGCCGCAATTAGTACTATTGCACCAAAACCCATTGCGTAAAGCGGAATATTTTTCGTAAGTTTTAACAGAATAAGAACCACAATGAGAAGAATATTGGCAGCTATCCATATCACGTCTTTTGCCTTAGAACCGCCATTTTCCTGCGGTGTCACCTTAGACGCTGCTGTATCTGTATCCTGTGTTTGCTGCTTAAAGGCTGCTTCATCTGTATTTTCTAAGGCTGGCTCTGCTTCATCCGCTGAATTTTCTTCTTGCAACTTTACATATGGCTCTAAATTTTTCCGCAGTTCCTCACAATCCCGCTCCAAAAGAGACAATTCCAACTGCTGTTTTTGAAGATTCGCTTCCTTTTCTTCGTTTAGTTTTCTTAAATCTGCATTTAATTCTTTTCTTCTTTTCAACAATTCCGCAATTGCAGAGTGAACATGAATTCCTGCTCCTCCGCTGGCTGCATCCTGTAGGTATTCTGTCAGAAGCGCAGTCATTGCCTGTCCTGTAACCGCTCCTGTTTGCGGAATATCATAAGTATTTCCAAATACTTCCTTTCCTATGCCGCCGAATAGAATATTTAAATCTCCATATGCAACGGAAAGCTCTTCACCATCTTCCTCATTCCGCAGAATCTCACTTTTCTCTTTTACATAGAAATTGCGTTCCAGATAAAACGGTTTTTTATCTACTTCAAACCGGAGTGCGCCACTATAATAGGATGGGGCATGCCAAGGCTCGTACTTTGTGTAGGCATCCGCTTCACTGGCTCTTCCTCTGCTCTTTTCCATACCAAAAAGCATGGCTGTCAGAAATGCATGCAGAGTTGATTTTCCCGATTCATTTTTTCCATAAATCACATTGATTCCGGGCGCAAAATGCAAAGTCTTATTCTGTAATTTTCCAAAGTTAAATATTTTTGCTTCTTTTATCTGCATATCTGATGTCCTAATAGCGCATTTACGCCGTACTCTAGTGCTTTTTGGGTAACTGCATCCTGTTTTCTGCTCTGCATTGCATAAATATAGCTTCCAAGCAGCGTATCTTTATTTTCTGCAAGCATTTTTTCATAATTATAATCTGGTACAAGATGCGCCGTCACATCTACAATTCGCGGCAGCTGCCCGATTTTTTCAATATCATAGGTAATATCCGGGTCAGCATATCCCTCTAATATAATCCGAAAATACTGATACGATGGACTTTCTGCTAATAAAGCTTCTACCTGTTCTTTGATTGCAAGCTCGCTCATTTCCGTACTCACTGCAATCACTTCATGACGATATTCACATTTTTTCACCGGGAAAAAATGAACCTGCGCATTATTTTTGCCAATTTCTCCAAACCAGTAACCATGCGCACCTGTATCATTACAGTCTGTCGGCTCTAATGAGCCTGCCATAACCGCCCGGTCTGCTGCCATCTGCATCCCCTTATGAATATGTCCAGCCGCCACATAATCGAATCCGTTCTGTAAAATCCGCTGCGCAGAAAATGGAATGTGGCTCTCATCACCGCCATGTACCAGCATCACATTCACACGTTTTGGGTTGCGAACTGCTATCTCATCATAAAGCCGTTCCCTGATTTCGCGATGCCAGTAGCTTAATCCATGAACTGTTACATTCTCTTCTGGAAAATCAAAAAAATCTATATTTTCCCGCCTAAAAAAGTACACATTTTCCGCCCATTCGAACGTCCTGTAGTAAGATTTTTGTTGAATATAATCATGATTTCCAGCCATTAATATCACTTTTGTGTCTGGAATTTTTTCAAATAAATAATTTACTTCTTTTAATTCTTTTTTCAGTGGCTGACTGTGAAACAAATCTCCTGAGATAAAAAGAAACTCTGGTTTTTTCTCTGCCGCCACCTGTATCATTTCTGCAAAGGTATTCCAGATATCCTGTGCACGTTTTTCGCTCCAGCTTTTTCCCGCATCCGGCTTCACGCCCAAATGCACATCGGAAATGTGCATGAACTTCATCTTTTTCCTCCTTACACGCCCCACTTCTTTTTCAATCTGCTTCTCACAATCAGGAAACAAATAACATGCACACTGAATGTCAATGTCCATGAAATCGGATAGGTATAGTAAATCGTCTCAATTGTATGGAACGCCTCACTGCGAAACAGAATTGAAATCCATACAATTCGGAAACCGCACGCACCAAGCAAAGATACTATCATTGGCATTACAGAGTATCCTAATCCACGCAGTGCTCCTACCATAACATCCATCATTCCACACAACGCATATGTAGTGCATACAACAGAGCATCTTTTGATTCCTGCCACAATTACTGCTGTACTGTCCGTATACAAACTCAGTAACGGTTTTCCGCACAAATAAACCAGGTTGCCCAATATGCCGCCTACCGCAATAACGCATAACTGCGTTGTAATCACAATCTTATTAATTCTTTCGTATTTTCCTGCGCCTAAATTCTGGCTGACAAACGCAACAATCGCCTGTGCAAACGCATTCATTGCCACATAAACAAATCCCTCAATATTTGCAGCGGCAGAATTGCCTGCTACAACAACAGCACCAAAACTGTTAATGGATGACTGAATTACTACATTGGACAGGGAAAACAATGACCCCTGCACACCCGCTGGCAGTCCGATTCGTAAAATCTGTCCAAATATCTGTTTATCAATATGTAAATATTCTTTTTGCAGACGAATGCCGCCGGATTCCTTCGCAAGACAAAAAAGCACTAACACCGCAGAAATGCACTGTGAAATTACGGTAGCCAGAGCTACTCCTGCAACATCCATATGAAATGCAATGACAAAAACACAATTTAAGATTACATTTACCACACCTGCAAATGAAAGATAATAAAGTGGTCTTTTCGTATCTCCTACTCCACGCAGAATGGCCGCTCCGAAATTGTATACCATCATTGCCGGCATACCTAAAAAGTAAATTCGAAGATATAATGTTGCAAGTTCCAGTACCTCTGCCGGACTTTGCATCCAGATTAAAATCTGCTTTGCCGCTAATACGCCAATGATTGTCAATAAAATTCCACCGATAACACTGACCACAATTGCTGTATGTACTGTTTTTCGCAATTCATTTTCCTGCTTGGCTGCAAAATAACGTGCAACCAGTACATTTACACCTACGGAAAGTCCCATAAACACATTCGTCAGCAGGTTTATAATCGAACCATTCGAACCGACAGCAGCTAATGAATTATCTCCTGCATAATTTCCTACCACAATTACGTCTGCTGCATTAAAAAATAACTGCAGCACGCTTGAGGCAATGAGCGGCAGGGAAAACATCAGCAATTTTTTTAAAATTGAGCCTTCCGTCAAATCTAATGTATAGCTTTTATTTTTTCTTTCGTTATTCATTTTCTATCATACCTCTTCTTTTGCTTATTCGCACTTCCTCCTATTGTACACCTTTTAAATCAAGATTCCAATCTATCTTGGATGTTTTTCAATTTGAACATCATTTTTTCTATCAAAAACCCGATATATATCAATAGAAAGGACGGTTCTCTTATGCAGACAAATTTATCTTCACAAATCAGTCAGTTAATTCACCCGGAAAAGAACAAACAAACTTTTACGGAACGGCTTTTTCATAACCTTGGCACATCCAATTATGGATTAAATCAAAACACACAAACAATCTCATCAAGCCTTGACAGCTTTGAAATCACAGAAAATATTTCTGAGCTTTTAAGTCCTGCCTGCGGCATGACCGATGAAGAAAAAGAACAATATATGGCTCAAATCATGGCAAAATTAAAAAGCGGAAAGAAGCTTTCTGCAGAAGAAATGCGTTTTCTTCAATCAAAAAATCCTGTTCTTTATCAGCAGGCTGCACGTGTTCAGAGTATGCGTGACTCTTTAGAAACACGACTAGAACACTGTAATTCCAAAAATGAAGCCACAGATATTTTTTCCAGCGCCATGTCTTCTGTTTCTGATTCTGACCCGATGAAAGAATACATTACTGCTGCTTATCAGGATGTTATGAAAGAGTTCAAACATAGTGATGAATACCGCAATCTCCCGCAGGATGATGAGGATGAAAATTCTGTCAAACACACATTATAACTTTATAATCAACTTCCCACCAACTCATCAACATATTATGTTCATTTAGAGAGGCTGGTGCAAACAAATTGGGGTTGTTTGGCAATACTGTTTTGTTTGCACCAATCTTTTTACTGCTCCATCTGTCTTCCAAGGAAGCCTGCTGCCGCATTTGCCAGCTTGCTTTCTGTCTCACTCATTTTTCCTTTATCAAGCTTCTCATAGAGAATTACTGCACCAATGGCATCTCCTTCACAGATAATTGTACTGACTGCCTGCTGTCCGAAATCTCCCATATCATCAATTGTTACTTTCACGAAATTGCTCTCATCTTTCATTGCAACAAAGCTTTTTCGTTCCGTAATGACCTCTTCGAGTGCGCGGCTGATAGGCTTTCCTTCAAAGTCTTTTCTTCCTGCACCAGATACTGCTACTACATGGTCACAGTCTGTGATAATTACCAAATGTCCGGTTGTCTGTGAAAGGCTTTCTGCATATTCTCCGGCAAACTGCGACAGTTCACCAATTGGTGAATATTTCTTTAGGATAATTTCTCCCTCCCTGTCTGTAAAAATTTCTAATGGGTCACCTTCACGTATGCGCAATGTTCTTCTGATTTCTTTTGGTACTACAATCCTGCCTAAATCATCTATTCTTCTAACGATTCCTGTTGCTTTCATATTTAAAAATTCCTCCATTTGCAAATTCTAGTCTTGTGAATCTAGTATCTGTAAATGAATGGATTTTATACCTTGAATTTATTATGAATTCCACATTGTTCTATTCTGGCAAATTACTTATAGCAATCCCATTTAATGTTTTTAACTGGCTTATTGCCAACTCTCGAAGCATCTTCATTCGCTCCGACTGTGTTTTGCCTTGTCCAATTAGTATTGCATTTGTACTTTCAATCCACTTCTGAGGCGACAATGTAAATGCATTTGCACCTGCCGCATTTCTAAAGGCCTCGAATTCGATGCCTTTAAAATTTACATTATGTAAACTCTCCCACAATCCTAAAAATTCTATTGTATCTTTTTTTCGCATCCAATTCTGTATTACTGCCTTCGGTTCATCACTTTTATACCTGGCAATATCTGTAAGGGATATATATTCATTTTCAAAATCAGACGTATAAATCCCAATATCTATACCATTTGCGTGAATCATTTCCTTTACAATTTTCGCCATAAAAACCACCTCCAAGAACATTTGTTCTTATTGTATCACTTTCGATTCATTTTAGCAATACAAAAATCATCCTATTCTATATAAAAAACGGCTGCCGCAAAACCTCCAATTTTACCGAAGACGACCTAAGCGAATCCGGAAAATGGCTGTTTCATATGCGACAACCGAAAAATAATTCTCTTATTGATATGTAACGAAAACAAATTTAAAATCGTTGGGGGTTAAGTCACTTTTCTTTAAGGTATACTTTTTTCCCCAGGTCACAACGGTAATGGTTTCGTCTGGCTGCATTTCACAAATGTTCATCACGTGCCAGCCCTTCACCTCTACCGGTTTATATTTTTTATAGTACATCGTAAAATCTCCCGCAAAAAGCAAAAGATATCCCTGCGCCATGCACATTGCATAATTAGACATGTCTAACTCATCTAATACTTCCAGATTTACAGATAATTGATAATAGCTGCAATACTGCTGAAAACGCAGTCCCATATTCCTTAAGCTCATACCATGCTCTGGTCCATCCGTCATACAATAAAAATCCAGCATTATCCAATCTGTAACATATTCTCCGTTTTGCAGAATATCATAGCCAAACAATGTACGAAACTGGCTTTCCTTTTCTGCAAAATACTGCACTAACGTAGTAGAGAGGGATGCGTATCCGCATCCCTCTTTTACCATGTTTTCAATCAGTGCCCTTGCATCCGCTTCTGTATAATACGGATAGTAACGCTGAATAATCTGCATATAATGCTCAAAATATCCTGCATCATTCATTCTGTCCTGCACAATATATTGTGAATTTCCCTGAAAAATTAAATTTTCACGTTTACGTTTTAACCTCTCATCCACCTGCTCCGTTAAAACCTCACTATAATCGACACCATATACCTGTAAAATATACTGGCAAAGTTCTTGAATTTCCTTATTATCCGGCCAGCATTCCAATACCATGGAAACCTCTTCCGAAAGCCCCTGCACCTGAAAGGAAACAATTTTTTTAAGTGCAGATGTTACCACTAATTCATGCCCATCTAACACAGCTTCCCCTAATATTTTTCTAGCGTTCATCCCGAACAAATCATGATAAATAATATTTTCTAACGTCAGCTTCCTGCGGTAATAATCAGCATTATGAAGTTCCCTGCACATAACAGAAAAGCTTTCCTGACTTCCCTTCCATGCCAGTGCAAGGATTCCTGCTTTATAAAAAGTCATGTCTTTTTTCAAAAATGGTTCAATTTCACTGATTGTTCTTTGGTATGGTATCTCAACCCTGCCATCTATCACACGCAGGCGAAAGGGATACTGTACTCTAGTATCTTTTTTTAGTACTTTCCTTAACCAACATATGATGCCACTCACAATATTTTTCATTCCTTTCGCAACTAAATAACGATATTAGTTACTGTAATTTATAATAAACCTCATTCTCCCCGATTTCGATAATCATAAAATTATCCTTTGTTACCTCAAGCTTTATCTCATCCTCTATCAGATAAGATTCGCTCACTTCTGTTTCTACACTTTCTTCTATCCAAACAGCATTCTCAACATAAGTGAGTAATTCATTTCTTTTCTCCGTTGAAAGCTCTGCCCCTTTTTCATCATAAACCAAAGCATCCCCATTCAGCCTTGTTTTTACTATTTCTAAAACATCCTCATTGACATCTGTTCCCAAATCCGTAATTTCTACTATCTCGGATTCTTTTCCTGCCAGCTGCCCAATCTGCTCCATTTCACTATTTGGTGACGGCTGCTCCATCTGTATAAATTTTCCTATTCCTATGATACAGACAAGACATGCCGCAGCAGCTACAAGTGCCCATTTTTTTACACTCTGAAATGATGTCACTTTTGATGTTTTTTCTTCTCTAGCCATTGCTGCCATTTTCTCAACGAATTCTGGGTCTGGCTTTACTTTGTCTGCCTCTGAGACAAAGTCTTCAAAGAATTTTTTCTCATCCCACATATCCATCAGCCTCCATCATCGACTTTAATTTTTCACGTCCTCTTAATAAGTAGGAACGGACTGTCGATAGTTTTGTATTCATTATTTCAGCAATCTGCTCGGTTGATAGCTGCTCATAATAAAATAGTTTAATTGCAATACGATACTTTTCCGGCAGCTTCATAACATAATCATATGCGTAAGATTCCTCGTTTTCTCCGGCAGGAATCTCGTGAGCTGCATCTAAGCCTTCTGTTTTTTTATTCCATGCAGAAGTCAATACGGACACTCCCCTATTTACTGCTACCTTCAATAACCATGCTTTTAAATGGTCTCTGCTTTCAAACTCATACCCTTTTTTCACCTGCTTAAACAAGCGTAAAAATGTATCCTGCACAATCTCTTCCGCATCAGCCTGATTCTGCATTCGTACCATAGCGACACGATATATCATAGTTGTATATTCACGTACAACTTCCTCTGCTTCTATTTTTTCATTGCCACAAATTATCTTCATTTTCTCACCCAATATCTACTATTTCAAGTAAAATCTCCCGTTTTGTGGAAAAATTATAAACAATTTCAGCTTATAATTTTTCCAGTTTTTTACAACACGATATATAGGATATTAGATTTTGATATTTTGTGCAATATGAAAATAAAAGTTTTATTTCTCCTGTAAGAAAATAACGCCCATCCAGTAACCGCCCTGGAGCTCTTTATCATAAGAATTTACTACTTCCTGCGCAATTGTTCCAAATCCAGCATCATCTAAATTGTAATCTGTACGAAGCATTGCTGTACCATTCTCACTTAAGTCAGCTTTTAATTCGTCGGAAATCTCATCCTGCTCAAAGAAACTGTTCATTACATGGTAGTATTCCATTTCATCTGAATTTGCTACATAAGTACTTACTGTATCGTCAAGTGCAAATCTTCCATCTTCCATTAAAGTAGCAGATGCTGCACTGTCAGAAAGGTTTAATAATGCATTGCTGATATAATCATTGTCATTGTTTGTGCTGTCAACAATATGCCAGTTTCCATTAATTTTTACTTTGTTCCATGCATGAGGTGTTGCACCTTCCAGATAACCGGTAACAACAATACTCTCTAAGCCTGCAGCATCAGCAAGTACCTTGTAGTCCGCAGAATAACTTGCACATACACCTACTCCTTTTACAAGGCAGCCATATGCAGTAAAGGAATCATAGAAATCTTCATCTACATCATAAAAATCATACTGCTCTGCGTTTTCTAATGCATCATAATCATATTCTGCATTCTCACAAAGATACTGATTGATTGCGTAACCTTTTTCCCAATCTGTCATATCGTCAGTAATAATTTCTGCAACTACTTCGTTTGCTTTATCAATAATTTCCTGCTGTTTCTGTGCTGTTGTCTCTGCATCAAAGTCATATTCCACATAAAGAATGTTATTTAAAGTATCCATACCAACATCCTGTACACCAAGTACTAATGGATTCTGGTACATAGCTTCTGAAACTGCATCCTGTACAACATTCATATCAGATGCTTCTGGGAATGCGCTGATATCAATCATATTATTTGTAACTAACATGTTACGTGCGATGTATTCACTGAGCGCACTGTTAGCTGTAACATTGCTTTCAAGGTCAATTTCTGTTGATTTCAGGTCATTATCCTGCTTCTCTTCTGTTTCCTCAACTTCTGACTCTGTGTCTTTTGTTTCTGATTCTGTATCTTTAACTTCTGACTCTGTTTCTTTTACTTCTGACTCTGTGTCTTTTGTTTCTGATTCTGTGTCTTTAACTTCTGACTCTGTTTCTTTTACTTCTGAAGCTTCTGTTTCTGGATTCTCTGTTCCATCCTCGAAATCAACATCCACATCCATATTACCGCCCTTGCCTTTTAATGCATTCTGGCGTTCCTCAATTGCAGCAGCTTCCGCTTCTATAGTAGCCTCATCCTGTTTATAAATAGAGAATGAGATTACATATATTGTTCCATCTACTTTTGCAGTCAACTCATAAGCACTATCAAAACTGTCCTTTTTCTGTAAGCTTTCAAAATCGTAGTCTACAACTTTCTGAGCAGTTGTTCCATCACACATGATAATTCCAACGGTTGCAGGAAGTTCGCTTATTGTATCCACACTCGTATCATTTGTATTATAAGCCAGTTTATTTGGAAGCATATGACTTAAGTCTTTTTCATTCATTAAATTACTCATTGGAGATGCACCATTTTCATTTATGGCAAGTACACCGTAATACAAATCCCAATACTCATCGAACTCATCAAAGTCAGATTCTCCAAAGCTATCTTCACTATGATAGTAATGCTCGAACTGTGAATTCATAACACCTGAAACTTCACCTTCCATCTCTATATCCAGACCAAAGTCAAAAATGTTATTTTCACAAATCCACTCGCAGTCTGTTGTTCTTCCTACCACGTACGCAGTTTCGTCCAGACCAGTTTCCTCGCCCCAATCTTTAATCTGGAAAATTAAGTACTCTGTAGCCCCTTCTACCGGCTGCCAATAGAATTTTGCTTCACCATTTTCTGTCTGTGTAAATTTCATCTGTGGAGCTTTGCTAATTTCTGATTTAATCTTAATTACGGTAATTTCAGGTTTTTCTAACTTTTCTCCTGTTTCTAAATTAACCTCTGACACCATATAATACTGTGATAAAGTTCCCCAGCCACTGCCATGATGTACATCATAATTCGGGTCAGCTAAATCAAGTTCATATTCCTCATCCGGGTCATAAATATAACTTCCGAAAAGGTCACTGATGTCCTCCCCGGCATTATCAGACTTCATCATTTCTCCGATTCCGAATGTTGGTGCATAAATTGTAAGTGTTCCTGTCTCAGCATCATATTCATCACCAAATAACTCTATTGGCTGTGTCATTTCTGCATCCTGATAAATCTTAATTGAACCTTTCAGAGAATCCTCCAAATCATAAGGGTTAAATCCTAACTGAAGCTTAATCGGTTCATCTCTTTCTACCTCGATAACATTTCCGCTGTAATCAGCTGTAGATGCCTCATATTTTCCTTTAATCATGTCAATGACTTCTGCATTATCTGCCGCTGCCACCTGTGTAAATTCACCAGCTTCCACATTTGCTTCTGTAGTGCTGTTTCCTGCTGCATTCTGTGTTGCTGCTCCACATCCTGTCATGCTAAGCATTGCCATTGCAACTGCTAAACAAATTCCACGTTTCATAAAACCTTTTCTTCTCATATTTTCCTCCATATACTAAAAAATTTATTTTTTCATCGCGATGTTTTGCTCCAAAACAGGTTTATTTTCTTTCCTTGTTTTTCGCTTTCACTAGTAATACTTTTCAACAAAAGAAAATGTTGCAAAAAAATAAAAAAATTTTTTTGCAACATTTTTTTGATTAATATTTACTCCCGAATCATTTTACTCGGTTCAATTTTTCGGATTCTAGCAGAAACACAAATTGATGCAATTAGTGCTGTTAATGTAATAATTGCAATTGTTGCTCCAATAAACTCAATTCCCCGCATCATCTGGCAGTTTCTGATTCCACAGAACCCAAGACACAGCGACACTAATGGATTGAAAGATACATAAGATACCACACCTCCAAGAACTGCGCCTGCAAAAACAACCGGCAGATAATTCATAACCACGCGGGTTATCAACTGAATTGTCGTAAATCCAAGGGCTTTATCCACACCCATACGCACCTTTTCCTGGGTAAGTTTCATTCGAATCATTAAAAACATAATAATTGTAACAATTAAAATAGTACACACATTAAACACAATACACAATGCTGACATTCCCATAGACACCGACGCACAGGCTGATAAAATAACGTTTTCCACATCAATAATCTCATATTCCGGATAAACTTCATGAATTGCTTCTTTTAATTCTTCATAAGTCACATCCTCGTTTTTGTAAATCACAAGGGTGTTCTGATGCACCTCTTCATTTATTTTCTGGATGCCGTCCATTGTCATAATTGCTTTTTGTCCAAGGTAGGAAATATGCTCTGAGATACCAACTACGAGATATTCACCGGATTTCTCCTCATTTGACACAGTTACCGTATCACCAACTGCAACGCCAAGATTTTCGCAAACCACTCTGCTTAAAAGAATTTCATTATCATATTTCGGATATCTGCCCTCCACTAATATCTTTGTGGCAAAATGCTCCGTTTCTGTCCAAAATTCCGTCTGCACCTTTTTCGATATTTCATTATGACTGATTTCTAATGAACCGGATGCCATATATTTCACACGCAGTATTCCGTCTAATTCAGAAAGTGTTTCACCTACCTCGTTTATCTCCGCTTCATCTGCAATCAGAATTTGTGCAGCCGCCCGCTCTATACCAACTAAATCTACTAAACTGTCATTTGAAAGAACAAAGTTCTGATATAGGAAAAAACCTGTGTTTGCAGCAACTGCCATCACACTTGTGATAATGCAGATAGCAATACTTTTACGCTTTTGATTGAAGATTCCTTTCACGCCCAGTGCAATATGTGCAGGCAGATGCGTCTTTTCCAATGGAACATGATTCTTGCGGAAATTGTGGGTTTTAACGCCACCCCGCAGTGCATCCAGAATCGAGATTTTTTTGTATTTTCCTGCTACCAGATACGCCGCTAACATAACAAAAAATAGAATAATCACTGCAGTTATTACAGCACTGCTTCCGTCAAAACCTTGTGTCCAACGAACCCCGATAGTCGATGCAACAATGTCTCCCACCATCTCAGTCAATGCTGGCGAAGCTGCTAACGCTGCTGCAATTCCGACAGCCGTCACAATGAAAATCTCAAGCATCGTGCTGCATCTTAACTGCCCTGCCGTATATCCGGAGGCTTCTAGGATTCCAATATTTGTCATGTTCCGCTCCAGTGAATTTTGAATACTGAAACAAATAATTACAATCGTTACCAAGAGAATCATCAGCGCAAACACAATCAAAATCGCCATTAAAATATTGGCACTAATCAAATCTGCAAAGCGCATGGTATCATAATTTACAAGCATTGTATAAACCTGATTAAAATTATTGGCAGTATTTTCAATGGCAGTGTAAAGCTTTCCTTCCATCTCCTCGCGGTCATAACCAGCTTCCAATTTTATTTTATAACTTTGCATCGGGAATACTGCTGTCAACTGCTCTTTTTCTATTTTTTCTAATGTTTCCTCTTCCATAAGCACATGATAAAGAGAAACATTTGTAGGGGTTGCAAATAATATATCCTCAATAAAGCCATACACTTCACACGGATAAGTCTGATTACCGATTTCAAGATGAATGATGTCACCTGTTTCATAGCCCTTTGCCACATGAAGATAATAAGGAAGTACGATAGAATTTGCTTTCTTTTCCGCTCCGCAGTCGACTATCTCCATCACAGAAATTGTCCCTTTTTGCTCTAATGGCTCTATAATAAATGCCATTTCCTCTTTTTCGTCCACATCCTCTTTCCAATAGGAAATGCTTGCACAATACGCACCCTTTCCTGATTCTAAAGTTTTCACACCTTCATACTCCGCAAGCAGACTTTCGATTTCTTCTGCTGGTTCTGTCTGCGTCACCACAAAAATGTCCGCACCATTGTTGCGCTCGTTTACTTCATCCACCACTTTTTCCAGATTGGAAAAAATAGAAATTCCCACATACATCATGACAGTTGCAAATATAATGAGGAAAAAGAGCGCGATTGCATCCCCTTTTTTCTTTTTTAAACCATTGAACGCGATTAAAAAGTACTTCATGCTACCACCCCATTTCTGTTAAAAAGGCACGAAGCTTTTCATGACGTTCTTTATCGTTTTTCACATAAGTACCAAGCTTTAACTCATCAATAATCACACCATCTTTTAAATATAAAATGCGGTTTCCGCGGCGTGCAGTTTTCATATCATGCGTTACCATTACAATGCTCTGTCCCCCGCGGTTTAATTCTGTCAGAACATTTAGCACCTGTTCTGCACTTTGGGAGTTTAACGCTCCTGTCGGCTCGTCCGCAAAAAGAATAGCAGGTGTATTAATGATGGCACGAATCATAGCAATTCGCTGCTGCTCTCCACCGGAAAGCTGTGTTGGAAATTTCTTTAAAATGTCCTGTGACAAGCCCATTTTTTCTACTAATTCCTTCGCGCGGGCAGCAATCTTTTTTCTGTCTTTACTTATTAAAAGACCGCAGACAATAATGTTGTCCATCACACTCATCGTATCATTCAAAAAATTCTGCTGAAACACAAAGCCACAATTTTTTCTGCGGAAAACGGCGAGCTTATCGTTGCTGTAGCCGGTAATATCTTCTCCCTGATAAGAAATTGTTCCAAGGGTTGGTCTGTCAATGCCTGATAAAGAATAAAGCAGGGTACTTTTTCCAGAACCGGAATTTCCCATAATTACGGTGTAGTCACCCTCATTGATAGTTAAGTTTAAGTTGCGAAGCACGTGCTGCTGCACGCTTTCATTTGAAAAAGTTTTACACAAATCCTTTGCCTGTAAAATAACTGACATCTTATTTTTCCTCATTTCTCTTTTGATGCGTTTATTCTATTCTTTTTTTCTTATCAGGTCTTTTCCTAACTCTTCTCTAATTCTTATCTATTTCTTAATTGGGTTTCCACAAACCTTTTTCACTACATGTTCCCGTATCTTCGCAGTGTTACATCTTTTACGCCTTTCGCACATAAAGCTCCACCACAAATCCGTTGTCATTATACAGCTCCATCTGTCCCTGCATTTTTTCCATAAAAAGCTTTGCAAGATATAAACCTAAGCCTGAGCCGTTTTCTTTTGTAGCATTGCTGCCCCGGTAAAATTTCTCTGTAACCTTTGATAATTCCTCTTCCGGCACACCTGCCCCCTCGTCCCGGACGCGAATTTTAATCCCGCCCTCTTCCTCAAAAAAGGAAACATATACGGCTGTTTTGGCGTATTTAAAAGAATTATTCACAAGATTATCAATGACCTGATTCATCCGAAGCGTATCCATAATGACAAGGCACTTTGGAATGCTGTTTTCAATGATGAGATTTCCGTAGCCCCTTAATCCAAGAAACATCTCTTCGATGCAGGTAGAGGCTTCCTCTATCGGCTCAACCTTTAACACCTCAAGTTCCTCTAAGGTTGCATGAAACAGGTTGCCAATCAACTGCTCAATCATGTTTGCTTTTTTCTCAATTAATTCTACTTTTTCTAAAACGGCTGCATCCGTTTCTTTTACCTGCAAAATCTCACAGGCAGCCTTAATCGTTGCCACCGGCGTTTTCACGTCATGGGAAAGCTCTGCCACCAGTTCTTTTTTGCTGATATTGGCTCGATACTCATTTTCCCTTGCCCGCTTTAATTCTTCACGCATAATATCAAAGCTTTCGGTAAATGCACCGAAATAATTTTCTTTATTCATAGAAAGCGGCATCTCAAGATTGCCCCTTGCCACTTCTCCGGCGAAGCTTCGAAGTTCTTGAAACGGGCGGATGTACCGCCTGTATATGTAAAAAAATAAAATCATTCCTGCAAGCCACACTAGAAGAATCACTCCCTGCGCCACCATCCAAAGTTCCTGCTTTTTCATTTCATAGGCAGCGTTTTGCTCATTCAGACAGATTTTTGCCAGCAGCCTTCCATCCTTTTCATAATCTAAGATAATCGCATTCTCTAAAATTGCATCATTTAACCTGCGCTGATAATCATTGTCACTTTTATATAGAATCGTGCAGTCTGTCTGTTCCTCAATTTGTGCTCTTATACTGTCACTAAGGGAATTTTCTTCTAGCTGCGCCATGATTATCTGATAGCTTTCATTGACTGCTGCCATGTCCCTGCTCTCAAAAGAAACTGCATCTAATTTTTGAAATGTAAATACAGCAATACCAAGTAATATTGCTGTATAAAGAATTACCATATATCTGATTTTCATAATTTTAACAAATACCCCGTTCCCCAAATCGTTGTAATCATTTCCGGTTCGTTTGGATTCTTCTCGATTTTTTCACGCAGCTTGCGGATATGCACATTCAGTGTGCCGTCACTGAAAAAGGAATCGCCCCAAACCTCCTGAAACAGCCGCTCTTTCGTCACAATCGTATTTTTGTTGTCAAACAAACACTCCAACAGACGAAATTCCTTCGCTTTCAGTTCGATGCGTTTTCCATTGACGGTCACTGTCAAAGTATCCTTGTCTAAGGTCATTCCGTTATAGGTTTTTCCTATAGCATTCTGCTCTGTTTTTCCGACACGCTTTAACACAACCTTTACTTTTGCTAACAGAATGCTTAAAGTATACGGCTTTTTGATGTAATCATCCCCGCCAATATTTAACGCCGTCAGCATATCGTCGTCGCTTTGTCTTGCGCTGATAAAAATAATCGGCAGGTCAGACTGCTCCCTGATTTTTTTACACAACAGAAAACCGCTCCCTTCCTGCAGATTTACATCAAGAAGCAGCAGCTCTATCGTATTTTCTTTCATAAATGCTTCATATTCTGCGATAGAACCCACATAGGCACAGCTAACATCAAACATCTGGAAATATTCACAAGTCATCTGCGCTAACTCAAGTTCGTCGTCTACAATCAAACATTGATAATGCATCTTTTTCTCCTAAAATTAAGTAAAATTTTCTCATTTTTTCTTTTCTTTTACTAGAATACCTTTTCTGTATCCCACAATCAACGCAAAAAACATTTCTTCACACTTTTTTCCTAGAAAAAACACATGAAATGTTTGCTTCTGTGACGAAAACGCTGTAAAATATAGTCAGTAAGTCCTAAATTTACGCTTAGATTTTTATCTACTGCAAAGAGGTGATTGCATGAGTGATCTATATAATGAAACATCTATTTCTACATCGGATTTCAACCCTTTAACAGGGTTATTGTTCAATCAGGCTTTCTTTCAGGAGGCAGGTAATTTTCTGAAAAATATTCAGCCAAATACTTATTGTATGGTGGCTGTCGATATGGAGCACTTCCGTCTGTTTAACAAACTCTATGGCAGAACCGACGGCGACAAGCTGATTGTCCATATCGCAAATTGTGTAAAAAATCTCCTGCAGTTTAACATTGGAGTCGGCGGCTATTTTGGCGGCGACAACTTTGCGCTTTTACTGCCTGATAATCTAGAGCTTATCAATGCATTAAACGAAGATATTGTTGCGGGGTTAAAGCATTGGAATAATACGATTGGTTTCCTTCCGGCATTTGGTATTTATCCGGTTGCGGATATTACGATTCCGCCAGAAGATATGTATGACAGTGCAACAACTGCGCTTTCCCATGCCATGTCCAAACACACCAGCCGCATCTGCCGCTATGCGCCAAGCATGGAGACTGCGTTAGAAGAAGAGCTTTTGCTTTTAACCGAGATACAGGAAGCCCTAGAAAAAGAAGAGTTTACTTTTTATGCACAGCCACAGTGCGACATCTCCACCGGCAAAATTGTCGGTGCTGAATCCCTTGTGCGCTGGAAACACCCGGAAAAGGGCATTATTCCACCAGGTGTTTTTATTCCTGTACTGGAGAAGAACGGACTAATTGCCAATCTTGACCGCTATGTCTGGAAAAAGGTATTTGCGTGGCTTAGAAGCTGGATTGACAGAGGTTACCATCCTGTCCCAATTTCCATTAATGTATCCCGTATTGATATTTTTTCCATGGACGTTGCAGGTTACTTATTAAACCTGTTAGAAGAATATGATTTACCAGAAAAGCTGATTAAGGTTGAGATTACAGAGGGTGCTTATGCCGAAAGCAACGAAACCATTGACAACACGGTTCAGAATCTGCGTAGTCATGGTTTTATCGTTATGATGGACGACTTCGGTTGCGGCTACTCTTCCTTAAATATGTTAAAAAATATTCCAGTTGATGTATTAAAGCTGGATATGCGTTTCTTAGATATTAAAGAGCAGGAAAAGGAACGTGGTATCAGTATTTTAGAATCAGTTATCAATATGGCGCGCTTAATGCAGCTGCCAATTATCGTAGAAGGTGTCGAAACACAGACACAGGAAAAGTTCTTACTAAGCATGGGCTGCCGTTATACACAAGGTTATTATTACTACAAGCCGCTTCCTATCGAAGAATTTGAAGAGCTTTTAACGGATGCCAGAAGACTGGATTTAAGCGGTCTTTGGTGCAAACAGGTTGAGCCGCTTCATACGCGTGAATTTTTAGACAACAATCTTTTTACTGATAGTATGGTCAATAATATTCTTGGTGCTGTGGCATTTTATGAAATGTACGAGAATCAGATTGAAGTCACCCGTGTAAACGAGCAGTATTTCCGCCTTGCCGGTGTTTCCGGTGGCGTGGATAACAGCTCTGTAAAAAGATTTTGGAATCATGTGCGCGACGATGACCGCTCGGTACTTTTTGCTATCTTTGAGCAGGCGTATGAGAATCCGGTACAGGGTGCTGACGGATATATTCATTTTATCCGCAACGACAACAAAGTGCTTTGGGTCTATTTACGGGTATTTTTCTTAAGGGAAACAGACGGCCGCAAATTATTTTACAGTTCTCTAATGGACATGACCGCTCTTCGAGAGAAAAAATCCGAGCAGGAAATACTTCCTTCCGAAGTCATCGACCTTGCACCAGAGCATCTTGAACAGATGAAAACCTACTATGAGCATCTGCCATTTGGCTATATGATAGTTAAAATTATTTTAGATGCAGCCCACAAGCCAATTGATTTTGAGGTTGCCTATGCTAATCAGGACATGAAGAAAATCAGTGGCAGAAATTTAAAACGCTTAAAGCTCTTAACCTTAAGAACCTTTAGCGGACGCGAATCCGAAATATATGACAAAGTCTACCGCGCAGCATATCTTGGTGAAACAACAGATTGTGAGGTATATAGCTCTATTTCCAATCGTTACCTGCAGTTTTCCTTTTACCAGTATGAATACGGCTATGTTGCTGCCATCCTGCGGGATATGACGCATACCCACGTTTACGAAAATGCACTAAACAGCATTCTCCTTTCCTATCGTGAGGTACATTTTGTGCATTTACAGGATAACTACTGCCGCATGATTTATCCGGACGAGAATCAGATATTAGAGCGTGGCAATTACGAAGAAACGGTAAGCCGCCATTTCCATACTGGCAAAATTTCTTCAATGGACGAAAAAAATGTCCGCAAATTCCTCTCCTTAGAGAATTTACGAACCGTTTTAAGAAAACAGGATTCCACCGAATATGCGTACCGCCGCAATACCAGTGGCATTTCCGACGAGTGGTGTTTAACCAGCTTTACCGTCAGTGAGCGTGATGTAAATGGCATTCCAAAAACTGCCATTATGGTTATCCGCAGTATTGAAACCTTAATGCGCGAAGCCACCGATAAGCGGAAACAGCGGCTTGCAGAAGGTCTGGCAAATATGTCCGATGGATTCTTTATCTATCAGGCAGAAGGCGAAGAACGCATCTTATATGCCAATCCGAAGGTTTTAGAAATCTATGGCTGCGAAACCGTCGAGGAATTTCGTCTGTTAGTAAACCGCTCCTTCAAGGGTATGGTTCATCCAGAGGATTTAGACCGTGTCGAATGGGAAATCCAAGACCAGATTCGCCAGTCAGAAACAAACATGGATTTCATTCAGTACCGCATTATCCGAAAGGATGGGGAAATCCGCTGGATTGACGACTGTGGACACTTAGAGCTCGCCACAACCGGAGTTGGCAGCGGTCTGTTCTATGTCTTCATCTCAGACATTACAGACACCATTACCGACGTCCAGAAAGACAAACTCATCCACATGAACAAATACTATCAGCAGGATGTATAAATATTGAACAGGTGCTGTTGCAAAAACATTTTAGAAAATTTGTGATACCATAATTTGTATTATCAGAAACTTTGAATATTCGCATTGATTCTTTTACAAGAAAAAGTTTGGAGAACGTTGGATAAAAACTTAGAAATTCTCTGCTTTTTCCGATGAATAAACGTTTTGTGTCCGCTCACGCGTTTTACACCCACAAAAAAGTGTCCGCACTGGAACGGAAATTTCGGTCTACAGCTTTCAAGTACATCTAGCAGGGCGGCTTTGGCAAAGTCGATATTAGAATCCGGCTACCGCAAAGGAGGGCGTTACGTTATTTTCTACTTCACGTAATGTTCTCCTGCGTCCGCCGGATTCCGTTTTGTCAAAGCCGCCCTGTAAGATGTACTAAGAAACCTGAGAAACGCAAATTTCCTTGTTCCATGCGAACACTTTTTTGTGGGTGTAAAGACCTTGAGCGGACATAAAATATAACGATTTCATCGGAAAAAGCAGTAGCATTTCAAGTTTTTTGACACGTTCTCCAAACTTTTTATTGTCGAAAGAATCAAAGCGAATAGCATAAACTTGTGATAATACAAATTATAGTATCACAAAATGTTATGGAATGTTTTTGCAACAGCACCTGTTTTTAGTTTAATGTAAGTTCTTGTCCGATAATGATACCCTTTGCATCTGTTCCATGCCCTATCTCCGCAGTTTTCGCGATTGGAAGTTTCTCTCCTGCATATCTTTTGACCAGCTCTGTTATCGTTGGTCTGCATTCCGTTTCTTCCATCTTCGTAAAAGTTCCTAGCAGAATTCCATTGATTTTATCAAATACTCCCATTTGCTTTAGCTGATTTAAATAGGTCACCATCTGCGCTGTCAAGCCACCATACGCTTCTAATAGAAGTATTTTGCCTGTCATATCCGGGAAGTACTCCGTTCCGGCTAGTTTCAGCAGACATCTGATATTTCCGCCGACGACAATCCCTTTCATTTCTTTTCCTTGTACGAATTTATATGAAAAATCGAATAATTCCGACTTTTCGTACAATTGCACATCATCCGTAAATATTGTACTGGTGAAATCTGCAACCTGTTTCGCAGCATGCTGGTAAATCAGATTGCGCACCTGATACAAGACGGAAGTTTTCCCGGTTTTTGCATAAATTGCATTGAGAATTGTTGTAAGGTCACTGTATCCCCAAAACTGTTTTTCACTTTGCGCAATCACATCAAAATCTAAATATGGAAGAATTTCGTTTGCAATATCACCGCCCGAAATATCAAAAATAGCTTTGATTTCCCCATCCTTATAAAAATCCATCAGGCTTTTTGCACGTTCTTCGCCCGTACCGCTAAAAACGTCCTCTTTTTCATAAATGTACTCACTCAAAATTGGCTTTATTCCAATTTCTTCTAAAGTTGTCTGCAGCTGCTTTATTTTTTCAGCATTTGAAACCTGCTGACCATTCGAACAGCATACAATTGCCGCTTTATCCCCTTTGTTCATAATACATTCCACCCTGTCCTGGTATCTGATACTGATACTGTTTCTGTGTACGATACACTTTTTCTAATTTTGCATATAAAATCACAGCCGAGATAAGGTCTGCAACCAAAATAAAATGTAAAATACTATGTACTACCGCATATGTGGTAGATACCAGACCTCTTTTTCTCGCCTGAACAACAGCACTTACGCCATACATGGATGGCACAACCATTAAATACAATGCACAAACTACTAATTCTGATGCATAATCCCTACCAGCTCCTACAAAAAAGATGGAAACCAACAAGCACATTTCTATGATAAATATGATGATATAAAACGGTATGTATACAAGCTTTATCAGCATATTCCAAAACGCAAGGTTTTTATAAGAATCCTCACTTTTATATGTCCATGCATGAATAATGTTCAAAATATAAACTGCAAATGTCATAAGTGTATAAACCAGACTAACTCCTAATAAAGCCGCTGGACTCACCAGCCCGGCAAGCAATATAAAAATCATTAAATATGGCCATAGTAATAATGTAATTGGAAAAATTTTTTTAAAATTCATTTCTAATCTCCTCGTTCATCGCAAATTCATATAAATGCGATTTTCTATCCCTTTTTTACCGAAAACATTCGGTTTATCTGCCTTTTCCATCGCTTTTATCATATCGGGTTTACTCATCCGCTAATACTGACACAAGCATCATGTACCGCTCGCTGTTTTGTGCAATATCCTGCCCGGATACTCCATAATACTGATAAATATCCTTCACAACCTGCTGCACATGTTTTAATCTTCCTCTCTTAAATTCAGAAGATGTGGCAGAAAAATATGCATGATGCTTTTCTATTTCGATTTCAATTTCTCCTTGATTTCCCACGCTTATCTCATAAATATGATAGTCCATTGGAAACAGTTCCTCCGGCACATTTGCAGCCTTTTCCTGCTGAGCCTCAATGCGCTTTAGAAACTCTTTTACTGACTGTTCATCATTGATATCGGGTTTTTCAATCTTTAAATCCTCTCCAATCAATTCCGGCTGATATTTCTGCACCAGATTCTGTTTGCAGCACTTGCGCTGTTCCTTCCATCTGTCCGAACCTTCAGGCACTTCCACCGCCTGATACTTTGTCTGCATATAATCAATGACTTCCTCTATGCTATGTGGATTTGCATCAATGGATGCCATGATTTTTTTACGTTTTTTTTGATAACCTAAGCTGCGAATTTTATACTTTAATCCGCTTATGCTCATTTTCTTTGGTTTTCCTGCAACAAATACACTTGTTGGCCCGTCTGCGCCCTCAATAATTGTACAGGAATTTGCTGATTTCCTCATTACTCCCCTCCGAACCTAAAGTTTCCTTGTAATTTCCAATTAACAGCATAGAGAATCTGGTTCTTTTTGTCAAATGATATTGATTTGAACAGCAGAAATAAAGCATCAAAAAACCTGAGACTTTGAAGAACTAAACCTCCTCAAAGCCTCAGGTTTTTTAATGCTTTTTCTTTGCCATTGCCAGCATAATACCGACAGTCGCCGACGCAGCCAGTATCAATGTAAATCCGCCAAGTAGTGCCAAAAACTGTGTTAGTATCATATTTTTTCCTCCATCTTACCTGCCTTTTAAGGCTGCACCTCTTCATTGTCATTACTTTCGTTCATTCTATAGCCAACACCTAGTTCATTTAAAATATATCGATATTCTCCTGGCTGCTCTCTGAATTTCTTTCGTATATTTGCCATATTCACTTGAAGTTTTTTCACACTTCCGTCATCCGAATATCCCCAGATTTTCTTTATTATCTCGGAGTAGGTCAACACTCTGCCTGCATGCACCGACAAAAGCTCTACAATATTATATTCCGTCTGCGTCAGTTTTATCTCTTCCTTATCCACGAAAATCTGACGGCGTTCATAATCAATGACCATATTGTATACTTTAAACTTCTGTCGGACCTGTTTCTCACCAACTCCGCTGTAACGGCTGTTTCTTAAGGCTGCCCGCACCCTTGCAAGAAGTTCATTTGTTCCAAAAGGTTTGGTTATGTAATCATTCGCACCCAAGTCTAACGCTGCCACCTTGTCATTCTCATTGGTTCTTGCAGATAAAACAATTATCGGAATATCTGATTCCTTTCTGACTTCTTTTATCAAATCAAGTCCATCCACATCCGGCAGTCCCAAATCTAAAATTACTAAATCCGGGTGATGTGAAAAAAACATTGTTTTTCCTGAATTTCCATTCTGCGCCGTCAAAACCTGATAACCATTGGTTTCCAAAATGGTTCTGACAAAGTTGCAAATATTATTTTCATCTTCAATAATTAGGATTTTCTGTTTATTACTCATGCTAATCCGCCTCCATATCTAACGAAAACCGAAAACAGCAGCCGCCACTTTTTCGATTCTCTACGGCAATACTTCCTTCATGCGCTTTAATAATGGAAGCACATACCGAAAGACCGATTCCCATGCTGCTTTTCTGATAATCGATAGGAGTATCTTTTCTTTCGAAATAACCGGTAAAAATATCCGACAGTCTGTCTTTTTCAATGCCGCATCCGTCATCTAAAATTTCAAAAACAGCCTGCTGCCCTGCCACATATACCTTTAGCTTCAACTCTGTCATGCCAGCTGCGTGCTGCATCGCATTTTCTAAAATATTTACAATGACCTGCTCAATCAGCATCGCGTCCATCGGAATACTAATAAATTCTTCTGGAATATCCACAATAATTTTCTGGTTTGGATAACGCTTTTTAAAACGCATCAATACGGCATCTATCAGTTCCTCTAACACAATCGGAGTTTTTACAATTTTCACGCCTTCATTTTCAATGCGCGTCACAGAAAGCAGATTTTCCACCATTCCAATCAACCATTGTGAATCCTCCCGAATACCACATGCCAGCTGGACAATCTGTTCCTTGGAAAGTCCGTCATATTCATCTACAATTGCGGAGCTTGAACCATATATGGTAGTAAGCGGTGTCCGCAAATCATGCGAAATGGCACGCAGTAAATTTGCACGCATTTTTTCTTTTGCAGTCTCCGCTTTTATTTTTTCCTGCTGTTTTGCCTTCGTTGCAAGCGTACTCGAAAGAACTGTAATCACGAGCATGATGACTGCTGACACCATATTTTCCGGAATTGTAAAATTAAACTTGAAAAATGGAAACGTAAACGCATAATTGACTGCAAGCACGCTTAGCAGTGATGCAAGTATTCCATAAGAAATCCCATCCGTAAAAAGTGAAATCAAAAAAACTGCAAGTGCAAAAATTGCCGGTATCAGGGTATCTGTATCAAACATTTTTTCCAGTCCCAGACTGATACTGAAAAATATGCTCAATACAACGATTGTAAAAATCAAATTTTTCATTCGTTTAAAGTATTTATGCATAGATACCTCCAACCTGAAATGAATTATATCAGTATACCGGCAAAGATACAGTTAAGATTTTTTCATAAGCTCTTTGATAACTTTTACAAGCTGAATCACAACTGTTGGCGCAAACGCAAGTCCTGCGATACTTGCAATCTGTACCCCTGTAAGTGGTGCAATAACAAATAAATTATGCATAACAGGCACAAACAGTACAACTGCAAGTAAAACAACTCCGGTAAAGAATGCTGCAACACTCCATAAATTGCTCTTTAAGCCAATTTTAAAAATAGAGGAGTTGCTTCTACAGTTAAATCCATGAAACAGACGAGCCAATGTTAAGGTTGCAAATGCCATCGTGCTTGCCGTCATCGCATTTGTTCCAAGTCCAATATAATAAGCAATCATGGTTGCAACTGCAATTAGTCCGCCATAACCTAACAGTCGGTATGTGAAACTCTTTGTAAGGATTCCTTCCTTCGGGTCACGTGGCTTATCTTTTAACAGCATTTTATCAGAAGCCTCCATACCAATGGCAAGTGCCGGAAGGGAGTCTGTTAATAAGTTAATAAATAACAGATGTACTGGCTCAAATGGCGTATCTAATGCCATAATAGAGCAATAAAGTACTGCTAAAATCGCTGCCATATTACCGGACAGTAAAAACTGAATCGCATTTAAAATATTGCGGTATACATTTCGTCCATTTAAAACAGCTTTGATAATGGTTGCAAAGTTATCGTCTGCAAGAATCATTGCAGATGCATCCTTAGAAACCTCTGTTCCTGTAATTCCCATTGCCACACCGATATCTGCTTTTTTTAATGCTGGTGCATCGTTTACACCGTCTCCTGTCATCGCAACAATATTACCTTTTTTCTGCCATGCATCTACGATTCGAATCTTATTTTCCGGTGAAACACGGGCATAAACAGAAATTTTTCCTAATACGTTGCCTAATTCCTCGTCGGACATTGCATCCAGTTCCTGTCCGGTCACTGCCATGTCGCCATCCTGATAAATACCAATCTGTTTTGCAATGGCTGTCGCTGTCACCTTATGGTCACCGGTAATCATTACTGGCTTAATGCCTGCATTGATGGCATCTGCTACCGCTCCAATAGATTCCTCTCTTGGCGGGTCAATCATAGACACCAGACCGATAAAGGTATATCCATTCTCATTTTCCATTGCAAGCACATCCTCTTCGTCTGTTTCCTTATAGGCAAATGCAAGGACACGCAATCCGTTTTCTGAAAAAATACGGTTCTGTGTAACAATATTTTCTCTGTCTTTCTCTGTAATTGCTCTTACGCCATCACCTGTTGCAATGTTTTCAATTCGGTCAAGCAATACATCTACCGCTCCTTTGGTCAGTACCGTAGGTACTCCGTGAATGCGGTATTTTGTACTCATCAATTTTCTATCGGAGTCAAATGGAAGCTCTTCCATTCGAGGCATCATGCTTCGGATATCCTCCTCGGAAATGCCTGCCTCAGAGATTCCTGCATTTCTTGCCATTGTAAGAAGACAGGTTTCTGTTGGGTCGCCAATATCTTTTCCATCCTGAATGGACGAATCGTTATTTAAAATCGCTGTATACAATAAGTATCTGTGCAATGGCTGTTTGATGTCGATTTCTTCCGGTTTCAGACACTGATTATCCACATACACGCCTGTGACTGTCATCTTATTCTGTGTTAAGGTTCCTGTCTTGTCAGAGCAGATAACGGAAACGCATCCTAAGCTTTCTACTGCCTTTAACTCTTTGATAATTGCATTGTCGGCTGCCATTTTTCTTGTGCCCATCGCCTGAACAATCGTTACAATTGAACTTAAAGCCTCTGGAATTGCAGCAACTGCCAAAGCAACTGCAAACATTAAGGAATCTAATATTGGCTCTTTCTGCCAGATACGAAGTCCAAAGACAATGACACTAATAATCATAATTAAAATTGCAAGTTTCTTGCCGAAATCATCCAAGCTTACCTGAAATGGTGTCTTTTTATTCTTGGTATCATTCATGAGACCTGCAATTTTTCCCATTTCGGTATTCATTCCAGTTCCGGTTACAAGTACATTTGCTCTTCCGTAGGTAACAAGACTTCCAGAATATACCATGTTGGTTCTATCCCCTAATGGCACATCCTTTTCTATCATTTCGTCCTTTTTATCAACGTTTGTGGACTCACCTGTCAGGGAGCTTTCATTTACCTGCAAGGAATAATTTGCAAGGATTCGTCCGTCCGCTGCAATCATATCGCCAGCCTCTAATAAAAGTACGTCACCCGGTACGATTTCTTTGGAAAGCACTTCTTTTTTCATTCCATCACGTAAAACCTTCGCATGTGGTGCAGAAAGCTCCTTTAATGAATCCAGAGATTTCTCTGCTTTTACATACTGTACCGTTCCTAAAATCGCATTCAAAACGATAACAGCAAGAATAACAATGGTGCTTTCCACATTACCGGATAACATTGAGATTACCGCGGCAATAATCAAAATAATTACAAGTAAATCTGCAAACTGCTCTAAAAATACGGCAAAAATGCTTTTTCTTCCACTTTCCTCTAAGACATTTTCGCCCTTTTCCTTCAGTAGCTTTTCTGCCTGCTCACTGGTAAGACCATTTTCGCTGCCAAACTGTGCAAACAGCTCCTCCTTTTTCTGCTGATAAATTTCTTTCATTAATGATTCCCCTTTCGATGTCGGTATGCAAAAGGAATAACCAAACAAAGAATCCCGCTTGCGAGATTCTCGCGCTAACGCAATAACAAAGAATGTGCCTTGGCACATTCTCGCGCCGAGCGCGGTCGCTTGCGACGTACTACATCTTCGCGCGAGTGCGCATCCTGCCCGGAGGGCTTTTTATTTCATAGGAATTTACGCAAATTCCTATGAAATAAAAAAAGACCTCTTGCATACACGTAATGTGTATACAAAAAGTCTTGTTCAACGCTCGTTCCCTAGCCTCCGGTCTGATAATCAGACGTACTGACGAAAGCTAAGACATGTATTTCTACATGCAACTACTCCCTTTTCGTATATCAAGTTTATACCATAAGTTTTATTTCCTGTAAATAGTTTTTTGTTACCGCTTTTCATTTTTTTCCAGCAGAAAAATCCGTTTACGAAATAACCTCAATCTGGCAGGAGCGCATTGTTTCAAGCGCAGCCTCATGTTTTTCCGGTGTAACACCTGCACAGCAGGATGCATCTACAGAAATATTCATTTCAGGAAAGTTTGCTTTTAAAAGCAGCGCATTGGAAACAACGCAAATATCTGTACAAAGTCCAACCATAAAAATTTCTGTATTTTCTGTATCATAAGCTTTTATCATTTCTACCAAATCTACAGAACCAAAGGTCGGCTTATAAACAGCCTTATATCCTTTTTCATCCAAAGCTGTCTGAACTTTTTTATCCAGCTTCCAGCCTTCCGTATCTTTGATGCAGTGTGGCACTGGAAGCTTTTTTCCTTCCTGCGTATTCATATAATTTTCATCATGCGTGTCATAAGTTGCAATAATGTCTCCATCAAAATTTCTGATTGTTGCTGCCACCTTATCTACAATTGCCACAGCCTCTTTTGTTCCAAGTGCTCCATCTACGAAGTCTTTTTGCATATCTACGACTACTAATATTTTTTTCATTTTATATACCTCTCTTTCTTATGCAGCTGCCAATTTTTTTACAGCTTCGCGTCTGTTGCATGTAACGGTGCTTCCTCACTCTGCATGCTTCGGATATAATATGCTATCTGATACTGCAGACGCTCCTCTGTTGTTTCAAGCTCGCTTCCAAGCAGCTTCTTGATATTGGAAATACGGTAAATAACCGTATTTCTATGTGTAAACATCGCTTCTGCCACAGCTTGTATACTTCCATTATATTTCAAATACCAATCGAGCGTTTCCACGTAATTTCCATTATGCTTCTCATCATATTCCAGCAACGGCTTTAAAGGTGCATCTCCCATTTCCTTTAACAATGCAGTGTCCGACACCAAGTATAGCAGACGGTATAACCCCATATCATCAAAATGCAGCAAATCCATCTGGCGTTTTCTTGCCATTGTAACGGCTGCTTTTGCCCTCTGATATCCAGCTGCAAGATTCGAAATATCTTTCATACGGCTTCCTGCTCCCACAAAAATGGGGACATCCGGCATTCTTCTTTTCGCTCGCTTCATCATGCCCGCTACTATCTCATCAAAATCCTTTTTCGATACATCATTCACGACTAAAACAAAATTGGCATCATAGTAAAAAAAGCTGCCATTATGTGTAATATTTTCCAAATAAATCTGCAAACGATAGCTTAACTTTTTCCGCTCTACCGTATCCATTTCGTCTAATCCGTCTGTTGTAAACAGCACCACCTGAAAAGTACCGTCCACATCAAAGTATGGCAATAATTCTTTACGATAGGCTTCCTGATTCTCTGGTGTTTCAATTGCCCGGATTAGTGCGCCCGTAATCTGCTCATCCGCTGTTCCTTGTAAAAAAATCTGAATGCTTAAATCCTTTATCATCTCGACTAACAGGATTTCCCAGGGAACTGTCAAAAGCGGCAGGTCATTTTCGTCACAATATTTTTTCACCGCTTCTGGTATTTCCATAATATATTTTCCAGTATTAAAAATAAGCCCGGATGCATGACGGCTTACCAGCTTTTCTACAAGCTTTAACAATTTCTCTTCCGTATCAAAGCCAAGTCCTGTCGTTACGACTAACTCTTTTCCAGCAAATGTATTAATGATTGCCGTATCTTCTAACATCAGCACCCAGCTGATAGAATTGGCCCAGCCCCTTTTACCACCTATCAGCTTCATCTGATACCTATCCTGTGACAGCAATAGCATATCCTGAATCGTAAAACCCAAAACACACACCTCCTCATTTGTCCGCCCCACGCGGACTTATGTAGATAACACACAAATATTTTTACATTTCCCCTGTATTCTGCTACTATTATAACATTTTTTTGTGCTCACAGCACATATTTTGTATGTGTTTTTTAGGATTGGAAACCATTGGATTTCGCTATAAATTTGTTATTATAATATCAAGAAGAAACGAAATCACCGGATGCAGAAAGTATCGGTACTTTATAAAAAACAAAGGAGGCGTTTTTTATGACAACATTATTTTTTGACGATTATTCAAATGCAAGTGAACAGAATCTTCCAAAATGGATGCGTGAAGAGCGCTACATGTACTGCGAACCAGCAGTTCACACAAAATCATCTTTCTGGAATAAATTATTAACCCTTTTCTCATAAAAATCTGTATCACCATAAGAGATATGCCGCATTTGTGGCATATCTTTTTTTGTTGGAGAATTAAAAAAGCCCCCCACAGGGAATATATATTCCCCGCAGAAGACTTTTCATTACGTTATTTTATTGGGTTACAGCTTAACCTTTTTTACGTTTTGATAAGATATCAAGAGTTACTGCACCAAGTAAAACTGCACCTTTTACGATTTTCTGGATATCAGTTGACCATCCATATAATGACATACCATTATTCAGAATACCCATGATAAATGCACCTACTACTGCTCCGGCGATTGTACCAGCACCACCAGCTACTGCTGCACCACCAATGTAACAAGAAGCAATCGCATCCATTTCGAATCCGTCACCTGCTTTTGGTGTAGATGATGCGTTACGAGCGGAAAGTACAATACCTGCTACTGCACTCAAAACACCCATGTTTGTGTATACCCAGAAGAATACTTTTCTTGTATCAATACCAGAAAGTTTTGCTGCTTTGGCGTTACCACCTAATGCATAAATCTGACGACCTGCTACTGTTCTGCTTGTTACGAATGCATAAATACCAACTAAAACAGCCATGATAACAAGTACAAATGGAAGTCCGTTATAGCGTGCCAGTTTATAGAAGAAGAACCAGATAATGAATAAGAATACTGCTAATTTCGCAACTGTCTGCCATACTGGATTTAATGCAAAACCATATTTTTTCTTTGTAGCAATGCCCTTGATTTCTCCACCTCTGATGCAAGACTGTTCAACTGGCTTTTATTTTGATTGTATTCTACATCGTCGCCAATATTCTCGCCAATATCTGTAATATACTGCTGCATGGTTGCCACAATTTCCTGATGGCCGCTGTCAGCAATGCTTCCACCAGCCGCACATAAATTTACTACCGTTCTGGCAACCTTTGTGCTGTTTGTCTTGATGTAGCTGATTTTACTGATATTGGTTAAAACCCCCTCATACTGTGTGTTATAATCCATAGATTTCTGTGCAGTAAAAATAAGTAATGCAGAAAACAATAACACAATGCAGATAATCATTCCATTCAGCTTTTCTCTGATACTTAAACCCCGCTTCTTGTTGCCTGACGTATTTGCTGTTTCAGCCATTTTTGACTTTTGCACAGTTTTTTTCATAACTTTCCCTCCCTATTTGGTTATTCATACAACCGTCGTCATTACTTTTTCGTCATTTTTATTATTTTTCGAATATTTTCGCGCAACTTTTAGTACCAATTGCATAATACGCCTTTTTCATTTGCTTGTCAACTTCGCCACTGTCAGAGTAATTTTCAGAAAACAAAAGAAGGTATCCCTTCCTATGAATCATTTTCATAGTGAAAGGATACCTTCTTTTGATACTTAATTATATTTTAGTATTCCATTGCTTTTTCTTCGCCATTTAATACACGTAAACCACCCTGTACTAATGCAAGAAGCTCGTCCTCGCCTGGGTATACAGTAAATGGAGCAATCCAGCCTGTTCTTTCTTTGATTTTGCCAATAACTAAATCATTGTATGCAATACCACCAGTAACAATAATCTGGTCAACTTTTCCATTTAATACACATGCCATTGAGCCCATGTCTTTGCAGACCTGGAATACAAATGCATCGATTAATTCTTTTGCTTTCTCGTCGCCTTCATTTGCTGCTTTTACAATATCGCGCATATCGTTTGTTCCAAGGTAAGCGTTAAATCCACCTTTTCCTACAATTTTGCTGTATACCTCTTTCTCTGTGTATTCACCTGAAAAACACATTTTAATTAATGCGCCTGCTGGAACTGCACCTGCACGCTCTGGAGAGAATGCGCCGTCACCATCTAAGGCATTAAATACATCGATAATTCTTCCGTTCTGATGTGCACCAACAGATACACCACCACCCATATGTACAACAACAAGATTTAATGTCTCATATGATTTTCCAGTTTCCTTTGCATATCTCTTTGCAACTGCCTTCTGGTTTAATGCATGGAATACACTTGTACGTGGAAGCTCTGGTACTCCGGAATATCTTGCGATTGGAATTAATTCATCAACAACAACCGGGTCAACGATGTAAGATGGAACACCGATGGAATCACCGATTTCGCGAGCAAGGATACCACCTAAGTTAGAAGCATGCTGTCCCTGTTTTCCAATTTTTAAATCATTCAGAAGGTCATCTGTTACTGCATATGTACCACCTGGAATTGGTTTTAACATGCCACCACGACCAACAACCATGTTTAAAGAATTGATGTCGAAATCTTTTTCTTTTAAAAGGTTTGTGATAATTTCTTTACGGAAATCTTTCTGGTCTACGATGGATGCATATTTGCTGATTTCCTCTGTAGAATGTCTTAATGTTTCTTCGAATAAAAGAGTTTCATCCTCAAAAACACCAATTTTGGTAGAAGTTGAACCAGGGTTAATGATTAAGCTCTTAATAGACATAATTTGTCCTCCTTTTGCTTCCTCTTAGTTATTTTTCTTCATCTCTTCAGCAACAACTGCTGCAAGAGCGATTGAGTTGACTTTTGTTTCGAATGTATCAGAACGGCTTGTTAAGATACATGGAACTTTTGTTCCTGTAAGGATACAACCGTTTTTCACGCCTTCAACACGAACCATTGCTTTGTATACAAGGTTTCCTGCGTGGATGTCTGGGAAAAGGATAATGTCTGCATCACCCTGAATCTTACGGTCTGTTGCTCCTTTATGTTTTGCAGCTTCTGGGTCAATTGCAAGGTCTAAAGAAAGTGGTCCATCAACGATACATCCTGTGATTTTACCTTCTTCATTCATCTTTGTAAGCTCTGCTGCTTCAACAGTTACTGGCATTTTAGGATTAACAACTTCAACTGCTGCAACTGGTGCAACCTTTGGCATAGTAACGCCACATGCATTACATACAGGAACTGTATTATTAATGATGCTGACCTTGTCCTCTAATGTTGGATATGTCATAAATGCAACGTCTGTAAAGAATAATAACTGGTCTACACCTGGAACATCGAATACACATACGTGTGAAAGTGGTCCACCTGTTCTAAGACCTACTTCTTTATCTAATACGCTCTTTAAGAAATTCTTAGAATCGATTAAGCCCTTCATGTACATATCAGCTTTACCATCATGTGCAAGCTTAACAGCTGTTAAAGATGCCTGAATCATGTCTGGCTCATTGATGATTTCATAATCGCTTAAGTCCATATCTAATCCAGCAGCGATTTCTTTAATTTTTGCTTCATCACCAACTAAGATTGCGTTTGCGATTCCTCTCTTTTTTGCTTCTCTTACAGCTTCTAATACAGCATCATCCTGTGCTACAGAAACTGCAACTGTTTTCATTTCGCATTCTTTTACTTTTGAAATAATTTCATCAAAACTTTTGCTCATTGCTTTTTCCTCTTTCAGTTCTATTGTTCTATAAATTTACACTTTGTTAAAATAATAACACTCTGATATGGAAAATGCAATGCGCTCATGTTTTTTTTTCGATACATAGCGCACTCAACCAGCGGTTGATTTCTGCTAAAATACCTGTCTCTTGTTTCTATAAAAATGATACAGTATGATAAATGTATCAAGTACTTGACTACTAACACGAAACGAGGTCAAAACACTATGGATTTAGGAAAAAAGATTAAAGAAAACCGTCTGCGCTGCAATCTTACTCAAGAGCATCTTGCGGAGCAATTAAATGTAACTGCCCAGGCAGTCTCAAAATGGGAAAGCAATGCCAGTATGCCTGACATTATGCTTCTTCCGGAACTTTCAAGTATTTTTGGAATCACAATCGATGATTTATTTGATGCATCAGAAGAAACACATCTTCGCCGCATTGAAAATATGCTAGAAAAGGAAACAATGCTGTCCCGCAACGACTTTGATTATGCACAAACGCAGTTAAAGGAGGGGTTGCACAATCCCAGTATCAAAGCGAGGTGTCTATCCTTGCTTGCCGATTTACATTTGCACCGGGCAGATGGCTATGCCGATATAGCCAGCGAATATGCCAAACAGGCACTTTCCCTTGAGCCTTGCAAAAAAGATAACCACTGTATTTTAAACAAATCAGCTCATGGTGTATTACAAGACTGGTGCGTAAGCAATCACACTCCGCTCATTGAATATTACAAAGCTTTTGTTGCCAAAAACCCAGACTACCTTTCCGGCTATTTATGGCTTATGGACAACCTGATTGCGGATTACCGTTTAGAAGAAGCACAAAGCTTTTTAGAAAAAATGCGCTCCGTCGAAGAAACCTATCATTATCTTTTATATAAGGGCTGGATTACCTTTGCTTCTGGAGATACTGTCGGTGCAGAAGCCATATGGAAAGAGATGACTGACCAGTATTCTGATAACTGGTTTGCGTGGTGCGCCCGCGCCAATGCTTATGCAAAGCATGCAAAATACGATGAAGCAATTCAAATGTACCGCAAAGCTGTAAAATTGCAGACCACTCCACGCTATACAGATAACGAAGACAGCATCGCACAGCTTTGTATGTTAAAAGGGGATTATCAGGGAGCAATTAATGCCTACGAAGAAGTCATTTCTATTTTAGAAAACGACTGGCATATTACCGAAGGGGAAACCCTCGAAGGATACCACGAGAATATTGCACAGTGTAAAGCACTGCTTAAAAATGACTAAATAAAAGGCTGATGCAAAATTATTTTCAACTGTGTGTTGTCATAATTTGCATCAGCTTTTTTGTTTTAGAAGAATTTTACAATGTCTTCTACTGGTTTACGTTTTGGCATTGCAGCCTCTGCTGCACCATATCCAACTGCAATAACAGCAACAACTGCCTGACTTTCTGGAATTTCAAGCTTTTCTCTTAATTTTTCGCCATCACGAATTCCCATAATAAGAGTATCTAATCCAAGTTCTTTTGCTCTAAGAATCAGATTCTCATTCTGTAAACCTAAATCATATGCACCCCATTCATCACGAAGCTCGTTGTCTGGATTTCCTTCGCGGTCAAATCCTGCACGTTTTTTCTCAAAGGTTGTGACAATAAGTGCTGGTGCGTCTTTACAGCTATTCTGATTAAATTCCGGCAGACACTCTGCTTTTATTTCAGCTACTTTTTCTGGTGTTAATACCGCATAATAACGAGCTGTCTGTGAATTTTTCCAGGATGGTGCCTGCTGTGCGATTTTAATTAAATCCAGCACCATTTCCTGTGTAATCTGTGTACCTTCTTTGTATGCGCGGATGCTTCTGCGCGCTTCCACTAACTGTGTAAATTCCATTTTAGTTCCTCCTCTAGTACATTCCTTCTCTATTTTTTCATAAGTAAAAGATACCATATTTTGTTAATTTACTCAATCACACATTAACAAAATACCTGCCAAAACTTAGGCATTCACTTTTTGTGAACGTTCTAATTTACGCAAAATCACAAAGCAGATGGTTGATGCGAGCAAAATTGAAACAAAGTCCGCAACTGCCTGCGCATATATAACACCTTTTAATCCAAACACTGCATTTAAAATAAGAATCATTGGCACAAATACAAGACCCTGTCTGCATACAGTAAGAATCAAAGATGGCAGCGCTTTTCCCATTCCCTGTAACGTATTAATACATAAGAACATAATTCCAATCACAGGACCAGACAACTGCAATGCAATCATCATCTCTATTCCTGCTTCAATTACTGCTGCATCATCAATAAATGCATGAATAATCGGCTCTCGTGCAATTACCATGAGAATAGTCAAAATCGTTCCCATTGTTACTGCACATGCCCCGGTAAAAAAGAATACTTTCTTTAAACGTTTTACATTTTTTGCTCCATAATTATAACCAATCAAAGGCTGGATTCCTGTACAAAGTCCAATTTGGAGCAATACCACCAGCATATTTGCTTTTGTTGCAACTCCCATCGCCGCAACCGGAGTATCCCCATAAGAACCTAATACATTATTCAAAACAATATTTGAAACGCTCATCAAAATATTATTTAATGATGCAGGGATTCCAATTGCCATAACGCTTGTCGCAATCCGCTCTCCGGCTTTAAAATATTTCGGATGAATTGTAAGAACGGATTTCCCTCTAAGAAAATATACAAGAAAAAATACGCTGGCTGCAATATTTCCAATTACAGTTGCAATTGCAGCACCTGCAACACCCCAGTTTAAGCCAAGTATCATAATCGGGTCTAACACAATGTTTGTAATTGTTCCAATCATATTTCCTATCATGGATTCTTTGGCTGCACCTTCGCTGCGCAGAATATTTGCAAACGCTGTACTAAACATAATAAATGGTCCACCAAAAGCAACGTAGGTCAGATAAGTTCTTGCATAATCTATCGTATTTTCACTTGCACCTATCATGTGCAGAATCCCATCCATGCCAAACAAGAATAAAAGCATCATGATAACGCCAAGTCCTAACGATGCATACGCACAAAATGCCGAAATCTGCTTTGCCCTTTCAAGTTTCTTCTCACCAAGTGCTCTTGATATGGCGGATGTACCACCAATTCCAAATAGATTTCCAAGTGCCATAAATACCATAAATACCGGTGTTGCAAGTGATACTGCTGCCACCTGCATCGCATCATTTGTCTGCCCGATAAAAAAAGTATCCGCCATGTTATAAATAACAACCACCAACATCGTAATAATCGTTGGAATTGCCATCACCGCAACAGCCTTTGACACTGGTGCTTCTTCAAAAAGTTCCTTATTTGTGTTCATTTGTTCTTCCTCTCAAAATTTTATTCCCCCATTTCTTTCGTTTCGGCTAAGCCACCATTCATTCAATTATTTCTACATTTTAATTTTCTCCGCAAATTCCTGCACATTTTCAGCTCTTGCTGCCAGCTTAAGCCAATGTCCTAAAACTTCCAAATCCTGCTGTGCAAAAATCATCGTTTTCAATTCTTCGGAAACATCTCCTAATTCACCCAACAGTTCAAGAATATCTTCCGCCTTGCCTTCGGCTTTTCCCTGCTCTCTTTCAATAATTTTTTCTTCCCATGACTGCATATATTTCACTCCCATCTCTTCACTGGACTTAATTTTCTGTACACACTCATGGATTTTTTGAATCTTCTGACTGCCAGTTTTCTTTGCAAATGCACCATCCGTATTTTCTATATACTGAAGAAAATCTATTAACTCCTGACTTACGCCCTCTGGCTTTGTCCCTCTCGTATTAAGAAAAATGCGTGTTGCTCCATCATTTAAACAAAGTCCACTTTCCTCGTCACAGCACGTCTGAAACGTATAACAATACCTTCCTCTTCCAAATAAATCAAATGGTGTAATCATGATAAAATACACATCATTTAATTTATTAAAATTCACAGCACCCGGCTCTAACAACGAAGAATCAATTAACCCTAAATAGTATCGGCTTCGTTTTATCAAATCATTCCGATATCCTGCCTGCATTTCTGTATCATATATATTTTTATTGCTATCCATTGTAAAAACATCCAGACGAATGGAACGAAGCCAAGGTGCAGTCCGAAACTCCTTCTCCGTCTGTGTTTCACTCAAAAGCCGCAGTTTTTCATCTCCAAAGATAATCTGCAATGCAGCTTCATGCGCCTCTGGAATGTCCATCGTCTGGTCAAACAAAAATTTGTCCAGTAAAGTAAGTTCTTTTAAAGTTTTTTCCATACTTTCTCCTTTATTGTATCTGCTTTATCTTAAAGTTTCAACCCTATCCCATTTTCTCCCTACAATAGAATCCCTCCTTCATTAGTTTTAAAAAAATGAATTGTGGCGACATTACACTGCCATTGATAAATCTTAAGATGCATAATTGCTATGCGTATGTGATTTAGATATGTTTCTATATTACTACTTTATTCGTACTTCTTCAAGTCCCAAACATTGCAACGCAGCATTTGCGAAAACGCCATGCGTTTTTATCCGGCATGCACTCCTTACAAACGCAAAAAGAGCACCCACAAATAATAAGTGAATGCCCTTTTTTATAAGAAGGAATATTTACTTGCCTTTCAATAACAATTCCTAGCCCTTCACACTTCCTAATGCAACGCCCTGCACAATGTGTTTTGATAAAATCAGATACACAATGATAACCGGGAAAATAGAAAATGCAATCATTACATAAACCTGCCCCATATCAAACTTCAAAAAGTCCGCTGCACGAAGCTGTGCAATCAAAATAGGCAGTGTTTTCTTTTTGTCATCATGTAAAACTAATGCCGGTGTGAAGTAATTATTCCAACTGCTTACAAAGGTGAAAATCGCCTGTACCGCAATTGCCGGTTTCATCAGCGGAAGAACGATGGCATTAAAGGTATGAAACTCTCCCGAACCATCAATTCGTGCTGCCTCAATCAAGGACAATGGCAGTGAGCTTTCCATATACTGTTTCATATAGAAAAATGTAACTGGAGCTGCAATCGTCGGCACAATCAAAGGAATAAAGGAATCCTCCAAATTCATCTTTGATACAAGCTGTACAAAACCAAGTGCTGTTACCTGAGTAGGAATCATCATAATCATTAAAATAAATGGGTAGATGAATCTTTTTAACTTAAACTCATATGCATGAATTGCATATGCTGTCATTGTTGAAAAATAAACAGATAATGCTGCACTACAAGTAGATACAACCAAGCTGTTAATCATGCCGTTCCATACCGGAAGCGTACCACTTAACAGATTCTTCCAGTTTTCCAATAAATGGGTGGATGGAAGCGGCGAAAAGCCTGCTGTTAATTCTCCCTTGGAACGTGTAGCATTAATAAATAAAATATAAAACCAAAACAGACATAAAAACGAAATAATAATCAATGTAATATAAGCGATGATACGTCTGGTATGGAGACTAGTTCCCTTTTTTATTTCCTGATTTTTTGTTTTTTCCATACCAATCACCCCTTCCTCTTATCATTTCCAGTTACCTTAAAGACAATTAAGCTTAAGATACCTGTAATGATAAATAAGACTACGGATAATGCACCCGCCATACCATAATTCTTGCTATACAAATGTTTATTTAAGAACATAATCAATGTCATAGAAGAACGCATTGGGTCGCCAGTTCCGTTTGTCAAAATCTGTGGCACATCGAACAACTGTAAACCACCGATTAAAGATGTTATCATAACATATACTAAAATTGGACGAAGCAATGGTAAGGTAATCTTAAAAAATACCTGTGTTGAAGTTGCTCCATCAACCTCGGCTGCCTCAAAAAGTGATGTATCAATTCCCATCATGCCTGCCATCAAAAGAATGGTTGTATTACCAAACCACATTAAGCAGTTCATAAATGCAATCAACCCTCTGGTACTCCAGACATTTGACAAAAATTTGTATGGTTCATCAATAAATCCAATCTGCATTAAGATAGAGTTAATTGGTCCTCCATCGGAAAACAATGTAAAAAACAACATGGAAAATGCGGATGCCATAATCAGATTCGGAAGATAAATCACTGTTTTAAAGAATCTTGACCCCTTTAATCTCAGGCGTACATCAGAAAACCATGCACCTAATAACAGTGATAATAAAATCTGTGGAATAAAACACATAATCCACAAAATCATGGTGTTTTTCGCATATACCCAGATATCTCCACTGGTAAATAATGTTTTATAATTTTCTAATCCAATAAAATTCGGTCCTATCTGTGTTAAGCCCGAACGATAATTTTCAAAAAAACTGTTGTATATCGTAGTTGCCATCGGTATAAACTGGAACACTACATATACAAGAATAAATGGCATTAAAAATATGTAACCCCATTTATTATAGCGGACTGCCCGACTATTTTTTTTCATTGTAAGTCTCCCCCTTTTTCAAAGCATCTGCCCTGCAAAATTTCTCACAATTTATAAACCCTTAAAAAGTTACAGCCATGCCTGCCAGAAACGGAAGGCATGGCTGTGATTACTCTCTACTCAAAAACCACTTTTCACTTCTTAGTGTGTTAATTCTGGATGTTTTTCTTCTACAGCTTTGTAGAATAAATCAAGAGCATCGTCTAATGTTGCATTTCCTTCAAAGTAGTTCTTCATTGCATTCTGGAACTCTTCGTTACAAGCCTGGTCATAAGCAGATAAGTTGCTTAAGTCAATGCTTCCTGCACCTGCACAGTACATAGCAAGTGGATTCTGTCCGCCTAATACTTTGCTCTGGTAGCTTGTGTCTGCTGCCATTGCTTCCATAGCTGGAATGTTGTTTACGAAATCATCATCCTGAACAACGATTTCTTTCATAAGGTCTTCGTTTGTTGTCATCTGTAACATAATATCTTTTACAAGACTTGCATTATCTGTACCTGTAGCTGCACAAATCCATGTACCGCCCCAGAAGAAGCCCTGTGGACCTTCTGCTGCGCCCCAGCCGCCAGCATTTGCAATACTGCCTTCCACATCGGCTGCCATAGAGAAGTTTACTAACCATGCAGGTCCGAAGTAGCAGAATACTTTACCGTCTGGATAAAAGCCTTTGCTCCAGTCATCACTCCAAAGTTCATGTGTACCTGTCTGGCCTGCATCTACTAATGCTTTTGAATCATTTACCCAGTTCATTAAGTTCTCATCGATGTTGATTTTGCCATCAACAACCCATTTGGAAGTTACGTTATTAGAGTATACGCGGTAGCTGTCATTTACAGATGATAACATCTTGTAACCAGCCTTCTGCATTTTATTTGCTGTTTCATTAAATGTAGCCCAGTCTGACACATATTGCTGAACTTCTGTTGGGTCATCTGTTCCAAGTACTTCTTTTGCAGCCTCGCGGTTATAGAATAAAGCACCTGGGCAGCCCTGCCATGAAACACCTTTTAATACACCGTTAGAATCTGTAACAATATCTTTTGTATACTGATACTGATTTGCTAAGTCTGCATCTGTGATTCCTAAATCAGAAACAGCCATTGTGTATTCTGTATCAACATATTTTAATGCATAGTCAGCTTCTACTAAGAATAAGTCGATTTTGTCATCTGCTGCTGCATTTGCCTGCTCAAGTAATGTTGCATCCAGATTGTTCTGATATGCATTGTCATCGTTTGGTGTAATGTTCCATTTTACAGTTACATCACCAATTTTACCGGTTGTACCATCCACTTCTTCGTATCCTGGATAATGTGCAGTAATACGGCTCTTAAATTCTTCGTTCCAGCAGTAAATGTTTAACACACTTCCTTCTTCAGAAGCGGAATCTGACACTTCTGCGTCTGATATCAACAAAAAGCCTGCTGATGCAATGCTTGCAAAATACCAGACAGATGCTGATGTTGAAAAAGCATTTGCAAAATTACAGAATTACTGGGAAGAACTCTTATCCAAATACCATGTAGAATCTGAAAATGACAAGGTTGACCGCATGGTAAATATCTGGAATCAGTATCAGTGTATGGTAACCTTTAATATGTCACGTTCTGCTTCCTATTATGAATCCGGCATCGGCAGAGGCATGGGCTTCCGCGATTCCTGTCAGGATTTACTTGGATTTGTGCATCTGATTCCAGACCGCGCAAGAGAACGTATTATTGATATTGCTTCCACTCAGTTTGAGGACGGAAGTGCTTACCATCAGTACCAGCCATTAACCAAAAAAGGTAATTCCGATATCGGAAGCGGCTTTAATGATGACCCATTATGGCTGATTGCAGGAACAAGCGCTTACGTGCGTGAAACCGGCGACCTTTCTATTTTAACGGAAACTGTTCCATATGACAATGATATGTCTGTGGCAACTACTTTAATGGAGCATTTAAAACGTTCCTTAGATTACATTATCAACCACAAAGGACCACACAATCTGCCATTAATCGGAAGAGCTGACTGGAATGACTGCTTAAACTTAAACTGCTTCTCAAAACATCCGGGCGAATCCTTCCAGACCTTCGGACCAAGTGAAGGTCCTGTTGCAGAATCTGTTTTCATTGCCGGAATGTTTGTAAAATACGGCGAAGAATATGCACAGTTATGTGAATTAATGAATCAGCCAGAAGAAGCTGCACGCGCAAGAAAAGAAGTTCAGATTATGAACGAAGCCATCTTAAAAGACGGCTGGGACGGCGAATGGTTCGTACGTGCCTACGACGCATACAGCAACAAAATCGGTTCAAAAGAATGTGAAGAAGGTCAGATTTATATCGAGCCACAGGGCTTTTGCGTTCTTGCCGGAGTCGGCGTAGAAGAAGGCCTTGCAAAAAAAGCCTTAGATTCTGTAAAAGAAAAATTAGACACCAAGTATGGCGTAATGATTTTACAGCCAGCTTATACAAAATATCATCTTGAACTGGGTGAGGTATCTTCTTATCCACCAGGATACAAAGAAAATGCAGGTATTTTCTGCCACAACAATCCTTGGGTTTCTATCGCAGAAACTGTCATTGGACGAGGCAGCCGCGCATTTGAAATTTACCAGAAGACCTGCCCTGCTTATGTGGAAGAATTCAGTGAAATTCACCGCACAGAGCCATATGTTTACTCCCAGATGGTTGCAGGTGCTGATGCACCTCGTCATGGCGAAGCAAAAAACAGCTGGCTGACAGGTACTGCTGCCTGGACATTTGTCAACATTTCGCAGTACATTCTTGGTGTATACCCAACACACACAGGACTTTCTATTAATCCTTGTGTGCCAGAAGGTTTCGGTGATTTTAGCCTGACACGTAAATTCCGCGAAGGAACTTACCATATTCAGGTAAAAAATCCAAACAACGTTGAAAAAGGAATTCAGAGCATCCTTGTAGACGGCAAATCCGTAGACGGCTGTATCATTCCTTACGAAAAAGGCAAAACAGAATATAACGTTGTTGTGACTATGGGTTAAATCTTTTTTCATCCTTATCCTTTATAAAAGAAACCGCAAAGCTGTTATCCCCCGTAACGGCTTTGGGGTTTCTTTTTTATGTAAACCAATGCATTCTTTTCCACACATAACATCTGTAGTAAACTTGCAACTTTAAAAAAATGGGTATAAGATACTTTATTATGAATACAACAGAGAAAAAATTTTTTACAAAACCAAATTTTAATTATGACCGCGGAATTATCCGCACAACCATTGACATGGCATGGCCTGCCATTTTAGAATCCTTTTTTGTTGCCTTTGCAGGGCTTGTAGACTCCTTTATGGTAAGCTCTCTAGGCTCATATGCAGTAGCAGCTATCGGACTTACCACGCAGCCCAAATTCATGGGGCTTTCCTTATTTTTTGCCTTAAATGTTTCTATCTCAGCACTTGTTGCAAGAAGACGCGGCGAAAAACGACAGGACGATGCGAACCGCATTTTATATACTGCGCTTATTTTTATTGTGATTGCTGCCATTCTTTTAAGCATCCTTTTAGTCGCACTTGCAGACCCAATTATCCGTTTCTGCGGCTCGTCGCCAGAGACGCATGATGGTGCTGTAGCATATTTCCGAATTATTATGGGTGGTATGATTTTCAACTGCATTCAGATGGGTATCAACTCCGCACAACGCGGCTCAGGCAATACCAAGATTACAATGCGCACCAACGTTACCTCTAATACGATTAATATCATTGCAAACTATCTGTTAATCAATGGTAATTTCGGTTTTCCTGCACTTGGTATCCGCGGTGCAGCACTTGCCACCGTTCTAGGCACTGTTGTTGCCTGCTTTATGAGTATTTATTCCATTCTGGATAAAAAATGCTTTGTCAGTATTCCATACATTATTGAGCACAAAATCAAACCAAGCTTATCCACTTTCGTCAGCATCGTCAAAATCGGATACAGTGTCTTCTTTGAACAGATTCTAATGCGTTTTGGCTTTATGCTTACGGCAATTATGGCTGCCAATCAGGGAAATGATGCAATGGCAGCACATCAGGTCGGCATGAATATCATGGGATTGTCCTTCTCCTTCGGTGATGGTCTGCAATCAACAGCCGTTGCACTTATCGGACGAAGCCTTGGTGAAAAGAAACAGGAGCTTGCAAAAGAATATGCGCGCACCTGCCGTATGATTGGCGCAGTGATTGCCGTCTGTCTGACGGTTGTTTACTTCTTTGGTGCAAGAACGCTCTTTGGGCTGTTCTTTGAAGAAGAACATATTGTTGAGATTGGTGTAAGCATTATGCACGTCATTATATTTGTAGTAATCTTTCAGATTATTCAGGTTATCTACATGGGCTGCCTGCGTGGTGCTGGAGATACGCTTTATACAGCTATGGCATCAACCATCAGTGTTACCCTGATTCGAACCTCCATCTCTTATCTTTTTGGTTACATGCTTGGCGGTGGTATCACTGGTATCTGGATGGGTGTTTTAGGTGACCAGATTTCACGTTTCCTGTTTGCATCCATTCGTTTCAAAGCCGGAAAATGGACACAGATTAAAATTTAATTCCAGTTACAAAAAGATGCTTTCAGGAAACTTCCTGAAAGCATTTTTTATGAATACTTATTTTTTATACTGTTTTATAAGCTCTTTGCAGGCAGCATAATCATAGAGCGAAATTTTCTCCTGCATATCCTCGATAAAGTGTGTTTCTTCCTCGCTCGCAAAGCGTCTGGCATCCCGCAGCAAACGCTCTACGCGGATTGCATCATAACCATTAATTGACTTTCTTAGCTTTTCCCACCATGTATCATCTTCCAAAAATGATTTCGGTGCAATATAGTATTCTGCAATATTTTCATCCTCAGCAGGCGAACTGCTCTTTACTGTTCCACTCGATAAATACATAATTGCCTGGTCTGTTTCCATGAACTGCTCAATTCCAACAACAATTTTATTTACCTCGCGTTCTAATCGGGAAAGTCCCCGCTTCAAATGCTCTATCGAATATGTATGTGTTTCTAATTCCTGCTTTAATTCTTCTTCCAGCTTTCCTGCTAAGATTCCGACACGCTCTGCACCAATCGCCCTGCTGCTGCCTCTGATTCCATGCACCTTTGTACAAAGCATCTGCATGTCTTCTTCCAACATCGACTCTAAGGTTGGCAGAATTGCTTTCATTTCTTTTTCATAGGTGAATAATACCAAACAATAATTTCTGACATTTCTTCCGTTCTGCTCAAGTCCTGTAGCTACATCAATGTCACAGTTTTCCAAACCTTCCAGCTCCGCGCTATACTGTGTCTGCGAGTAAAAATTCGTACCCTTTTTATAATCTCCCAGATAACGCAGTAAAATGTTCTCCAGTTTCTGTCGATTGACTGGTTTTGATATATAATCCGTAAATCCGTTGTTCGTGAAAAACTGTTTTGCATTTCCTAAAACATCAGCTGTCATGGCAACAATTACAAGATTATCTCTTTCTGCCAGAATTTCTTTGACGGCTTCTAAGCCATCCTTGCCCGGCATCATGTAATCCATGAAAACAAGCTGGTATTCCTCACCACTTGTTCTGATTTCTTCGATTGCTTCATCCGCAGAAAGTGTACATTTTACCTGCAGCTGATATGGCTCAAGCAATCCCTGTGCCACAATCAGGTTGGTATAATTGTCATCCACAACCAATACTTTTGCGCCTGCAAAGGTATACTGGTATTGTCTGTCGAGATATTTCTCTCCAAAACCATTATTTAACATTTCCGAAGTAAGTACCGGTGTCTCAATTGCATCTCTGACATCAATCTGCTGGATAATTGTCACAAAAAAGGTGCTGCCCTTACCCTGCTCGCTTTCCACACGTATATTTCCACCCATGTGTTCCACCAGACTTTTGGTGATAGTCAAACCAAGTCCCGTACTGTTTGCCTCACGATGCTCTCTCCAGTCGCCCTGATTATAGCTCCAGAAAATCTCATCCATCCGGTCAGCTTTGATTCCTCTTCCGGTATCCTTTACATCCAAATGAAGCTCATAGCCTTCCGGCTTCTCTTCTCCATAAACCTCTAAAGTAACCTGTCCTTCTTTGGTATACTTCACTGCATTGGATAACAGATTTAAAAGAATATGCTGCACGCGCATGGAATCGCCAAATAATCTGCCCGGTACATCCGTTGAAATATGCGCTTCTAAGCGAATCGGCTTATCCCCCAGCGACATATTCACTACATTCATCGATTCAAAAACATTCTGCTCCACAGAGTAGCTCTCTTCCGACAGCTCTAACATGTTTGCTTCTATTCTGGATAAATCCAAGAGATTATTAATAAACACCAGAAGGTTTTTGGAAGAATTTAAAATACTTTTTATCTGGAAACGCTTATCTGCCTTTGCATCTGAACCTAATGCAATTTCTGCCATTCCGATAATGCCATTTAATGGAGTGCGAAGTTCATGGCTGACACTTGCAAGGAAATTCGTTTTTGCCGCATTCGCTTCTTCTGCCTCAATTCTTGCATTCCATGCTTCCTGCATCTGCGCGCGCTTCTCTGTAATATCTAAAATATAATAGCTGTAGCCTTGAAGCACTTCTTCATTATATATAGGATTGCCATGCACTTCGTATTCTTTTCCATCCTTCACAAATTCGCCCTTTTGCGGCGGAACTGCATCATCCGGGTTCTGCTGTATCAAAGCATCCATTTCCTCTAACAGCTTTCCTGCCATCTTATTTGCATACAAAAGCTTTCTGTCTTCATCGTAAATGACCATGCCTTCATCTACATTTTCAATCATGATTTCTTTGGTACTCTCTACAATATCAAAGAGCCGGCAGTAACGTGATGCATATAACAGCACTGTTACGGTCAGAACCATTCCAACAATTGTTAATTCGTAACATCTGTGAATATGAAAATAATAAGTTGTATACATAACCTCTGGTGTCAAAATGGCAACTAAAAAGATTCTCTTTCGAAAAACTTCTTTTTTACTTTTGGACTCTTTTCCTAAATATACCACCGCTTCCCATAAAATCAGCAATGCATATACAACAATCAAAACCTCAAATGCATGACCAAAAAAGCCTCTGGTATATTCTACATGTGGAAATGCTCCGTCCTCCACAAATACAACATTCTTTAAATACCATCCGTCTTTTCTGAAAAAGACAAGGATTCCAATATTGGCAAACACTGTCCACACACTTAGAATTGATGTTAGGATTTTCCCCGGACGAATCCCTGTATAGCAGACGGTAAAATGAAACATCATGGTCAAAATGCATAAACTTGTCAGCTCTGCCACCTGAATGACCAGCAATGACGCTTCTTCTGACCTGCACAATACCTCAAATACCATGTCCACTGTATATATATACAAAAATGCTACAATCATCTGCAGTACAGAATGTTCTTTTGTTTTCAATTCAGTGTTAAAGCCGCACATCACGATGACAAACATCACTGCTGCACAGGCAACACGTATTGCTAATGCTAGATTGTACATAAATCACTTCCTCCGATTGCTTCCCGCACACGCTCAAGCATATATAATGGCCGGTAGGGTCTTACAATATAATCTTTTGCGTGTACCTCTCTGCATTTTTGTACTGTATCGCGGTCAGATAGCGCCGTCAGAAAAATCACCGGTATCTCGTCTGTGATTTTCTGAATCTCCCTGACTGTCTCAATTCCGTCCATTCCCGGAAGAATAATATCCATTAGTATCAAAGCAGGATGCGGATTATTCTGTATATAATCTAATGCTTCCTGACCGCTTTTTACCATAATGACCTTAAACTCTTTTTCTAAGGTGCTTCGTACCAGCTGTAAATTTACAATCATATCATCTACTGCCAGTATAATAGGTCTTGTATCGTTTTCGTCATCCGGCAGTACTGCCATCTCATTACTATAATCTGTTTCCACAAAACTGGTCGGATTGATTGTGATATGGCGGTATTTTGTCATATCTGCCAAATCGATTTTCTCACCGGAACGCAGGCGCACTTTCGGGCGCATCTGATTTCCTGTATTGCCATACACAATTCCCTCTCTTCCGTCAGAAAGAATGACAGTTACACCTTTCGGATATACCGGCACATATTTCAAAAATGCCTGCACGACCTCTCTGTTAAAAAGAATATCGCATCCGCCCATCAGATATTCGATTGCCTCTGCAGGCGTATATGGGTCTTTATATGGGCGTTTTGATGTCAATGCGTCATAAACATCTGCCACATGGATAATTTTGGCGTACAGGTGGATTTCTTCGCTCTGGAGACCATTTGGATAGCCGCTTCCATCCTCGTTCTCATGGTGGAAAAGAATTCCAACGCGTGATGCCGAAGACACACTCCAACGCTCTTTTAACAAATCAACAGCAAGCTGTGGATGCTCTTTGATAATCTTAAATTCCTCTTTGGTCAGACGACCCGGTTTATTTAAAATCTTTGCATCAATCATCAATTTTCCCAAGTCATGAAAAATTGCCGCCACACAAAGCTCTACCAATTCATTCTCTGACAGCTTCATTCCCATGCCGATAATAACGGACAGTACGGCAACATTCACAGAATGACGATAAGTATAATCATCAAAGGTACGCAAATCTACCATATCAAGCGTCGTACTTTTATTGCCAATAATCTGCGCAACAATATCCTTTGCAACATCTAGCGTCACATCAATATTGTTCTTTCTTAATGCCTCTACACCCTTATTTCGAAGCTCTACACTAATGACTTCGTCGATTTCAATTCCATTGGAGTATTCATCTTCAATGTAAAATCCTGAATACCCTTTTTCTTTCAATTTACGGATATACTCTGCCGTTAATGTCTGCTGTGCAGATATTAGTTTGCCGTTGTAAGCATCGTATACGTTTTTTGCAAGAACCATTCCTGGTGCTGCCTCTTCGATGAGGATATATCTCATGTATCACTGCCCCTTTTTCGCTAAAATCATTTGTTTCCAGCTGCAAAAATGCATATATATACATTATAACACATCTATCTCTTGTAAAAAAGTTATATCCTATTTCAAAAACTGTTTTACTTCCTCAGGCGTTTTTGCAAACTGCGTGCCTCCCTGCTCCTCTAAAAACGCCTTGTCGCGGAATCCCCATAAGACAGAAATGCATGGCAGACCGGAGTTTTTAGCTGTTGCAAGGTCAACCTCGGAATCACCGATATATACGGCTGTTTCGGCTGTCTTTCCAAGCTCGCGAAGTGCTGCAAAAACAGTATCCGGTGCAGGTTTTCTTGCCATTCCCTCACAGTCGCCGATTGCAACATGCACATATTTTCCAAAGTATTTCTCGTTCAAGTCTTTCACCGCAGAATCCAGCTTATTAGAAACAATTGCCAGCGCGTAGCCTTCTTCCTTCAAATCATGCATCAGCTCCATAATTCCGTCATAAACCTTGGTTTTATCATTACAATGTTCTCCGTAGTACTCCTTAAAAAGCAGAAACGCCTCTTCAAACCTTGGATTTTCAAGTCCGTCCGGTACGGACAGTTCCATCAGACGGCGCACGCCATTTCCTACAAACTGTCTGATTTCCTCTAATGTGCGCTTTGGCATGCCAAGCTTTTCTAATGCATAATTGACTGCATCCTGTAAATCCTCTAACGTGTCTAAAATCGTTCCGTCCATATCAAAAATAATTGTGTCATATTTATTCATTGTCGTATTCCTTTCTGTCGTTTTTGCTTTATAGGAAGAGCTTTTATACGCATCCTGCCGGAGCGTCAAATCAATTATCCGTCAGATACGGAAAAAACAATTCGCTTCTTCCCTTTCCGTCAAACATACTGTTATACTGCAGAATCTCGTACTTTTCCAGCCACTTGGCTTCCTCGCCTTGTGCATCCTCAATATGCATAAAGCAGCCATTCTCCAATGAATAATAACCTCTCGCATTTACTGCCGGAATCACTTCCATCATATCTGAAAGAAAATGCTGATAGGCAGGCAGCTCTAATCCTGCTTTTTGGAATGCTAACGTAGACAGATAATTTAAACTGGTGATTTCAATTGTCTCTTCTTCGCTTTCATAATTCGTCCAGATGAAAAATGGTACGGTATAAAGTGCTTCTAATTCGTCCACAGTTAGTCCCGACAAACCTTTGCCATTTAAGCTTCGGTAAAAGCCTGTATCAAGGCTTGGATGATGGTCGCCAAAAAAGATAATTTCCACCGGCTCATCTACTTTTTCAAAATAGGAAATCAGATATTCCAATGCTTTGTCACTCTCATGAAGCAGGGATAAATACTGGTCTGCATCCGGGTAATTGACACCAAGCACGCGGATTTCTTCTTCAAAGTTGTCATATTTTTCCTTGTAACCGCCATGATTCTGCATGGAGATTCCCATAATAAACAAATCTTCCTTGGCAGATTTGCTCTCAAAACGCTCAATAATTTTCTCATAAAATTCCTGGTCAGTTACATACTCACGCAGAAGCTTTGTCTGGTCAAAATGCTCAATAAAATAACTTTCATCAAAACCAAGCTGTGGGTAAATCGTGTTTCTGCTCCATCCGGTATCGTAATAAGGATGCATGGATACACAGATATAGCCCTCGTTTTTCAAATTAGATACAATCGAAGTCGGCTCTGTGCTTAAATACTGCTGATAGACCACTGAGCCGCTTGGCAGAAATGCCATCGAATTACCTGTCATAAACTCCCATTCAGAATTAGGTGTCTTTGCTCCAAAAACAGAAGAAAGCGCATAGCCTTTGGTCGTATTCTCTTCTAACGAGTCATAAAACGGCGTTACATCTTTATTCGTTAAAAAGCCGCCAACCACCGAAAAATCCGTATAGGACTCGCTCATAATTGCGATAATCGTTGGATGCTCGCTCTCAGTGCTGCTCTCTTCGCGGTATTTCATTTCCAACGCCTCTATTGCCTCTGCCGAATAGCCTTCCGGCTCTGCCACAAAATAATCCCGGATACTTAATACGAAATTTAAAATATAGCCATTGCGGTAGCTTCCCTTCTGCTCCCAGGTTTCTGTGACTGTTGTCTCTGTTTTCATGCCAACATACACACCACTTAAAATGGCAAGGGACGCACAGACTGCCATCATCCAGATTCTGATTTTTTTTGTAAAAGAAACCTTTAATTTATGCATGAATGTCACATACAGCGTGGACAATAAAATCACGTGTGCCGCCCGCTCATCCAGCACAAATTCATATTTTCCTGCCACACTCAGTCCTGTCTGTGCAGAACGGATGTCACTAAAAATAAATTCATTTCCGCGGAACAGATACACAAAATAATTAATCCCCGCCAGAAGCATCAAGGATACATGCGAAATAATACAGGTGCGTCCCGTATTATTTGTAAAAATCTGAACAAACAAAAAAACAACCAGACAGCAGATGATATTCAACAGTATCTTGCTGCCGGATGTTTTTTCACGCAGCTCGGCATCTAATAACAGATACTGCACGTGATACGTGGTAAACACACTGCTGCCTGCCAGAAGCAGGGCAGACCAAAGCCATGCCAATTTTTCATTTAACTCTATTTCCAGATTTTTAATTACTGCATAACCTGCCGCAAATCCGAGCAATACCCAGACGGAAAACCGCACCTGATAGAACAGTACTGCTGCAAGTACGAATACTGCAATCATCCAGTAAATATTTTCTTTTTCATATTTTAGTCTAATCTTCATTCTTAACCCATTCTACTGTCCGCACTAGACGGACACTGTAAACTACAGGTTCTTAGATGCCCTGTGCTGTCGAACCTTTCTTGCTATTACTATCACTGCACCTGCCAAAAACGGAAATACAAACGTTGCAAAACGATAAAGCAGACATGCAGAACCGGCAAGACCTGTTCCCACGATTCCTGCAAATAATGTAGTAATCATAAGCTCAGTAGAGCCAATTCCTGCAGGTGCTGGAATAACTGCTGCAATCATCACTGCAAGTGCTGTAATTGCCATTGTTTCAATTACCGTAATATTGCCACTTCCGGCAAACAGCAAATATGGAATTCCATACCAGAAGCAGAATTTTATCATGTTTAAAAGAATCACAACCGCTACCATCTTTTTTCTCTTTAAAAGAAAACGTGAAGCCTCCTCTAATTCATCGCACTGTTGTCTTAACTGTACTTCTAAGGCATCCCACTTTCCGTTTTTATTGAAAAAATCAAGCAGTTTAAAAATCAGCTTATGAAACTTTTCAGAACAGCAAAATAGAATCAATCCCAAGGTAATAATCATAGTAATTGCATAACCAGCCAGTAAAAGCCCTGTATATCCACCAAAATGGTTCATCATATAACCAAAGCTTAACGCAAAAAAGATTGCCGAATAAATGGCAATGCTGATTTTATGAAATGCATATTGAAGCATATACAATCCAAATCCCTTAGAATACTCAATTTTATGGTCGCTTAAATACACAAGCGCCGCAATCCCCGCTCCGCTTCCTAACGTTGCCACGCGGTAAAAGGAGCAATAAAACGCATTTCCAATGCCCCAGCTGTACCGAAATTCCGGCTCATACTGCTTTGCTAAAATCGTAGTGATAGAGCCCTCTATCAAATGGTATATCACTGACATAACGCATATTCCAATAATGACGCTTGGTGCAGTCTTTGCTAATTCTTCTAAAATCGGCCCTGCCGAATCACGAAATGTATATATAATCACACCTATGATAACAACCACAAGCAGCCACTTTAATATCGTTGTTTTTTTCTTCTTAATAGATACCGCCTCTTCTCTCTCTTTTTCATTTGTACGAGTATAGCACTGCCTTGAAAAAAAATCAATCTTAATCATTTTTCCTCCCCTTAAGAAAGTGTTATAATTTTCTTAATTCTTGCCAATGTTCCTTAACAGTTTTTGGAAAAACGGATATAATATTCATAGATTATTCTTTTTTTACAAATATTATAGTTAAATTATAAAAATACGCGAGGAAAAATAATGCCAGGATTTGTCACTCACTATCTTTGGGGAAGAGAAACCTATCAAAGATTAAAAGCTTCTCCCTTGAAAAAAAATTTATATTATAATCGTGCCGCGTTCGGACTTGGCTTACAAGGGCCTGATTTTATTTTTTACTATCTGCCGTCCTATGTACTGCATCGGAAGGCACTTGGCTCGCTTGCTCATACAACGAATACGCAGGCTTTTTATGCCAATCTGTTAGAGAGCCGCAATCTTTTTCACAAGCATATTGACCGCCACATCGCAGAGGCTTATTTAATTGGCTTTTTAGGGCACTACACCTTAGATACCAACTGCCATCCATTTATCTATGGAAGGACAGGCTATCATGGACGCAGTGAAAAGGCTTATTTCAGCCGCCACGCCTACTTAGAGACGGATATTGATACCGACCTGCTTGCAAGTAAGCTAAACCTTACTCCATCTGCTTTTTACGGGGCAGAAACGCTGACATTAACCGCCCGCCAGAAGCGTGTCATTGCAACAATGCTGCATTACGCTTTCCAGAACACTTATCCCGGTCTTCATACCACATGGTTTACCATGTATATTTCGATTTTTTCCATGCAGTTTGGCATGTTCCTTCTGCATGATGATTCCGGACAGAAAAAAGTGCTCATCCGCTGGTTAGAAAAGCACTTTTTGAAATATCCGTTATTTTCGCCGTTAATTCCAAGTGACAGTCTCTTTTTCAGGACTGACCCTTTTAACATGCGCCATAAACCTTGGAAGAATCCTTGGGACAATTCCCATACTTCAACGGAATCCTTCTTTGATTTATACGAAAAAGCAGGTGTTATCTATGAACGCCGCATCAGACTCCTTACAAAGTATTTTTATCAGAAGTCTTCTCCGGCAGAAAAAGAACTTCAATTAAAAACATTCCTTAACGACTATGGAAATAACTCCATGCACAGTGGCATGGATGCCTCTATTCCTAGTTAAAAAGCGTAAAACAGGTGCTGACGTAAAACATTATGAAATGTTTCACATCAGCACCTGTTTTTTTTACAAGTTAAAATATTCTTTTATCTGTCCCAGGATAATTTCCATCAGACGACTTCTTGCTTCAATACTTGCCCATGCAATGTGTGGGGTGATAATCAGACGCTCACTGTCTTTGATTTCACGCAGCGGATTGTCTTTGCTCATTGGCTCAACACAAAGCACATCTAAGCCTGCTGCTGCGATTACATTGTGCTTCAAGGCATCTGCAAGGTCTTTTTCCACAACAATCGGTCCTCTGCCGAGATTTAAAAAGATTGCAGTTGATTTCATTTTGGCAAAAGCCTCTGCATTCATCAGGTCCTTTGTATTTTCATCCAACGGCGCATGCAAAGACACGACATCCGATTCCTTTAATAAGGTATCAAAATCAACTCTCTCATAGCCTTCCTGATTATTTCTGCCAGAAGTAGAATAGTAAATCACGCGGCATCCAAAAAGCTTTGCAATATCAGCAACACGCCGTCCGATATTTCCCAGACCGATAATTCCCCATGTTTTTCCAGATAATTCATGGAATACATTTGCAAAATGCGTAAAGGTTGTATCACCAATATAACGCTCTGTCTTTACATATTTATCATAGTAAGGCAGCTTTTCTAACAGATAAAAAAGCAATGCAAATGTATGCTGTGCCACTGTTTCTGTGGAATATCCGGCAACATTGCGCCATTCGATTCCACGTTTTGCAAGATACTCTTTATCCAGATTATTTGTTCCTGTTGCAGTAACACAGACAAGCTTTAGATTCTTGGCTTCTCCAATCGAAGCCTCATTAATCTCGACCTTATTTAATATAATCACGTCTGCATCTTTTGTCCGCTCACGTGCTTCCTGGGCGGTGGAAAATCCATATTTTACCACCTCACCAAGCTTATCAAAACCGGATAAATCAATATCTTCACCTATGGTTTTTGCATCTAAAAATACAATTTTCATATGGACTGCTCCTTTATCTTAACACTCTATGCGTTTTCCTGCTGTGTTGGTGCTGCCGCTTTCTGCGCATTTTCGCTATTTTCTACCACGTACATTGTTACACCGCGGATTTCTTTTACTGTTACGATTTCGCCAGCTTCGAAGGTTTTTCCTTCATCATATGCTCTTGCTGTCCATTCCTGGCCGTTTAATACAGCTGTACCAGTTCCTTTGATATTGTCTACACGCTCTGTCAGACAAACCTTTTTCTCAAGCGCGCTCTCATAATTTGTTTTTACAAGACGAGGTTTTAAATATTTTAATGCCCATGGTCTTGTGAACACCAATAAAATAATGGATACTGCGGCAAAAATAACGAACTGCCAGATAAAATCCAATCCAAGTGCACTACAGATTAAACCAATCAGTGCACCTCCTGCAAACCAGATAGATGTCAGTCCAACAGTGATAATTTCCACAACACAAAATGCTACAATCATAATCAGCCAAAAAATTATTTCCATTCTCTTATCCTCCCAAGTATAAATGTTAGCTTATATAATATGTTATTCCTTAGTATTATAATTCAACACGAATACTTTTTCAATTATTCTCTGAAGTATAAAGTTTTTTTCCAAAAAAACCGAAAAATAAATTATAACATGAAAGAAAGGTTAGGTATCCTATGGCTGCTGTTTCAGGTACAGGAATTAGTTTAAATTCAAGCTTTTATCTTCGTAATTTTTACGCTTCCAATCGAGATGCAAGTTCTTCCTCTAAGCGTAGTAATTTCGGAAATAATACACTTTCTCAGGCCGACGCTTCTGCTCTTCACCGCGCCGCTAAGAAGCTGCGCACCTTTAATTATGAAGATGATTCTTCGGACGGTGCTAATATTTATGGCTGCGTCAGTGCCTATATTGAGACATATAATAATGCACTTAATTCTGCCAAGAATTCTTCGGATGCTTCCTTAAACCGTTACTCTAAGTATTTGAAGAATCTTTCTGAAAAATATGCAGAAGAATTTGAAGATATTGGTGTTACCGTAGAAAAAGACGGCACTTTAACTGCAAATGATAATCTATTAAAAGCCGCAGATTTAGCAGATGTGAAAAAGCTTTTCTCCAAAGATTCTGAATATCTGAACCAAAGCTCACGCTATGCCAGACGTATTCAAATAAAAGCCGAGAATGCTATTTTTACAGAACAGTCGCTCGCCAACAAAGAAGCCGAAGAAAATGCTGCTGACACAAATCCAATCGCAACGGCACTCGCAGCTGCTGCAAGTACAGATACACTGCTTGCTGACGGCATCGGAACAAATGTAAATATTTCGCTTTAAAAAGCTTTGACATTGTGACATTCTCGTAAATCACAGAACATTAGCTTTGTATATTTTTAAATATGCAGGAGAACATTTATATTTTCCAGACATGCAAAACGTCTTCCAACGTTAGTTTCAGCCTAACCTTGGAAGACGTTTTCATGTTTATTCTGCTTTATTCATATTTCATCTCAACTGCAATCTGATTTCCTTTTGCAGATACTTTTGCATAACTTCCACACACAAGCGGCATCATCGGCGCAAGATGTCCGATATCTGCATCCATAATCACTGGCACACCATACTCTGCCAATAAATCCACAACTGCATGATACTGGTCAAGTCCCATCATATCCTGTCCGAAGCAGAGCGGTCTTCCAATCAGAAATCCCTTTGTATGTTCAAACCAGCCTGCATTTTTCATCTGCCAGATAGCACGACGGATTGACATCACATTCAGGTCACAGCTTTCTAAAAACCAGATGATGCCCTCTTCTTTATAACGCTCATTAAAATCTGCCACATTGTCAAATTTCGTACCAAGAAGGTTCACCAGACAGTCCATACAGCCGCCTAACAAGCGTCCTTCCATCTGAATTTCAACCTCAGGATTCCCGCTGCCCGAAAAGCCATTTGAGTTCTGTACACACACATCTCCTGTTTTCTTGTCGATAAGACTCTCCACTGGAAAAAGCCTCAAATCGCGTTTCTCTGTCAGATTGTATGGCACAAGTGGGTGCTCTTCGTCCTTTATGGATTCCCTCTCCCATAAATCATAGCCTTCTACCACGTTTTTCCTGCCACACAGCACTTCATATGCATCCTTAAGACTTTCATGCCAATGTTCCATTCCAAAAGCTGCTGCACATGGTCCATAAATAGATGCTGTGTCACATATGGTTGCCAATAAAAATGTCATATTTGTATTGTCGGAATAACCCATGTACCACTTTGGCTCTGCTGCCTTAATTTTTTCAAAATCCACATGATTCATGGTCTCACACATCAGTTCTCCGCCACCGCAGGAAATCAGCACATCATTTTCTTTTCTGCAATAATACTCGGTCAGTTCCTGTCCACAGGCTTTTGGTGTGTTGCTAATGCCAATTCCGCTGCCTTCGTAGCAGTTCGGTCCTAAATCAAGTGTATGACCTAATTCCTTGAATTTCTTCTGTGCATTATCAAATGCTGTATGATATGGCTCGATGCAGCATCCAAATGATGGTGCTGCAAAACCAATCGTTCCATTTTCTTTTAAAAATTTCGGATATCTCATTCTTTTCTCCTTAAACGCTGTTCTTATAACATCATAGCCTATCGGATTGTTTGTTGTAAAGAAAAAAGCGCCGCCGCGCGACGCTTTCTTTTACCATAAGTCTGCTAATTCATAAATCAGATTCTCTGTCTTCTCCCAGCCAAGGCATGGGTCAGTGATTGATTTGCCGTAACATCCGTCACCAATCTTCTGTGTGCCGTCTTCAATGTAGCTTTCAATCATCAAACCTTTTACCAGCTTGTGAATGTCATTAGACACTTTACAGCTGTGCATAATGTCTTTGCTGATACGAATCTGCTCTAAGTACTGTTTTCCTGAATTTGAATGATTTGTATCAATGATAACAGCCGGATTGCTTAAATCTTTTTCAGCATATGCTTCAAATAAGTGCTGTAAATCTTCGTAATGATAGTTTGGAATATTGCGTCCAAATTTGTCTACATATCCACGTAAAATCGCATGTGCTAATGGGTTTCCTGCTGTTTTTACTTCCCAGCCTCTGTAAAGGAAGGTATGCTGGCTCTGTGCTGCAATGATAGAGTTCATCATAACAGAAATATCACCGCCTGTTGGGTTTTTCATACCAACCGGAATACCAACACCGCTCGCTGTCAATCTGTGCTGCTGGTCTTCTACCGAACGTGCACCGACTGCTACATAAGATAATAAATCTGATAAGTATCTGTGATTTTCCGGGTAAAGCATCTCATCTGCGCAGGTAAATCCTGTCTCTTCTACCGCTCTTGTGTGAAGCTCGCGGATTGCGATAATACCCTTTAACATATCTTCTTTCTTCTCCGGGTCTGGCTGATGAAGCATTCCTTTATATCCTACACCAATAGTTCTTGGCTTGTTTGTGTAGATTCGAGGAATCATAAAAATCTTATCCTGAACTTTTTCCTGCACCTTACGCAGTCTTGAAATGTAATCAATCACTGCATCTTCGTTATCAGCCGAACATGGCCCGATTACTAAAATTAATTTATCTGACTTTCCTTCGAAAATATCTTTGATTTCCTTATCTCTTGCTTCCTTAATGGCAGCGATTTTATCACTTACCGGAAATTCTTCCTTTAATTCTGCTGGTGTTGGAAGCTTCCGTAAAAATTCCATTTGCATTTCCATATCTTTCTATCTCCTTTGCTTGTTCCATGATACCCCTTTAAAGCGTTAAAGTCAACACTTTTTTGCTTTAAAGTGCAAAATTAATCATTTTTCACGCCTGTTAAATCTTTCACAACCTCTGAAGCAATGATTAATCCTGCCACAGATGGCACAAATGCTGTACTTCCCGGAATTGCTCTACGCGAAGACTCGTTTGCTTCTTCCGTTACAGCTGGTGTCATGGCTATTTCTTTGGAATAAACGACCTTTAATTTTTTTACACCACGCTTTTTTAGCTCGCGGCGCATTACCTTTGCTAACGGACAGACAGAGGTTTTATAAATGTCTGCCACTTCAAATGCTGTCGGATTTAATTTATTTCCTGCCCCCATGCTGCTCATAATAGGTACTCCGGCTGCCTGTGTTTCCATCACAAGTGCGATTTTGGCGGTCACAGTATCTACCGCATCCACCACATAATCATACTGCGAAAAATCAAATTCTCCCACATTTTCCGGCAAAAAGAAACAGTTGTGTACATTCACAACCGCATTCGGATTAATGCTCAAAATCCGCTCTTTCATCACGTCCACTTTGGCTCTTCCAATGCTGTCCCAGGTTGCAATAATCTGGCGGTTTAAGTTTGTCTCACAAACGGTATCGTTATCTATTAAATCAAATGCCCCTACGCCGCTTCTCGCTAGTGCCTCCACAACATAACCACCGACTCCGCCGACTCCGAACACTGCCACTCTTGCCTGTTGTAATTTTTCTATTGCTTCTCTTCCAAGTAAAATCTCTGTTCTCGCAAACTGATTCTGCATTTGACTTCCTTTCTCTCATAAAATGCCGGCTTTCCTAAAAGCCGGCATAAAACATACTGCGCCTACAAATTATCGTTACCAGTATAGCATACTCTTTTTATTTTGGGCACTTTTACTTTCTTGCCGTAACACACCAGATTAATTCATCTATCTGCTCTGCTTCACAGACATATCCCATTTCTTCAAAAATCTCTGATAGCTCGTCTACATTTCCAAAATATTCATCCGCTAAGTCGATACGCTCCTTCTCACTGCAAACTGCTCCATACATCCCTGCTTCTTTTCTAACAACCCTTTAATGTCTTCTATCGAAAATCCCATCTTCCGATACAACATTATCATTTCCAGACGCGCAATATCCTCGTTTGAATATTTTCTATAATTTGCTTCGGAACGCTCCGGCGTTAAAAGCCCTCTTTTCTCATAAAAACGAATTGTATTCGGGTTCACTCCTATTTTTTCTGCTATTTCTTTGATTGAAAACATTTCTGACCTCCTATTGCTCCCTTGATAAATTAACAATAAGCCTTCGCCTTAGGTTAAGGTCAATACTTTTTTGTCTCCACAAATTATCCTTATTGGATTTTCATAAAATAAGAAAGAGCGTTATATTCTCTTAAATATGCGCCTCGCTTCATCTCATTTTCGTCGGCATAATCCTGATGTTTAGAAAAAATTTCTATTGCTTCTTTTAAAGAAATCCATCTTGGTTCAAGACCTACTTCAAGTTCTCTTTCCGTTAATTTTCTTTCTGTTTTACCAATACATTCACATATATAATAGTGGCTTACAAAAAACCATTCTTCGTAATATTCGTTGATAGTTAAAAAATATTGATTGGCTTTTACTTTGCAACCAGTTTCTTCTGCTAACTCACGAACGCAACATTCTTCGAGACTTTCGTTATCTTCGATTCCACCACCCGGAATAAACCATTGGTCTGTATTGACTTCATACGTTAATAATATTTTATCATTTGAAATCACTATTCCCCGGCAGGCTTCTCTTGATTTTGTATATTTTTCAAAACGATTTGCTCCGTAAATATCTATTGTTTCCATATACACCTCCGGCAATTTCAACTTAGAAATCTTTCTTTTATATAAGTGTTGCATTAACAAATAATCACTATCGATATGTTAAATAACCTTTTTTTCGTGCATAATCTCCAATGATAAAAGCAGCTGCTAGTATCAACAGAATAAATGCAGATAATATATCCCAAACATCAATCACAGGTTCGCCAACTATTTTTGATAATGTAATATTTATCACAAATGTAAACGGGATTGCAAACAAAAATGTGATTCCTGTTGCCAACAATTTTCGTTCCTTAAGTCGATAATACAGAATATAAATTATCCATAGAAAAATAAGTGTAATAATTGACATAATCGCACCGATGCTGAATACCTCACCTACTTTTACCAAAATACTTAATATGTACATAAATGGTAAAATGAAAATACTAATGGCAACCATCGCTATAAAAACACCTTTTTTCCCCAACAATATAACAGGAAAAGATGCTATCCATGTAACCAAAATAGAGCTAAGTACAATAAGCGACCATGTCAGTGTTCCCGAAATAGCAACATCACATATACAACATACTAAAATACCAATAACCATAGTAATTGTATATATGATTGATATTACAGCATTCTTGCTCATATTATTCTCATCTTTTCGCTTCAATTCAATGAGATTTTCGTTGACTTTTTCTTCGTAATTATTCATTTCTATCCTCTCCCCACTTAATAGTTCATTGACCGTAACACCTAAAATATTGCAAAGTTCCAACATGATAGATGAATCGGGCATACATTTTCCTGTCTCCCATTTGGAAACAGCTCTGTCAGTAATGTTTAACTTTTCTGCTAATTGTGCTTGTGTCAGACCTTTTTCTTTTCTGCAACTAGCAATAAACTTTCCTGTATCAATTTGATTCATTACAATATGCTCCTTTCATGCTGTACTTTACAAGCTTTATCAGTTCTTGTACACAAACTGTAAGTAGAATTATCAAACTCAACCATTGGTTGGGAGAGGGATTTGTTTGATAAATTCTAAATATTTTCCCCTTGTGCAGTAGTCAATAAATTTTCTTTTTTACTCTATGTGATTAACTTGCCTTCAAACATTGTTCCCATTGGATTTATTTGTGTTTGTTTCGTAATACAAGCAGTTTCAGGAACAAATACGCACAAGATATTATTCAACATCATAAACACTCCATCTTTATGAGGTGCAGCAAATGTTTTCAGTGGAGTATCATAGGGAACTACCAGCGATACAGTTTTAACTTCTCCACCCTGCTCTATTTCCAATTCAATTGCTTTATTAAATTCTTTTTTCTCTATAACAATTACTTTATCATACGGTTTGTTATCTGTTGGATTAAAAGAGTACGGAGGTGCTTCTTTTATACAAATATTATAGTTGTTATAAATATATTTTTTCATACCAAACTCTCCCAACGTAATCTCACTGAATAGGAAACTTCTAATTCTAACATCTATAAATTGGAATTGAACAAAATCGCTGCGCGATGGCCTGCCAAGGCTATGACGCAGTTTTCTTTTTGCTAAAATAGGCAGTGACAGGATTGTCCCAAGATAGTATTGTTAAAGCACGACCAAATAACAAACTTCAAACACGGGCTTAGTCCCTATAACTGCCTATGAAAATCATATCATCTCCACGCTGCTTTCTCAAGCAGTTTTATTCTATACATGCACCTCCATGAAAGTTAGTAGGCTTTATTTTACTATCTTAATTCATGGAGGTTCTATTATGTACGAAAAATATTTACAACAGATTGAAGAAGCCGGTAAAATCCGTAATCTTACACCAGCTACAGTTAAAAGCTACAAAAACTTTATTTCCACATTTCTTATGTATATGGACAAAAATCCTGACGAACTGACTTGTCAGGATGTGAGACACTTCCTGTTAGCAAAGAAAGATGCTGGTCTGAAAGCGTCCACGCTTAATCTCTATAATTCATCCATCAGATTCTTTTTTAGGAATGTTCTCCATATCCTCTGGGACGATGTCACTGTTCCTCGTATGATATTAGACCATAAACTTCCTACAATTCTTTCGCTAGATGAAATCAATCGCCTGCTTGATGCTACAGAAGACATCAAATATAAAACCATGTTTGCAACTATGTATTCTTCTGGTTTGAGAGTGTCTGAAGTTATTCATCTTCATTATGATGACATTTCGCGTACTAACATGCAGATACATGTAAGAGAATCCAAAAGCAGACAAGACCGTTATACTATACTCTCCAAGAAAAATCTGAATCTGCTTACAGAATACTGGTTTCGCAGTGGAAAACCACGCGGAATTCTGTTCCCTAATAAATTCACAGGACAGTATCTATCTGTTGCTGCGTTAGAACAGGTTATGCGTCGTTCAGTTGCAGAAGCTGAACTTTCCAAAAAAGTTACGCCTCATGTCTTGCGTCACTGTTTTGCTACTCATCTCTTGGAACAAGGTATTGAAACAAGATATATCCAGGCACTTCTTGGACATCGTGATCCCAAATCGACGGAGATTTATCTACATGTAAGTAATAAGGCTCTCATGGGAATTAACAGTCCTTTTGATTCCGTATTGGAAGAAGGTGTTTCCAATGATTAAGCCAACAGTTCAGGATATATTCGATCGTTTTTTTCCAGCATTCCTCGAACAGTATTCGCCATCTGCCATACAACTTAAGACTGCTCACAACATCATCAATTGTAAAACAGGTGCATATGGCTCCAATATAAGTATCTGTGAAGATTGTGGTCAAATACATATTCATCATAACTCTTGTCGAAACCGTTGCTGTCCTATGTGTCAGGCAATTCCAAAAGAGATTTGGATGGATTCACGACGTGAAGACGTACTAGACGCACCCTATTTCCATCTTGTGTTCACTGTTCCTGATATTCTGAATCCTATTATCCTCAGCAATCAAGCATTACTGTATGACGCACTTTATCATGCTGCTTCTGCTACAATCAATGATCTTACAGCTGATTCTAAATATCTTGGCGCTAAAGTAGGTTACATTTGTATTTTACATACATGGGGGTCCGAAATGAATTTTCATCCTCATATACATACCATTCTTTTGGGTGGTGGTTTGACTATGAAGAATGAATGGAAAGATAAGGGAAATGATTTTTTCCTCCCTATACAAGTAGTATCAAAGGTGTTTCGAGGAAAATATTTGGAAGAATTAAAACAACTTTGGAAAGACGAAAAGCTTCGATTTTATGGCCTTTCTCAGAAATACCGCAATCACTATGCATTCCAAGAGCTGCTTGATACCTGTTATGCCACAGAATGGGTACCTTATTGCAAGAAAACCTTTAATGGTGCTCAATCAGTAATTGATTATCTTGGAAAATATACTCATCGTATTGCAATTAGCAATCATCGAATTATTCGTATGGATGAAAAAACAGTTACTTTCTTTGTAAAAGACTATCATAATAAGGGACATTGGAAAGAATTCACTTTATCCGGTGTAGAGTTTATTCGTCGTTTTCTTATGCATGTACCGCCAAAGCGTTACGTACGAATTCGACACTATGGATTACTTTGCTCTCGCACCAAGAACAAAAAACTTACTCTTTGCAGAAACCTTCTTGGGTGCCAAAAATATCTTTCAAAGCTCCGTGAAATGGAAATGCCAGAGATTCTGGATCAACTTTATGGAATCAAGATATACGTATGTAAGTCATGTGGTGGACACCTCAGCAAACCACAAAAACACTTACCTTTACGTTGTTAGACGAAGGGATTTCATATGTTTCTTAGCCTCAGATTCTGAGGTTTAATTGTTGTGCCATCGTTTCTAAATATGATTGTAGAATGCTTTTCTACAACAGATGAATCTGCACAACATAAAATAAGATTGAAAGATTAAAAGTCCATAGACTCCTTGTCACCGGACACTTACTTTGTTCAATTAGGCTAAATCAAAAAATGATGTAAACGAATGGGCAGTTATCTAAGTTTAAAACTGCTTTTTCGTTTACACCATTATTGATTCTAACCTAAAGAATTTATTATTCTTCCTTATCGTATGCCTGTTCTAACATACCATCTTCATCTAAATAAACTACATCTTCCTTGGAAAAGTTTTCCTCTTCCATTTGTCCTTTGGGAACAATAACAACACTTTCTTCGCCTAATCTATTCACAATAGTGATTATATATTCTCCGTTACGTTCATCCTTTTTTATATCTTTGATGGTATAGCCTTTTTCTTCAATTTGGTTATTTACTTCCTTATCTTTCGCTGCTCCAATAAGAAGTCCTATTACCGTACCAAATAACATTCCCATTGAACTACCCATTGCTATATTACCAAGTGATGAACCTATAGAAGTACCAATAGAAACACCAAAGCACATTCCAAGTGCCATTCCTGTACTTGTATTCTTATTTGTCTTTTTCATTTGAATTACCTCGCAAAATTGGAATTGAACAAAATCGCTGCGCGATGGCCTGCCAAGGCTGTGGCATAGCGATTTTCTGCTTTCTATAATAAAAAGCAGTGGAAAGCAAGTCCTAAAAGTAGTATTGTTAAATCACCACAAAATAACAATCAAACAGGATCGACACCACCACTGCCATGAATAGATTAACATATATCATCATTTT